>NZ_JADYWE010000001.1:1420132-2130198 GCF_015864955.1 Salinibacterium sp. NK8237 | reverse complement strand
GCACACCACAACTGACCAACACGCGAATAAAGCGGGTTCTCATCCTAAGATCTGACACCGCAACCCACAAGAGGTAAACCGATGTTTGACTCGACCACAACTCTAAAGTTGTGGAGGATGGCGGCCCCCACTTGAGGCCGGAAACCTAGCAGCAGAACTGCCCGGGACTTCCGCACCTTTGGGGTGACAAGAGGAAACATTACGTGCATTTTGCCCCCCTCGCCAACACCACGTGCATCCCGGGCGTGTCGCAAAAATGAGGCCCCCAAAACACTGTGCTCGGCCTTCGCCGACACACCACCTTGCGAGGGTGGTGTGACTGGACTGAGGACTGCGCGTCACCTCATGGGAAAGAGGGTCGATCGCTCAGTCGAGTGATCACCCCTCCCCTTGAGGTCTATCTAGGCCTAACCTTTCAGACCGGTCTGCGCCAGTCCCTCAACGAACTGCTTTTGCGCCAAGACAAAGACAACGAGCACTGGTAGCGCCGTCATTGTTGCGGCAGCGAGCTGCACAGTAAAATCAACGAAAAACGGGGTGGAGCTCAGAATCCTGAGCTCCACCCCGTTTGGCGTTAGTGGTTAGTCGTTACGGTCGCGGTGCTCCTCCGCCGCCACCGCCCTGGGTGCTTGCTGTCGCTACTCCAGCGGTTGCGGTTCCCGCCGATTGACCGCCAACGGTGACCGTGTACGTGGAGCCTTCAGTGACATCCGCTGAGGAGAGAACGACCGACTGGAAAGTCTTCACCGAAGTGAATTCGGCGATTACCGCGCCGCTCTCGTCGAGCACCTGCACACTCTCGCCCGCACCAGCGGACTGATCGAGAGCGACACTCACCCATCCCTGCTCAGACTCTGCGTCAGGCGAGGTTGCCATTCCGGTCATTCCGACGGCGAGCACTGTGCCCCCGTCGACAACAACTGAGCCGTTAGCGTCGAGCGCACCCTCGCGGTCCTCCGGCGAACCAAACACCGTGCTGGTTCCGCCCGTGATCAAGATAGAACCGTTGGAGTCCATTCCGTCGCCCTCTGAGTTGACGGTGAGCTCACCGCCAGTGACCGCAATTAGTGCGCCGTCGTCAGCCTCTTCGACTCCACCGATGTCAGTGGTGGTGCTGGTGCCGCTCGTCGCGTTGATACCGTCATCGCTGGCGGCAACATCGATCGAGCCGTCCTCGACAGTGATGTAGTAGGCCTCAACGCCTTCATAAGAATTGCTGACCGTCGTCGCTCCGCCGGAGACCACGATGTGGACTTCCGCCTTGAGACCGTCATCAACCGCGCTCAGCGTGGTCTCGCCACCGGTGATCACGATGTCGGTCTGCGCCTGCACGCCGTCGTCACCCGCCACGAGGTCAATCGTGCCGCCAGCAATGAGAACGTAGCCGCTAGTCTCGTCTTCGTCTTCATCCGCCTTGAGAGCATCGCCGCCGGCTTCGACCGAGACGGTGCCGCCCTCAATCGTGAGAGAGTCCTTGCCGCGCAGTCCATCGTCGGCCGCGGTGACCGTGATATCGCCGGAGAGGATCATGAGGTCATCGTGGCTCGTGATGCCGTCGTTCTGGGTGCTGGTGACGGTGAGTGATCCGTCGCCCGAGATAGTGAGATCCGCATCGCTAAAGAGCGCTGCGTTTTCTTCTTCATCAGCTCCCGTAGAGGAGACGCTGTTGCTGCCGCTCAGCGACACCACAACATCCTCGGCGCTCAGCACAGCGATCGCCGCACTCGACGAGTTCGAAATGTCGGCGCCATCAAGAACGAGCGCAACGACATCCTCATCGGCGGTGTCAACAACAACCTGGCCATCGAGATCGCCGGAGAGCACGTAGGTGCCGGCGGCGGTGATCGTGACAGTGCTGCCTGAGATCGACACCCCGTCACCGTCAGCGGATGCGGATGAACCGTTGAGCGTGATGGCGACCGCGCCATCCATGCTCCACTCGTCATCATTCACGGTGGTGGAATTTGCGTTAGCCGCAAGCACCTCGGTGGCGACAACACCCGTGGTTTGTTCGACCGCCGCCGAGGTCGTGGTCTCACTAACAGCAGCGGGAGTCTCGACAGTGGTCGAGCATCCAGCCAGAAGAAGCCCCCCAATGACAATCGTGCTCGCTAGCGCGGTGAGGGTGTACTTTCTGCTCTTCATGGTGAAACTCCTTGGGGATGTCGGCGCATCGCTCGCGCCCCTATCTGTGGTGATGTAGACATCCCACCGGAGTTCTCTATGACTTTCCTATGAACGGAGTATGAGCGAACCGAGCATTCCGGAATGCGTCGCCTGCGCCGAGAAATGGGGTCACCTCTGGCCCCACCTCACGCGACTAGTTCGTTCAAGGGCCCGCGCGCTTAAGGGCCCGCACGTTCAGGGGCCCGCACGTTCAAGGACTGCCGTGTTACACGCTGAGGGGCTGAGCCGATTGCGTGCGAAAGTCGTTAGCCACAACCGGATTGGTCACGGTGCCGAGGCGTTCGATCTCCACCTCAACGACATCTCCCGGGTGCAACAACCACTGCGGCGTGCGGGAGTATCCGACGCCCGCCGGTGTGCCCGTGCAAATGATGTCGCCCGGGTTCAACGTGAAGCTATGCGAGACCAGCGAAAGCACTTCGCCGAGCTCGTAGACCATGTGTTTGGTGTTGCCCTCTTGAACGGTCGTGCCATTGACTCGTGTTTCGACGGTGAGCCCGTCGCGCAAATCTCCGACCTCATCGCTCGTGACCAATGGACCAAGGGGCCCGCTGTTGTCGCCGTTCTTGCCGAGGATCCACTGCGAAGTCAATTTTTGGGCACGTCGAGACGTGACGTCGTTGAAGGCGGAATAGCCCATCACCGCTGCTCGAGCGGTATCGGCATCCGCATCCGTCAGTGGCACCCCGATGAACGCGGCGATCTCGCCCTCCCAATCGATTCCATCTTCATTCGACGGCACGGGAATCGGAGCACCGCTCACCGTCAACGACGACGTCCAGCGAGCAAAGATCGTCGGGTAATCAGGAAGGCCAGCGTCACTGTAACTGCCCTCAAGCACGTGATCGAGATAGTTCAGGCCGATGCAGAGCACTCGAGCTCCCGGCAAGACCGGGGGAACAACCTGCAGCTGATCAAGAGGAACAACCGTTCCGCCTTCGGACGAGTAACTGGCAAGTGCCGCCGCAGGCGAACCCCAGAAAGTCTCAAGGCTCGTGAGGATTCGTGCAGACTCCACACCATCCTTTGTGGTCAACGCTGCAACAAATGTGTCGCTGCCTGGGGAGAGTCTCGCTCCGATAAGCCTCATGCGGTGTCATCCTCTGCAATTGATGCAGAGCCAACCCACAGCAGCTCTGCTGGCATTGATCCTGAACTCCCCACGCTCACCGGTCAACTGCGTGTCTCATTTCACGGGACACCTCCTATATCAGCCCGGGCGCGGTGTGTTTCAATAACGACGTGATGAGCGAAGACGCTGGTTTCCGGCGATACCTGTACCCGTCCAACGATGAACGTATCGCTGGTCTCAAAGGGCTCGATGCCTACTCCTACCGGGAAGCCGCGAAGCGTGATGCTTTCACTGGCGGTCTGATTCGCGGCTGGGAGCCGCTATACCTCAACGAGTTCGTGGGAGTCACCTCCGACGGGACAATCATCCCCGACCTCTATCCCCTTGAACCCAACGGCGCCCCGGCCGAAGCCATGATGAACGCCGCCGTGGCCGCCCTCGCGACACTCACACCCTTAGAGCGAGAAACCCTGCAGTACTCGGTGGATGCCGTCGAGTGGCAGTCGTGGGCCAACCCTGAGTTCATGCAGCATGACACCGGCCTTCGTCTAGAATTCCTTGAGCCACGCGCACGCGAAGCACTCCTCGGGCTGCTCGACGCAACGCTCAGTGCCCGCGGAGCAGCCCTCGCGAAAAAACTCATGAACATCAACGGCTATCTCGGGAAACTCACCGGGTTGGACGGAATCATGAACGAGTTCAGCTACAACATGGCCATCTACGGAACGCCATCGCTCACGGAACCGTGGGGGTGGCAAATCTTTGGACACCACCTCGCACTCAACTGCGCGATCGTCAACAATCAACTCGTCATCTCCCCCATCTTCTTTGGCGCTGAGCCCGACAAACTCGAAGTCACCGATGACCCAGCTCTCATGCCTCGCGTCAGCCGCGCCCGCGCGCTTATGGCAGCGCTCACGCCGCAGCAGCGAGACACTGCGGTGCTGTTCGAAGAAATGGTCGACCCCGCGATGCCAGCCGGGCGCATCCATCCGGGCGACGAACGCCATTTGGCTGGAGCGTTTCAGGACAATCGGGTCATCCCCTATGAAGGCCTGCGGGTCACCGAACTTGACTCAGCAGCGCGTGAATCCCTTCGCGCCCTCGTTCACGAATTCGTCGACTACCTGCCAGAAGGGCCGGCACGTGCCCGCCAGCAGGAGATCGAAAGCCACTTCGACGACACCTGGATCTCTTGGATCGGTGGCACCGGGCCCGACGACGTTTTCTACATCCGAGTACAGAGCCCTGTGGTGATTTTCGAACTCGACCACCACTGCGGAGTCTTCCTGAAGAATTCAGAACCGGCGCCGTTCCACATCCACACCATTGTTCGCACTCCCAATGGCAACGACTACGGACGGGCACTGCTTCGTGGCTATGAGAGCTCGCATGAGTGACGACATCCGTTCAGCAGCCGAAGAATTGCTCTATAAGTACGGCGCCATTGCTGACGCCAAAGATATTCCCGCCGCTCTGAAGTTCTTTCAGAATGCCACCGTCAGTTTTCCTCAGCGCACCGTGGCTGGCTCGGAACAATTGACGGAGCTGTACTCCGAGCTCTGGGGAAAGCCCAACAGCCACCGCCACATCATCACCAACGTTCGCGTTACCAAGGTTGTACTGGGATACTCAGCAACAGCGCTATACACGCGGTGGGAATTCACGCCCGCCCCGCTCTTGACGACGATGGGAGAGTACGAAATGGCATTTTCTCGCCACGAAAGCCACTGGGCGGTCGATTCCCTCGTTGTCACCCGAAGCTGGCCGGTCGGCTGATGTCTATTTTTGGGCGGGCCACCACACTTCTGAATATCGTCGCCGAGGGCCGCGGACAGCTGTCTCTCACCGATCTCTCGCAGCGCAGCGGGCTGCCCCGCTCCAGCGTGCATCGCATCATTCAAGAACTCGAACGCGAGTGCTTCGTCATTCGTACCTCTCCCGCCGGCGGGTACTCACTCGGCCCGGGAGTATTAAAATTCGGGATGAACAGCCACCTGCAGCTCGTCGCTGGCATGCGTCCCGTGCTCACCTCGCTGGCCCGCGCGGTGAACGAGAACGTCGAACTCGCCATCTTTAGCGGTCGTGAAGTGGTCGTCGTGGATCAAGTGTCATCGACTGCCCGAATGCATGCCGTCACCCAAGTGGGCAAGAGCTTCTCGCTGCACGGCAGCTGCATCGGCAAAGTACTGCTCGCACAACTTCCCGACTGGAAAGTACGCGAAGTGCTTCCGGAGATACTCACTGCCCACACCAACAAAACCATCACCGACATCGACCAGTTCATTGCCGAACTCGCTGAAGTGCGCGCGAACAACTTGGCATTCGACCGCGAAGAACGGGACGTCGGGATTTCTGCCGTTGCCACGTGCATCCAGAACTCTGCTGGTGTTTCTCAGGCCGTCGCTATCGTTGCACCGACCGAACGATTCGATGTGCTCAGCAAGCTCTTTGTCGAACGCTTGACGCGCTTGCAAGGCAGCGTCGATACGCGAAGCATTCTTTTCGAAGCTCGCGCTGTCTCGCCCGCCAGCTAACTCGGCGCCCCGGCGCTACCTTCGGTCACCCGAGGTAGCTCGTCAGCAATCGCTTGTCGGCTAGCAGCTCTGCTGGCTTGCCCTCGAGAGTGACCTCCCCCTGGCTGAGCACCATCGCGCGGTCCGCAATAGCCAACGCCCGATCCACGCTCTGCTCGACGACAATCATCGCCACTCCGGAATCCCGAATCGCCCCGAGTGCTTGATAAACGTCATCAACGGCGATCGGTGAAAGCCCCAGCGAGATCTCGTCAAAGACCACGAGCGACGGTGCCGACATCAGGGCTCGGCCAATAGCAAGCATCTGCTGCTGACCGCCAGAAAGCGCAGTGCCGGAGTTCTTTCGACGCTGCTTCAAGATGGGAAAAATCGAATAAACAGCTTCGAGCCGCTCGGCCTTGATCTTCTTCGATGCGCCAAGACCGCCCGCAATCAGGTTCTCTTCGATCGAAAGCGTTCCGAAGATCTTGCGACCCTCCATGCACTGTGCGATTCCTAGCGCCGTCACCTCATCGGGCCGAAGCCCTGAAATGGATTGACCGGCGAAGGAGACCTCTCCTGAAGTAAGCGGAACAGCGCCGGCCAGCGAACGAGCCAACGTCGTTTTACCCGCACCGTTTGCGCCAAGAAGCGCCACACACTCACCGGGCATTACGTGAAGAGAAACGCCCTTCAACGCGTTCAGCCCGCCGTAGCGCACCCAGATATCGTCAACGGAAAGCAGTGCGGATTCTGATCGCGATTCGGCGACGCTCACGAGTGACTTCAGAGACTCCCGAATCGTGGCCTGCTTGCCCTCATCCACTGGTGCGTGCTCAGCGCTGCCCGCGGCTGAGCCCAAATAGAGCGATGCCACGACGGGGTCCGCCAGAACCTTTGCCGTCTCGTCAACCGTCACCAGCTTGCCGAAGTCGAGAACAGCAGTGCGGTCGCAGCAACTAGAGATGACATCCATCACGTGTTCAATGAGCACCATCGACTCAACCTCGGTGCGCAAACTCTGAATGATCGAGATGAGTTCCTCAGTCTCGCTGCGCACCAGACCGGCACCGATCTCATCGAGCAGTAACAACCGAGGCTTCAAAGCCAACGCACGCGCTAGTTCGAGGCGTTTACGCCGCAAGAGAGGCAACTTGCCTGCCGCCTCATGAGCAAAAGGACCAAGCCCAAGGCGATCAAGAATGTCAGCCACAAACGGCTCGAGATCCCGCTGCGAAATGTGATGACCGGAGTTGGTAGCCGCCAAGCGCACGTTGTCGCCGACCGTCATCCGTGTAAAAGGTCGCGGAATTTGGTACGTGCGACCGATACCGGAGCGCGCCCGATCAGCCGAACTGAGCCGACTAACGTCGCGACCGTCATAGGTAACAGAACCCGCATTGGGCGTCAGCGCCCCACCGATCACGCCAATCAACGTGCTCTTTCCCGCGCCGTTTGGCCCGATAACCCCCAAGACTTCGCCTGGCGCCACCGAAATGCTGAGGTCGTCAAGAGCACGCACCCCGCCATACGACTTGGTAATGGATTCGAGCTGCAATACCGCGGTCACGAGAAGTTCCTATCTTTTTGCAGCGCCAGAGTGAGAGTGCCCCAGATTCCATTCGGCATAAACCGAATGACCAAGAGCAACACAACGCCAACCACAGCCAAGTGAATTTCAGGAAATTGGATGAGGTATTCGCCAAGTAAGACGATGAAGATAGCGCCAATCCACGGCCCCACCTTCGTTCCCATGCCGCCGATGATGGCGACAGAGACGATCTCGATGGTCCACCCCATGCCGAAGCCACTGTTCGGTTGCACGATCCCCTGGTTGAGCGCCTGAATCGACCCGACCACCGCGATAAGCGCGCCCGAGAGGCCGAAGGCCCACAACTTGGTGCGGTACGTGCGCACGCCTAGCTGGCTGGCGACATCCTCATCGTCTCGCACAGCCTGCATGCGGTACGACCAGCGGCTGCGCAAGAGAAAGAGGACGCACACCGCGATGACTACGGCGACGATGAGACCGATCCAATAGAGGTCGTATGCCGTGAACGCTTTAGCGGTGAGGTAGATGCCGGCTTGGCCACCGAACCACGGACTGTTGACGACGAAGATTCTCAACGCTTCGGCGAGCGCAAGCGTGCCGACCGTAAAGTACAGGCCACGAAGCCGGAAGAGCGCGGGGCTGACGATGATCGCGAAGATGCTGGCGAGCACGGCGGCCAGCACCACGCACAGCACGATCGGAAGTCCAGCGTTGCTGGCCATCGCCATCGTGTAAACGCCGATGCCGAAGAAGCCAGCGGAGCCGAGGGAGACAAGGCCGGTGTAGCCAGCGGCAATGTTCCAGGCTGCCGCTAGTGCGCCAAGCTGGAGGATGCGAAAGCCAACCTCCTGCTGGTAAGTGCCAGCCACGTAGGGAATAAAGAATGCGATCGCAGCCAACGCCACAACAACGATGAAGTCTCGTCGACCGACGCGTGCCGGGGTCGCGATGCGACTCATGACGACTGATAGTCCCTTTTTCACGAGGAGCGCCTCCACTTGAGAATTCCGTTGGGCGCGAGAGCCAAAAGGATGATGAGCATGATGAGCCCGACAAAGGTGCGGTAGCCGTCACCGAGGAAGTACGCCCCCATCGATTGCAAGACCCCGAGAGCAATGCCGCCGACAAAGGTGCCCATGATGTTGCCGAGCCCACCGAGCACGATGATCGTGAAGGCGGTGAGGAGATATTCGGAACCGGAGGACGGCGTGAACGAAAAGCACAGAGCGATCAGGACACCACCGAGGGCCGAGAGGCCACCGTTCAAGGCGAATGTTCCCCACCGAACGCGGCTCACATGGATGCCGACGATGGCGGCAGAAATGGGATCTTCAGAACTGGCCCGCAAAGAGCGCCCGAACGACGTGCGGGTGACGAGCGCCGACACGGCGACACAGACCGCGAGGGAGATGACGAAACCGATGAGATAGATCGTCGGCAGGTTGATCGGCCCGATTGCGATTGTTTCGCGGCTGAACGCCGTATCGAGCGAGCGGCTATCGCCCGAGAACAGCCGGATGAACACATTCTCGAGAATGATCGCGAGAGCAAAGGTAGTGAGGAGCCCGGCCTCTTCACCGTGGCGAGCGACAGGCGCAAGGATGAAATGCTGAATTGGGGCGGTCAGCGCGAAGCCGAGCACAAACACGATCGGTAGTGCGAGCAGAGGACTGATCCCCCAGAACGCGGAGAGATAGTAGGCGAGGAAGGCACCGAGCACGACGATCTGGCCGTGAACGAGGTTGACCAGCTTCATCACACCCAGCACCAGGGAAAGTCCCACGGCACTGAGGGCGATGAGCCCGCCAAGCAGGGCCCCGCCGAAGACTGTATTTGCCAGTCCAACCGGGTCGATCGAGTTCATCCAAGAGTCCACATCGTCGTAGGGGTGAGGGTGGGGCCGACAGCACGCTGTCGGCCCCCGCGAACATCAGTGTTAGGGAACAGGGAAGAGGAGCTCGCCCGTAGTCTGATCCTCAGGCCACACAATGACCGGAACACCGTCTTGCCACTGCGACGAGACCACAGGGATCTTCGCTGCATGCTGGTCGTCAAACTTCACCGGACCAACGGCATAGATTGCGTCGGTCTGCCCGATGGCCTCGTTGATGGCGTCCTTGTCGAGCGTTCCCGCTGCGGCAATGGCATCCATGAGCACCATTGCTGCCGAGTAGCTATCGGCGATGTGCTGGCTCGACGTGAGGCCGGTCTCTGACTCGAAAGCTTCCTTCAAGTCTTCTGCTCCCGGGTAATCGAACGAGGAATCCCAGTAGGCCCCCACGATCACGCCGTCGGCGAGGTCGCCAAGCGCTTCGGCGTATTGCACCGGCTCGGCGCCCTTCTCCGACACGATGACCTTAGGAGTCCACCCAATCGCCGCCATCTGCTTGCGGATGGAGATCGCGGCAGGCGTCGTCGACGAAATCAGTACGATGTCTGCGCCCGATTCCTTAGCCTTCTGAATTGCAGCAGAGAAGTCAGTGTTGTCATCGGGGAACTCAATGTTTCCCGCAACCGTGTACCCCTGCTCCTCAGCAACAACGGGCCAAATGTCATTTCCGATGGCCTGACCATCGGGGCCATTGTCGTGAAGGATGAAGACTTGCTTGTTGGTTTCGGTGCCCGTCGATTCAAGAGCTTCGAACGGGGCAACGGCCTGATCGGCGACCGAGAAGAAGATGTCCCACGCGTACGTCCACTCCTTCACGGAAGTGAAGACCTCAATAGGCGCACACTCACCGATATAAGGAACGCCCTGGGCATCCGCGACAACCGCGCCGGGAACAACAAGGTCAGGAGTACACGACCCCAGAAGAGCATCCACGTTGGTGGACGAAATAAGCGTCTTGATCGCAGAGGTGACCTCGGCTGGGTCAGATTTGTCGTCGACAAGCGTGAGCTCAACCTCACGAGCAACGCCATCGATCATGATGCCGCCGTCGGCATTGACCTCATCAACCGCGTGCTGGTAGCCCCACTGGAGAAAGCTGCCGAACCCGGCGAGCACGCCGCTCAGAGGAACGGTCGCGCCGATGCGAATCGGTTCGGAGGAATCAGACGCTCCGGAATCGCTTCCGATGGGCGAGCATCCAGTGAGAACAAGAGTGGCTGCGGTGAGGAGCGAGAGGCTGCCAGCCAAGCGCTTAAATCGAGAACTGTGGTGCATCGCGAATCTCCTTTGATTGCGGTCCGGGTGGCACGGGATACCCCATAATCAAACCCCCGCGGCGGGGTAACAACTTTCCATCCCGTATTTCGGGACAGAACTTCAGACCCCGTTCGGACAACTTCTAGGCTCGGCGACGTGAGCAATGAAGCTACGCCGCCAAACGCGGCAACCGATACCTATGACGTCATGATCGTGGGGCTAGGCCCTGTGGGCAAGCTCTTGGCGATCCAACTCGGCCGCGCAGGCCACCGTGTTGTGATCGCGGATCGCAAGACCGAGGGCTACCCGCTGCCTCGCGCCGTAACTCACGATTTCGAGTTCGCGCGCATTCTGCAGTCCATCGGGCTCGCTCCCGACACCATCCCGGAGATCACCGAACCGTACGACGATATGTACGTGTGGCGGAATGCTGATCGCGAGAGTCTGGTCGAAGTCGACTGGAGCGGCATCGGCTCATCCGGCTGGTACAACACCTACTTCTTTAGTCAGCCCGCACTCGAAGATCGCATGGAGGCAGTGCTCACGTCGTTGCCGACAGTGACGGTGCTTCGTGGATGGTCGGCCGACGTCATCTCCGACACAGACGTCGTCTCCACTCGCCTCACTCAGCTCAGCTCAGACGCGGAACAGGTCATCACCTCCCGCTATCTGGTCGGAGCCGACGGCGCCAACAGCACCGTGCGGCACTGGGCCAAGATCGACTGGCACGACATGGGATTCTTCTACGACTGGCTTGTCGTTGATGTCATCCCCGACCCCTCGCTGGAATTTCCCCACGTTGCCATTCAGACCTGCGACATTGCGCGCCCGGCCACCATGGTGCCCGGCGGTCCCGGTCGCCGGCGTTGGGAGTTCATGCGACTCCCGCACGAGACGATCGAGTCCCTCAACAAGACCGAACGGGCGTGGGAATTGCTCGAGCCTTTCGGCATCCGTCCCGACAATTCAGAACTCGAACGCCACTCGGTGTATACCTTCCAAGCAGGGTGGGCCACCGAATGGCGACGCGGTCACGTGCTGCTTGCGGGCGACGCAGCACACCTCATGCCGCCCTTTGCGGGGCAAGGACTCGGCGCAGGGTTGCGCGATGTCATGAACCTGTTCTGGAAACTTAGCGCCACACTCAACGGAACAGCCAACGAAGCGGTGCTCGATACCTACGGCACCGAACGGCTCACCCACATTAGGGAATTCATCGATTTCTCGATCGAACTCGGTCGGGTGATTTGCATTACCGATCCCACAGAGGCCGCTGAACGAGATGAGCGGATGATGGCTGAACTCGCCAAAGGCAACACTCCCCCAGCGCCTCCCGCTCCCCAACTGGGCCCAGGCCTGCACCGTGCCGGCGGCGGCCAGCTTTCCCCGCAGGGCGTCATCGCGACGGACGACGGCACCGCGCGCTTCGACGATCTTTACGCGGGAACAATACTGTTGCTCGCCAACGCCGACCTCTACGACTCCCTCGATACCGAAGCCGTCGATGCCGTTAGCGCTCTCGGACTGACGATCGTGGCTCTCGCGGGCGAGCATCCGAATGTCACGACAATCACCGAGGTCGACGGAACCTATGCGCGCTGGCTGACGACGCTCGCTGCCGAAAGCGTGCTCATTCGACCCGACTTCTACACTTTTGGTGCTGCAGATCGGCACGGACTCACGGCGATGATTCTCGCACTGCGCGACCAGCTCAACCACACACAAGTCGAGGTGCGATCATGAGTGCTGGCGGGCCACTGAACGGCACCCTCGTTCTGGACCTCACTCGCGCATTAGCTGGGCCGCACGCGGGCATGATGCTGGGTGACCTCGGTGCTCGCGTCATCAAAGTAGAGACCCCGGGCACCGGCGATGACACTCGCGGCTGGGGACCACCCTTCGTGGGCGAAGAGGGTGCTCAAGAGTCCACCTACTTTCTGTCGGCCAATCGCAACAAAGAGTCAATAACCCTCAACCTCAAAGATCCAGACGATGCTGGCGTTGTGACCGAACTCATTTCGCGCGCTGACGTGCTGTTGGAGAACTTTCGCCCCGGCACTCTAGATCGCTTAGGGTTCTCTCCAGCTCGACTCAACGAGATCAACCCGCGGCTCGTATTGCTCTCGATTAGTGGATTCGGCCACGACGGCCCCGAGGGCGGCCGCGCTGGCTACGACCAGATCGCCCAGGGCGAAGCCGGACTCATGTCGCTCACGGGAAGCAAACCTGACGACCCGCAACGTGTCGGCGTTCCGATTGGCGATTTGCTTGCCGGAATGTACGGCGCGTATGGAGTGCTCGCGGCACTGCTCGAACGCGAACGCACGGGCGCCGGCCAGGTCGTGCGCACATCACTGCTCGCGTCGGTCGTTGGAGTGCACGCCTTCCAAGGCACGCGCTGGACAGTTGCAGGAGAAGTTGGACTGGCCAACGGCAACCATCACCCCTCGATTGCACCCTATGGACTGTTCCGAGCGGGAACAGGAGCCGTGCAGATTGCGGTCGGCTCCGAAGGTCTCTGGGTGCGGCTGTGCGCGATGACCGGGCTCGCTGTCGATGACCCGCGCTGGGCATCCAATGGACTCCGCGTCGATAACCGCGACTCCCTCATCAGCGCGATCGAAGAGGTGTTTGCTGTGTGGGATTCGGATGCGCTGCTCACCGCGCTCGACGAAGCTGGCATCCCCGCTGGCCGCGTTCGCAACCTGCAGGAAGTCTACGAATGGGACCAGACGGCGTCGCAAGGACTCCTTATTGATGTGGATCATTCCACGCTGGGTGCGGTCACGCTTCCCGGCCCACCACTACGTTTCTTCGATGCCGAAGGACACGAACACACTCGCACCGATCACGGCGCTCCGCCAACCCTCGGACAACACAACGACTCTGTGCGTGATTGGATCAACTCATGAGTGAGCAGCAAAGCAAGCGAACACCTGAGCAAGTGCTCGAGCGGCCCAATGCACGCGAACTCATCGCGATGACCCTCGATGACTCAACCTTTCGCAGTTGGAATACCCCGCTGCCCAAACTCGCCATCGAAGAAAGCTACCGAAACGAGCTCGAAGCAGCGCGGGCAAAAACAGGAGAAGACGAATCAGTCATCACGGGCGAAGGTCTACTGAATGGCACCCGCGTTGTCGTTGTAGTGGGTGAGTTCGGCTTTCTCGGCGGCTCCATCGGAGTCAATGCTGCCACCCGCATGATTGACGCCATCGAACGTGCAACCGCAGAAGGCCTCCCCGTGCTCGCCGCACCCATCTCTGGCGGAACCCGCATGCAAGAAGGAACGCGGGCCTTTCTCCAAATGGTGAAGATCACCGAAGCGGTGGTCGCCCACAAAGCAGCGCGACTTCCTTATCTGGTCTACCTGCGGCATCCCACCACCGGCGGCGTTTTTGCCTCGTGGGGATCGCTCGGGCACATCACGGTCGCGCAGACCGGCGCTCTCGTGGGTTTTCTCGGACCCAAGGTCTACAAGGCGCTGCACGGCACTGACTTTCCCGCCGGCGTTCAAACCGCCGAAAACCTCTTCGCCCACGGCATCGTCGACGCCGTGCTCGATGCCAAACACTTGCGCATCATGGCCGGCGACGCCCTCGCGATCATCGCGGCAACAAGCGAGGAGATTCCGCCACCCGCCGAAGATGCCGCTACCGACATCCCGTCGGCCTGGGAATCAATCACCATTTCGCGACGCAGCGGCCGCCCAGGGTTGCGCTCACTCTTGCGCCACGCAGCAACCTCAATCGTGCCGCTGAGCGGCACAGGCCAGGGTGAATCCAACAAATCTGCTGTCGTATCGCTTGCAACCATCGGCGGTCGCGGCACCGTCGTAGTTGGGCTTGACCGTCGCGCCCACGGCGAAGCTGAGCTGGGACCGGATGCTCTCCGCCAAGCTCGTCGCGGAATGGCACTCGCCGCCGAACTCGGCCTTCCCCTCATCACCGTCGTGGACACCCCTGGGGCTGCACTCTCGCGGGAGGCAGAAGAGGGAGGCCTTGGCGGCGAAATCGCCCGCTGTCTCGCCGAAATGCTTGATCTTCCCGTGCCCACCATTGCGGTGATCCTCGGCGAGGGAACCGGCGGAGGCGCGCTCGCGCTCCTCCCTGCCGACCGCGTGATCGCGGCCAGACACGGCTGGCTCGCACCCCTGCCGCCCGAAGGCGCCAGCGTCATCATGTTTGGCGACACCACCCATGCCCCCGCCATGACGGTCGATCAGCGAGTGCGCTCCCAAGACCTTCTTGAGGACGGCATCGTGCACGAAATCGTGGAAGAGCGCCCCGCAGCCGATCAAGAACCAGCAGAGTTCTGTCGTCGGGTAGGCGACGCCATCGTGCGACAGCTCGCTGCCCTCGAACAGCAGGACGACAACCAGCGCCGAACGGCTAGGTCTGCCCAGTACAGTCAGGTGGGTTTCTAGCGCCGCTAGCCCGGAGTCTGGGGCTCGAGCCGCTCGCCGCTAGCTCTCTCGGCGGATGTCAGCTCTTCGCATCCGCCTTCGGAAAGAAGTGGGTCTGCGCCTGCGACAACTCGACACCGTCGATATACGTAGTGACCTTCTCGTTGTAGAACGCAACGAGCCCCGTGATCGGCAACAACTGGCGAGTCGGAAAGGTGTACGACCAGGCGAGATCAGGATGCACGGTGTCGCCAACCTTTACCGACCAGTAGTCGCCCGTCGTTCCTTTATAGGGGCACTCGGTGACAGTGTCGTTCAGAACCAAGTGTTCGAAGTTCACATCGGTGCGGTTGAGGTAGTACCGCGTCGGCAACCCGGTTTCGTAGACCATGACGGGTGATGACGACTCTGCGAGCACCACGCCATCGAGCTCAACGCGCACGGTTCTCGTCGAACGAATGGCATCCGCGCGCACATAGGGACTACGCGGGTGCACATAAATCTGCTCGTCCTCCTCGAACCAGGAATCAAGGGCATCCCACTCGAAACGCACCATTCCGGCGAGACCCGGAAGCGAATCATCGGAGAACAGCTTGGCTGCCGCCGGATGCTCGCTCTCGCCAGCCTTGAGGCCCAAGCGCATGTACGTGCCCCGCAACTCGTGCTTCTCCTTCTCCTCGTCAACAAGGAGATCATCATTCACGTCATCGATGGGGATGTAGTACTGCGGATACGGCGCCCACTCCCAGACATAAATAGCCGCAGTCGTATCAAAGATAAGTTCGCCAGCGAAGTACCCGCGAATGCGCCGCGGAACAGGCTGGATGAAGTTCTTCTCCGTGATCATGGCTGGATAGTCGTTCATCGGGGCCTACTTTCGCTCGCGTGTCACCGGATGGGGGTGGCGGTCAGCGTAACAAACGGGCCGGTGAGGACACAGGGTGCAGCGACCGATCGAGCCGTTCTGACGCGACGATCAGTTCTGTGCCGGCGCTCTCGAGTTGCTTTCGAACATCCGCCGGAGGTTCAGCATCCGTGACGAGGTAGTCAATTTCAGAGAACTGCGCCAGGTGCGCGAGTGCCGATCGCACCATTTTGTCGTGCGTCGCCACCACCACAATTCGATCGGTAGCGGCCATGGCGGCAAGCTTGATGTCTCGCTCGTGCTCGCGTTCGATAAAGCAGCCGCCTTCACCCACGCCACTGATCCCGATGAAAGCGATGGAGGCGCGAAGACCTTGAAGTGCCTGAATCGGCATCGGCCCCACGAAGGCTTGGCTATCTTTCAGCAGCTCCCCACCGAGCCCAATCACTCGAGCGGCAGGCAGTTGACGAGTGCGATAGACAGCGGGCAGCGAGTTCGTGATGACGGTGCCGCGAAAGCTCGACGGTAGCGCGTTGGCGATCTCATAGGTTGTCGTGCCGGCATCCAACAGAATCACGTCGCGGTCGGAGAGGAGACGGATACACGCTGCCGCGATTCGCCTCTTGCCCTCCGCATGCTCGCGCGCACGAGCAGCGAAGAACGCGCTATGCCCGCTGACATGAGTCGGGCTGATGCCACCATGAACCACACGAGCATGACCAGCTTCGGCAATTCTCTTGGCGTCACGACGGATCGTCATGTCCGAGACGCCGAACTCCTCGGCGAGGTCGACGGTCGCGATAAACCCATGCTGCTGCAATTGGTCAACGATGGCTCGCTGCCTCACGCTTAACTCTGCGGGCTGACTCATATCAACACTTCCCTCGCAAGAGCCTGCACGACGCTGGAGCACACAATCATCGTGCTGCGAGCTCCGCATCGAGCTCGACGGGGATACCCTGCACCGCCGACAATTCCGCGGCTAGCCCCATACGAATGGACTGGATGCCGTCACGCAACGTCACCTGAACGGCACCGTTGCCCAGCACTACATCGCGAAAGCCGGTGTGCTCGTAGTAGGTCGAGCCAAAGTGTGCGCCGGCCGCCAAGATCGCAGGATCGACGTCGACCGTGTGTCTCGTCGGGCCTTGCGGGGATCGCGGGCTGAACTCGACAATTGCTTCGCGAACGGTTCCATCGGCGGGCCAATGATTGCTATCGACAGGGATGTAGCATTCGATTTTGGCTTCGGCCCCGACGACAGAAATGTGTTCTTGGTAGAAGGAACCCTCGGCGAACATGCAGAGGTTGAGAAGCGCGCGAGACCCGCCAGCGAAGTCGACGACGACGAGTGCGTTGTCCAAGATGTCCGGCACTCTGCCCTCATAGCTTTCATCGAGGTGATTGACGCTCTGCCCACCGCTCGCGTAGACCCGCACCGGCTCATCGTCGAGAATCAGGCGCATCAGATCGAAGAAGTGGCAACACTTCTCAACGAGGGTTCCACCGGTTCTTTCATTGAATCGGTTCCACGAGTCAACTTTGTCGAGGAACGGGAAACGGTGTTCTGTGATCGACAGCATGTGTGGGGTGCCCAGCTGCCCCTCGTGCGTCGCCCTAATAAGTTCCGCGACGGGTGGCATGTAGCGGTACTCCATCGCCACCCAGATGGGTGCGCCGTAGCTTTCCGCTGCCTTCTCCAGAGCCGCGGCGTCAGCCAGGTTTGTGCAGATCGGCTTTTCGACGAGGATCGGCAGCGTGTGGCCCGACTCCATGATGTCGAGCAGAATGCGCGCGTGGGTGTCGTTGGGGCTGGCGATGACGAGGGCATCGAGCTCGGCGTTGTTGAGCATGTCGAGGTGAGAGCTGAACTTTTGGCACTCGTGACCGACCTCACGCTCAGTGGTGGCCAGCGATGTCTCCGAAGGATCGGCCAAAGCGACGATGCTGCTGCCCGGAATCAACGCCAAGTTTCGTACATGTTCGCGCGCCATAAGGCCTGCGCCAATGATTCCGTACCGCACTGTGGCTGGGTTGCTGGATGTCGACATGGGGATCTCTTACTCCGCTTCGCTTCGCTCAGCACTAGGGTTCGAGGACGCTTCTCTGCGACCCAAACCCTCGTGATGGTTCTTGAACAAATTATGTTGATAACTTAACATCTGGTGTGTAGCATACGACATGTTCGCAACTTTCAGGCAAGAGCACAACGGACCTGAAGTACAAAGAAGTACATCCACATACACGCTCCTAGTGCGTGTCAGGCGGTGCAGTTCGGGCGCGGGCAATTCTTTCCAACGCATACTCAATGAGGAGATACAGATGAGCAACGAACTCTCGCGGCGTCAAGCACTTGGAGTCTTTGGAGCGGTCGGCGCGGGCTTTGCGCTTGCAGCGTGTGCAGGCCCGGGAAGCACTGGCGGCGCCGTTAGCTCGAGCGGTCCA
Source organism: Salinibacterium sp. NK8237 (assembly GCF_015864955.1). Lineage (NCBI taxonomy): Bacteria > Bacillati > Actinomycetota > Actinomycetes > Micrococcales > Microbacteriaceae > Salinibacterium > Salinibacterium sp. NK8237. The sequence continues at coordinate 2,112,008 of NZ_JADYWE010000001.1, read as the reverse complement.
TTGGCACCACTCACCGGAACACCGAGCGGCGAAGTCTCGTTCGCTCACTGGCGAGCCGAAGACAAAGAGGTGTTCGACGAGCTCGCCAAGCGCTGGGCTGCTGAAGTCGCGGATGTGTCTCTCACTCAAGACATCACGACCTCCAACGACTACAACGCGCAGGGGCTCCAGAAGATCAAGGGATCTAACGTGGGAGACGCGTTCGCCTCGTTCCGAGGTTCGCAGTTCGCCAGCATGGCAGACGCCGGCCTCTACACAGACCTCAGCGCCACAGCCGCTGCAGCGGCATTCGTGCCTTCACTGTTGACCGCGGGAACCGTCAACAAGCAGACCCTCGGCCTGCCCTACCAAGTTGTCTTCCCCATGCCGGTGAGCAATCTCGATGCCTTCGACAAAGCAAACGCAGACTCCGCCCCGAAGGATTGGGATAGCTTCCTCGGGTCCTGCGAAGCGCTCAAGACCGCTGGGTTTGTTCCGATGGCGTGGCCGGGTGGTGACGTCGGCAACGCTGGCCAGCTATTCAACTGCATGGTCGCCAACCACTCCCCATCAGAAGACGCGTGCGAGCAGCTTGAAATTGGCACGCTGAAGGTCACCGATGACTGGTTCATTGCCATGCTCAAGCAGTACCAAGAGCTTGCGCCGTACATGCAGGACAATGCTGCCGGCACCGCCGTCGAAGCCGTGCAAAACATGTTCGTGCAGCAGCAAGCCGCGATGCTCGTCACCGGTTCGTACCACATCGCCGCAGTCCGCGCCCTTGGCGCGGACTTCCCCGTCGACCTCACGTTCCCCTCCACGAATGCTGCCGGCGAGACTGCCAACTATGAGGGCGTGTACAACGCAACCTTCATCCTCGGTGTCAATGCGGCCAGTGACGTGCAGCCCGCCGCTTACAGCTGGATTGAGTTCCTCTCGCGCCCGGAAAATGCCGCGTACTACGCCGACAACACCGCACAGCACGTGGCGGTTGAAGGAGTGGAGTATTCCGACCCCGACCTCGTGAAGCTGAGCCCGTGGCTGTCGAAGAACACCATGCTCGCCGCACGTTTCCAGTTTGAGAACCTCGACGTTCGCAATGCAGTGGAAGCAACGACGATCGCAGTGGTCGGCGGCACCTCTCCTGAAGAGGCCGCAGAGACCGCGCAGGCAATCGTGGACCAAAACTTGCGATGACGAATACTCTCCGCGAAGACGGGGGCTCCGCAGGGCCCAATCTCCTTGATCCGTCGCGAAAACCGCGACCTCCGAAAAGGAGATTGGGCCGCAGATCCCCCACGAGGGTGCATCCCGCCCTGTGGTTGTTTCCTCTGCCCGCCGTGATTCTCCTCGTATTCTTCATGGCGATGCCGACGCTGGAAGCATTTCACTACGCCATCACCGACTGGAATGGTTACTCTGCGACGTTTAACTACGTCGGGGTCGACAATTTTGTACGCGCGTTCACTGGCGACATTTTGTTCATGAATGCTGTCACGAACAATGTGAAGTACATGCTCGTGGTCGTTATCGTGCAGACCCTTGTCTCGCTGGCGTTGTCGCTCTTATTGGTGCGCAACACGCGAGGTAGCATCCTGCTTCGGGCGCTGTTCTTCTTCCCGACGATCCTCTCGTCGGTATCGGTCGCGTTCATCTGGCGCTTCATCTACGACCCGAACTTCGGGCTCGTGAACTCATTTCTCGAGAACATCGGGCTCGGCCAGTTTCAGGGGGCCTTTCTTGGCGATCCTGCACAAGCCATTTATTGGGTTGCGCTCGTTCAAATCTGGGCACACTCCGGGCAGATGATGGTCGTGTTTGTTGCTGGCCTTCAAGCCATTCCGGCCGAACTGTACGAAGCAGCTGAATTGGATGGCGCCAATAGACGGCAGCGATTCGTCACGATCACGTGGCCATTGTTGGCACCCGCGACGGCCATTGTGGTTGCGTACACGACTATCCAGTCGTTCAAGGCGTTTGACCTGATTTTGGGCATTGCGGGCAATCCGCCCAAGTCGTCGGTAGACATCATTTCGACCCGGATATATACGACTTTCGCAAATACTGATTTCGGCTACGCCGCCGCCCAGTCTGTGATCTTCATGGTGCTGATCGTTCTCATTACCGTCCTTCAACGACGTGTTCTTCGACTGACACAGAAACAGGAATAGCATGCTTGCCAAGCTCGGCCACAGAGGGATTCTGGTGGTGTACGCGATCATCGTTCTCGTACCCCTCACGATCGTCATCTTTGGGTCATTCAAATCGACTTCTGAACTCTTCAACGATCCGTTCACGCTTCCCAGCTCGTTCGCTCCGACGAACTATCAGGAGGTACTCACCGGGGGTGATCTCGGTAACGCGTTCCTCAACAGCACGATCGTGGCGCTGATCTCCGTGCCCGCAACGCTGTTCATCGCGAGCCTCGCTGCCTACGCCCTGTCGCGCATCCCGGGTTTCTTGTCTGCATTGGTCTTTGGCTTTCTCGTGCTCGGCATGGCAATTCCGGCGCAGACGAACATGATTGCGCTGTACGTGCTGTTCGGACAGTTGGGTCTGCTCAACAGCCTGGCGGGGCTTATTCTCGCCAACATTGTGGGCACCATGCCCATTGCCGTTTTCATCCTGACGGGGTTCATGAAAACGATCCCCCAGCAGCTGTTCGAGGCGTCATCCATTGATGGAACAGGGCCATGGCGCACCTACCGCTCTATCGTGATGCCACTCTCGGCACCCTCGCTGGCGGCTGCCGGAATTTTCCTCGCGGTCATCCACTGGAACGAGCTGCTCTATCCGCTGCTGTTTATCCAGTCGCCCAACATGAGAACGCTCCCCCTGGCTCTGCTCAGCTTCCAAGGTGAGTACCAAACGAACTACCCAGCGTTGTTCGCTTCAGTCATGCTCGCGTCCGCGCCGATCGTCATCGCCTATGTGTTCCTGCAGCGCTACTTCGTCGCCGGAATCACGGCGGGCGCAACCAAGGGTTAACCGCACTGACCGACGGCGCACGCTTCGGCATCCGCGCCTATTTTGACTCACTCAACCCACCCTCTGGTGCAATTCGAGCCACTACCTTGGCTGGGAATCACGCAGAGATGAAAGGAACACTGACGATGTCGCAGTGGATAGGAACCCCAGCCCACAATCGTTGGCTCGAGGTCGAACTTGATCGCATTCTTGAGTTCGGACGCCAAGCAAAGAAACCCAATGGGTTCGGCTGGCTTGGGCCCCAGGGCGAGACGATTGACGAAAACGGAACCCACCTGTGGATCACCGCCCGCATGGTTCATGTGTATTCAGTCGCGTCGCTCATGGGACGCCCCGGAGCGCGCACCCTCGCCGCGCACGGTGTGCATCAACTCCTCACCGGCGTTGCCCGCGATACCCGCAACGGCGGCTGGTTTGCAGTCGTGGCGAACTCCGGCGATGACGTGATTGATCGCCGCAAGGAAGCGTATGCCCACGCGTTCGTTGCCCTCGGCGCAGCATCTGCCGCTGCCGCGGGCATCCCGGGTGCTGATGAACTCTTGGCGCTCGCCATCGAGATCATCGAGAAGCGCTTCTGGTCTGATGACGAGGGACGCTGCCGCGATAACTGGGATGAAGGCTTCACCGTGTGTGAGGACTACCGCGGCGGCAACATGAACATGCACAGTGTCGAGGCATTCCTCGTGCTCCACGATGTGACAGGCGACAGCGTCTGGATTGACCGCGCGCTCTCCATCGCATCCTTCGTCATCCATGACATCGCCAAGAACAATAACTACCGGGTCAACGAGCACTTCGACAGCAATTGGGTTCCCCTGCCCGAGTACAACCGCGATGAGCCAGGCGATCGTTTCCGCGCGTTTGGCGGCACTCCTGGGCACTGGGTTGAGTGGTCGCGCCTACTGTTGCAGCTGCGCGCGAGCTTGGAGACCATGGGCCGCCCCACTCCAGAGTGGCTCGTCGAGGATGCTGTCGGCATGTTCGATGCTGCCGTGAACGATGCGTGGTCAACGGATGGCGCACCCGGGTTCCTCTACTCGGTCGACTGGACTGGTGCTCCGGTCATTCGCTCGCGGGTTCGCTGGGTAGTCGTTGAAGCCATCGGAGGCGCCTATGCGCTGTTCCGCGCCACCGGAGAGAAGCGCTACTCCGATATCTACAACGAGTTCTGGGACTATTGCCGCGACTATCTGATCGACTACGAGACTGGTTCGTGGTGGCAAGAACTCGACGAGAACAACGTCGTCACGAGCTTGGTGTGGAGCGGCAAGCAAGACATTTACCACTTGCTTCACTGTTTGGTGGTGCCTCGCCTTCCCCTCACTCCGGGGATGGCGCCGGCGTTAAGCCGTGGCCTCCTCGATGCCTGAGAGCTCCCGCTGCGCAGTCGTGGCAACGGCCACGACTGCCGGTCGGGCGAGTGTCGTGATTGCTCAGGACGAGGCGATAACAATCTCAGTGTGCGATGCCTCGGCCGCACGCCTCACGTCTGCCGGCGGCTCTGCGTCGGTGATGATGACATCCACATCGTCGTACGTAGCGAGCCTGATGGGAGATGACATCGCGAATTTGCTGGCGTCGCACAAGAGGATCACGGTGTCGGCTGAATCCATGAGCGCCCGTTTGGTCGGTCGTTCAGAGTCAGTCTCGACATATAGCCCGCGAGCGTCTGCCGCTGCGGCACCGAGGAAGAACGTTGTTGCCCGCAGTTGCTCGGCACCGGACACTGCGAGTGAGCCGACCATCGCTTGGCTCTCGGGGATCACATCGCCGCCTAGTACTACGACGCTCTGCTGCGGTCGCCCGAGATATAGCTGCACGACCGGGATTGAGTTGGTCACGATCGAGCGTGGCGAAGCGTCGTGGAGTCGCTCAGCCAACACGAATGTGGTTGTTCCTGAGTCGATCGCAACGGTGTCGCCGTCACGCACGTATCGGCGAGCTGTCTCGGCGATTGCACGCTTGGCCGAGCCTTCTGTTCCTGCCCGGTTGACGAAGTCTGGAGTGCGGAGTGTGCCGTGGGTGAGCGCCGCTCCCCCGTGCACGAGCCGAATCATGTCTTGCTTCGCGAGGGCGCGCAAGTCTCGACGCACTGTCATCTCTGATACCTCGAGGTGCGCCGCAAGATCACGCACAGAGACGAATCCGCGTGTCTGAAGCATCGCCACGATTCGTTCATTGCGCGGCGCGGCAGGCTCTGCCACTGCAGTGTCATCGCGTTGCGTCATTGATCTCCCCCTACCTCTCCACAAGTTAACCAGAGAAAGTCCCGGAACTTGGAACATCCTGTGTTCTTAAAACAACAATAGATGGTAATATTCACACATTCTCCATCTCGAGCTGAAAGGTAATGATGCCCCTGCCCGTTCTTTTTGTAGGCGCTGCAACCTACGACGCGATCGCCGTTGTCGACCGCACGCCTGCCTCCGACGAGCGCGTCATCGCCAGCACCATCCGTTACGCCGGCGGGGGCCCCGCCGCTACCGCTGCCGTTGCCGCGAAGCGCCTCGGGCTCGACGTTGAGCTGATCGCCGCCATCGGTCCCGACCAAGTTGGCGACTACATCCGCTCGGGACTCGAAGAAGAAGGCATCTCCGCCGAACTCTTACAAGTAGAAACTGACCGCGCCTCTCAAGCGAGCGTCATCATCTGCAGCGATGCGGATGCGACCCGCAGCATTGCGACCCGCGAAGTCGCACCCCTGCATCTCAGCGCAGAAAACCGCGAGCGCCTCCTGGCCGCCGAGTGGGTCCACGTGGATCACCTCGGCTGGCCAGCCGTCGCTGAAGCTTTGGCGCACGTTCCCCGCGAGCAGCATCCGCGGATCAGCGTCGACGCGGGCAACCCGCTCGTGGGCGCTGCCGCACGCTTGTGCACAGTAGAAGATGTCGACCTCTATGTTCCACCGCTGGAGAAGCTCATCGAGCTTTATGGCAACGGCTCCCACGAGGAGATTCTGCGCGGCACTCCCAGCCTCAGCGTTGTCGCAACGCTCGGCTCAGAGGGCTGCATCGGGCGTGATTCTGCTGACAATTTCTACTCTGCTCCTGGCTTCGCGGTCGACGACTTCGGAAGCACCCTCGGTGCCGGCGACGTCTTCCACGGCGCCTTGACCGCGGCGATTACGCAAGGCACTCCCATGGCTGACGCTCTGATTTACGCGAATGCCGTCGCCGCGCTGTCCTGCCGTGGCGTCGACGGGCGCTCGGCCATCCCTAACCACAACGAAACCATCGCTTTCCTTCGAAAGGCACAGAAATGACGAGCTCCACTTCACCGACCGACCCCACGCAACCGCTGCGACGCGAGTCAGGCGCCTTTGCGATGCTCGCCGTCGACCAACGCGAAGCTCTGCGCCTCATGTTTGCTGGTGACGTGGCCGCCAACTCCGACGGGTCAGTGCCCGCAGAGGTGCTCGCAGCCGTGCCCGACAGCACCCTCACCGACTTCAAGCTCAAAGCCACAAAGATTCTTAGCCCCTACGCATCCGCAGTATTGATGGATCGTCAGTTCGTGTGGGATGCCGCAATGGAGCAGGGCGTCGTCGCGGCTGGCTGCGCGCCCATCATCGCCGCCGACCAGTTCGTGCCCGGCAATGGTGAAGTCGTTACCGCTCAGATCATTGATGAGAGCGTCGACTTTGTCGCCGCGAAGGCTCAAGGCGCTGTCGCTGCCAAGTTGCTCGTGATCTATCGCGAAGATGAATCGGCGCAGGAGCGCGTCGACATGGTCGTCGACTTCATCGGCCGCTGCACAGCCGCGAACCTCATCAGCATCATCGAACCGGTCTGCAAGGCTCCTCGTCACGGAGGCGAATGGGATTGGAACGCCGGCGTGCACGCTGCCGCCCACGAACTGGGCAGCCTGGGAGCGGACCTCTATAAGGCCGAGGTTCCGTTGAAGGGCCTCGGGACCGATGCTGAACTGCTCGACGAGTGCGTCCGGCTCGGAAACGCAATCGCCTCCCCCTGGGTCGTACTCTCGAGCGGCGTTGCGGCAGATGACTTTCCGCGTGCAGTGGAGATTGCCTGTAAGGGCGGCGCATCAGGCTTCCTCGCCGGTCGTGCCGTGTGGCGCGCCTGCGTCGATGCTCCCGACGTCGTGGCTTCGCTCGAGGCCGACGCGGTGCCGCGACTGCAGCGGCTAGTCGAGATCGTGGACCGCGTCGTCGGAAACCGCTAACGCTCGCGCCACCTCGAACCATTACTGAAGGAGACAAGCCATGGCCGTGAATCCAACCACTCTCATCAACGGAAACTGGCAGACTCGCGACGCCAGAAAAGAGATCTTCGATCCCTCCAACGGCGAGCTCGTGGGGAGCGTCGATTACCCGGAGCCTGACGCTGCCGTGGGCGACGCGATCGCCGCCGCCGACGCCGCCCATGCCGCCTTCCCCTCGTGGGCAGCGACACCCGCGCGCGCTCGAGGCGAGATTTTGCTGCGGGCCGCTGGACTCATCCGGGAACGAGCAGACGAACTGGCGTTGCTACTTGCCCGCGAGGCAGGAAAGCGTCTGCCCGAAGCAGCCGGCGAAATCGCTTTCTCGGCCGAATACTTCCAGTGGTTCGGCGAAGAAGCTCGACGACTGAGCGGTGAGTACCCCGCCCACGAGTTGTCCCACCGACGTCACCTTGTTCTTCGCCGACCGGTCGGTGTCGTCGCCTCCCTGTCGCCGTGGAACTTTCCGTGCTCGATCCAGGCACGAAAGCTCGCTCCGGCACTGGCCGCTGGCTGCACTGTGGTGGTGCGCGTCTCTGAGAAAGCTCCGCTGGCCGTGACCGAACTCATTCGTTGCATTACGGATGCCGGAGTGCCCGACGGCGTAGTCAACCTCGTTCACGGCCCTGCTCGTGTCACGACATCCGCCATCTTGGATCACCCGCACGTGCGCGCTGTCAGTTTCACGGGATCGACAGAAGTGGGGCGCAGTGTTATGGCGCAGGCGAGCCAGCGCATTGTTCGCCCACTGCTGGAGCTGGGCGGTGACGCAGCCTTCATCGTGATGGATGACGCCGACATCGACAAAGCTGTTTCTGGCGCCATGTTGGGGCGCTTTCGCAACACTGGCCAATCGTGTGTGGCCGCGAATCGGTTCTTCGTTCATTCCGCGGTCTACGAGGAATTCGTCGCGAAGTTTGTGGCTGCTGTTGATGCGCTCAGCGTCGGAGCAACGACCGGTGATGACGTCGCCGACCTCGGCCCTGTCATCGACAACGACCGCAAGGTTGCCGTTGAGAGTCTCATCGCTGACGCTGTGTCGCGTGGTGGCAAAGTCGTCACAGCGAGCCGAGATCTGCCCGAAGCAGGGTCGTGGGTTGCCCCTACGCTGCTCGTCGACGTGCCAGACGACGCTCTCATGGCGACGAGCGAAATCTTCGGCCCTGCGGCCGCGATCTTCCGTTTCGACTCGGTGGATGATGTCGTCGAACGCGCCAACGCCACCGAGATGGGCCTCGCTGGCTACGTCTACTCGGCGGGGCTCACGACCTGCTTGACGCTGGCAGAACGACTGGATGTCGGAATCATCGGCCTCAATGAAGCACTGCCCTCCGTGGTGTTCGCCCCTATGGGCGGCGTCAAGCAATCGGGCCTCGGTCGCGAGGGATCCCACGCAGGCATCGAAGAGTTCACCGAAACTACGTATGCGTCGATCACTCTGTAACGACGTGGCGCGATGATGAGCGCTCTGACGATTGCCCTCGCGGTACTGGTCGGAGCGCTCACCCAACGTCTCACCGGCGTGGGGTTCGCTCTCGTAGCATCCCCACTGCTTCTTCTCGCTCTGGGCCCCGTTCAGGGAGTAGTACTGACAAATATCTTTGGGGTGGCGACCGCGCTCAGTGTCTTCGTATTCCACGTACGAGAAATTGAGTATCGCCGCGTGCTGCCCATTCTTGGCGCCGCTGCGATCGCGGTCATCCCCGGGGCCCTCTTGGCGCGCGCTCTGCCAGCGCACGTTCTCGAGATTGGGGCAGGGTCACTGGTGATTCTCGCACTCGCATTGAGCGTGCTGGCCAAGCGAGTGCCGCACGTGAGTGCGTGGCCAGGGCAAGTGGTCGCCGGGGCCCTCTCAGGATTCATGAACGTCATCGCCGGAGTCGGTGGGCCCGCAATCACGGCGTATGCCGTCGCATCCGAATGGGAGCACCGCCGCTTCGCCATCAGTGTTCAGTTCTACTTCGCCACCCTCGGCTCGCTGTCTCTGATCGCGCGGGGCACTGCGCCCACGCTGTCGTCCGTTGACTGGATCGCCGCCATCACGGCCCTCGTCGCGGGCCTACTAGGTGGTCAACTGCTGACCCGGTGGGTGCCCACACGCGCAGCCAGAATCTTCAGCCTGGTTCTCGCCTCCCTCGGCGGGATTGCGGTGATTGTGCGCGGGATCGTCGACGCCAGCTAGAGGCCCCGGATGCGGCTCGGTGCGGCATGATGGAGCCATGACAGCCGTTAGCGTTCCCTCCGCCCCGGTCGGCACCCTGAACGGATGGATCCGCACCCCGTTCACTGCCGCCGGTATGACCTTCGACTGTTTCGAAAAGGGTTCAGGGCCAGGGGTTGTGCTGATCCCAGAGATTCCCGGGATCACCCCCGAGGTGCTCGGCCTCGCAGAACACCTCGTTGGTGCAGGCTTCACTGTCGTCGTGCCGTCACCGTTCGGAACTCCCGGGCGCTCCAACTCGGGCAGTTACCAAATGGGCGTCGTGCTTCGACTCTGCGTGTCATCCGAGTTTCGTGCCTTCGCCATGAACTCCGCCCGGCCAATCACCGACTACCTCAGGGCCGTCGCATGCGATCTCGCCGCGCGAACTCCAGGACGAGGGGTCGGGATGATCGGCCAATGCTTTACGGGCGGCTTCGCGCTAGCGGCAGCGATTGACGACTCCGTTGCGGCATCGGTCTTGAGTCAACCCGCCGTGCCCTTCCCGGTCGGGCGCGCACGCCAGCTCGATCCCGGAGTCTCTGCCGAGGAGTTCGACCGCATCGCCGCACGAGCCAACGCGGGAGAAGTGTGCGCCCTCGGCTTGCGTTTCAGCGAAGACGCTCTGGTGCCGCGTGCCCGCTTCGACACGATCAAGAAACGTCTCGGGGATGCCTTCGAGATTATTCAGCTTGATTCGTCGCCGGGAAACCCCGATGGCTACGATGCCTCTGCGCACTCCGTGCTCACGAAAGAAGTGCGTGAAGATCCCGCAAATTCGGCGGCGGACGCCCGGAGCCGAGTGGTCGCGTTCCTGCGCGAACGAATCGGTTGATCGAACTGGCAGAGCGGTTCTAGCCCAGGCTGGAACCGAGCGCCCCACCGATGTAAGGAACAAGCCAGATCACCCACACGATGACCGAAAAACGGTGGAATCGGTGCTTCTCCGCTTCACGATTGCGCACCAGCACCACGATCGCCCAAGCGAGGTGCACGGCCATGAGCACGATCGCGATCACTCCCGTGACGCCCATGAGCTGATTCAGAAAACTCTGCTCGATGCCCGCGGCCCGATTTTCGTTGGCGATCAGGTTCATCAGAAATGTGCCGCTCGCATCAGCAGCTAGCCCAAGCGCGAAGAAAACTGTGTGCCACGGCTTGAGCACTTTCTGCACGCGCTCGCTCCACACACCAATTGTGTACAAGACAAGGGCAAGAGTGATGAGGATGATCGCGGGAAGCAGCATCCCCCTATCCTGCGCGCTTTACGGCTCGAGAGCGAAAGTGGTTCGGGCCATTCAGCCATTCGTCTAGACCCGCTCAACCTCGTCGAAGTGCTCAACGACCGGGAACGGTTCGTAAAACTCGTGCAACAGCGCTCGCCACTGCTGGTACTCGGGCGAACCCCGAAATCCAATCTCGTGGTCGTCAACGGTGTCCCACCGCACGAGCAGCAGATACGTTTCGGGATGCTCGACCCCGCGTGAGAGCGTCAGTCCGCGGAATCCCGGCATAGCCGCAATGATGCTCTTCGCTTGGGCGAAAGCCGCTTCGAACTCCGCCTCAAGGCCGGGCTTCACCGGAAGTATCGCGTGCTCTATGACATGGCCACGTGAATCGTCTACGTTCTCATCTCGGGTTCCATCTCGCTTCAACATTCTTCCCCTTAAGGTTGCGCCCAGGTTTTTGGGAACTCTGGATGGGAACTCGGCGCGTGCCGATTCTGTTCTAGTGCACATCGCGCCGTTGCGCGAAGATTCGAGCGGCGGCTTAGAATTTCGTGGGTCGCAGCACGTCGATATCGCTCATGAACAGGATCATGGCGTAGTCGGCGTAGTAGTGCTCCTGAAGGTACGCGGCGATTGCTTCGGCCGTCTCCGCGTCGCACACCACCTCGATGCGGATGTTGCTACTGGCCTCCCAGCCAGCATCGCGAACGCCGCGGTTACCTTTGCCGCGGGCATCTGTAATGGTGTAACCGTGGGCGTTCAGCTGGTCGAGATCTCGAACAAGGGTGCTCTCGAGTGCGGCTTCAGTGATGACGGTTAACAACCTGCGGTGATAGCTCTGCATGGCTCTCATCCTCTCGCGAATGTATGTGCCCACACGGCAAGTGCGTGGTAGATCGGGATGCCGAGCAAGACGTTGAAGGGGAAGGTTATTCCCAGCGCCGCGGCGAGCGACAGCGTGGGGTTCGCCTCGGGCACGGAAATGCGCATGGCCGCCGGCACCGCGATGTATGAGGCACTCGCCGCCAGCGTCGCCAGGATTGCCGTTCCGCCGACGGAGAGGTCAAGAACCCAGCCCAGCCAGGTGCCCACTAGCGCTGAGAAGAGTGGCATCCCGATTCCGAAGGCGACCAGAAATGGCCCGTAGCGGCGAAGGCTGCCGATTTGCTTCGCGGTGATCAACCCCATCTCCAGCAGAAATACGGCGAGGAATCCCTTGAAGAGATCGAAGAAGAACGGCTCTATCGGCTTTAACCCGTCCGGCCCAGCTGCCCAGCCAATGAGCAGGCCACCCAGCAGCAAAACAATTCCCTTGCCCAGGAACACCTCGTGGGCCACCGACCGCCAGCGCGTCTCGCGCGAAAGGCCCCGCGCCAGCACGATTCCCACAAGGATGGCCGGCACCTCCAGCATGACCAGAAGCAGCGGCATGTGTTCTTCGAAGGGGATCTGCCTGCTGCCCAGATAGGCGACCGCCACCGCGAACGTGCCGACGCTCACGGAGCCGTAATGGGCGGCGATAGAGGCGGCATCCGCGCGCGTGAAGCGTCCCAGATAGCGCAGGACAGGGAAGGCGAGCAGCGTGAGGACGAAGCCCATGGCTATCACTGCCCCCATGTGCGGCAACAGGGTGGAGAAGGGCTGCTTGGCGAGTTCGACGCCGCCTTTGAGCCCGATGGAGAGCAGCAGCACGATACTGACGAACTCGTACACTGCCGCCGGAAGACGCAATTCCGACCTTAACAAGCCCGCGACGGCTCCGAGCAGGAAGAACAGGATGATGGGATCGATCACGCGGTGACTCTCTGGTTCGCTTACGGTCCGTAGCCCCTAGGAGGAGCCCAAGGGCCAACCTCCTGAATATACGCTGTGCAATACACGATAACCATAGCGTGTATTGCACAGCGCGTGTCACCTAGGATGGAAAGATGAACAGCTGGACCTTCCTGACCAATCACGCACACGTTCTATTGTGTGTTTCTAGGGATCCCACTATGCGGTTACGGGACATCGCCGAAGCCGTGGGCATCACCGAACGAGCCGCCCAGCGCATCGTCGCCGAACTTGTCGAAGACGGGTACCTCACGCGCAAGCGGGATGGACGACGCAACAGCTACGAGCTCTACCCGGATCTGCCGCTTCGGCACCCTCTAGAGCACCACCACCAGATCGGCGAACTACTCAAGACGCTGGGGTCCGAACCCCGCGCGTAGGTGCATGGCAGCTGAGGGCCTGCCTGTTCGCCCTGGCGCCGGGAGCCTTCGCGGCGGAGACTGGCCAAACATAAAAAAGAAAGACCCCGCCACAACAGGCGGGGTCTTTCTCGAGTGGTGCGCCCGGAGGGATTTGAACCCCCGGCCTATTGATCCGTAGTCGAAAGCCGTTTCCGCGGAGTTGCGCGGAACTGTCCAAAATCTCTGCAAAACACTGGTGACTGGGCGCGACTCCGATGCCGCGCGCTGACGGCGATGCTCCCCAAGTGTGGGTGAAATGTGGGCACGGTCAATCTGATTATTGCTCGGTAACGAGCTACGTCTCCACTGCATCGGTGGAATTAGGGAAAGAGAACAAGCAGCCTTAGATCCACGTCTTCGAAGTTAGGTCCCACGCTGCCGCAGGTTCGACTGCGTCCACGAAGACTGGATTCAGGAATGTCGACACTTCAGTGAGATGATCTTTGAGGACGGCCAAAGCCATGTCCTCGACGACGGACTTCGCACAGCGCGCGGTCCTGCTATCGGGCGATGCGTTGCAGCGCAGCAAAAGTCTGCTCCGGGGTCATGTCAGTATCTCCAAGGCGGTTCGTAGGGGCCGACCGCTCGCGGCAGGGCCTGCGCAATGGCAAACAACCTGGCGGGTTGGGATGCTCTGGGTGCTTCAACCAATTGCGCAACGCCTCAATACCGGTCTCGTACCCGACAGTGCCTCGCAGCCTGAACGCGTCGACAATCGAACGCTCAGCCGAATAAAGTTCGATGCTCTGACCTTCGTCCCCTGTCGCGAGCAGAGTGCGACCAATCTCGAACGTGGCACGGTCAAACAGGTGCCAATCAACTCGAAGCGCGCAAGAGCCGACTCCAAACAGGTTGAATGGCCGAGGCTTGTGAGGCAATGTTCTCGACCCGAACGACACTCCCGTTCGCGTCTGCTGATACTTCCGGGGAGTTGCACACAGCATTCAGCATTCTGAAGGAAGAGGTTGCCCGCACCGTCACCGAGCAAGAAGCGGACGCGGCGGCGGCGGCGGCGGCGGCGGAGCTAATCCGGGCGGCAGGCCACGGCATCGTTACCTTGTTGGCCGCGAACAGAATCCCGCCCGACCGCGTGTGCGATCACATCGTTCGTATTGCTGGCTTCGCAGCGGACTCAGCCTCACGTTTCTGACGAGCCACTCTGACCACTATTCTCATCCGAAAGCACGCAAGCGCGACGATTTCCCATGCAGCTCGAACACGGGCGTGACCTGTGTCACAGGGAACCTCTAACGGAGGACCATCGTCATTTTTTCTTCAGACAGCTCAGGGTGACTGGGAAGCTTCGCGTAGTCGCCTGTAGCCCGAAAACCGACACGCTCATAAAACCGGCGCGCTCGTTGGTTCTCGACAACCACCCAGAGAGCAAGCGTTGTCGCACGCATGCCTTTCGCCTAGGCACACATGGCATCAACCACGAGTGTTGCCACCCCAGTTCCCCGCTGTTCGGGGTCGACCCACATCCCTACCAGCTCGTGCCCACCGGTCTCCCGCTTAACGATTCCACTCACCATTCCGATGGGCTCCTCGTCCGCCCAGGCGAGTACCGAGAAGCCGTGCGCGATGCGTTGCCGCCAATCACCCTCGGTGAGAAAGCTTTCTCCGCCCGCGGATGAGCCAAATGCAGACGGCTCACGAGTTAGTGCTCGAAGGCGGATGTCTTGCACGGCGCGCCACTCGTCAGGAACCGCTCTTCGAACGATGACATCCATCACTACATAATGATGGATCCCGGATGAATCCGCAGATCACGACGGCCCGCGGGCCGAACCTTCACCGACATGACCACCGCAGGCGGATCTCCATACGCACGCGCCAGCCCAGCTTCCGAGCCGCGGTCGCCGTCTGCAGGTTATTACCAAGCGGGCGACCGCGAAATTGATTGACGTTCACCTTTAGGGCGCGTAACTTGGCCAGCATCGTTACAAATCATCGAAACGGATCGGGAAGTCAATGAAGCTTCGCAGCCGCAATCAGAAAGTCGTCCCGGCGATCTTAGCAGTTGGTTTAGTGTCCACAATGTCAGTTGGGCTTGGTGTAACCGGGGCGAACGCCTACACCACGACGGGCTGTACCTTGAGTCCGCAGCGGTATCAAAACCTTGGCGGCACGCCGTTCGCATCCGAAGTATCTGCAGCGGTACGCGCTTGGAACGTCACAGACGCGAATCTACTCACCAGCTCCACGGCGGCGTTCACAGTGACCTATAAGAACAATGGGGCGGCGGGATACGACGGTAGGTCGACGTGGGCGTGCGATGGCCACACGGGTGAATCATGGATCAACACCTATTACACGAATTCGTACTCGGTGACGAAGCGCAAGTGCGTTTGGGTCCACGAGATCGGTCACGTGATGGGCCTCAATCATTCTTCGACCGCTACTGCCATTATGAATTCAGTTTCGACAAGCAACTACGCTGCGGGCATCGGCTGCCAACTTGTTGCGGATGACTCTCAAGGAATGAACGCTCTCTACTGATTGGATTGGGACAATGATTTCGCTCCCCAAATACGGCCGACAGTTCCTCATGATGGTGGCAGTTGTCAGCGTTATGTCGCTTGCAGCTTGCGCTCCGGCCGTTACGTTCTCATCTGGTTCACGGGTAAAGCTCTACAACTCCATCAAAGAGCTTGCCGCCGATAGCACGCTCGTGGCAAGCATCGACGTGACGAGTCAGAAAGAGTACCCCGAGACAGATTCTGCTTCTGCCTATACCGCATCCACGGCTGAGATAACGGCGATTTTCCAGCCAGCTGGACTGCCCGATGATGCGAGACTGGACCAGAAGTTTAGCGCCGGTGAGGAAATCGTGATCCGGCAGCTGGCAACTGGCAACTCGGTGTCTGAAGACGGCAGCAAAATCGTCATCGACGCCAGTGGGTCCTATCTCGTATTCTTAGTGGAATCAGGCGTGCCCGGTGCCTCCGGAAATGAGTTCTACATCACGGGTGGCACCGCCGGCCTCTTTGGTGCAGATGGTGATAAATATCAATGGCTAGGCAACGAGGGCGATAAGCTGCCGAACTCGTTGACCGCAGCAGACCTCCAACAGGGATAACTCCTTGCGTCCGAGTTTTATCCGGAATGGCCATGTAGTTCCCCGCCACGAGTTGTGCGGCGAGCTGGTCGACCGGTGGTGCAGTAGGCCGGCGGTGCAGTAGGCCGGCTGCCCTTTTTGAGAGGATGCCTGCACGAGGACCAACCGGTTCTGGACTCATCCTGCCTTGGGCGCCTGCGTCCTACATTTGACCTCAGTGAGTGCATCGAGCAATGCGATGATGCCGGCCGATGCGGCGACCACACCTTCGGACGAGAGTGAGGCTCCTGAGGTCGCTACGGTATGGAAGGCGCTGTCGCCATCGCGATGTCCCGGAGCCGTCGCGATGCAGTTGCGACTCGAACAATTACGAAGCCCGCCTCCTTGGGGACATGCCGGGCTCGGAGCGGTTTCGATGCAAATCGCGCTCCTTTTCGACGGAGCATTCATGAGCGACGGACGATTGCGCGACATCGACGCGGTCGATGTCCGACGGGGCGGCGTGCGCCGCTTGACCGCCGTCGAACCGCGGGCAGATCGACCTGGATCGATGCGCCGAGGGGCGCTGTAACGTCCATTGATCTCAGCTCCGCGGCCCCGCGTGCACGCGAAACCGAAGCAGCCAGACTCGGCCGGATGTGGTTGATCAAGCACTCGAAGAGCACCGAGCCCGGTCTGGGCCGCCACACGGCCGACCCGGAACCGCAATATCGATCGCGAAGGCGATCTCGGGTAGTAGTTGGCGACTCATGGCGCGTAGGCCGCGCAGGCCGACCCCGGACGCGCCCGACCCGGTACAGGACGGCCCGCACTGCCTGGCAGCGTCCCGTCGCAGCAACCAAACACCTAGGGCAGAAGTGTAAAATTGATCGCTTTGTGGCGGCGTTCTGTGATCGCTATGTGGCGGTATCGCTACCCCGCAAGGGTAACCTGCTGCGGGGCAAATCGACGTTGTCTGTGCAGGATCCGCTTCCGTCGGGCAACGGAAAGACCTTACTTACGCCTCTAGTCCGTGGACCGGAGGTGAGGTTGAACGATGGTGACAGCGTTGCCGTCTGGGTCTTCGAATGTGCCCACGGTGACGGAGCTAACCGTCACGGCGTCGATCGGGAACTCTTGCGTGTCGAATGCCACCTGCAGATTCGCAAGGGACTGGGCGATCACTGTGATGTCTTCCACGTTGATCGTCGTCATCCCACCCCCGGCACGGTCGGCATCCTCCCGAAGTTGAAGCGTGCCATGCTCGGGCACCCGATCAACGGTTAGGTAGTAGTCGGCGATCTGGGGAGCGGGTCGCGCGTCAGGGGCACGACCCAACACCCGCTCGTACCACTCGATCGCAAGCGTCAGATCCCGAACTGGGAGACCTGCGAAAACCGTGAGAGCCGAAAACTCTGTCATGATCTCAGCCTAGCCGCTCTCGGATTGCCGGGCAATTGCCCCCCACCTTCACTCGCCCTCCCACAACCGGGACGAGCAGCGGACGTTCCCGAGCTATCGCATGGGGCCGTCAAGAGCGCGGGCGTGCGGTGCCCGTATGACTCACCCGAGATTAAGCCAGATGAAGGTGCGTCAAACGTTCGAGGTGGGTGTCTCAGAAAGCTAAAGCTTTCGAGACACGCGGAACATCTTCCGAGCCTCGGTAGGAAGTGGCAGATTTCCGGGGCTCGATCTGTCTTGGAAACAGGTCTTTCCGCTAAGTGTCTTTGCTCCACTGCTCTGGCAGTTTCCGAGGCAGAAGGGTCTCCTGAGTGTTTCGGTTACTCCCTGACCTGCCCCTAGTTCGGTTACGCGCCGCTAGGCGCAATCACCGTCTACTCAGGCGATTGTTCAGAGGTCAATTGGTCAACTCCGCCCGCTGGACCAAAACCCAGATAAACACTGGGTTCCGCCGAGTCGGACAGGTCGATTTTTGCCCCGAAAGTACGCCCCATTGTTTTCAAGTGTGGGCAGGATGTGGGCAGAAACCACAACAGGCCCGACCGCACTCCACGAGAAAGTGCTGGTCAGGCCTGCTTTATTTGGTGCGCCCGGAGGGATTTGAACCCCCGGCCTATTGATCCGTAGTCAATTGCTCTATCCGCTGAGCTACGGGCGCATCTCATTGACTTTCGCCAACCAGAAAACTATACCAGCGGTTTTGGCCTCCCACTGCCACTTTTGATAGTCGGATGCCGCGAGCGCCTACTTTCTGACGCGAAGGTGCGTTACTCCACCATCAACCTCGAGCGCGGTGCCCGTGGTTGAGCCGGAGAGTGGGCTCGCCAAATACGCGACGGCACCGGCGACTTCTTCGGGCGTGACCATGCGTCCGGTGGCCTGGCGGGCATCCAGGGCGGCGCGTTCAGCGACGGGATCGTCGAAGCCCTGCAGCATCCGTTCGACAAAGGGTGTGGAGACGGTGCCGGGGCTGACGGCGTTGACGCGCACCCCATCCGCCACATGGTCGGTCGCCATCGCGTAGGTGAGCGCAAGAACGGCACCTTTCGAGGCGCCATAGAGCGCGCGCTGCGGGAGGCCGTTGAGGGCGGCGATGGAGCAAAGGTTCACGATCGCAGCATGCTCAGACTTGCGCAGCCACGGGAGGGCCGCTGCCGACACTCTTGCCATTCCAGTCACGTTGATGTTGAGCACGCGAGCCCATTCAGCATCGTCGTTCTCTTCAACGGTTCCGACCGCGCTGATGCCGGCGTTGTTCACGACGATGTCGATGCCGCCCAACTTCTCGGCCGCCGCCGCAACCGCCGCGACCACGGAGGCACGATCTGACACGTCTGCTGCGAATCCGTGCAGGCGAGCATCCAGAGCCTCAGGGTTCAGATCGAGCACGGCCACCGTTGCACCACGCTCAGCAAGAGCAAGCGCGGAGGCTAGCCCGATGCCGGAGGCTCCCCCGGTAACTACCGCGACGAGACCGTCGAACTCGGCGCTCATGCTTGCACCATCTCTTGGCGTGCGCGACCGAGGCCGTCGATCTCGAGCTCAACAACATCGCCGGCCCGCAGATACGGCTGGCCCTCAATACCCATGGCCACGCCGGCGGGCGTTCCCGTGTTGATGACATCGCCGGGGCGCAGCACCATGAACTGGCTCAAGTACCAGACGACGTAGTGGACACCGAACGCCATATTCGCGGTCGTGCCATTCTGGCGTTCGACACCATTCACCCACAGCCGCAAGCCCAAGGCTTGAGGGTCGGACACCTCGTCGGCGGTTACCAGCTCAGGCCCGAACGGATTGAAGGTCTCGCAGCTCTTACCCTTGTCCCAGGTTCCGCCACGTTCGAGTTGGAAAGCGCGCTCGGAAACGTCGTGCGAGACGGCGTAACCAGCAATGACGGCGGCCGCGTCATCCGGGGAGTCAAGGTAGCGAGCGGTGGCGCCAATCACGACGCCGAGCTCGACCTCCCAGTCGGTCTTGACGCTCATGCGCGGGATGAGCACGTTGTCGAAGGCGCCGACCATGGTGCTGGGGTCTTTCATAAAGATGACGGGTTCGTCGGGCAACGTTGCCCCGGTTTCCTCCGCGTGGTCGCTGTAGTTGAGGCCGACACATACGATTTTGCCGGGCTGAGCGATTGCTGCACCGACGCGAACACCCTCAGTCTCGACGGCGGGGAGGGTTCCTGCAGCGACGGCGGCACGGGCGGCGTCGATGCCGCCCGATGCAAAGAACGATCCGTCGATATCTGACGCGATGGGGCGCAGATCAAATGCGCCTCCGTCGTGCAGTACAACAGGGATTTCTGACCCGATGGGGCCGAGTCGTGCAAATCTCACTGGGTGCTCTCCTTCGTTGGCAACGCGAAACCTTCGCGCTCGGGGGATCGTGATCAACCTCGATGATATTCATAGTACGTATGATGTGCTTGAACGCGACAGAGAGTTGAACAACTGCACCACCCCTCGCACGCGCATCACACGGGGTCGAACGCGTGATCAAACGATATACCAAACGCTGATGACCAGCAATGGCGAACACCGAGCAAGCCCGGCTATGCACAACCTAGATCGCACCCCGCGGGCCCTGAATCAGATCATCGTGATGAATCTGGGCAACGTTGGGGTGCGCCCGCATTCGGTAGCGAAGCGCATTGTCTCCATACGTTTCGAGGATCGGGCTGTTCGTGGGGTCGAGCGACAGCCCGCGGGCTTGGGCATTGGCCGCGATCGCGCGCCCATAGAGTCGCGCGCACAGTGCGGGCCCTACGCCTGAAAGCCGATCAATCGAAGATCCAGTTCTGCACACCGGTCCACGAACTCAATAGCAAGGATTACCGCCCCGTCGATTCGGAATACAGCCGCTTTGGGCCGGGTTCCCCTAGTCGGCAGCCGGACTTCTCCAGCCGACGCTCGATCAACCGCCCAGGTCGAGAGCCGCATGAATCAATCGGCGCATTAACGCACTGCTTGCTCAGCACCCCAATTTAGGCGAGTATTTGTCAAACGGCGCAGCATCGCGCCCGACGAAGGAGTACCTTTTGCGGCTTGTTGAAGCTACCATCCAAAACTACCGATCGATCGGCGCGCAAACCCGCTTCCAAATTGATGACCTCACAACGTTGGTCGGGCCCAACAACGAAGGCAAAACGAACCTACTCAGGGCGTTAGGTCTGGGGATGAATCTTATTGAGCTCTGGAGCACCCTACCTTCGAGCATGTCCTCGAAGGGGCAGCTCACTGGCGGGCAAGCGCGCCTTGTTATGAGAGGCGCAAGACGGGCACCCGCTGCCAACCGCGATCAGAAGTGGGGATACAGCTGGGAAGAGGATTACCCGATATCAAAACAAGAGAAAAGGGGAACCCACCCGACTGTATTGCGCCTCAAGTTCAGCTTGACTCCGAAAGAAGTCGAGGAGTTCACGGAAGCAACCGGGATCAGCAACAATGGCGAGCTGCCTATTGAGATGAAGCTTTCCAAAAATGCTGCATCGTTCGGAGTTATCAAGCCGGGTAAGGGGGCGGCCACTCACAAGGCCAAAGCCGGCGAGATCGCTCAGTTCATCACAGATCGCTTGTCATTTGTGCTAATACCCGCAGTTCGAACAGACGCGGAAGCTCGCGCCATGATGAGCCACCTAGCGAAACTTCAGATCCAGAAGTTGACGTATTCGGAGGAGTATAAGGAACTCACGGCGAAGTTGCAGAGCATGTTGGACACCGCATTAGGAACAGTCGGAGACGAACTGACGGAGTCCATAAAGGGCTATTTACCGTCGATAGTAGGAATCGAGATCAAGACCGCGAGCTTCGAAGCGTCAAGCATTGTTAGGGACGTTCAAATCGATGACGGAGTGATGACATCGCTCGCACACAAAGGCGACGGCGTGAAGAGCCTTGTAACGCTGGCGCTGATCCAAGAACTTGCCAAGGTCACAGCGAGGAGCAACAGTTTCATCTTGCTTGTTGATGAACCGGAAGCGCACCTGCACTCTTTCGCTGTCCACGAGCTACAAATCTTATTTCAGGAGTTATCTGAAACCCAGCAAGTCATTCTCGCGACGCACAACCCAATTTTCGTGAACCGAGACAGAGCCGCATCCAACCTGATTGTTCGACGCAGCGAGGCAAAAATCGCCCGCAACCTCTCAGAGATCCGGGAAGCGATCGGAGTGCAGTTGCACGACAATCTAGAATCTGCGGAGACCGTGGTACTCGTCGAGGGGCTGACAGACGCGACGCTGCTTTCTCAAATCCTTGCTCCGGAACACACACGAATGGCGGACGATATCCGAAGCGGCCGAGTGATCCTAAAAGCCACCAAGGGAAGCGGCAAACTTCGGGCGGTAATCAGCAAAGAAAAATCTACAGTGTGCAGAATAATAGTCGTCCTGGACAACGACGAGGCTGGCCGAGCGGAGGCTGCCCAGCTGCGGGATAGCCGCTTGCTCAAGGAGTCAGACATTTTCATGCTCGGGGACGCTGCCCGCAAATCATCTGAAATCGAAGACTTGTTAGAGCCAGCCAGTTACCTGGAAGCGCTTTCTAGCACCTTCGATCGCGAGTTCAACTCGAATCATTTCAAGAACCCCGGCAAAAAGTGGTCCCAGAACCTCGCAGCAGCTGCAGCTTCTTTAGGAATTGCCTCCAACGGGATCGAACTCGAGCGCGAGGCCAAGATTGCAGTTGCCTCGCTAGCACCAACCGGACAGCGTCTGCTCAAGCCCACAGCCCGAGAGCCCATCCAACAGCTGATCCGTCTCGTGTGGCCGGACGCAGACACTCAACCTCGCCGCTGACGTATCGCTCGAAGTTTCGAAGCGGATTCGAGACTGGGCGAATTGCGAACGAGCCCAGAATCCGCTGATCTAAAGTGAAAGAAATACAGAGCTCGAGTGCCCTCGGCGCTTCAAAGAGAATCCTCTAGATCGCACCCCGCGGGCCCTGAATCAGATCATCGTGATGGATCTGGGCAACGTTGGGGTGCGCCCGCATTCGGTAGCGAAGCGCATTGTCTCCATACGTTTCGAGGATCGGGCTGTTCGTGGGGTCGAGCGACAGTCCGCGGGCCTGGGCGGCGAGCTCGGGCGGCAACTGCAACTGGGGAATCACAGTGTCGAGCGCGGGATTGAAGAAGAACGGAATCGAGATGCGGTCATCGCCGATGAGTGGCGAGATCACGCGGTGCAGCGTCGCCTTGAGGTAACCCTCAGTAGCGAGCTCGAGCATCTCGCCAATGTTCACAACAAACGCACCGGGCTTCGGCGGAACATCGACCCACTCGCCCTGGTAGTCGACCTGCAGCCCACCCTTGCCCGGCTCCACCATCAGCAGCGTGAGAACTCCACCGTCACGGTGAGCACCAACACCCTGCTTGGGCTCCGGGTTGGACTCACCGGGATACCGCACGATCTTCAACTGCGGGAAAGGCTTGTCGGCAAAAGCATTGTCGAAGACGTCCTCCGGAGCGCCGAGGGCGTGAGCCCACGCGCGCAGAAGGCGCAGCGAAACGGCGCTGAGTTTGTCATTCCATTCGTTGACCAACTCACGAAGCTGCGGCACGGCATCCGGCCACAGGTTCGGGCCCTCAAGGCGCCAGTAGTCAGCGAGCCCGGCAGCGTTGTCGACAACGTCGCGCTCGGGGCCCACGTCGATCTGTTCGCGCCAGTCGGTCTTGCCCTCCGTCAGCTCGCCACCGACGCGCGTGTAGCCACGAAACTGCGGACTCTTAACGTTTTCAACGGCCAGCTTCTGCTCGGCGGGCAAGTCAAAGAACTCGCGGGATGCTGCAAGCAGGTCATCCATCAACTTTTCGTCGACACCGTGCCCGACAAGGTAAAAGAACCCCACATCGTGGGTGGCACACAGCAAATCATCCCGGAACTTGGCAGCCGCTTCTGGGCCGCCATCGAGTAGCGAGAGATCAATTACGGGGAGCGCGGAATCGTTCATTTAACGATGTTCACACGCCAAGTCTGAGAGTTTTCCTTTGTTACGCTCACAGCGTGAAGCGCGGGCGTAACACGATCACAGTTCGGAAAATTATGCCCCGACTACGGCGCGTTCGGGAATAACTTGCGGGTGCGTTTGACCCATGTGTTCAATCACACGCACCACCTGGCTGGTGTAACCAAACTCGTTGTCGTACCAGACGTACAACACGAGATGCTTGCCGGTGCTGATGGTCGCAAGGCCGTCAACGATGCCCGCGCGGTGCGAGCCGGTGAAATCACTCGAGACGACCTCGGGCGAATCAATGAAGTCGATCTGCTGCTGCAGAGTCGAGTCAAGGGAGAGGTTGCGCAGGTAGCGGTTCACTTCTTCGCGTGTGGTTTCGGTCGCGAGGTTGAGGTTCAGAATCGCCATTGACACGTTAGGGGTGGGAACGCGGATGGCGCTGCCGGTCAGCAATCCCGCCAACTCGGGAACCGCCTTCGCGACTGCCTTCGCAGCACCGGTCTCGGTGATGACCATGTTCATCGGTGCCGACCGTCCACGTCGGTCGCCGGAATGGAAATTGTCCGTCAAGTTTTGGTCGTTCGTGTACGAGTGCACTGTCTCAACATGCCCGTGCTCAATGCCGTATTGGTCGTTGATCGCTTTGAGTACCGGCGAGATCGCGTTGGTCGTGCACGACGCAGCCGAGAGGATCGTGTCGGTGTCGGCAATCGCGTCGTGATTGAGGCCGTACACAATGTTCTTGATCTCACCCTTGCCGGGAGCCGTCAGCAAGACCCGCTTCACTCCCTGCGACTTGAGGTGCTGACCGAGGCCAGCTTCGTCACGCCAGCGGCCTGTGTTATCGACGACGATGGCATCCGAAATTCCGTACTCGGTGTAGTCGATCGTGGCCGGGTCGTTCGAGTAGATCACTTGGATGAGGGTGCCGTTGGCCAGAATCGTGTTGGCTTCGGTGTCAACCGAGATCGTTCCCTCGAACGGGCCATGAACGCTGTCGCGTCGCAACAGGCTGGCCCGCTTCACGAGGTCATTGTCTGAACCCTTGCGCACGACGACTGCGCGCAAACGGAGTCCCTCGCCATTGCCAGCGTGCGCGATCAGGATGCGGGCCAACAGCCGACCGATACGTCCGAAACCGTAGAGCACGACATCCGCTCCCGCTGGTTTCGTTTCGCTGCCGTTCTTGAGCACCGGCTCAAGCTCAGCCGCCAAGAAGTCATTGAGCTCGCCGCCAACTTCGCGAAAACGGTTCACGAGCTTCGCCAAATCAATGGATGCCGAATTCAGCGGCATTGCCGAGAGCGCCACCATGATCGGCATCGTCTCTTCGATCGGCAGTTCGCTCTCGTTGAGCTGACGCGCAAAACGGTGAGCCTTCAGCACTTCAACAGGCGACTGGTTGATGAGGCGGCGGCCGTGAATCGAGGTCACGACACCGTGGTTGCGATACAGCCCACCGATAAGGGGGATCATTGCCTCGGCCAGTTCTTGGCGGGCATTCCACCGGTCAAATTCGTCGCTGTGTTCGCGTTGCATCAGGTTCCTTCCGACTGCACTGTCTTGGTCCGCGGGCGCGCTTGTGGCACGGCTGGTCCCGCATCCATTCTCCCAGACGGATGCTCGGCACGCGCGCTCAGAAAAGCACAGTTCGGGCAACACTTTAGAGATCGCTAAAGGGGGCGATTCTTAACGCTGCGGATGCCGCTGCTGGTGGCCGGCGTGGTCCGCTGGAGTGCGCGAGATGCTTGACGCGAGCGGCGTTGTTCGGGGTGCGAGGCGCGAGGTGCGAGGTGCGAGGTGCGCAAGCTAGCGAGCTGCGTTAAACGCCACCGCAGACTGAATGAGCGACTGAAAAGCATCAGCGTCAATCGCGTCCCCCTCATGGAGATCGATCGCGCGTCTGACCTTGGCGTCAAGGCTGCTGTTGAAGAGACCGGTGGGGTCGTCGAGCGAAGCGCCCTGCGCAAACGTGAGTTTGACCTTGTCTTTGTAGGTTTCGCCGGTGCAGACCAGTCCGTCGAGACTCCACGCTGCGACGCCATCCGGACTCGAGGGTTTTCGCCACTTGACCTCTTCGACAATCGCGGGCTCGGCCTGCACGATTAGTGCGCGAAGGTGGGCAAGCATCTCGCCCCGCCAGTCGCGGTGGCTCGTCGTGGTGGTATCCATGATGCTCACTTTAGTAGCTGTCATTAGTAGGATAATAAGACTTACTAACGGAAGGGCCGCCGTGAAGATCGCACGCATCGAAACATTCCTCGTTCCACCACGATGGCTCTTCGTGCGCATCGAGACCGATAACGGCATCGTCGGCTGGGGCGAGCCCGTTGTTGAAGGCCAGGCCGACATCGTGCGGGCCGCCGTCGAACAGCACGCCGAATACCTTGTGGGGCTCGACGCCACCCGCATCGAAGATCACTGGCAAGTGCTCACCCGCGGCGGCTTCTACCGGGGCGGCCCCGTCGCGTCCAGCGCTATCGCCGGCATCGACCAAGCGCTCTGGGACATCGCGGGCAAAGCTCACGGCGTTCCCGTTCACGACCTTCTGGGCGGCGCCGTGCGCGACCGCATCCGAATGTACGGCTGGGTTGGCGGCGACGAACCCTCCGAGCTGCGCGATAACATCGCCCAGCAGGTGGAGTCGGGCCTCACCGCTGTGAAGATGAACGGCAGCGGACGGATGAAGCCCATCGGCACCGTGAGCGCCATCGACGAGGTTGTTGAACGGGCCGCACTCGCCCGCGAAGTTTTGGGTCCCGACCGCGACATGGCGATCGACTTCCACGGACGGATGACCGTCGCCAACGCCCGTCGCGTGCTCCCCCTTCTCGCGCCCTACGCTCCCCTCTTTGTCGAAGAACCTGTTGTGCCTGAGAAGTCACATCTGCTCGACGGCATCGTGGCGTCGACATCAATCCCGATCTCCACCGGCGAGCGCCTCTTCTCCCGCAACGAGTTCTTGGGACCACTGCAGGCCGGCATCGCTGTCGTGCAGCCCGACCTCTCCCATGCGGGCGGTATTTCCGAAGTGCGCCGCATCGCCGCTCTCGCCGACATGTTCGATGCTCAGCTCGCGCCGCACTGCCCGCTCGGACCGATCGCTCTGGCGTCGAGTCTGCAGGTCGGGTTCAACACACCGAACTTCTTGATTCAGGAACAGAGCATCGGCATCCACTACAACGTCGGATCAGACGTGCTCGAATACCTCATGGATACGAGCGTCTTCGACTTCACGAGTGGCTACATCGAGCGGCTGACCGCTCCCGGGCTCGGCATCGACATCGATGAGGCCGCCGTGCGCGCCGCCGACAAGGTCGGACACCAGTGGCGCTCCCCCGTGTGGCGTCACGATGATGGGTCGCTCGCCGAGTGGTAGCCGGTCGGCAACGCCAGCGATAGTCGAGGGCGCGCCAGCGAGTCTCCGCTAGGCGCCGAGCGTCGTCGTCATGCCGCCATCGACGACAAGCGAAGCGCCCGTGATGTACGACGCACCGTCTCCAGCGAGGAACTGGATGACAGACGCGACTTCCTCGGGAGTCCCCAGCCGCTGCAGGGTGGCTTGGCGTCGCGCCAGCTCCTGCGCTTCAGGGGTTTGGTGATCCCACTGCCGGGTCTTGATCGATCCCGGGAGCACCACGTTCACGCGCACGTGCGGCGCATAGTCGAGCGAAAGTTGACGCGTGAGCGAAATGAGCCCACCCTTCGCCGCGCCGTAAGCGGGTTGCTCGGCCCAGGACAGCACCCCGTGCACGCTCGACACGTTAACCATGTTGCCGCGAGCAGCGGTGAGAGTGTCGTGGAAAGTACGCATCGCTCGATAGACGGATGACAACGTCACCGAGAGCTGCTTGTTCCAGTTGTCTTCGCTCTGTTCGTGCGCAATGCCAGTCACTTGAAAGAACGCGTTATTCACGATGACCGCGGGCGGGCGATTCGCGGAGCGCAGCTCGCGCGAGAGCGCCTCCCACTGCTCGGAGTCCGCGACGTCGAGGCGATGGGCGGTGGCGGCGCCACCGGCCGCGACGATTTCGGAGGCAACCGCGGCAGCGGCATCCACGTCAATGTCAGTGACAACAACATCGTCACCGGAGGCAGCAAAGAGGCGCGCAGCAGCCGCGCCGATGCCGTGGGCTGCGCCCGTGATGAGCACGGTGCGGGTCGCCATTAGAGAGCCGGCTTTCGGTTCGCGACGAGTGCAGCGCCGGTCAGGTCTTTGCTCACGATGGTTTCGGAGTCGCGGTTCGACTGGTCCATCAGCAACTTCATCGCGGTGTGGGCGGCCTCGGCATCCTGCGTGACAATCGCCGTCACAACTGCGCGATGGTCATCCAAAAATTGGGTTGTTGTCTCGTTCTCAAAAGCAAGCTCGTTGCGCGCATGCAGCGCGGGTTCCAGCACGACCTCAAAGCGGGCCAAAAGTTCGTTGCCGGATGCTGCCAAGATGGCCCGATGAAAAGCTAAGTCCGCTGCTACGTGCGATGTCACTTCGGTGCTCTCGAAGGTCGCAGCTAGCGCCGTCATCGCGGCTTCGATTTCGGCGCACTGTTCTTCGCTGCGGCGAACGGCGGCCAGTCGAGCGGCGGCGGGCTCGAGCACTTGCCTCACTTCGCTGAGTTCGAGCACGAGCAGCGGGTCGGGCATACCTTCCGAGCGCCACGTCATGACATCGCGGTCGAGCAGCTGCCAGCGCTCCCGCGGAGTGACGTAGGTGCCGAGGCGCGGTCGCGCATCCACAAGGCCCTTGGTCGTGAGTACCTTGATCGCTTCGCGGATCACCGTGCGGCTGACCTGAAACTCTGCAAGCAGCGCATCCGGATCGATGATGTCTCCCGAGGCAAGCTCGCCCCGCATGATGCGGCGCCCGAGCACATCAACAACGTGCCCGTGGAGGCCTCGGCGAGAGAAAGTAGTCATCCCCGCGATAATACTGTGCCGACGGTCAGCGCGACGAGCGGCTCCGCCCTAGAGCTAGACGGATGCCGCTCTCGCGCCGCTGTTCTCCGCACGTAAATGCGAAGCAGTTTCTTAGTTCAGGAGACCCTTTTCGGTGAGCCAGTCTTGGGCTGCGGTCTCAGCCTGCGCCTTCTCCGTGCCCTCGACACGGTCACGCAGAGTGATGAGATCTTCGGTGGTGAGCGCGGCCGAGATCGCATCGAGAACTACTGCGAGTTCGGCACTGTAGATGTTCGAGTTCAACAGCGGCACGATGTTCTGCGCAGCAATGAGATTCTCGGGGTCCTCAAGAACGAGCAGGTTCTTGGCGACTAGATCCGGTGATGTCGTGAAGATGTCTGCCACCTGCACAGCATCGTCAACGAGGGCCTTCACCGTGTCGGGTCCGCCAAAGTCCTCAATCGGAACGAACGTGATGTCCGTAAGTCCGTACGCCGACTCGAGACCCGGGATGCCGTAAGGAAGCTCGGCGATCTGCGGGCTGGCTCCGAGGCTAAACGGCTCGATCTTCGCCAGGTCACCGATTGAAACGAGCCCCTCTTCATCTGCCAACTCCTGTGTGACAACGTAGGCGTCTTTGTCCTCAGCAGGCGAGGAGTTGAGCACCTGGAAGCCATCGGGCACCGTGGTCTCGAGCGCCGCGTCTACTTCGGCTGTGGTGCGGGCGGCATTTTCTGTGTCATAGAAAAAGAGCAGGTTGCCGTTGTACTCCGGCATGAGGCTGACCGATCCATCTTCTAAAGCGGGAATCGTGGTCTGGCGCGGACCAAGGTTGAACTTCGTCTCGACCTCGAACCCTGCATCCTCAAGCGCGATGGCGTAAATGTTTCCCAGAATCTCGCTCTCAGGGTAGGCGAACGAGCCCACGATGATCGTGTCGCCAGTGACAGAACCGTCAGCCGACGTGTCGGTGGGGTCAGAGGTAGAGCACCCTGCGAGGGCAACAAGCGTTCCCGCGGCAACGGTCGCGATGGCGACCCGTGCCCTCCGATTTGCTGCGAACATTAGTTTTTCCCTTCGTGGGCGGATGGTGCCGCCACCGCGACCAGCCCCAGTGGCTGTTCACGGACGTTTGTTTTCTTTCGGCGAACCCCGGCAGTTCCGCGCCGACGGGTAAGCCGCTGAGCGAGGGCGAACATACCGTCAACAACGAGCGCTAAGAGCGTGACAAGAATGGCGCCACCGAGAATGCGATCGTTGTCGTTGAGTCCGATGCCGCTAGAGATGATTGTGCCGAGGCCGCCCAATGAGATGTAGGAGGCGATCACTGCGGTCGCAATAACTTGAAGCGCAGACGCCCGAATTCCGCCAATAATAAGCGGCAACGACAACGGAATCTCAATCTGAGTGAGTACTTGCAGTTCTGTCATCCCCATTGCACGACCTGCGTCGATCGTCTGACGATCGACAGACTCGATGCCAGCGTAGGCGCCCGCCAGAATCGATGGAATCGCCAGGATAACGAGTGCGATGATCGAGGCGATAAATGCCGCCTGTGTGAACGGCACGGTTGCGCCCACGATCACGAAGAGCGCCATGAGTAATCCCAGTGTGGGCAAAGCGCGCATGGCACCGGTGAATCCGATCACGAACTGCCGCCCGCGACCGGTGTGCCCGATGTAGAAGCCCAGCGGCAACGCGATCACCGTCGCGAGTGCGACGGCGACAACCGTGTACAACAGGTGCTCGCCCACACGATCGTGAATCGGCAAAGGATTCACACCGCCTGAGGCATAGTTAGCCGGGTCGAGAAGCCAACGAAAAGCATCGAGAAAGAACTGCATGGGCTATCCCACCCGCCCGAGAAGAAGCGGCGTACGGCTGCGAACGCTTTTTTGCCGTCGCATCCACGGCATAAGAACTCGGCCAAGAAGAACGAGGATCACATCAAAGACGAGCGCAATAACGAGGCTAGCCACGATGCCGATAACAATTTCGTCGAGAAAGTCGCGCTGTTTTCCGTTCGTGAAGAGGTACCCAAGGTTCGCCGAGCCGATGATGGCCCCCACCGACACCAGTGCGATCGTGCTCGCGGAAACCACCCGCATGCCAGCAAGAAGGACCGGGCCAGCTAGCGGAAGCTCGACTAGCCAGAATCGACCCCAAGCCGAGTATCCAGTCGCAGTCGCCGCTTCGATCGCGTCCTTGGGCACCGCGGCAAGCGCATCGGCTGCAGTCCGCACCATCATTGCGACCGCATAGAGAGTGAGCGCCACAACGATATTCCGATCATCGGTTATCTTCGTTCCCAGCAGATACGGCAACATCACGAACAGCGGAAGCGAGGGAATTGTATAGAGGAGGCTGCCGCCAGCGATGACGAACGAGCGCACGGGCCGCCAGCGGTTGGCGATCCAGCCGAGCGGCACAGCGATACAAAACCCGAGCACTATCGGAAGGATGCTGAGCGCTACGTGGTTGCCCGTGAGCTCGGCGACTAGAGCAAAGTTGTCAAGGAGCCACGTCATTGTTCGGTCCCGAGCACGCCGGCAGGCCGACCATCAGAATCCACTATCAGCGGCGCGCTGTCTCCTTCGCGGTGCTGAATATAGAGGGTGCGCTTGCCACGATCAGCTCCGATGAACGACGCTACGAAATCATCCGCGGGACTCGCCAAGATATCGGCGGGGCTGCCCACCTGCGCGATCACGCCGCCGTTGCGAAGAATAACCACCTGATCGGCGATGACGAACGCCTCATCGATGTCATGAGTAACAAAGACAGTCGTTTTGCCCAGTTCACGCTGCAGGCGGTTGAGCTCTTCTTGAAGCTCCGCCCGCACGATGGGGTCGACGGCGCCAAATGGCTCATCCATGAGAAGGATGTCGGGGTCGCTAGCGAGGGCGCGAGCCACACCAACGCGCTGCTGTTGTCCGCCGGATAGCTGATCTGGATAACGCTCCGCAAGACTCCGATCAAGGCCAACCGTATCGAGCAGAGCGGTTGCGTCGAGCCGGGCTTTACGCTTAGGCACACCATTCAATCGCGGCACCGAGGCGATATTGTCGACCACTTTGCGGTGAGGGAGCAGTCCGGTGGCTTGAAGCACGTACCCGATGCGGCGGCGAAGCAGCACTGGGTCGACCCCGGCGATATCTTCGCCATTGATCAGGATGGATCCCTCAGTGGGATCAATCATCCTGTTGATCATACGAAGTAGCGTGGTCTTGCCAGAGCCGGATGAGCCAACGAACACGGTGGCTTTGTGCGACGGAAGCACGAGAGAAAAGTTCTCGACTGCGAGCGTTCCATCGGGAAACCGCTTCGAAACGTTGCGAAACTCGATCATGGCGCGGCTCATTCCTCCTGGGAGTGGCGAACCGACATCTGCCGGACACTAGATGCCCAGTATATTCGACCGCAGATCGAACCCAGCTAAGCCGCCAGAGCGCTAGGCCATAACCCCCATCGGCGTGACCTTCCACTCCGGGAAGATGATGCTGGCGTCGGCCGCGCTGAGGTCGAGGCGGTTCATCACAACTTCACCGAGGAGATCGCGGAAGTCGTTGCTGCCGGGCACATCGCCGTGGTCGAGCACATCTGCACCGAGGCCTTCCCATTTGCCGTGCACGCCGCCCTTAACTCCACCGCCGAGCACCATCGCGAGTCCACCGTGACCGTGGTCAGCACCCGAGCTGTCGTTCTGGCCAACGCGACGACCGAACTCGCTCATGAGCACCACCGTCGTGGTGTCGGCCTTCGGGCCGAGGTCAGCGAAGAAGGCCGCGAGGCCGTTGCCGACGGCGCTGAGCATGTCGTGCATGTCGCCCTTGTCTGGCGTTCCGATGTCGGTGTGCATGTCCCACCCACCGAGATCGAGCGTGCCAACACGAAGCCCAACGTTGGCGCGGATGAGGCTGGCCAAGGTTGCGAGGTCGCTTGAGAAGTTGTCGTCTGCATAGCCGCGCGCTTCAGCTTCTCCCGCAGAGGCTGCGATGGCTGCGGCCTCACCAGACGCGCTCAGGGCGAGCGTTGCCTGCTGCGCGATTGGGTGGTCGAGACCGGTATAGAGCTTCGTCAGGGCGGTGCGGGTGGGTTCGAGGAGCGAATCGTCTACGTCGATCGCCATGCGGTCGAGGTCGGGAACGACGAGAGCGTTCGAACCGCCGACGAGGGAGCGAGCAAGGCGATCGCTTGCACCCACTCCGCGCCAGGTGGTTCCCGGGCCGCTCTGCTCAAGAGCACGGTTAAGCCATCCGGTCTGCGAGGCGCTGCCGGCAGAGCCGCCACGCTCAAGGCAGTCCTGCGCTTGGAAGTGGCTGCGTGAAAGGTCGGGGGTGCCGATCGCCGGTACGGCAGCGATCTTGCCCTGCGCCAGCATCGGCTTCAGGGCTGACAGCGCGGGATGCAAGCCGAAGCCGCGTTCGAAAGCAATCAATCCTGAGTTCTCTTTGACCGCGATGCTCGGGCGGGCCTTCAAGAGGTCTGCGTCGGTGGCCGGAACGAGCACGGAAAGTCCGTCCATTCCGCCGCGGAGGAATACGACGATAAGAGCACCCGTGTCTGGCGACCCTGGAGCCGCGTAGGACGCTTGAGTGGTCACAATCTGGGAACCGATGGCGGCAACGCCAGCCATCAGGCCGCCCTGCAGCATCCGTCGACGGGTAAAACCCTTGGACCAAAGTTGTCGACGAGCAGCCTCTTCGGCCACCACAATCTCGCTATGGGCCCGCACAGCGGAATCTAGATCGGTTGGTCCCAGCTGGCGCCAGTCTGGGCAGTCAGGGTGAAGGAAACGGGTCTCGGTCATGAGGGGGTTCTTTCTCGATTCGGGTTCGAGCTACAGGGGAGGGTAATGCGGAAGAGCGCGGTCGATTAGCGCAATTGGAAATAGGGCGAGTCGAGCACTAGGGCGGCGAGAGCGGGCACTTGCCACGCGTCGCCGGCTTCTGCTTCAGCAGAACCATCGGCATCGAGATACGAGAGCAGCACAGCGCGATGTGTGTCACTGAGAGGTCGACCGATCATGTGCTCAGAGATGCTGTCGATCCACTGCGAGTTCGTCTGCCCTGCGGTCGGAGCGAGTTGCTCACTGAGCTTCGCGGGCGGAGTGAGCCCCTTGAACCATCCGCCAGCGAGCCCGCGGTGCATGTTCCACCGCCCGACTGTTTGACTGGCCGAAAGCCACGCCCCGATGACATCGGGAAAGCCATTAGGAGGGGTCCACGTGAGAGGCGCGTGACCCAGATTTTGCAAGACCCAATAGAGATTTTTTGCTCCATCGGCGAGCTTGTCACTCGGTGCTGCGCCAACCGCACGGGCCGCTCCAACCGCATCTTCAAGGGGACGACGCGCCTTCTCGCCGACCGCAGACCAGAACTCATCGCTGGCGAAGAGCTCCTTGAGCACCGGAATAATCGCGGTGTCGTTGTCGAGATAGACCTGGGCCAGGCGGTCGAGCAGACCTTGAGGCGGCGAATCCGAAACGAAACGCACAGCAAGTTTTCTGACGACATTCGCGGCGGTGGCGGGGTGGTGGGCCAATACGCTGACGAACCGATCACCCACCGCGAGTCCGCCGTCTGCGGTGGCGTTTTCGTCCGTGAAGAACGAGGTGGCTACAGGCCCCACAAAGTGACGTTCCGGCCAATAGCGGAACTCTCTCGTGTCGTAGTCAATGCCGCGACCCGAGAGGATCATCGCACTGTTGCGCACATCATCTTCGGTGTAACCCGAAGCTACTCCGAGCGTATGGAGTTCTAGCAGTTCACGACCAAGGTTCTCATTGACGTTTGCCTTGTTGGATTGCTCGTTGTTGAGGTACGTCAACATGGCGGGATGCCGTATTGCGGAGTGCAGCATCTCGGCATAGGTGCCGAGGGCGTTTGCGCGAATCACCGTGTTTGCATAGTCAGGCGCGGTAGCCCACACGCTGTCCGACGGAGTCGTCACGTTGAGCAGGTTAGAGAAGACGTCGACAACAACTTCGAAAAGCTGCCGCTTGCTAAAGATCTGAGCAGCCAATGTTGCTTGGCCAGTCTCGCGTGCAGCTTCCCAGCTGTATTGCTTGACCGAAGAACGAACCTTGGCGATTGACAACTTCGCGAGAGGAAACGCTGCCCACGCAGCAGTCCCATCGGGATCAGCGATCGATGACGGTGCGAGCTGAGCACCGAGCCACTTGTCGATTCCCAGAGTGGAAATATCTGCAAAGTCGCTGCTGCGCGGGCCGAACGTTGCCCGCGACAGTAGATGTGCGTGCGTTTGGTCGTTGTCTGCGACACCGGTCGACACAACCTCGGGTGCACTTGACCCCTTCTGCGGGGTGGATTTCGTCGCAGGCTTCGCGGCCGATGGAGTGTCTGCGCGAGGCGTGGTTCCGGTTCCCGCTCCAGGGTTTGCATAACTCTGGTCGCGGTCGGCTGGCGGGTTCGCCGTCGCTGGCGAGCGTGAATCTTGAGTCGTTGGTGGGTTCACGCCCACAGTGGGGCTCTTCGTGGACGGCGGGTTCGTGGGTGTGGCGCTCGGGGTTGGAGTGGTCGGCACCGGGGTGTTCTTGGGAGCGGATCCCGTTGGCACCGGAGCCACGGGAGGGCTCGCCCCGTCTGGCAAGAGCGAGAGTGTGCTGGCCGGGCCAAAAGCCGCGCTGCTCGCGGCAGCAGCACCCACTGCGGCGAGAGCCGCAACACCACTCGTAATAATCATGCGGCGAGCGAGAAGAGCCTCGCCATCACCTCGCGGACGTACGTCGGGATCTACAGGAGGGTTCACGCCAGGGTCCTTCGTCGGGCTCACGTACGCCGGCGTCGACTAGGTTTCGACAGCCACTCGCGCACTACTGAATAACGATTTAGCATCGACCCTATGGCGGTAGAGACCCCCTGTCTACCCCCATCAGGGGGACACGCCGGTAATTGACGAAACTGCTCACTCTTCGAGGACTCAGAGCGAGGGTGCAACCACTCCCCGCGCAGGATAATCAGTCTCGGTCACGTACTCGAGACCATGGATGATGGCGCTTACCGGCATCCGCCCGAACGGCATGCTGGAGACAGTAGCCCAGAACACGGTGTTGTCGTTGTCAAGAATGAACATGCCAGGCTCGCTGAACAACTCCGGCTCGCCCTTTTTGAAACCGCTGGAGACGAAGAGGCCCCACTCGCGGGCCTGCTCTTCGCTGAGTCCGTAGGCGATCGGAAGGCGGCTGAGTTCCCAGTCGTCGATCGAGATCGTGGCGCGCTTGAGCGTGTCCATGCTGATGGCCACCATGCGGCCCACTCCGGCTTCGCGCAATGCGTCCATATTCTCGTCGAGTTCACGCAACTGCTTGCGGCACACCGGGCAGTGAAGGCCCCGATAGAAAACAACGAGAGTGAAGCGGCCGTCGGCACCCGTGCCGAGCGCGAGATCGTCAAGGGATCCTCCGCGCGCGAGCGGCAACGAAAGGGCAGGAGGTTGGGTGCGCGGCAGAATAGTCATCTTCTAGACCAACATAGCGGTGGGCGGCATTCATTCCGAGAAATATGCACACCACAGGAGCTTCTCGGAAAAGCTCAGCGCACCCTGACTACTCCACGCGGTGACTATGCAGCGCGGAACTTACCGTTGTGCCGTTCACTTCGAGATACAACTGACCCTCAGTAACCGAGAGAGTTACAGCGTTGCGGCGCTCAAGGGCCGCTGCGGCATCCTCGATGAAGCCAGGATCGAAGCTGCGGAAAACGATGTCGCTCGCGTTGTGAATCTTCTTGCCCGCCCACGGAGCCGCAACCTTCACCGGGTCGCGGTGCGTGTAGATCGCGACCCTGTCGGCCAGCTTGCTTCCGTAGTGGAGTCGGGCAGCATCCGGAGCCCCGATTTCGATCCAGGCTGTAATCGTGCCGGTGAGGTCGCGAACCAGAACCGCGGGCTCATCTGTCGACGAAACTCCCTCGCTGAACGCGATACCTTCCTCATACTCGAGGCAATACGCGAGCACGCGCGTGACCATATAGAGGTCAGTTTCGGAAGGATGCCGCGCTACGCGAAGCGTGAAATCGTCGTAAACCCCGCGGTCCACATCCGCCAATTGCACCGTGAAGGTGTGGATCGTTGAGCCAGCTGCCATAACGCCCGAGCCTAGCCTGTGGATGCTGCCCGGAACCATTCCGTGAAGTATCATGGGAAATCGATTACCAATGGTTCGGAGGACACCATCGCCAACATCGCAATTGCCGTCGCCCAAGTTGAACCCGTGTTCGGAGACATCGCTACCAATGTCGCGATGACGACGCTCGCGATCACCTCGGCCGCTGAAGCTGGCGCGAAAGTAGTCGTTCTCCCGGAACTGGTGAACTCCGGCTACATGATGAATTCCCGCGAAGAAGCGTTCGCACTCGCTGAGATTGCAACGGAGGGCCCTGCGACCAGCGAATGGATGGCCCTCGCGGCGCAACTCAACATCATCGTTGTCGCCGGCTTCGCCGAGCGCGACGGAGACGTCCTCTACAACTCGAGCATCATGTGCCTGCCGGGCGGAGACCACCATGTCTACCGAAAAGTGCACCTTTGGGATGAGGAAGCGCTCTACTTCGAACCGGGGAATCTCGGGTTTCCTGTTATTCAGACCACGCTCGGCCGCATTGGAATGATGATCTGCTACGACGGGTGGTTTCCTGAAAGCTACCGATCGCTCGCCCTCAAAGGTGTCGATCTGGTGTGCGTGCCGACAAACTGGGTTCCCATTCCTGGTCAGGCTGCGGATCAGCCAGGCATGGCAACGATTCTCACGATGGCAGCGGCGCACAGCAACGGCATTGTCATCGCGGCAGCTGATCGCGTCGGGGTTGAACGCGAGCAAGAATTTATCGGACAAAGTCTCATCGTTTCGCACACCGGTTGGCCTATCGCCGGTCCCGCCGACACCGCCCGACCAGAACTTCTCGTCGCTGATGTTGACTTCGCAGAGGCTCGGCGCAGTCGCGGCTGGGGCCAGTTCAACAATCCCGTCAGAGACCGCCGCATGGATGCGTACAACCTAACCTCGTCGCTATGAATGGCGGCGTAATCGACCTCACTACGAAGCTGTTGCGGATCGACACTGCGGGAGATCACGAGCAGGACGCGATCGACCTAGTTGCGCCCCTGCTCGCTGAGGCTGGCTTCGACCTCACCCACGTGCCGTGGATGCCCGGCCGCGGAAGTCTTGTCGCGCGTTGGAACGGCGGCGGAGAATTCGTGCTCTCCGGCCACGTGGACACGGTGCCCTACGGTCAAGCGACCTGGGCGCACGGACCTCTCGCAGCGGAGCGCGACGGGGATCGCCTCTTCGGTCGCGGCAGCAGCGACATGAAGGGTGGAGTCGCAGCCATGGTCTTGGCATCGATTTCCGCTGCCCGCAGCGGTGCGCGCGGGTTTACCGTCGCGCTGACTGCCGGAGAGGAGACAGGCTGCGGAGGTGCCCGCACCATTCTCTCAAAAAAAGCGATGGAAGCTCCCGGAATTTTGATCGTTGGTGAATCAACGGCCAACGCCGTTCGGCTAGGACATAAAGGTGCGACGTGGTTGGAGCTGGAAACTGCCGGACGGGCAGCTCACGGATCACGGCCAGACTTGGGAGTGAACGCAATCGAAATGCTCAGCGATGCCGTTGTGGGTTTACGTGAACTTGGCGCCGGAGCTCTTCACCCTTACCTCGGCGCCCGGACGACTAACGTCGGCACGATTAGCGGTGGGACACAGACCAATCTTGTTCCCGATCGAGCACAGATGACGGTCGATATTCGTCCAGTCCCCGGAGCATCCCATGAATCGGTGCGGGAAAAACTAGCCAACTTCGGCTCGGTTCACACAATTCTTGAACTTCCTCCGGTGTGGGCCCCGACTGGCGCGGAATCTACGGTCACTCAGGAGATCCTCGACGCGGTAGCCCGCGTTACTGGACGCCAAGATGAACCCGCTGGCGTCTCGTACTTCACTGATGCGGCGGTGCTAGATCCAACTCTCGCTCGCAGCTACATCATCGGCCCTGGCGACCCAGATCAGCCTCATTCGACAGATGAATCTGTGTCGATAGAGCTCGTCGAACAGTCAGTATCCGTCTACCAATCTCTACTCGAAGCGTGGAACCGCGGTCAGTTAGGCTGAGCGCCCCGAGGCGCACTTCCACGGATAATCAGCTCGACCGGTAGACGAATGTCGACAGGTTCCTCTACCGCGCCGTCAATCGCGTTGAGCAAAATACCAATTGCCTTCTCAACCATTTCTGCAACGGGCTGACGAACGGTGGTTAACGTTGGTCGAGACACCGTCGCGATGTTAATGTCATCGAAACCTGTGATCGCAAGCTGGTCAGGTACGCCGATACCGAGTTCGGTGGCCGCATCGAGGGCGCCGAGCGCGAGTAGGTCATTGGCGCACACAATCGCATCGATCTGACCATCCGCCGCAAGAAGTTGCATCGCCGCATCGTGGCCGAACTCGCGCGAAAAGTCTCCCGCGAGTATGCGCTGGCGAGCACTTGGATCTTCCGCATCGGCCCACGCTTCAAACCCGTCAGTGCGTCGCTGACCCGACCAGTTGTCTGTATCTGCGCCGATGAACGCAAGTCGGCGGCGACCGGATCGGCCAAGATGGGCGGTGACCGCCGCGATTCCTGCGGCGTCGTCAATGCCGACGAACGGCGTTGCCACCGTTGGCACTCGTTGATCAAACTGAACCACAGGCATACGAGCCGCAATCTCGGCTAAAGCGGGAGCGCTAGCCGACTGAGAGCAAGGGCTAATCAGTAACCCATCGATCTGACGCTCAGCAAGGATTGAGATTCGCTTTGCCTCAAGTTCAGGATCATCGTCCGCACTGCACAACAGCAATGCGAGGTTATGTTGCTGAAGCACACGATCAGCATGACCAACGAGCTGCGGAAAGAACGGATTCTCAATCTTCGGCACAATCATTCCGATCGCGCCGGATCGCGACCGGCGCAGAGCCTGCGCGATCAAGTGCGGGCGGTACCCGAGAGCGTCCGCCGTGCGCACCACTAGTTCCTGCAGCTCGGGCCGAACCACCCTGGCCCCTGACAGAGCCCGCGATACCGTGGCAACGGAAACGCCTGCGGCTTCGGCGACGTCTTTTACTGTGGGGCGTCGGCTCATACCGTCATTCTACGGCGGCACCACCACGGTAGCGTCGCTGCCGCGGAACCCTGCTCGTTCTCCGCCACGGAGTTGCTGCCGATTCCCAAACCGAGATAAGGAGGAAAGCGAGCAGGCCGATTGATGCCAACACCAGAATCGCCGCAAATACCCCCGGCGTATTGAAGCGGCCTTGCATAGTCGAGAGGTAGACGCCTAGTCCTCCCGTCGTTGAGGCCAGCGACTCCGCAAGAATTGCTCCGGTCACCGAGAAGGTCGCCGACATCTTCAGCGCTGAGAAAAGTGGGGTAAACGTCGCGGGAAGTTTGATGACGAGGAAGGTTCGCCACTTCGAAGCCCCCATTGCTCGCGCCAGATTGATGCTGTCGCTGTCGACCGACCGCAATCCGTCCAACACATTGACCAGCACGGGGAAGAACACGATCATGGCCACGACGACGAGTTTGGGAGCAAGTCCGAAGCCGAGCCAGATTACGAGAGCCGCACCGATTGCAACTACCGGGATCGCCTGACTAACGATCATGATCGGGTAGAGAATTCTAAAAAGCGGCTTCGACGACGACATCACGATTGCAAGGACGAACCCGAGACTCGCCCCAATGACGAATCCGAGAGCAAAAACTTGGGTCGTTGCGACGATACCTTTACTGATCAGGTCCCAGTCATTGATGATCTCCGCGAAAGCCTCACCGGGCGCAGGCAGCACGAAACGCGGGATGGAGAAGATCCTTACCGCGAGATCCCAGAGCACGATGAGCCCCGCGATCGACAGGATCGGCGCACCAAAGGCTAGCCACCGTCCACGGGCTTGTGTGCTGGTGAGGATGCTTACAGTGCTACTCATGGGGTGACCCCTTCGGCGTCAAGGTCACCGCGTGAGCGACCGTAAATTAGGTCCAAAGCGCGACGTTTGAGCGTCATGAACGCCTCGGTCGTAAGAACATCCAGGTCACGAGGCCGGTCAAGATTTACTTCGAGGATTTCGCTTATTCGGCCGGGGCGCGGGGACATCACGACTACGCGGTCTGCAAGAAAGATTGCCTCATCGATGTCGTGCGTGACGAACAAGATCGTCGACCCGGTTTCCGCCCACACACGCAGCAGCCACTGCTGCATTTCGAGCCGCGTCTGGCTGTCAAGTGCCCCAAAAGGCTCGTCGAGAAGCATCACATCTTTCGCAAATGCCAGGGTTCGCATGAGGGCGACCCGCTGGCGCATCCCTCCACTCATTGCGTGCGGAAAGTGATCGAGAAAATCACCAAGCCCGTAGTGCCTGGCCATGGTCGCCGCTTCGTCACGTTGTGCCCGTGAGACCCGACCGTGCAGTCGCGCCCCAAGCGTAATGTTCTCAAGTGCGCTAAGCGAAGGCACCAACAGGTCCTTTTGGAGCATGTAACCGACATGGCCTGGCTTGCCGGTTGTATCGGTGCCGTCGATTTTTACGGTGCCCGAGGTCGGCGAAAGGATGCCGGACAAGACATTGAACAGCGTCGTCTTGCCGCATCCACTCGGGCCAATCACCGCGACGAATTCCCCGGGTTCGATGCGCAAGCTGGTGGGTGCCAGTGCTTCGGTCTGGCCAAAGCGCTGGGCAACCTTAGCCAGTTCGATCTTCGGCACGGATGACGTTGTCACGCAATCACCGTGGTCTTCGTCGGCCCGAACCACACGACGTCTTCACGTTTGACTCCGTAAAGGTGATTGCCGATGAACGGCTCCACCGCCCAAGCGCCGGTCAGCACAGTCTCGTTGAAAGCATCGATGTAGCCGAGGTCATAGGACGAATCCTGCGCCAACGAATGACCAATGTTCTGGAGACGATCGAGAAGTAGCAATCCCGTGGGCTCAAGAGCGGTTTGGAACTCTGCGAACCAGTCACACGCTCGCATGCCCGGGCGAGCCGACGCCAACACATGCGCGTGCACAGAATTAATCGCATCCAGCGCCCTCTGCTGGGGAATATTCCCTCCACGGATCAGGGTGCGCGTGCAATCTCCCCACCAGCCATCCTCGGTTACTGGATGCACATCAATGGTTCCGAGATCTATATCCCATAAGGGCCGATCCGACGCAACGTCGGTGGGAAAGCAACTGAGCGTACCGACGCCGAAACCCACCACCGTCGGCGTCCATACCCCAGTGCCTCCGAGCTCGACAACTCGAGCATCGATGGCGTCGCGCACCGCTCTTTCAGTCATCCCCGGAGAAACAGATTCAGTGAATTCCTCGGCGATCTGAATTGCCAGTCTTTGAGCCCGGACTAGTCCCTCAGGGGGACTGTCGGTGAAGGCCTGAACTTCGTTGGACATCACACTGCTCCACTCTCGTCATCTGCCAACCAGCCCAGTAGCTGGTTCCACAGCAGGCTGAACCCATCCCACTCTAAGAATTCCTTCGGGAGCCAGTGAGGCCCCATGTCGGTGGCCACTGCGGCTACGCGACCGCGGCCGGCCTCTCCGACAACAACTAGGGGATGATCCTCCGCTGTCGCAAGCACCACAGCACCCTCCTTCGCCGTGAACCGCTGGTATCCGAGAATGGCTGGCCATTCACCACCTAAGCCGCTGGTAACGACGTGATCACCTAGTGAAATCGGCCGAATTCCCTGAGGAGTTTCTTGGCGGTCATCACCCAGTTCCATCACGATCGGTAGCACCTCAGCCAAGGGCGTCGACCTGTAGTTAGCCTTAGCCTCAATGCCCTGAAAGGACAAGTAACCACCAACCATGAGAAGTGCTCCTCCTCCCTTGACCCAATCGGCCAGAACGCGGAGCCGATTACTCGGAGCCACTGCTCCACCCGCAAACACAGAATTTGGGAGCAACAGTGTGTTGGCGCCGATATCGCTGAGAACGATTACGTCGAAACGGTCAAGTTCCTCAGCTTGGTAAGGGAACTTTTCAGATGCCACATGGTTCGGTTGAAACTCGACTGTCCATCCTTGGGATTCGAGCGAGTGAATAAAGGGCCAGGCCCCCTCTTCGTAGGCACTCGTATGGAACGTGTCAAATCCCTTGGTGTGTACAGAAGTCGTGCTCCATGACTCTCCGGCGAGGAGAATGCTGCGATTCTTCATTAGTCCTTCAGTGCGTCGTTTGTGAATAGTTCGTCGACGGCGATCGCCGAGTCGATGATGCCGAATTCGACCGAGACATCGACCAGGCTCTGCCAGATTTCACTGGACTGCGTCAGGTCAGCGGCAGTGACTTCGTAGCCAGCTTCGCCAAAGAGCGCAGCGGTAGCGGTCCACTGGAGTTGCGTAAATTCGAGGGTTTGGGCATCTGGATACACATCCATGAAGATCGAGACAGCGTCTTCGGGGTTCTCCCGTGCGAAGTTGAGACCCTTGATGGTCGCGTCCATGAAGGCCTTAGCCGCGTCAGGGTTCTCAGCCATCCACTCTTCGTTACCGGCCAGCATCAACACTGGTGCATCCGGTGCGCCAAAGTCCTTCGAGTACGCGATCGAATAGTCTTCGACTCCGAGCGACTCAAGCTCGCTGCCCTCAGCGTTCGTAATACCTGTGATGACATCTACCTTGTCTTCCACAAGCAACGGAACAGTGCTGGAATCCGCAGTGACGAGTGTCACGTCTGCAATCGTCTTGCCAACCGATGCAAGCATGATTGAGAGTTGAGCGTTCGACCATGCGTCGTTGTACGTTCCCACGAGCTTGCCTTCGAGCTCTGATGGATCGATTGGTTCGCCTGACTTGCTCATCAGTCCCCAGTTGTTATTTGAACCGTAGGTTCCAATGCCCACCACAGGGACACCTTGCGATCGGGCGGCAACGATGTCAACACTCGTAGTGAACGCGAGGTCTGCGTCTCCCGTGCCGAGGTACTGCATTGTGGCTGCGACATTTGGAGGTGTGATGATTTCTACGTCAAGGCCCGCGTCTTCGTAAAAGCCTTGGTCCTGTGCGACTACCCAGGGAATCCAGAAGCCATCAGGCACCGGCCACTCTTGAACGAAGCGGATGGAGGTGAGGCTCTCGTCAGTCGACTCTGCGTCGCTGGCCTCGGTGGAACACGCAGCTAATCCTGCAACCAGTGCTATCGCACTGGTTCCCGCGGCGAGGCCAAGAATCCGGCGCCGAAGGCCGCCTTTCGAAGTATTTGTCATGTCGTCATTCCTGTGATTGGGCGAATTAATGAGAACGTCCGCAGCTCGGGTAATCGATTACCCAATTAGAGCAGTTGGACGTTTCCAGCTCAACCCCGGCTTGTTACGGGGGTGTAACACTTTCTGCCGTAGCTAGCTAGTGGCCGAACTACGGTCGGGCTAGCAGCAAGTCGCAGCGAATCACCTCAAGCGCGGTCAGGTCGCAAGCACGACCGCATCAGCGCGCTCGCGCGTCTGGCGGATAAGTATGGCATTGGGTTCGTCGACCTCGGCAACCCAGCGGGCAGCATCCGCCGCCGAGCGGCCGTAGCGTTGGTGGCGAGTGATGAGTCGATCGCGACGCAGATCGTCGTCGATATCGAGATACCAGACCTCGTCGAGCAGTGGTCGAATCGCGTCCCAGCCGTCGCCATCGTGAAGCAGGTAGTTGCCTTCGGTCACGATCACCGGGGCATCAGCACGCAACGGAATTGAGCCAGCGATGGCCGCGTCGATGTCGCGATCAAACCGGGGTGCAAGCA
The DNA here is from genome assembly GCF_015864955.1 of Salinibacterium sp. NK8237. Classification (NCBI taxonomy): domain Bacteria; kingdom Bacillati; phylum Actinomycetota; class Actinomycetes; order Micrococcales; family Microbacteriaceae; genus Salinibacterium; species Salinibacterium sp. NK8237. The sequence goes on along the minus strand of NZ_JADYWE010000001.1, from coordinate 2,068,031 downwards.
CCGTCTCGCCTGCTCGCAACCGATGCAGCGTTGAGGCGAAGCCGGCGGCATCGAAAGTCTCCGGTGCGCCTTTCTTGTTCCGCAGGCCCAACCGGTCGAGGTGTTCGTTGGCGAAGTGGAAACCATCCATCGGGAGGATGGGTGCCGCGAGCTGGTCAGCAAGAGTCGACTTGCCTGCTCCTGGCGGCCCGACAATGCCGAGAAGAAAAGGCGCAGTACTCTCGCGCTGGGCAAGAACACCAATTCGCGCAATAGCGTCAGCGACCGCGTACGTCTCCACCTTGTCCCTCCGCACTAGCAAGAATATGCCGCCCTTAACGCAAGAAAACCCCCGAATAATCAAGGGTTTTCTTTGCAGAGCGGAGACGGAGAGATTTGAACTCTCGGTACCCTTACGGGTACTCCACCTTAGCAGGGTGGTGCACTAGGCCGGACTATGCGACGTCTCCAGACGTACTCAGCAATCATAACCGCTTGAGAGCGGAACGACGAACCGAGCCGCAAATCGAACGATTTAGTAGCTGTTCGTGATCGTGCAGGTCTCATCCGCTGCGCTCTGGCCGCGGATATCAAGAACCTCGGCTTCAACTTCAGGAGCAGCCGTTGCATTGGGGTCGGCCGACTCTGTGGCTTCGGGTTCCGTAGTCGATTCAACAGAATCGGGGTTAACGTACGACCCGATGTCGTCTCCAGCGTTTGCGAGCACGAACGGCTCATCGGCCGCGATCAAGTCAATCATTTGCTCGCCCAGGTACGTGTTCGGCTGAACCTTGCCCGAGTACACGCCGACGCCGCCGGTGGTGCCGGGGTACTGCACAAACTGGACACTATCGAGCGGAACATCCTTCAACGCCAGCGCGATGGAGACGAGGGTCGGAACATCGCTGAGTCCAGTGGAGAGCTGCATGTTGTCGATAGCGGCTTGCGCCAAGTTGTATAGCTTTTTGTAGTCGCCAAGCGTGTCTTCGCTCTTGAGAGTGCGCACCATCGAGGAGAGGTACACCTGCTGCGAACTAATACGAGTGAGGTCGCTACCGTCGCCAACACCGTGGCGAGAGCGGAGGAAGCCGAGAGCTTCAGCACCCTGAAGCGTGTAGGTGCCTGCCTCAGGAAGGTTGATGTCAGCCAGCGGGTCAACGAGCGGGCCATCGATACAAACAGGAACGCCGCCGATTGCGTTCGTCATCTCGATGACACCTTGAAAAGTAATAACGCCGGCAAACTGGATGTCGAGGCCGGTGAACTCCGACAGCGTCAAGACGACACAGGCGAGACCGCCATACGACATCGCCGTATTGAGCGCTTCGGTGGAGTAGTACTTGCTGTAATCGCCGTCCAGGCTCGGGCATTCCGGAATACCCATAACCATGTCGCGCGGAAAGCTGATGGCGGTAGCGGATTGACCGTCTTCTGCGACATGCAAAATCATGTTCACGTCGTTGAGCTCGCCAGATTCAACCGTTGCCGAGCCTCCGACGCCATCTTGATCTACTCGAGTATCGCTACCCACGATGAGGATGTTAAACCCACCCTCAAAGCTGCCGATCTGAGGCGGAGCACCCTCGGTTTCGCCAATGAGCGCGACGGTGTCGCGTTGGCTGTAAATGCTGTCGAAGGCGACAGCGCCAACAGCGGCCCCGCTGACCAACAGCACGGCAAGTGATGCGGCAACGACCTTAGCGATCGATCCCCACGGCCCCGGTTTCTTCAACCGGCCGTGACGTGCCAAACCTTGAACTTCCGGCTTATTCTTGGAGTCGGTGCGGTCGACAGAGCGCGAGCGCAACTCTGAGCGCGGACGAAGTTCACTCATCGCACTCCCCTTTCTTTAGCCGGAGACAGGACATGACACGCAGAGCGGAGGGCGTGGGATTCGAACCCACGAGACATTTCTGCCCACCAGTTTTCAAGACTGGCTCCATCGGCCGCTCGGACAGCCCTCCTTGCGTGACGCAAGTTCAGAGTGTATCTGATGCCCGCAAGGCGTACCTGAAAGGCAGGCGAAAACGCTCGAAATGGGGGTTAAGCGGTCTAATCAAGCAGCCGCAGCGCCGCCCACGCCTCGAGTCGCCCCTCAAACGATTCCAGATCGAGTTTCAGGATGGTCGCCGCCTGGTCAATACGTGACCGCACCGTATGCCGGTGAACACCGAGTTTCGCTGCGGTCGCACCCCACGAACAATCGTTCGCAAACCAGGAGCGCAACGTCTCCACGAGAGCCGCCGAATGCGCGCTATCGAAATCGCTGAGCGGCGTGAGCACCCGGTGCGCCACTCGCTCAGCACCAGCAGACTGCAGAACCCCGAGCATTCCGGAGTCGCCAATATCGGCGAAATCAGTGAGCCCAGCCTGCCCGCCGCGAGCACGAAGGGCACTGGATGCTTGCCCGAGCGCTGCGCCCAGCCCTGCATAATCGACGGCACTGGAGCTGCCTGCCACGAGCTCGTGGTCAGCGATAAGTTGCCTGAGGTCTCGCTGCACGTCGGTCAGGTCAGAAGGCAGTGCGGAGAACTGCTGCTGCGCGCCCGCTTCGACGAGAACGACGACGGTATCGCCACGAACGGCGAAGAAGGCGCTGCCGTCGGCATCGAGCGAGAGGGCGTCGAGGGCATCAAGAACGAAGTGGCTGTGGGTTTGCCGTGCAATCGCCACGACGCTCAGCGGCGCGGCCGGAAGAGCGCCCCACACTTCGCCAGCAATTGCCTCGGCCGCGGCGACGTTGCCTGAGAGCACCAGCTCGAGCAGTGCCGACCTCAGTTGACCACGCGTGGCATCCAGGGTGCGGTTCTGTTCCAGCGCAAGGGTGGCCATCGCGATCACGCTCGTCACGAGTTCGTTCTCAGCGCGATCAAGAGGCACGCCGCGGCCAAGAGCCAGCGCACCGCGCAATTCTCCGTTCTGGCCGAGGGTCTGAATCGTGACTTGCCCAGAGTCAAGAGTGAAGGCGGTGGATGACCGGCTGCCCTTGCGCAGCGCCCGCGCCACCTCATCCCGCACCGGCTGAGCAAAGCGAGCTGCGGAGCGTTGCTGACCAGGAACGGGAACCGGGTGACCTGTCGCGTCAAAGAGCCCAACCCAGCATGAAAGTTGACGTTCGAGCTCGATGAGGGTTGACCGCAAACCTGTTGGTTTGAGGGCGGCGTGCGAAATGGCTTTGTGGGCAGCAATCGACCATGCCATGCGACGGCTGCGCTCCGCCGCGATGCGATCAGCGACCTCGCGGATGACCGCAATAAAGGGAACGCGATCGGGAACGTCAATAAGGGGGAAGCCCACACGCGCACAAGCAGCAGCGAGCGCCTCTGGCATGCCTTGGTGAAGAAAGTGCGTTGCGAAACCGAGCCCGACAAGACCGGTGTCGATGAGGCGCGCAATGTAGGAGTCGTAGTCGTAAAGCTCAGCAGCTGCCCCGAACCCGAACTGCGCACCATCAGTGAGCAAAACATTGCCGCGGCTCAAGAACGGCGTCGGATCATCGAGATCGGAACTGTGCACCCAACTGATTGGAGCGGTCATTCTGGCCGTGAAAGCGGAACTGAGTCTGGCACTCTCCACGGGGCTGGTGTTAGCGCCCGCGGTGGCGTCCGCGGTGGCGTCCGCGGTGGCGCCCGCCTCGATCACGCTCAGTCGCAATGTGCGCCTCGTGAGCAGCCATTGAATCGTCGGGAGCATCCGGTTTCTCCCCTCATCGCTCTGTAGTCACATTATGTCGAAGAATCGGCGGTGTGGTGTACATATTGGCAGCCACGCGCGAGTGGCCGGCAGCAATAGTTGAGTCATTCAGCTTCGTCACGAAAGGTGCCCCATGAACTCCGCGCCCGCAACACCCCCGCACAGCAACGCCGACACCGTCGCACTCGACCGCGCCCACGTATTCCATTCCTGGTCAGCACAGGGCGCACTGAAACCGCTCGTGCTCGAAGGCGGCCTCGGAAGCATGGTCTGGGACGACGAAGGAAACGAATACCTCGACTTCTCGAGCCAGCTCGTCAACGTCAACATCGGCCACCAGCATCCAGCAGTTATCGCCGGCATCAAGGCACAGGCTGACATCATGGCCACCGTCGCACCGGCCCACGCCATCAACATCCGCGGAGAAGCAGCCCGCAAGATCACCGACCACGCGCCCGACGGCATGAACAAGGTCTTCTTCACCAACGGTGGAGCGGATGCCAACGAGAACGCCATGCGCATGGCCCGCCTGCACACCGGCCGCGACAAGATCATTTCGCGTTACCGCTCGTACCACGGCAACACCGGATCGGCCGTAGTCGCCACTGGCGACTGGCGCCGCATCCCCAACGAATACGCTCGCGCTCACCTGCACGTGTTCGGTCCCTACGAGTACCGCTCCGAATTCTGGTCGGACTCCCCCGAACAAGAATCCGAGCGCGCCCTGCACCACCTGGAGCGCACCATTCAGGCAGAGGGCGCCGAGTCCATCGCCGCGATCCTGCTCGAGAGCATTCCAGGAACCGCTGGCGTGCTGACCCCGCCGCCCGGCTACATGGCTGGTGTTCGCGCGATCGCCGACAAGTACGGCATCCTGCTGATTCTGGATGAAGTCATGGTCGGCTTCGGTCGCACCGGAAACTGGTTCGCTTTCGAAGCGTTCGACGTGAAGCCCGACCTCATCACCTTCGCCAAGGGCGTGAACTCCGGCTACATCCCCGTCGGCGGCGTCATCATCTCCGACGAGATCGCCGCAACGTTCGACGAACGCGTCTTCCCCGGTGGCCTTACCTACTCCGGCCACCCCATTGCCGCCGCCTCGATCGTCGCGGCCATCACCGCGATGGAAGACGAAGGCATCATCGAGAACGCTGCCATGATCGGTCGCGATCACATCGGCCCCGGCCTTGCCGCTCTCGCCGAGAAGCACGACTGCATCGGCGACGTTCGCGGAAGCGGCGTGTTCTGGGCGCTCGAACTGGTCGCCAACCGTGAGACGCGCGAGCCTCTCAGCGCGGCCGACATGGGCCGCATCAAGGGTTCGCTCGTGAAGCGCGGACTGTTGCCGTTTATTGCCGACAACCGCATCCACGTCGTACCGCCGGCCGTTGTGACGCCCGACGAAGTTGCGCGCGCCATGGCCATCTACGACGAAGCCCTCAGCGAGCTTTAACAGAGTTCTGCGCCGAAGGGGTTCAGCGCAGAAGCGGGTGGTTTGGCCGAGCTCGGCGTTCGGGCTCGGGCTCGGCTAAACCTCGCTACGGCGTGCTACGGCGTGAAGGCGGCAAGAACGAGCGCGGCGCCGTCGTTGAGATCGCTCTCGGTGACCTCGTTGGCGACCGCGAGCACGTCATCCGGAGCCTGACCCATTGCAACACCGCGGCCGTGACGTGACGCCCACTCGAGCATGTCGATGTCGTTGCGACCATCACCCATGGCGAGCACTCGCGTGCGTGGGATGCCGAGTCGCGAACGCACGTTTTCGAGCGCCGTTGACTTGTTGACGCCGTCGGGCGCGATGTCGAGCCAGGCCGTCCAGCCCACGTTATAGCTGACTTTGTGAAGGCCCATCTTCTCGACAACCGACAGGAAATCATCGACTTGGTGTTGAGGCGAGATCACAACAACGCGCGTCGCTTGCACCTTGACGAGCTCCTCGAACGCGACATCTTCGCTCACCGCGCCGAGAGCGCCATCGGGGAACTTGCCGTTGACAAAGAACTTGCCGGTCGCATCCTCAACCGCGTAATTCGCTGACCCCAAGTGCTTCTTGATGCTCGTGAGCACCTCTTTAGGGTTAAACATCTCCACAAATTCGCGAGCGTAGCCGCCCTCGCCCAAGGGATCGCGCTTGAGCGTGATCGCACCGTTGGAGCAGACGACATACTGCGGCTTCAGGCCCAACTTCTGCAGGATGGGCAGAGTCATGGCAACCGAACGACCGGTGGCCAACATGACCTCGTGGCCGGCATCCCGAACCTTCGCGACGGCCGCAATAACGGCGTCGTTCATCTCGCCCGACTCGAGCAGCACAGTGCCATCGATGTCGAGTGCGATCATCCAGCGGTCATCCTGCGCTGCGGTTGTCACGCGATTGGCTCCAAAATTTCTAGGCCGCCGAGGTAGGGGCGAAGTGCTTTCGGCACCACGACCGACCCGTCGGGCTGTTGGTGGGTTTCAAGAATGGCAACCAGCCAGCGGGTGGTTGCGAGAGTTCCGTTGATGGTCGCTACCGGGGCGGTTTTGCCCGACTCGGTGCGATAGCGGGTGTCGAGACGGCGCGCTTGGTACGTCGTGCAGTTCGAGGTGGACGTGAGCTCGCGGTAGGTGCCCTGCGTCGGAATCCAGGCCTCAATGTCGTATTTGCGAGCGGCGCTCGAGCCGAGGTCGCCACCGGCAACATCGATTACGCGGTAGCTGAGCTCACACGCCTGCAGCATCGATTCTTGGAACGACAGCAGGCGCTCGTGCTCGGCCTGAGCATTCTCGGGCAGCACGTAGCTGAACATCTCAAGCTTGTTGAACTGGTGCACGCGCAGGATGCCGCGGTTGTCTTTGCCCGCAGAGCCGGCTTCACGCCGGTAACAGGTCGACCAACCGGCATAGCGCAGCGGGCCCTTCGACAGATCTAGGATCTCGTCGGAGTGGTACCCGGCGAGCGCCACTTCACTCGTGCCGGTGAGGTACAAGTCGTCGGCGGGCAGGTAGTAAATCTCATCGGAGTGCTCACCCAGAAATCCGGTGCCGGCCATCATTTCGGGGCGCACGAGCGTTGGCGTGATGAGCGGGATGAAGTCGCCAGCGATGGCGCGATCGAGGGCCATGTTCATGAGGCCGATTTCGAGTCGCGCACCAACGCCCTTGAGGAAGTAGAAACGGCTGCCCGAGACCTTCACACCGCGGGGGATGTCGATGGCTCCCAGGATTTCGCCGAGATCGGCGTGGTCGCGGGGTTCAAAGTCGAACGTTACGGGCGTGCCGACTTCGCGCACCAGCTCCCAGTCATCCTCGCCACCGACGGGAACGCCCTCGACAGCGATGTTGCCGAGAGCACCGACGATGCGAGTGAACTCTGCCTCAGCCTCGGTGGAAACCAGCTGAGCTGCCTTCACTCGGGCGGCGAGCTTCTGAGCCTCAGCGACGAGCGCCTTCTTCTCTTCGGATGGCGCCTGAGCGACCTTCTTGCCGAAACTATTTTGCTCAGCCCGCAGGGTCTCAAACTCGCCAATGCTGGCACGGCGCTTCTGGTCGGCGGCGATTGCATCGTCGACCAACTGAACTGACGCACCGCGCGCGATTTGCGACTGCCGCACGGCTTCAGGGTTTTCTCTAAGAATTTGGGGGTCAATCACTCCTACAGCCTACCGATTCATGGCGTAGCGTTTATCTGTGCCCACCCCTCGAAACTCAAAGCCTAAAGTTGCGGTTGTTTACAACCCCATCAAGGTCGATCTTGCCAAGCTCAAAAAGATCGTCGGTGCTGCCGCTAAGGCCGCCGATTGGGCTGCCCCTATCTGGTTTTCAACAACGATTCAGGATGCCGGACAGAACGTCACCGGCAGTGCTATCCGACGGGGCGCCAACGTTGTCATCGCGGCGGGAGGCGATGGCACCGTGCGCGCCGTGGCCGAAGCCCTCGGTGGCACCGGAGTCGCATTGACTGTTGTCTCGGCGGGCACCGGCAACCTCCTTGCGCGCAACCTTGACCTGCCGACGGGCAGCATCCGCGACAGCGTTGAGCTGGCTTTCCACGGTGCAGACCACGCTATCGACCTCGGCATGGTCGAAATCGTGCGGGACAACGACGAACACGAAACGCACGCGTTTTTGGTAATGGCGGGCCTTGGGCTCGACGCCAAGATGATCAAGAACACGAGCACGAAGCTGAAGAAGGCTGTCGGCTGGTTGGCCTACGTTGATGGCATCGCGCGATCTATCCCCGAACTGAAGCCCGTGAAACTGCGGTACAGCGTGGATGGCGCCCCCAATCGGTCGCTCAGTGCGCACACCGTGATCATCGGCAACTGCGGATCGCTGCCGGGCGGGCTGCTGCTGATGCCCGAAGCGCAACCCGACGATGGCATCCTCGATATGGCCGCCCTTATCCCTCGCGGCCGTTTCGGGTGGCTCAACATTTGGAACAAAATCGCGTGGGAAAACGGTGTGTTGCGCAAAAGCGCGATTGGTCGCCGCATCATCGATCTCTCCCAAGACGTGCGTGATGTGCGCTATGCCAAGGGCAGCGACCTCAACATGATCGTCGACACCCCGGAAGAGTTTCAGCTCGACGGCGACGACTTCGGTCTTGCCAAGTCAGTACACGCCTGGACTGAGCCGCGGTCGCTGATTGTGCGGGTTCCGAAGACTCACACCCGCGCCGAAGTGAAGGCTCACTCCAAGGCTCAGTCGCTGGCACGCACGACCGCCAGAGCGAAAGCCCGTTCGACTGCGCGCACGAGCGCCCTGGAGAAAGCGCGAAGCAAAAAGGCTAAGGCTCGCGAGTAGCCGACGGCTCACTGGTAGTGATGGCCCGCAACCAGTCGCGTGCCTCCACGAAAACGTCGTTTCCATAGCGCGGCGTCACTGTCGTGGCAAGTTTGTCTGCCCGCGGGTAGCTGCCCAAGAAAATGACATTCGGGCTGAACCGCTTGAGGCCGAGCAGGGCATCCGCTACTCGCTCATCGAGGATGTGGCCCTCAAGGTCGATGACGAAGCGATAGCGGCCGAGTTCATCACCAATGGGTCGCGATTCGATCAGGCTCATGTTGACGCCGCGCGTGGCAAATTGCTCGAGCATTTCAAGCAAGCGACCAGGAGCGTTGTCGGGGAGTTCGACGATCACGCTCGTCTTGTCAGCACCTGTCCGCTCGGGCAGCGCCGTCTTTGACGATACGAGCACGAAGCGCGTTACTGACTTCTGATTGTTAGCAATGTTCTCGGCGAGGATCTCAAGCGGGTAATGCTCGGTGATTCCGGGCGGGGCAACGGCGGCATCCGCAATGCTGTTGCCGAGCAGCGTAGCCGCGGCCGCAACGTTGGAGGTCGCAGGAATGTAACCGTGCTGGGGCAACTGGGCGTCGAGCCAGCGCCGCGTTTGTCCATAGGCGACCGGATGCGCGTTGACCGTTGTCACGTCGGCGAGCGCCGTGCCCGGCCGGGCGACAAGCACGAAGTTCACGGGCACCAAGTATTCGCCCATGATGCGGAGGTTGGGAGTAGTCGTAAGCGCATCCTGCGTCACGCTGACGCCACCATCGATGGAGTTTTCAATCGCGATCATGGCGGCAATGCTGCGACCGCTCGTGACGTCGTCGAGCGCCTCGCCAACGTTGTTGACGCTCTTCCAGTGCGCGCCGACCGCCTCAGGAACCTGCTTCAGTGCAGCCTCGGTGAAGGTGCCAGCGGGACCCAAGTAGCTGTAACTCACCGTGTCGGGGCTAGGCGTCGAAGTCATGACACGAGTTTAGGGTGCCAGCGGCTAGCCGTAGTTCGGTGCCGCCGGTAGCCCAAAGAACTCTTCCATAGTCTGGATGCCCGTCTCGTGCATTTCAGTAGAGAGAACGGTACCGACATACCGAAAGTGCCACGGCTCGTAGGCGTAACCAGTGATGTCGGTTTTTCCTTCGGGGTACCGCAGAATGAAGCCGTATTTCCAGCTGTTGGCATCCAGCCACTGGCCCTCAGGCGTGTCACCAAAGCAGGCGATGAGCGTGCAGTTAGCAGGCACCGCGTTGACGTCAATGGATAGCCCCGTTTGGTGCTCGCTGTGTCCCGGTCGCGCACTTAAGCGGTCAGCTTCTTCTTGACCAAGGTTTGAGACCCAGCCCGCATAGACGCTCTCTTGCGACCAGTAGCTTCGATAAGAACTCTGTGACTGCATTTGCAGCCCAGTTTCGTCGTAGTAGGCCGTGAACATTTCAACAGCCGCGGCAGCAGCATCCGGAGTCAAATAGGGCTCATAGGCGTATGCAACGTCAACAAACACCAGGCTGGGTTCATAGTCGATCGGGCTCAGCGGACGAAGCTTGTTCGCCACCACCCACAAACTGCTCGGGTCGTCAATCGAGAACTGGGCCTTGTCGAATGTTGGCGTAGGCGTAGGAGTAGGGGTCGGAGTGGGGGTTGGAGTCGGAGTGACCGAGCGGGTTGCGGTTGCAACCGGTTCCGGGCTCGGTTCAAGCGCAACAAACGAGACCACTGCGGCAATGACGATCAGAACCGCGCCCGTGACGGTGATGATGATCAACCGGCGGTGCGATCCGCCGGGATTGGGGGGAGGAGAATCAGACACCCATCGATACTATTCCCATGTTTTGACGCGCCGCAGAACACGTCCACACCGAAGAGACCGCGACTAGGCTTTGGTCATGGCCAGCGAAGTAATTCACGACCCCGCGATGCACCGGTACGAGTTGCTTCTCGATGGCGTGCAGGTCGGGCTTGCCGATTACCAGATGCGAGACGATGAAATCGTGTTCGTGCACACCGAGATCGATCCCAAGTTTCGTGGCCAGGGCCGCGGTGGCGACCTCGCCCGCGGTGCCCTCAATCTGGTGCGGGCCGAAAGCGAAGCCCGAGTCGTGGCCAAGTGCGAGTTCATGGCCAAGTTCGTAGCCGACAACCCCGAATATCGGGATCTACTCAGTCGCTAAGCCCTTACCGGCGCGGAACGACCACCGGATGCCCGCCCACGTCGTGCAAGTCCACGGCGAGGCCGTACACGCGCTCTACGCGCTCGGCGGTGAGCACCTCGCTTGGAGTGCCGATGGCGTCGAGCGTGCCGTTGGCAATCAGCGCGAGTCGATCGGAGTAGGCGCCGGCGAGGCTGAGGTCGTGGAGTACAACGACGACGGCACGACCGTCAGCGGCCATTGATCGCGCCACTTTCATGACGTCTTCTTGATGGCGAAGGTCGAGGGCGGCGGTCGGCTCATCCAAGAACACAACGGGGGTGTGCTGAGCGAGCACTCGCGCAAGGGAGACGCGCGCCTTTTCACCGCCCGACAGCGTAGTGAACCGGCGCTCGCTCAAGTGGGCAACATCCGTGACCGCAAGAGCGTCGTTGACGACGGCAACGTCGTCGCGGCTCTCGAGCGATCGCGACCACGGGCTCCGGCCCATGGCCACCACTTCAGACACCCGAAACGGAAAACTAACCGTGTTCTCTTGAGTGAGCACGGCACGCAAGCGGGCGAGCTCTGCGTGACGGATGCCGCCAACATCCTGCCCATCAATGGTCACGGTTCCGCTGTCTGGCTTGCGGTCGCCGCTCAACACTGAGAGCAGCGTCGACTTTCCGGCGCCGTTCGGCCCGACAAGTGCGAGGACTTCGCCGGGAGCCACATCGAGACTGACGTCGTCGAGGATGGCGCGGGAGTCGAGCCGGACGCTCACGTTGCGTGCGCTGATCATGCCCAGCCTCCGCTCTGGCGTCGTTGGCGGAACAGGAGGTAGAAGAAGAACGGGCCACCAACGAGGGAGGTGAGCAGGCCAATCGGCAAGTCACCGCCGGGCACAACCGAGCGGGCGAGCAGGTCGGAGAGCACGAGCAGCACTGCGCCGCCGACAGCGCTGGCAATGATGAGCGGGCGATGGGTCGGCCCAATCGCCATGCGCATGGCGTGCGGCACAACGAGACCCACGAAGGCGATGATTCCCACGAACGCGACGGCCACGCCGGTGAGAAGAGCGACGATCACGATCGACACGATGCGGAGGCGCTCAACGTTCACACCAAGGTGGCGGGCGTTGCGCTCCCCCAATGCGAGCAAGTCGAAGGGGCGCGCGAGCACCACGGCGGCAACAAGGCCGATCGCGGTGACGAGAGCGACGATGAGCACTTCGCTCCAGCGCGAACCGTTGAGCGAGCCCAGCTGCCAAAACACGATTTGTTCCCGGCTGCCCGATTCGGCGACGAACAGCAGGAACGCGAGGCCGGCGCCAGCGAAGGCATTCACAGCGATACCGGTCAACAGCAGCGTCACTACTTCGGTGCGGCCGTTGGCCCGCGAGACGAAGTAGACGAGCAGGGTCGCGAGCAGCCCGCCGACGAAAGCGAAGAGCGCAATCGCACTGTCACCGAGCGCCGCAACGCCGATAACAATGGCAATGGCGGCGCCCAAAGCGGCACCGGCTGAGACGCCAACGACTCCAGGTTCGGCCAGCGGGTTGCCGAAGATGGCTTGCATCACAGCACCCGCTACGGCGAGTGCTGCACCCACGACCATGGCCATCGCAATCCGGGGAAAACGCACCACCCAGAGCGTGGATTCCACGATCGAATCCGTGGGCGCCCAGGCGTTCTGGATGCCGAGCGAGCGCAGCAGGGATCCGCCAACTTCGGCAGGGCTCACCGGAAGTTGCCCGAGCACAGCCGACGCCACGATGCCGCCCAGCAGCAGCGCGGCAAGGGTGAGCGTGAGGGTCAGGCCGCGGAGGGTGGTGTTCACGGAACGCGCTGCAACCATTCTTCAGTGCCGAATTTTTCGGTCACGAGTTCTTCAGCACGAGCGATCTCGTCACCGGTCAATTCGCTCTCGGTGAGGCCGTGCAGCCCGCGGAAGGTGGCAACCATGGTGTCGATGATGTCGGCGCGTTCCATGCCGGTCTGACTGCGCAGCGGGTCGACGCGTTTGGCGGCAGACTTGGTGCCTTTGTCGCTCATTTTCTCGCGACCGATGCGCAGCACCTGCACCATCTTTTCGCCATCGATGTCATAGCTCATGGTCACGTGGTGCAGCACCGCACCGGCACCGAGACGCTTCTGGGCTGCTCCGCCGATCTTGCCGGTCGGGCTCGCGATGTCATTGAGGGGTTGGTAGCTGGCGTCAATGCCGAGCGACTTGAGGGCGATGATGACCCACTCGTCGAGGAAAGCATAGGAGTCGGCGAAGGTCATGCCCTGCACGAGCTCGACCGGCGCGTAGATGGAGTAGGTGATGACGGTGCCGGCTTCCATAAACATGGCGCCACCACCGGAAATTCGGCGAACAACCTCAAAGCCGAACTTCTTCGCGTTCTCGAGGTCGACTTCGTTGCGTAGAGACTGGAAGCTGCCGATGACAACGGCGGGCTTGTCCCACTCCCAAATGCGCAGAGTGGGTTGGCGGCGACCCGAGGCAACCTCTTCAGAGAGCACCTGATCCATCGCCATCTGCATGCGCGGTTCGAGAGGGGGCCCGGTGACGATCTGCCAGTCGTAGTCTTTCCAGGTTGTGGCACGTTGCAGTGCACGACGGATGGCCGTGGCCACCGACTCGGCGGAGAAGCCGAGCATCACGGTGCCCTCGGGCAGCGACTGCTGAATCGCGGCCGTGATGGTCTTCGCGTCAGAGTTGGCGGGGAGCCCGTTGATCGCGGCGTTGATGTCTTCGAGGGCATCATCCGGTTCAAGAAAGAAGTCGCCGGCGAGCCGGAAGTTGGTGATGGCGTCGTCGACAACGTCGAGATCGACCACTACGAGTTTTCCACCAGGCACCTTGAATTCGCCGTGCATCACTCACCCCTGTCTAGTTGTACCGAATCCAGCCTACTGGGCAGTGTCAGCCTGCGGAATTGACCAGTCGAGCGGCGGCACGAACTCACCATGACCGTGCTCGATCATGCGGGCCCGCAATCGCCGAAAAGCTTCGTCGAGCGCCGCAGCACCCGGGTCGCGATCAATGCCTGTGTGGCTGTACTCATACACATTCCACGACGGCCAGACGTGCAAGTGCGCGTGCGGCACCCGGTAGCCCTCGAACATGAGACCGACCCGGTCGGCATCCCACTCGTCACGTTGGGCGAGACCGATGAGCCGCCCGACCCGGAAGATGTGCATCGCGAGATCTTCGTCGAGCTCGCTCCACCGATCAACCTCGAGGCGCGGAATCACCAGCACATGGCCTGGCTTGCGGGGCTCGATCGTGAGAATGGCGAAGACACGGTCATCCGCCCAAATAAAGCGCCCGGGCGAACGACCGTTCAGAATCTCGGTGAAAATTGATGCCATTTATTTGGGCTCGGTCGCCTCGGGGTGAGCCGGCGGAGGAGCTGGCGCATCAGGGTGCACGGGTTTGAGCCGAGCATCGAGCCACACCACTAGATCTTTGATGACGTCGTCTTTGTTGGTCTCGTTGAAGATTTCGTGGCGGGCGCCCGGATACACGATGGCCTCAACGTCGGTGAGCTTGGAGCGCACCACGTAGTCGGCGGCGAGCGCCTCAATGCTGGCTTCACCGCCGAGCGAATCTTCGTCACCGATCATGATGAGAATCGGGATGTCGCGCTTGAGATGTTTGGCCGGGCGACCGAGCAGACGCATGCCGTCGATGGGGCCGAAGAGTTTGAGAGCATCCGCGTAGAACGTCAGCGGATCGTGCACGAAGTCGTCGGCGACCTGCGGATCGCGGCTGAGCCATTCGTAGCCCGTGGTGCCAAGGTCTTTGTGCTTGGAGTTGAGGTTGCCACTGTTCATGTGGGCAAAGGTGCGGTGTGCGGTGCCGGTGAGGATCGCGACTTCGTATTCGTCGGCGTGGTGGTTCAGCACGTCTTGCACCATGAGGGAGCCCCACGAATGGCCGAGTAGCGCCAACGGAAGGGTGGGGTTTTCGGCCCGAATGATTCTCGTGAGGTCGCGGATGTTTTCGGTCGCCGCCCGCAGGCCGCCCTTGCCGAGCTTGCCCAGTTTGCTGGCGTCGCCCGCGTTTTGGTCGAGCCCGGTTGCACCGTGCCCACGGTGGTCGTCGGCATAGACCGTGTAGCCGGCAGCGACGAGCGCCTGGGCGAGGTATTCGTAACGGCGGGCGTGATCGCCGAGGCCGTGCGTGAGCTGAAGCACCGCATGGGCTTTGGGCGACTGCCACACGTAATAGTGGATCGTCACTCCGTGGGCATCCGTGTAGGAGTGATCAGTTCGTGGCACCGTGAACTTGGGCATTGATGGGCCTCCTTGCTTCGTCCATTCTATGGCGGCGAAGTTCCAAGCAATATGGGTAAAGCTGGCCAAACTCACATTTAGTTAGCAAGACTAATTTGCTAGACTAACGAAAGTGCCAGACAAACTAGACGACGAGCTTCGCATCACCCTCATGCGACTCGCACGCCGCATCCGCCAGCAGCGTCACGACGACACTCTCAGCGACAGCCAGCTCTCCGTTCTCTACGTTCTTGCTCATCTCGGCGGCAGCACCTTGGCCGCCCTCGCCGAGCACGAACGCGTCACACCGCCCTCGATGAACCGCACCGTCAACTGCCTCAGCGACGAAGGCCTGATCACCCGCTCAAGCTCGCCAGACGACGGCCGCAAATTGCTCATTGAAGCTACGGATGCCGGAGTCGAGCTGGTCGACAAGACCCGCCAGCGCCGCGCCGAGTGGTTCGCCGCCGAACTCGCCGAACTCGACCCCGACGAACTTGATGCACTGCGCACGGCCATTCCCGTTCTACTGAAGTTGGCCAATTCGTGAGCGCAATGTTCCGCTCGCTTCGCCTCTTCAACTATCGCCTCTGGATCATCGGTGCTGTCGTCTCCAACACTGGCGCCTGGATGCAACGCACCGCCCAAGACTGGATCGTACTCACCGACCTGACCGATTATGACGCCGCTGCTCTCGGCTTCACGATGGCGCTGCAGTTCGGCCCGATGCTGCTGCTGATGCCACTCACCGGAATCATCGCCGACCGATTCGACCGCCGCACCGTGCTGCTGTGGACCCAGTTCAGCCAGTTTGCTCTCGCTCTCGGGCTCGGTATTCTCGTGATTTCGGGTCACGTGCAGTTGTGGCAGGTCTACGTGTTTGCGCTGCTGCTCGGAGTCGCGACCGCGATTGATGCCCCCGCTCGTCAAGCGTTCGTCTCAGAACTCGTGAGTGACAAAGACCTTCCCAACGCGGTGGCGCTCAACTCGATGTCGTTCCAGACCGCGCGCCTCATCGGGCCCGCCGTCGCGGGCGTGCTCGTCGCCGCGATCGGTGCCGGGCCGGTCTTCATCGTGAACGCAGCGTCCTTCGCCGGTGTGCTCGCCTCGCTCTGGTTCATGCGGCGCGGGCAGCTCTTTCCGGTGGCCAAGCTTGGCCGAGCGAAGGGCCAGATTCGGGATGGGCTGCGCTATGTTCGCGGACGGCCAGACATCCTGATTGTGCTCGTCATGGTCTTTCTCGTCGGCACCTTCGGCTTCAACTTTCCGGTCTTTATCGCGACCATGTCCACCGGAGTCTTTGGCAAGGGAGCGGCCGAGTTTGGGCTGCTGTCGTCGATGATGGCGGTCGGGGCAGTCGTCGGCTCCCTGCTTGCGGCCCGCCGCGAGCGCGCCCGCTTCGGAGTGGTCATCGTGGGTTCTGCCTTCTTCGGGCTCGCCTGTCTACTCGCAGCTTTCGCCCCCAGCTACTGGACGTTCGGCGCCGCCCTCACGATCATCGGCGTCTTCTCGCTGACCATGATGACCACCGCCAACGCCTACGTGCAGACCTCAACCACGCCCATCATGCGCGGTAGGGTCATGGCGCTCTATCTCGCGATCTTCGCGGGCGGCACACCGATCGGCGCCCCCATCGTCGGCTGGGCAGCCAACGAACTCGGACCCCGCTGGGCACTCGGCATCGGTGCCCTCTCCGGTTTGCTCGCCGCTGCTGCCGCCATCATCTGGCTCGTCTACAGTCGCGGGATGCGCGTGGGCCGCGTGCCCGAAAGCCGCTTCCGTCTGCGCTTGCGCTTCCCACCCGAGCCCACGCCCGATGAAGAGCGTGAGCTCGCGACGCAAGAGATCGCGATCGTGGAAACCACGACCCGACGCACCAGTTAGGCCTCGCGGGTAATCTCCACACTCACGAACAGCTTTGAGCCGAAGGGGCCCGCATACACACCGCGCAGCGGCGGCACGTCGTTGTAGTCGCGGCCGCGACCCACGAGCACGTGCCGGTCACCGATGTCGATGAGGTTGGTGGGGTCGTAGCCACGCCACTGCCCGTTGCAGAACCATTCGATCCACGCGTGGGATTCCCCGACGACCGTTTCACCAATCGCGGCATCCGGTTTCGGGTGCAGGTAACCAGACACATAGCGGGCAGGAACGCCGACGGAACGCAGCGCGCCCAAAGCGAGATGCGCGATGTCTTGGCAGACACCCTTGCCTCCGGTCCAGGCCTCTGTCGCCGTCGTCGCTACCCCAGTGACGCCGCTCATGTACTGAATCGCGTTACCGATGGCCATCGAAATTTCGAGGGCACCAGCACACGCATCATCTGACTTTGCTGCGATGTCTTTCGCGAGCGCAATGACTTCTGCCGGAGGTTCGGTGCGCAACGTCTGGCTCAAGTTCTCTACAGCTTCCATCGAGAGCTCGGCCGTGGCTGCCATCTCCGCCCAGCCAATGGATTCGGATTCGTGGGTGCGCTCGTGAACCTCGACCAGACTCGTCGCAGTGAGCGACAACTCCTTGTGACCCGTCAGCACCTCGAACGAGGCAACGCGGGTTCCCCAATAGTCGACATAGTTGCTCTGGCTCGAGAGCGGCAAGATATCCAAGTTGGAGAACAACACGAGTTGACCCTCAACACTGGCAGGAAGCATCCGCGCCTCGTTATAAGAGGCCGTGACTTCTCCGCCGTAGCTAAACCCTGTGGAGTGAACGATCCTGAGACGCTTCATGAGATCTCTCCAACCCACTCGGGAGCAGCATTCGTGGGGAAGTAGCGCTGACGCACTGCCTCCGAAGCCGCACTCGTTGCTGCCTGCACACGATCCATGTGGTGCGGCAGGTCATCCAAAATTTCGGCAATCGGTCGATATTCGAGCTCACTGCGGATCTTGCCCAACAGTCGCTGAGCATCGTCGCCGACCCCCACCCGGTTCATGCGGCGCGGCTCAAGCTCGCGCATGCAATCCTCTGCCCGCGACACCGAGAACAGGATGCTGCGCGGGAATAACCGGTCAAGCAGCAAGAATTCTGCCGCATTGCTGGCACTCGGCACACCGCGGTAGGTGCGCAAGTAGGGCTCATAGGCGCCACACGAACGAAGGATGGTCGTCCACGACGGACCACTTGCCTCTGTGAGACTGCGGGTGGCCAGCAGTCGCGCCGTCATGTCTGCGCGTTCGAGGCTGCGACCGAGCGTGAAGAACTGCCACGCTTCGTCCCGGCTCGTCGCGGACTCGATGATTCCCACGGCAAGAGCGGAGCGTTCGCGAACCCACGCGAAGAAGTCGCTGACTTTGTCTCCGGAAATGCGGCGCGGCATCCGAGCCTGGGTCGTGTTGAGGCACTCCCATAGTTCGGTCGACACGATCTCGCGAGCACGACGAGCGTTTTCGCGAGCAGCGCCCAAGGAATAGGCAATCGAGGCCGGTTCGGTGCGGTCAACCGCGAGGATCGAGAGCACGTCTCCGCGAGTAAGAACAGCATCGGCCGGAGCCTCGCTGCCCATCACGCTCAAGAGCGCACGGCAGGCGTCGTCTTCTTCAATCCACGGGTCTTCGAGCAACAGCTGAAGGTGAACGTCGAGGATGCGGGCGGTTCCGTCAGCACGCTCAATGTAGCGCCCGATCCAGAACAGTGATTCTGCAATGCGGCTCAGCATGATTGACCTCCCTCGGTGTCGGCACTCTGCTGTTGCTGCTCTTCTTGACGTTGACGCTGAGTGAGCGTTCGTGTGCTGTCCTGATCTTCAACATGGTCAGCGTGCTCGGCTGCTTCGAGAAGCATTTCGGGCGTGATGACCGTGATCGCTTCAGTATCGGCCTGACGTTCGACCAGACCCTGAAGCGTGCTCTCGGACACTTCGACCTTCTCGCGACCGACGACCCAGGTGTCTTTCGAGCCACCACCCTGCGAGCTGTTGACCACCAGTTGCCCCTCGGGCAGGGCGACGCGAGTGAGGCCACCCGGCAACACCCAGACATCGTTTCCGTCGTTGACCGCGAACGGGCGAAGGTCGGCGTGACGCGGTCGCATGCCGTCATCCACGACAGTCGGAATCGTCGATAGCTGCACTACCGGCTGCGCAATCCAGCCTCGGGGATCCTTGAGGAGCTGCTTCTTGAGCGTCTCCAATTCAGCTTTGGATGCCGCCGGGCCAATCACGAGACCCTTACCGCCAGAACCATCAACGGGCTTGATCACGAGCTCATCAAGACGGTCGAGCACTTCTTCAAGTGCACCCGGATCTTCGAGGCGCCACGTATCAACGTTCGGGATGATCGACTTCTCACCGAGGTAGTACTCGGTGAGATCGGGCAGGTAGGTGTACACAAGCTTGTCGTCGGCAACACCGTTTCCGACCGCATTGGCGATCGTGACGTTTCCGAGGCGAGCCGCGAGCATCATGCCCGGGCTGCCCAACATCGAGTCGGCACGGAACTGCAGCGGGTCGAGGAACTCGTCGTCAACCCGGCGATAAATCACGTCGACGCGGGTGGGACCCGCGGTAGTGCGCATCCAGACCCGGCCACCGGAGCAGAAGAGGTCACGCCCCTCCACGAGCTCGACGCCCATGAGGCGGGCGAGCAGTGTGTGCTCGAAGTACGCGGAGTTGTAGACACCCGGAGTGAGCACAACGACGTTGGGTTCATCCACGCCGCCTGGCGCACTTGCTCGCAGTGCCTGCAGCAGCTTGTGGGGGTAGTCGCCGACGGGGCGAACCCGCATCGAGACGAATAGTTCGGGCAGCGTCTGTGCCATAACTCGACGGTTCGAGATGACGTAACTCACGCCACTGGGCACGCGCACGTTGTCTTCGAGAACGCGCCACGCACCAACTTCGTCACGGATGAGGTCGATACCGCTGACCTGAATCCGCACGCCATTAGCCGGCTCAATACCGGCCGCCTGCCGATGGAAGTGGCTGGATGACGTGATCATGCGAGCAGGAATCACACCATCTTTGATGGCATTCTGCGGCCCGTAAATGTCGGCCAGGAATGCTTCGAGCGCTCGAACGCGCTGCTTGACTCCTGACTCCACCTGTTTCCACTCGGAGAGGTCAATAACTCTGGGAACTGCATCCAGAGGAAAGGGTCTCTCTTCGCCAGCAAAGTCGAAGGTAACGCCCTGGGCGAGGTAACTGTCGGCGAGTGCTTCAGTACGTCCGCGCAACTCTTCTTGCGTCATTTGCGCCAGCGCGTCATGAATCTCGCGGTAGGGGCGACGTATCTCGCTATCGGCAGAGAACATCTCATCCCACGCGGCTGGTCCGGTGCGTTTGGAGGCGCTTGATGTGTATCCGTCAAACAAATCTGCCATGTACAGACACTAGGCCGATTGAAACAGTTTCGCTCGTACGTGCGTTGATTCAGCCGAAATGTCTCGCACAATTTACAGTTAAGTAATGGCTTCCAACCTCCCCACAATTCTTGTTCTCCCCGGCGGAGGGTACTCGCGACTTGCACCCCACGAAGGCGAGCCCGTTGCTGCCTGGTTGCGATCGATTGGCTGGAATGCTCGCGTCGTCGAATACCCCGTTAGCACGAAGCATCCAGCCCCTTTGCTGGCAATTCAGTCTGAAATTGCAAAGGAACGTGCGCTAGGGGCCCCTCTCGTGGGCGTTTTGGGCTTCTCCGCTGGCGGCCATTTGGCTGGTCACGCCGCCGTCGCGCCCGTCGCTAAGCCCGAGGAACGCCCCGATTTTGCAGTGCTCAGCTACCCCGTTGTCAGCATGGTGACGCCGACGCACGCCGGGTCTCGCGAACAGCTCATCGGGTTGGATGCCAACCACTACCTTCGCGAAGACACCTCGGTCGAGCTGCTGGTGACGCCCGAAACCCCACCCATGTTCATCTGGCACACCGCCACCGACGAGCCCGTTCCGGTCGGGGAGCACTCCTACCCGCTCGCGGCGGCACTGGCTGCGGCCGGAGTGCGCCACGAACTGCACGTTTTCGCTGACGGCAAGCACGGCTTGGGCCTTGCAGAAGGCACACCAGCAGAAGCGTGGCAGGCGCTCTGCGAAATCTGGTTGAGCTCGCTGCGTTAGCTGCTAGCCGCTAGCCTCTTGCTGCTATTCACGTGAGCCAGCGGTGTCGCCCAGTTGCGCCGATTAGCGACGAAGGCTGAAGGCTTCTGCCCGGTCGGTCGAACCCGAGACAAGGATGGTGTCATCGGCCGCGATCAGAGTGTCTTGGTCGGTGTAGGTCCACGCACCGTTTTGCGGGCGCACCGCGGTAATCGTCACGCCCGCTGTGGCGCGCACGCGCGATTCGCCCAGAGTTTTACCGACAATGCTGGCCGGCGGCGCCATCTTCACAAGCGAAAAGCCGTCACCGATCTCCAAGTAATCCTGCATCGAACCCCGTACGAGGTGCGCGACCCGGCGACCCATTTCCTTTTCCGGGTAAACCACGTGACTCACGCCGAGCTGCTCCAGAATTGTGCCGTGCGCATCGCTCACCGCTTTCGCCCACACGTGGGCAACGTTGAACCGCAACAGCAGTGAGGTGGTGAGGATGCTCGCCTGAATGTCACTTCCGATCGCGACAACCACGCGGTCAAACTCGGGCACCGCCAACTGTTGAAGCACCTCTTCGCGGGTGGAGTCGGCCGCAACAACATGGGTGAGCTGGCCGTTGAGTTCTTGCACGATCGACTCATCCATGTCGATGCCGAGCACCTCAGTGCCGTTGGCCATCAGCTCCAGCGCGAGGGCGCGACCGAAACGGCCCAACCCGATGACCGCCACCGAATCTGCGGCAGCCACACTCGAAGCATCCGAACCAGAGAACATGCGCAATTTAGCCAATGATCGGCCTTTCTTTGGGAAGTTCATACAGGACAGCGCGCTCACGTAGAGCGAGCGCGGTAGCGAAACCAATCGGGCCAAGGCGGCCAACAAACATCAGCACCGCAAGAATCAGTTGCGCCGCCACCGGCAGCTCAGGCGTGATGCCCTCGGAGAGCCCTACCGTGCCGAAGGCCGAGACCGTCTCGAAGAGCACGGGCCCTAGCGGCAGCCCCGAGAGCAGCATGATGGTCACCGTGGATGTCGCCACGACTCCCCCCGACAGCAAGACCACCGCGATAGCTTGGCGATGCACCGCGCGCGACAGTCGCTTGCCGAAAACGTTCACGACGCCGTCTCCGCGCACCTCCGCGAGGAGGATGAAGAACAGCACCGCGAAAGTCGTGACCTTGATACCACCGGCAGTGCCGGCCGGGCCGCCTCCGATGAACATAAGAGCGGTCATCCCGAACTGGGTCGCTTCGCTCATGGCGCCGATATCGATGCTGTTGAAGCCGGCGGTGCGGGTCTGCACGGATTGGAAGAACCCGGCGAGGATCTTGGTGTGCCAGTCGAGCGGGCCGAGGGTGGCGGGATTGTTCCACTCGATGAGCGTGATGTAGACGGCACCGGCAACGAGCAGCAGCGGAGTCGCGGCAACGACGATGCGCGTGTTCATGCTCCACTTGAGGCGGTTGCCGCCATAACGCAGCAATTGAATAATCACCGGGAATCCGAGACCACCGAGGATGATTTCGGCACACAGGGTGAGCGAGACCACCGGATCATCGACGAAAGACATCATGTTGTTGCTGTACAGCGCGAAGCCAGCGTTGTTGAACGACGACACCGCGTGGAAGAGAGCAAACCACGCCGCCTCCCCCACGCTGTAGCCGTAGCGAAGCAGGAACCAGAAGAAGAGGATGAGCGCACCAGCGCCTTCGATGATGAGCGAGATCTTGAGCACACCGAGAACCAGCGACCGCACGTCACCGAAACCAACATTCTTCGTCTCTGCCGCGGCCGTGATGCGAGAGCGCAGCGAGAGGCGGCGAACCACCGCGATGCCGATGATGGAGGCGAACGTCATCACGCCAAAGCCGCCCACCTGGATGAGCACCATGATGACGACCTGGCCGAAGCCCGTCCAATAGGTAGACGTATCGACAATCACGTGGCCGGTTACGCACATCGCAGAGACCGCGGTGAAGAATGCCTCGACGAGAGTGGCGCCGCCGGGACCGGTACGCGAAATGGGCAACGCCAGCAGGGCCGTGCCTGCTGTGATGCCGATCAGAAACCCGAGAAGGGTGAGCTGCGCTGGATGAACCAGTTTTCGCTTATTACCCGTCCCGCGAAGGATGTTGTGCACCGGGACACGATACGCCTGTTTGGGGCCAAACGTAACGACTTGTCATTCGCTATTCTTAACAACAACCACAGCAACGACCGGAGACTTCCCCGTGCCCCACGCCCCGGACGACCGGACGCAGGCTGACCGCACGCAGTCCGACGCCGACGAACTTCGCGCACCCCTCCGACGGCCGTGGTATTTCCCGCGCTGGAGACGGCGCCTGCGGGCCCGGCTGCCGATGAACAGCGACATCGAGATCACTCGCACCGTTGTGGGGATGCCGGAGATGATCCGCATCCGCCCCCGTCATCTTGCACTCGCCGCTCTCGGTGGTGGGCTTGGTGCTGCGGTGCGATTTATCATCGCGCAGACTACTCCGATCTGGGAGACGCTGTCTCTCGGCACCGTGATCGTCAATGTCGTTGGGCCCTTTCTGCTCGGGCTGCTGCTGCAGAGTCTGGCCGAACGTCAAGAATCTAGGCGGATGCGCGTGATCCGCCTGCTCACCGCCGTCGGATTCTTGGGCGCCCTGACGAGCTACGCGCAGCTTGCGGTCGACATCGTGATCGTCTCGGAACGCCACCACGTGCTGCTCGCTGTTGCCTACGGCAGCGCGACCCTCATCGCCGGAGCGGGAGCGGTATGGCTTGGCGTCTTTACGTCGAAGAGCTGGTTCCGCATCGTGCGCCAACACGAACGGTTGGTCCGATGATCATCGGGGCGCTCTTCATCACCGTCGCGGGCGGGCTCGGCGCCGCTCTGCGACTGGCTGTGAACGCGTTCGTGCACCGCCGCATCCGCACCAACTATCCGGTAGCGATGTCGATTATCAACATCACCGGATCATTCCTGTTCGGCCTGATCACCGGGATGACCGCCGGTCACTTTGTGCCCGTAGAACTCGGCCTGTATGCCGGAGTCGGGATGGTCGGCGGCTTTACGGCCTTCAGCACGACAAGCTTTCAGACTGTGCGGCTCTTGCAAGAAAACCGGGTGTGGCTCGCGATTGCGAACTCCTTCGGCATGCTTGCTGTCGCCGTGATGGTGGCAGCGCTCGGACTTATGATCGGCCGGGCGCTGTGACCCGACCGTTCGCTCGGTCCCGACGGCGCACTTAGGCGCTGATCGGCTCCAACACGAAGACCGGAATCTCGCGCTCGGTCTTGGCCTGGTAGTCCGCATAATCGGGGTAGGCAGCGACCGAACGCTCCCACCAGAGAGCCTTCTCGTCACCGGTTACCTCGCGGGCCATAAAGTCGCCCTTGACCCCCACATCGTGCAGCTCAACGTGCGGCTGAGCGACGATGTTGTAGTACCAGACCGGATGCTTCGGCGCCCCACCCAGCGAGGCAACAACGGCATAGTTGCCGTCGTGTTCCACTCGCATGAGCGCGGTCTTGCGCAGCTTGCCAGATTTAGCACCCACCGTTGTCAGCACGATGATCGGCATCCCGCGCATGAGGTTGCCCTCGTGGCCGTTGCTGTTCTCAAAAACGTCGGCCTGGTTGCGGGCCCACTCTGACGTGCTGGGTTCGTACTCTCCTGTAAGTGGCATGGCTCAACGTTACCTCCCGGTTTCTGAGCTTGCGCCTCAGAGATAGGTAGTTATTACTCACGCGCTCGCGCCGTGGCGAGCGGTTTACTTGGCGCATGATCACTTCACAGCGCGCGCTGAAAAGCACCATTGCCCTCGCCATCGCAGCTGGCCTCACGGTCTCACTCTCCGGCTGCTTCGGTAACCCCATCAAGGACTTCACCGACAACCTGGTCGAGAACACTGTTGAGAACGCGATTGAGGGTGCCACCGGCGTCGACGTGGATGTTGCGGGCGACGGCACGGGCGGCTCGCTGCCGAAGTCGTGGCCAGCAGAAGTGCCCGCGCCAGACGGCGACATTCTCTTCTCGCTCGGCATCGATGATGGCTACAGCGCCACCATTAGCGTCGGGGATGAAGCGGGCGCGCAAGCCGGCTACGACGAGCTCGTTTCCAGCGGCTTTGAAATGGTGTCCGAAATCTCTCTCGGCGACGAGGGCTTTCTCTACGGTCTGCAGAACGACAACTGGATCATTCAGTACTCGTGGGGCACGACCGAAGAAGACGGCACAATCGTGAACATGATCGTGTCTGCAAACGAGGGATAACGACCCGCCGCGTTCTCGCCGCAGCTACAGCTACAGCTCGGCGAGAACCTCTTCAAGCTCAACCCGACCCTTGACCCCCAGCTTGCGATAGATGCGAGCCAAATGGTTGTCAACGGTGCGCACAGACAAGCCGAGCTGCTCGCCAATTTCGCGACTGCGTTTGCGGCCAGCAGCAGCCCGAGCGATCGTCCACTCTCGTTCAGTGAGCTCGGCGGCGTGCGACTCCCCCGGCACCTGATCCATGTCAGCAGCGAGGCGGCGGGCGAGCAACGTTGCTTTGCGCTCCAACTCGCGCCGGTCGGCCTTGGCCGCGATGCGCGCACCCTCGAGAAGACCATCGACCGCGAGCGCGGCCACTCCCGAGGAGGCAAGAGCGGGGGCGAGTTCACAGAGGCGGGCGACATCCGCTTCGGCTAATACCTCTGCCCATTCACGGATGCTGGCCACCAGTGGCGAAGGCGAGAGGTGCGTCAGCAGTTGCAGTTGTTCGAGCGCGACAGCGGGATGCCCGACACGAATCGCCACCGTGAGAGTGAGGGCACTCAGCAAGAAGTGGCCGAGGATGATGCCCTCGGCTGCAGCGGCAACGATCACGTCGGCCGCATGCTCGGTGTTCCCTTCTGCCGCGAGCAGCCACGCTTCGCACTCGGCGCGCTGCAGAATCACTTTGGCGTCGCCGGCATGTTCTGGCGTGATTTCAGAGAGCAACTCTCTGGCTGTTTCTGGCTCTCCTAGTTGGGCGTCGATGGCCGCGTGCAAGGCGATCGCGGTGCCAAGCAGCCCCGTGAAGTCGCGCCACTTCAACTGCTCAACGGCCAGAGTGGCAAGCGATTGGGCATCGCTCAGTCGCCCTTCGTGCAGGCGCACAGTGGCGAGAGCGTATGACCACACCCCAGCGGAATCTGCGAACCTGTCGAGGCGGCGCTGAGTAGCAAAATCACGAGCCCGCACGATTTCAGCGGACGCAACGAGCGCTAAGAACTCGGAGAGATCAAGAAGCGAACTCGCGAACGGCGCTTCGAAGCGGAACGCGTTGGCGAGAGGCCGGGTCTGCAGAATGGCGGCAAACGCGTCGGTGGGATTGCCCGCCATCGTCGCGATCATCGCCGCGGTAAGTCCCGCGTTCACGGCGCCGAGCCCGCCCTCGGGAGTTACCGGGTCGGCGACCTCGGCGAGAGCGTGAGCGTCTCCGGTCATGAGCTGCCACTTGGCGAGCTCTGGCCGCAACACGGATTGGCCGCGAGCATCCATTCGTGACAATTCGCACGTCACCCGGTCGACCGCATCGGAGGGACGGGAGAGGCGATAAACCATGTGCTGCCCCCAGCGGGCGAGGGCCATGGCGCGTTGTTCGTTGTCGTTCGCCAAGCTAATCGCCGACTCGAACACTGCGGAGGCCCGGTCGGACTGGGCTAGAGCCGAGAGCGCACTCGCCAGCACCAGCTCGGGCGCGAAACGTCGCTCAGTGAGCTGAGCGCGTTCCGCGAGCGAAGCGGCAACAGCATGGTCGCCGGCCGCATGGGCATAGCTGGCTGCCCAATCCAGATCGTCATTGCTCATCGTCGCGTCGGTGGAGGTGAGCAGCACTGTCGCAGTGAAGCGCAGCTGCTGATCACCCATCGGAATCAACCGGCCCGCGATGTCTTTCACGAGCGCCGTGCGTTCGGCCTGCGGCAGGTCGATCGTAAGCGCCTCCGCGAACAGCGGGTGCGCGAGTCGCACAAGCGGGGTTGCCTCGTCGCCGGTGTCTTCTGCGATGCCATCGCTCGCAAGAAAGGCAAGCGCATCGGCCTCGTCGGCCAGCATCGCCGCCCGCGGGATCGGCTGCGCGATCGCAATCAGTTGAGCCAAGCGACGCTCTGTCGGAGCCAACTGCTGAACACGCTCGGCAATCGTCGCGCGAACATGCTTGGGCAAGGTTGCGACCGACACCTCAACACCGAAATCGCCCGTACGGATGCCGCCAGCCCGCCCCGCCGCGAAGATCAGTTCGCGCAGCATCAGTGGGTTGCCGCGGCTCGCCTCGAACAGGGCGCGAAGGCTTTCGGGGCGCAGTGTTCCGCCCAAATACTGTTGGAGGATCGACTGACTGTGTTCGAGGCTCAACCCTTCGAGCTCGACAATGTCGATGAGGTTTTCGTGCAGTAGACGGGCGAGCGGGCCAGAGACATCGTCGGAGTCGCGGGCGGTGAGCAGCGTCGTGACGCCAAAGACGCGCACGAGTTGATAGAGCACGCTCGCGGAGACGGCATCCAAAAGTGGGGCGTCGTCGATCACGAGTACGAACTTCTGGGGGTTCTCACCGACTACCCCGACGAGAGCCTGAACCCGATCACTCACGCTTTCGAGATCGTTTCTGCCCGCACTGGCCAGAACCGGCGCGAGCGCACCGAGGGGAACATCCACGAGCTCAGCAAGACCGATGACCGGCACCACAGTGCGTCCGTCGGCGCGCAGAGCGTGCGAGATGTGGGCGCCCAATGTTGTCTTGCCGACGCCGCTCGGGCCGCGCAACATGACCGAACGCGGTCGAGGGCCACGCAAGGCCGCGAGCACAGCATCCCGCTCATTTTCGCGCGGAAGAACGGGCCATCGCACCATGATGCCCCTCCCCGCCTCAACCGATGATGTGGCCGCCAGCATAGTGGCCGGGCGTTACAAGCTGAATACCCATCTATAAGGCATGCTGGAATGACCGCCGCCCGCTATCCCCCTCAGGAGACCTGCGCCATGATCACCATCGCTCTTCCCACCCAGCAGATCCATGACCGGCTTGCCCAGCAACTCACCGGAGCAAATGTGATCGTGTGGGGCCCAGCCGATGGCGCTCCCCCGGTTCACATCCACCTTGCACTGTTGGGGTACCTTGGCGCGAGTGGTGGGCTTAAAGCTTTTGCCGGCATGGATGTCGCAGCCCTCCAGTCGCAATCGCTCGGCTACGACGGCGTCGAAGACCGACTGCCTGCCGGAATCACCTACTGCAACGCCATCGGTGTGCACGAAGCCTCCACAGCCGAGCTCGCAGTCGGCATGATCATCTCTGAGCAGCGCGGCTTTCCGCAACACTTCGCCAACCAACAGACCGGCACGTGGGACCAGCACGAACAGCCCGGTGTTGCCGGCAAGACGGTCGTTATTGTGGGAGCCGGTGGCGTCGGCAACCAGATTGCCGACAAGCTTGCACCGTTCGACGCCAACGTGGTGCGGGTTGCTCGCACCAACCGCTCTGACGCCCGCGGCGCCATCCAATCAATGGATGCCCTGCCCGCGTTGCTTGGACGAGCCGACATCGCGGTCATCGCCGTGCCGCTCAGCGACGAGACGACCAAACTCGTCGACGCGGCCTTCCTGGAGTCGATGAAGCCCGGCGCGCTGCTCGTGAATGTGTCTCGCGGCAAGATCGTCGACACCGACGCGCTCGTGGCTGCGGCATCCGCTGGCCACGTTCGGGCAGCACTCGACGTGACCGACCCCGAACCGCTGCCAAGCGACCACCCGCTCTGGTCGACGCCCGGCGTGACGATCACCCCGCACATCGGCGGAGCAACCTCAGCCATGCACGCCCGAGTGGATGCCGTGATGCGAGACCAAACGCGTCGTCTCGTCGCCGGCGAACCCC
This sequence comes from Salinibacterium sp. NK8237, assembly GCF_015864955.1. Classification (NCBI taxonomy): domain Bacteria; kingdom Bacillati; phylum Actinomycetota; class Actinomycetes; order Micrococcales; family Microbacteriaceae; genus Salinibacterium; species Salinibacterium sp. NK8237. Next base: position 2,039,278 of record NZ_JADYWE010000001.1, on the reverse strand, counting down.
TCGCTAACGTGGTGATTGACGGGCGCTAGGCGCTCAGAAACTAGCCCTCAGAGATACGAATGGCCCACCGGTTTCTCAACCGGTGGGCCATTCGTTCGTTGCGGAGGACTTAGAAGTCGAAGTCCGCGATGTTGTCGATGTTGAAGGTGTACGGGTCGCCCAAGAGCACGACGCCATCAGCACCAACCGTGTAGCTTCCGAGCTTGCCAGCGTCGAACTCGTCGCCTTCTGCACCGGTGATGTCGCCCTCGATCAGTGCCTTGGCACCGTAAGCAGCGAGGTAACCGAGGTCACCTGGATTCCAGAGAGCGAATGCCGTGACGGTACCGTCGTTGACGAAGTCACGCATCTGGTTCGGGGTTCCGAGACCGGTCAGCTGAACTTCACCCTTGAACGAGGAGTCCTGCAGGTAGCGTGCTGCAGCGGAGATTCCGACTGTCGTGGGCGAAACGATGCCCTTGAGCTCCGGGTAGGTCTGCAGCAGTGCTGCAGTCTTGTCGAAGGACGTCTGGTCGTCGTCGTCACCGTAAACGACCTCAACGAGTTCGATGTCGGGGTGGTTGGCGGCGAGCTCAGTCTTCATGAGTTCGATCCACGCGTTCTGGTTCGTGGCGTTGGCGGTAGCCGAAAGGATAGCGATCTGTCCCGCGTCACCGATCTGCTCAGCGATCAGGTCAACCTGAACCTTAGCGATTCCTTCGGAGTCGGCCTGGTTGATGAAGAGGTCGCGGCAGTCAGCGCTGGTGTCAGCATCGAACGTGACGACCTTCACGCCAGCATCCCGTGCCTCGCCGATGGCGTCGCACAGAGCCGAGGGGTCGTTTGCCGAGAGAGCAATCGCTCCAACACCCTGCTGGGTAAGCGTGTTGATGTAGCTGACCTGTCCGTCGGGGCTTCCCGTGGCGGGGCCAACTTCGGCGTAGGTTCCGCCGAACTCGGCGATGGCTTCTTCGCCACCGGCATCCGACGTATCGAAGTAAGCGTTTCCGAGGTTCTTGGGCAGGAAGGTGATGGACAGGTCGCCATCGCCGTCGCTGTCGCCACCGGTTGCAGCACAACCGGTAGCCACGAGCGCGAAGCTCACTGCGAGTGCAGCGAATGCTCCGGCGCGCTTTGAAGAGTTAAACATCGTCGTTCTCCTTTTGGGGATGTGAGTCGATGACTGTGACACCGACACTGGTGCAAGAAATTCAGCCGGTCGCGGTCGGTGAAGTTCCCTTGGTTCCTCCGGGACGAGCGCGCTTGCTGCGCACCCAGGCCAAGAAGCTTGTTCCCACCACAGACGCGATAAGCAGCGTTCCTGTGATGACGTTGATGACGTCAGAGGTGACGTTGGCGAGCCGGAGTGCACTCGCGAGGGTTCCGATGAGCAGCACACCGGCGAGTACACCGGGAAGAGCACCACGGCCACCGAAGATCGAAACCCCGCCGAGAAGCACGGCGGCGATAACCGAGAGCTCAAGGCCCGTCGCGTTGTCGCCACGAGCGCTGCCAAATCGCAGGGTGTAGTAGATGCCAGCGAGCGCTGACACGACACCGCTCAGCATGAAGAGGATGAACTTGGTGCGTTCGACGTTCACGCCCGAGAAGCGAGCGGCTTCTGGGCTGAGCCCGATCGCGAAGACTCCGCGGCCGAAAGTCGTGAAGTGAAGCAGGATGCCGAACACGAGCGCCAGCACCACAATCAAGATCACCACACTCGGGATGGCGGTGTCACCGATCTTCGACTTCGCGAGATCAGTCCAGAACTTGTTGAATTCGGTTACCGCGGTCGTGCCCAGGAGCCCAACAGCCAGTCCGCGATAGAGCGCGAGCGTGCCGATCGTGACGGCGAGTGAGGGCAAACCGACCATGGTGATGAGCGCGCCGTTGATAGCACCGGCGATGAGTCCCACGAGCAGTGCCACAAGCGCAGCAGCCGGAATCGGCATCCCGTTCTGGTGCAGTACGCCGACGGTGACACTCGAGAGCCCCACGATGCTGGCAACCGAGAGGTCGATCTCACCCGTGATGATGACGAGCGTCATCGGGAGGGCGATCAACAGGATGGGCGCAATGTCGAGGAACAGGTAGGTGATGGTGATCGGCTGCGCGAAGGCACGCACCGAAATCATCGACACAATGATCACGGCCGCAAGGGCGGCGATGACGGCGGCCTCACGCGAAATGAGGAGGCGGCGCCAGAGGGGCTGAGAGTAGTCGCGGTACGTGCGTGCCGCTATCGTGCCGGTCATGACTCGTCCCTCATTTCCAGTAGTTTGCGAGATTGTCGAAGCGCGAGGACGCGGTCAAGCACGATCGCTCCGATGATGAGCACGCCAACCACGGCCCGCTGCCAGAAGTCCTGAACCCCCAGGATCGGCAGCGCCCGGTTGATGGTGAGCAAGAGGAACGCACCAATTGCGGCGCCCCAGACCGTTCCGCTACCACCGAAGATGGCGACACCACCGATAACGGCAGCGCCGACAGCCTGCAGTTCGAGGTTCACGCCGGCTTGGGAACTCACTGTTCCGTAGCGGGCGGCGTAGAGAACACCGGCGAGACCGGCAAGAGCTCCCGAGAAAATGAAGGCAACGAGAACGCGCTGCGTGACCTTGAGCCCATAGAGGTTCGCGGCTTCAGGATCGGAGCCGATGGCGTACAGCTCGCGGCCGGCGCGCTGCGTGCGCAGGAACCATCCGGCTGCCACCAGCACGACGAGAGCAATGATGGTGAGCCAGGGAATTCCGAACAGCGAACTCGTGCCGAGGCTCAAGAATGCCGTGGGAAGGTCAGAGCCGTTGATGCGGTCGCTGCCGGTCCACAACACGTTGATGCCGCGGTAGGCATATAGCGTTCCCAGAGTAATGACGAGCGCCGGAACCTTGGCGAAAGCAACGAGCGCACCATTGATCAGCCCGAGGAGCCCGCCGAATACGATTCCGATCAGAAAGACGGCAATGATCGGGATGCCGGGAAGGTCGATAAAAAGGCGACCGGTCAGGTACGCGGTGAGCCCCAACACTGAACCAACCGACAGGTCGACGCTGCGCGTGATGATGACAATCGCCTGACCGACTGCGAGCAGCAGCAGGATCGACGGCGTCAGGAGTAGGTCGCGGAAGCCGTCGGGACTAAAGAGGAACGTAGGGTTCCGCGCGGTCGCGACAACAACGACGAGCACGAGCGCGATCATGATTCCAGTCTCGCGCGCTTTGATCAGTTTGCTGAGGACTCTCATGAGGCCACCTCCGCGTGGGTTGCGGCGAACATGACGGACTCGGCCGTGGCATCCGCTCGATCAATTTCTGCTGTGATGCGGCCTTCGTGCACGACAAGAACTCGGTCGGCCATGCCCAACACTTCGGGCAATTCGCTGGAGATCATGATGATCGCGAGGCCTTCAACCGCAAGCTCTGAAAGCAAGCGGTGCACTTCGGCTTTCGTACCGACGTCAATTCCACGAGTCGGTTCATCGACAATGAGCAAGCTCGGGTTGGTGGCAAGCCACTTGGCGAGCACCACCTTCTGCTGGTTTCCCCCACTGAGGGTTCCGACTTCGGTGTCGAGCGCCGAGGTCTTCACTTCAAGTTTTTGGGCCCACGTGCGGGCACTCGCGTTTTCGACAGCGCTCGTGATGAACCCGAACTTGGCGAGGGCCGAACGAATAGCGAGCGTTGCATTCTTCGCAACGGATGATTCGAGAACGAGCCCTTGGCGACGACGGTCCTCCGGCACCAAAGCGAGCCCGAGGTTCATGGCCGCTGCCGGATTGCGTTTCGGAATCCGCACACCGTTGATCGTGACGGTACCCGTCTTATACGGGTCAACCCCGAAGATGGCTCGCGCGATCTCACTGCGGCCAGCGCCGACGAGCCCAGCCAGCGCGACGATCTCGCCGGAGCGAACCGAGAAGCTGATGTCGTGGAATTCGCCAGGTTCGGTGAGACCTTCCACTACAAGGACTTCGTCGCCAATGGGCGCATCGATTTTTGGAAACAGCGACTCCACGTCTCGGCCGACCATTTGATGAACAATTTCATCAACCGTGGTGTCTGAGATGGGGCTTGTAGAGATGTAGGCACCGTCGCGCATGACCGTAACCGTGTCGCACAGGTCGAAAACTTCCTCGAAGCGATGCGAGATGAAGAGCAGCGCGCGGCCTTCGTCGCGCAGGCTGCGGGCAACGGCGAAGAGCCGTTCAACCTCGACGCCGCTGAGGGCCGCGGTTGGTTCATCCATCACGAGCACCTTGGCATCGAGCGAAATAGCCTTAGCGATCTCGATGATTTGCTGGTCGGCGATGGAAAGGCCCTGAGTCGGGCGATCGGGATCGATGCGCACGCCAAGTCGTTCGAAGAGGCCAAGGGCCTCGGTGTGCATCTTCTTGCGATCGATGCGCCCGAGTGATTTGACGGGCTGGCGGCCCATGAAGATGTTTTCGGTGACCGAGAGATCAGGAAAGAGCGTTGGCTCTTGGTAGATAACGGCGATACCGGCGCTCTTGGACTGCGCGGTTGAGCTGAAGTCGACGGTCGCACCTTCGAGGGTGAAGTCGCCACCATCGCGCTGGTAGAGACCAGCGATGATTTTCACGAGAGTGGACTTGCCCGCGCCGTTCTCGCCAACGAGAGCGTGAATCGAACCGGGGTGCAGCGCGAGGGTGCCGTCGGTCAGCGCGACCACAGAACCAAAAGTCTTGGCGATGTGTGAGAGCTCAAGCGTCGGTGCGCCTGGTGTCGTGTTTATCGACATCGTTGTCTACCTCGTTGTAATTGATGAGCTTAAGTGAAACGATTCACTGCTGTTCAGAAACGATAGGTGGCGATTATGGTCCCCGTCAAGTCCAGCCCTCGAATTGGGCATACTCTGTGACCAGAAACGTGCAAACTGCTGCCATTCCGACCGCACCACCCGACCCCAACCACTTAACTCAGGAGCGAAATGACTCGCGTGTGCTTCCAATTGCAGGTCCGGCCAGAACGCCTCGACGAGTATCTCGAGCGCCACACTGCGGTCTGGCCGCGAATGCTCGAGGTCATCGCCGCATCCGGACGCCGCAACTACTCGCTCTTCGTTCGGCCAGACGGAATGCTCATCGGCTACTACGAAACCGACTCAGTGGAAGCATCGCAGCAGTACCTCGATCGCAGCGAGGTCGCCGCCGAGTGGGAGGCCGAGATGGCCGAATTCTTTGTTTCCCTCGACGGTCGACCAGATCAGGCAGCGATGACGCTCCCCGAGGTCTTCAACCTCGAAGACCAGCTCGCTGCCGCTCGCTAGACCGCATCGACGGCGCTGGCCGAAGTAGAGCGACGCACGACGAGTTCCGGTTGAAACTCGACGTGGCGGGGCGCGGCCTCAGGGTCAGCGACCTCTTCAAGCAGGATCTCAAGCGCAGTATGCCCGATCAAACCAGCCGGCTGACGGATCGACGACAACGGGACGACCGCTGCCGAGGCGAAATCGATGTCGTCATAGCCAATGAGCGCGATGTCCTCGGGAACTCGAACGTTTGAGCCCTGAAGCATGAGCGCCTGCAGCACTCCCATGGCGACCAAGTCGTTCGCCGCAAAGATGGCATCGGGCAGTTCAGAACGTGCCGCAATGGCTGTGCCGGCCTTGCGCCCGGCGATGACGCTGAGCGAGTCGAGGGTGACAACCTCTAGCGAAACCCCCGCCTGTGCCTGCGCTGCGAGTTGCGCCCCTTCGAGTCTGTCTGCGACTTGGCGAATCGAGAGCGGCCCGCCGACAAACACAATGCGCGTGCGCCCCTCGGCGATCAAGTGCTCGACCGCCAGGCGCCCACCGGCTACGTCATCCACTGTGACTGAACTAAAGGTTCGATCGGGACTTGCCCGGTCGACGAGCACCGCGGGGATGCCGCGCGCCCGCAACGCCCTGAGGCGCACGCTGATGTCACCAATCGGCGAGATCAGCACACCATGAGAGCGCTGCTGTTCAAAGAGTTCGAGATAGGCCTGTTCGCGTGCCGGGTCTTCGTCACTGTTGCCGAGGATGACCGAAAGGCCTTCTTGGCTGGCCCGGGTTTCTGCGCCGCGGGCGACATCCGTGAAGAACGGGTTGCGCACGTCGAGAACGACGAGGCCGATGGTTTTGCTGTGGCCGTCCCGCAGCTGGCGGGCGGCGTCGTTGCGAACGAAGCCGAGCTCTTCAATCGCCTGCTGAACTTTCGTGACCGTGGCCGGTGCAACTTTCGCGGGGTGATTCATCACATTGGAGACGGTGCCGACAGACACTCCCGCGTGCCGGGCGACATCCTTGACACTGACCCCGCTCATGCAATCCCGCTTCCTCAGCCGCATCGCTGACTCGTTTTTTGAATCGTTCAATAGTGGCACGGAATCTCGCCACCTTGACGAAAACCCACAGAAGACCTTATTCTCGATCCGAACAGTTAAAACGATTCAATGAAGAGTTGATGAGTGAGACACAGCCACTCACTGCCTGAGTGTGCCCGTCATCGCTTCGCAAGAACAAAGGACCAGCAGTGACCAGCTTCAGCTCAATCGCAGCCCGCCTCGAAGAGCAGGCCATCGAACTCCCCTCATGGGCCTTCGGAAACTCCGGCACTCGATTCAAAGTCTTCGGAACCCCCGGCACTCCCCGCACTCCGGAAGAGAAGATCGCGGATGCCGCCCAGGTCAACAAGTACACGGCACTGTCTCCGACCGTCGCCCTCCACATCCCCTGGGACAAGGTCGACGACTACAGCGCCCTGCGCTCCTTCGCGCAAGACCACGGCGTTGACCTCGGAACGGTGAACTCGAACACGTTCCAAGAGGACGACTACAAGTTCGGCTCGCTTACCAACGTCGACCCCACGATTCGCCAGAAGGCCATCGATCACCACTTCGAGTGCATCGACGTCATGGACCAGGCAGGGTCTCGCGACCTCAAGATTTGGCTCGCTGACGGCTCCAACTACCCCGGCCAGGCCGACATCCGCGGTCGCCAGGATCGTCTTGCAGACTCGCTAGAGAAGATCTACGCCCGCCTCGGGCAAGAACAGCGCATGGTGCTCGAGTACAAGTTCTTCGAACCCGCTTTTTACCACATGGATGTTCCGGACTGGGGAACCAGCTACGCCCAAGTAGCGGCCCTCGGCGAGCGCGCCCTTGTGTGCCTCGACACCGGCCACCACGCTCCCGGCACCAACATTGAGTTCATCGTGATGCAGCTACTGCGCCTCGGCAAGCTGGGTTCGTTCGACTTCAACTCGCGCTTCTACGCCGATGACGACCTCATTGTGGGCGCAGCGGACCCGTTCCAGCTGTTCCGCATCCTCTACGAAGTTGTGCGCGGTGGCGGCTATGGCGTCGACAGCGGAGTGGCTTTCATGCTCGACCAGTGCCACAACGTCGAAGACAAGATTCCCGGTCAGATGCGCTCGGTACTCAACGTGCAAGAGATGACGGCGCGTGCACTGCTCGTCGACTCGGATGCTCTCACCGCAGCTCAAGAGGCGGGCGACGTTCTCGGCGCTAACGCCATCATGATGGATGCCTTCTACACCGACGTACGTGCTGACCTCGCCGCTTGGCGCGAGTCGCGCGGCCTTCCTGCCGACCCGATGGCCGCCTATGCGGCCTCTGGTTACCAGCAGAAGATCGCGGAAGACCGCGTCGGTGGCGTTCAGGCTGGATGGGGTGCCTAAGCCTCGCGGTTTAGACACGAATTCATCCTCTCCCCGCTCAATCTCGCCTCTGACGACAAGGACCTCTCATGACAAACCCCACTGCAGCTGAACTCATCGCACGCTCGAACCGCCTCGGTTCCGATCCGCGCGTCACCAACTACGCCGGCGGCAACACGTCGGCAAAGGGCACCGAAACGGATCCCGTTACCGGCGAGCCCATCGAGCTGATGTGGGTGAAGGGCTCCGGCGGAGACCTCGGCACCCTAAAGGAAGCCGGCCTCGCCGTGCTGCGCCTCGACCGCCTGCGTTCGATGACGAACGTCTACCCGGGCATCGACCGCGAAGACGAAATGGTTGCCGCGTTCGACTACACGCTTCACGGCAAGGGTGGCGCCGCGCCATCCATCGACACCGCCATGCACGGCCTCGTCGATGCCGCGCACGTCGACCACTTGCACCCCGACTCCGGTATCGCCATTGCGACCGCCAAGGACGGCAAGAAGCTCACCAAGAAGGCTTTTGGCGACAAGGTTGTCTGGGTTGACTGGCGTCGCCCTGGCTTCCAGCTCGGACTCGACATTGCCGAGATCAAGGCCAAGAACCCGAAGGCCATCGGCTGCATCCTCGGCGGCCACGGCATCACCGCGTGGGGCGACACGAGCGATGAGGCCGAAGCGAACAGCCTCTGGATCATTAAGACTGCCGAAGAGTACATCGCCGCCAAGGGCAAGAAGGCCCCGTTCGGTCGCACCGTCGCCAAGAACGCCGCGTTGCCCGAAGAGGAACGTCGCACCAAGGCCGCTGCCCTCGCCGCCACCATCCGCGGCATCGCTAGCCACGATCGCCCCATGGTCGGTCACTTCACCGACGCCGACGTCGTTCTCGACTTCCTGGCTTCCGCTAACGCCCCGAAGCTTGCGGCTCTCGGCACGAGCTGCCCCGACCACTTCTTGCGCACCAAGGTAAAGCCGCTGCTGCTCGACCTGCCTGCGAACGCCTCGATCGAGAAGAGCATCGAGCGCCTGAAGGAACTCCACGAGGAGTACCGCAAGGACTACACCACGTACTACGACAAGCACGCCACCGACGACTCCCCCGAGATCCGCGGCGCTGACCCGCTCATCGTTCTCGTTCCCGGTGTCGGAATGTTCAGCTACGGCGCCAACAAGCAGACCGCCCGCGTCGCAGGCGAGTTCTACGTCAACGCCATCAACGTGATGCGCGGCGCCGAAGCCCTTTCCACCTACGCTCCCATCAGCGATGCCGAGAAGTTCAACATCGAATACTGGGCACTCGAAGAAGCCAAACTGCAGCGGATGCCGAAGCCCAAGTCGCACGCGACGCGCGTCGCTCTCGTGACTGGCGCAGCATCCGGCATCGGCAAGGCCATCGCTACTCGTCTGGCAGCGGACGGCGCCTGCGTCGTTATTGCTGACCTCGACCTCGAGAAGGCTCAGGCCGCTGCCGCTGAAATTGGCAACACGGATGTCGCGATCGGGCTCAAGGTCAACGTGACTGACGCTGCTGCAATCGAGCGCATGGTGCAGGATGCCGTACTCGCCTTCGGTGGCATCGACATCGTTGTAAACAATGCGGGCGTTTCGCTCTCGAAGCCCCTGCTGGAGACCACCGAGCAGGATTGGGACTTCCAGCACGACATCATGGCCAAGGGTTCGTTCTTGGTGTCGAAGGCCACCGCGCCGGTGCTCATCGAGCAGGCCATGGGCGGCGACGTCATTTACATCTCGTCGAAGAACTCGGTCTTCGCTGGCCCCAACAATATTGCCTACTCGGCCACGAAGGCTGACCAGGCTCACCAGGTGCGACTGCTCGCGGTCGAGCTGGGCGAGCACGGCGTGAAGGTCAACGGCATCAACCCCGATGGCGTTGTGCGCGGTTCGGGAATCTTTGCGGCAGGCTGGGGCGCCAACCGCGCCAAGACCTACGGCGTTGAAGAAGAAGACTTGGGCAAGTTCTACGCCCAGCGCACGATCCTCAAGCGTGAGGTTCTGCCCGAGAACGTGGCGAACGCGGTGTCGGTACTCACGGGCCCCGACCTCAGCCACACCACCGGTCTTCACATTCCCGTTGATGCCGGCGTTGCGGCGGCCTTCCTCCGATGAACGCGAAAGTTGTCGCCGCGGTCGATCTGGGGGCGACCAGTGGCCGAGTCATGCTCGGCCACGTGGGTCACAACGAGCTCACGGTTCGTCCCGTGGCACGTTTTCCCAACGGGCCAGTTCGCCGCGCCGATGGCTTGCACTGGGACATTGATGCGCTCTACTCGAGCGTTCTCGCCGGTTTGGCGGCTGCGGTTCGTGAAGAGCCGCAGTTGTCGAGCATCGGCGTTGACTCGTGGGCGGTCGACTACGCTTTGATGGCGGGCGGGCAGATGGTTGCGCCCCCGTTCCATTACCGCGACGACCGCACCGCGGCCGGCGTGGAGCGGGTGCACGCGATTGCCGATCACGCTGAGCTGTATGCGTCGAACGGGCTCCAGTTTCTTCCCTTTAATACGCTCTACCAATTCGCGACTGAGCAGAACCTTGCCGACGCGGACGGCTTCCTGCTCGTGCCCGACCTCATCAACTACTGGTTGACCGGGCGTCAGGTTGCCGAACAGACCAATGCATCGACCACGGGACTGCTCAACATTGCGACCGGCCAGTGGGATGACGCGCTCATCGAGAAACTCGGATTCTCCCGCAGCCTCTTCCCCGAGCTGGTTACCCCTGGCACCCACCTCGGGCCGGTGCGCGACGAGCTCGGCATTCGTGCCGACGTGGTCGCTGTTGGATCGCACGACACGGCATCCGCTGTCGTCGCGGTTCCGGCAACGAACGACGACTTCGCGTATATCTCCTGCGGCACGTGGGGGCTCGTCGGCGTCGAGCTGAACTCCCCCGTGCTCACCGAGGCCAGCCGTGCCGCCAACTTCACCAACGAGGGCGGCGTCGACGGGCGGGTGCGCTACCTGCACAACGTCATGGGCCTGTGGTTGCTGAGCGAGTGCGTGCGCGACTGGCAGAAGGATGACGCCGGCGTCGACCTTCTCGACCTGCTGGCTGCGGCATCCGCTCTCACCACGGCAGCGCCGATCTTCGACGCGAACGACCCAAGTTTTCTCGCGCCCGACGGCATGCCCGAACGCATCGCCGCCTGGTGCACCGAACACGATGTTGCTCCGCCCCAGTCGCGCGTCGAGTTTGTGCGCAGCATCATCGAAAGCCTCAGCGTTGCTTTCGTGGATGCCGTTCACACGGCCTCAGACCTCTCCGGAAAGTCGGTGTCGGTCATCCATATCGTCGGCGGTGGCTCGCAGAACGAGTTGCTCTGCCAGCTGATCGCGGACCGCAGTGGAATGCCGGTGCTCGCCGGCCCCGTGGAAGCCACGGCGATTGGCAACGTGCTCGTTCAGGCGCGGGCTCAAGGCTTTGTCGAGGGCTCGCTGGAGAGCTTGCGGCGTCTCGTGACGACAGCGTTCTCGCCCAAGCGCTACTTGCCGCGCTCGCGGTAGTTAGCCGTCGCCCGCGGCCGCTTCCGCTCGCGGCTACGCGCCGAGAATGCTCTGATCGAAACGAGCGTAACCCTCGTAGTCGAGCGTGTCGTACAGTTCGTCTTTCGTCTGCATGTCATCCATCACGCCGGTTTGAGAGCCTTCGTCAAGAATGTGGCGCAGCCCCCGGGCAGTCGCACCCATTGCTAGACGCATGAGCGTCATCGGGTACACGGCGAGCTGGTAACCAAGGTCGCGCGCTTCGGTCTGTGTGAGGGGCGGCCGTCCGCCGAACTCATTGAGATTGAGCATGAGGGGCACGTCGATCGCCTGCCGAAAGCGCGCGTACTCGTCTGGCCCTCGAAGCGCCTCGGGGAACACGACGTCGGCGCCAGCAGCGACAAAGGCGTTGGCGCGCTCGATAGCGGCATCCAACCCGATCGCGGCACGGGCATCGGTGCGCGCAATGATCACGAAGTCCTTACGACGACGGCCGGCGACGGCGGCACGGATGCGGCGGATGCTGGCCTCCTCGTCTACAACCTCGATCCCGGCCGAGTGGCCGCACCGTTTGGGGTTGATCTGGTCCTCGATGTGGCACCCGGCAACTCCGGCATCCTCGAGTGATTGAATCGTGCGGGCCGCATTCGCTGGTTCGCCGAAGCCGGTGTCGGCATCCACGATCGAGGGAATGCCGACCATGCGGGCGATCTGATGCGCCCGCTGCGCAACCTCGGTGGCGGTGGTGAGACCGATGTCGGGCAAGCCGAGATCCGCAGCAATCATGTGGCCAGAGATATAGACACCGTCGGCACCAGCCTGTTGGATGAGTTGAGCGCTCAGGGCGTTGAAAGCTCCGGGCATGATGCTGAGCCCACCAGCGTCGAGGCTCTTTCGAAGACGGCGGCGCTTTGATTTGGGTGTCACGTCGGAGTACAACATTAATCCTCGCTTCTCATATAGTGCGAATTATTGTTTTGCATAATGGTAATATCGAGGGATGCCGACGAACACGAATTCCACCACCAGCGCGCGCGTCACGGGAGCCGAAAGTGGCCGCCGCTTGCTGTCGGTGCTGCTGAGTTTCAACCCCAACAAACCGCTGTGGACTGTCGCTGAGCTTTCGACCCAATTGAGCATGAGCAGCTCCATGGTCTACCGCTACATCGCGCTGCTTCGCGAAGTGGGCCTCGTCGATGCCGCACCGGGAAACGCGTATCGCGTGACCGACCGCGCCGCCTCCCTCGCCGGAGCAGCGACTGCGGCTGGCCTTCCCCTGGCCGAGGCCGCCGGCCCGGTGCTCAACCGTCTGCGTGATGAAATCGATGAGACCGTGCTCGTTGCCCGCCGCGGCGGCTGGCGGGTCTTTACTGTCGACCGCGTTGAATCCCGCAAGCCGGTTCGGCTGCAATTTGAACCAGGTCAAGCAATGACGCTGCACACCGGCTCCCTCGCCCGCGTACTTCTGGCAGGCATGCCCAAAGACGAGCGCGAGGCCTACATCGGGCAGCTCGATCCTTCCGTGCGCAGCAACGGTCACCTCACCGAAGAAGCCCTTGATACCGTCCGCCAGACTGGCTGGACCGAAAGCTTCGAAGAGGTCGACGAGGGAATCTGGGGCATCTCTGCCGCCATCCGTGTTCGAGGCGAAACCATCGGAGCCCTCGGTTGTGCTGCGCCGATCTACCGCAACGACGAGAAGAAGCGTCGCGCCATTCGAGACCTCGTTGTCGAGGGTGCAGCCGAAATCTCGCGACTGCTCGAAGATCGCCACTGACACTCTCATCAGTGCAACACTGAGCCGCCGTCGACGACGAGCGTCTGGCCGGTGATAGCTCGCGCCGCTGGCGATGCCAAGAAGCGCACGGCAGCGACCGCATCCTCAACTGTCAGATCGATCGGAAGCGCTCGGGCGTCGCGAAACTTCGCGCGCTCGCTCTCGGTCCAGAGACTCTCGTTGCGTTCGGTGGCAATAAGTCCGGGGGCAACCGCGTTCACGCGCACACCGTCTGGACCCAAGGCTAGGGCCAGCGAACGGGTCATCCCGATCACGCCGGCTTTCGCCGCCGCGTACTGAATCATGCGTGGATGCCCCTTCAGCGCAATCGCAGAGGTGATGTTCACGATCGACCCCTTGCTTGCGCGCAGCGCCTCGCGGCACCCCCACACCGCGAAGTAGCCGGAGTCGAGGTTGATCCCCATGGAGGTTTTCCACGCTTGGGGAGTTAGCTCGTCGAGCGACATCGTTGGCCAGACGCCAATCGCGTTGATGAGCACATCGACCGCCGGAATCTCGGAGAGTGTCTCCGCGATCGCAGGGTCGGCGGCATCCACAATATGCGCGGTGCCACCCACAGCTGTGGCAATCTCGGTGGCCGCCGCCGATTTGTCGACAACGTGCACGTGAAAACCGTCGGCAGCATAGGACTGCGCGAGCGCACGGCCCACTTCACCTGCGCCGCCAGCAATCACGATCGTGCTCATCGCGCGGCGCCGCCCAGAATCGCACGCGCGGCATCGACAGAAACAACTTCGCCGATCTTCGCCTGAATATCGAAGAGGTTTGCCTCGTGCGGGCCCGGCAGGCGATCGCCGACCGCACCATCCACGACGATCGGGATGAACCCCGACTGCATGCAGTCCGTAGCGGTGGCACGGATGCACCCACTCGTTGTGAGTCCGGTGATCACGAGAGTGTCAATGCGCAGCGCCGCGAGCGTTGCCGCCAACGACGTGCCCGCGAAGGCACTCGGGTACTGCTTCACGATTTCAATATCGCCCTGGCCCGGGGCGAGCCCCTCAATGTAGCCACTGAACGGACTGCCGGGTTCAAACCACTTGAGGGCGGGAACCTTCTGAACGAAGACACCCCCATCGCGCCCATTCGGCTCATGCAGCACGCGAGTGATGATGACCGGCACTCCTGCCGCCGTCGCCGCAGCACGCAACTCGCGCATCTGCACCGCGACATCTTCGACGCCGGCATACAGCGGACATTCCGGATTCGTGTAGGCCTCACACGGGTCAACGATGATGAGCGCCGGGCTAGTGCCCGGGGTCAAGCGCCCCTGAAGTCCGGCATCCTCGTAATCGGCCGCGTCACTCACAACTGGGCCTCGCGATACCCATCAATCTGCACGAACGCGGTCGAAGCGATCACCGGCGCAATCGCCTCAGCGATCACCGCTTTGTGGGCGGGATGCGCGCCATACGCTCGCCACGCTTCTTCTGATTCGAACGTGAGCAGAAAGATGACATTGCCATTTCCCTCTTTGAGGCCGAGATCGTTGCCGATCTGCACGCGCGTGAGGCCGTTGATCTGACCAAGAAGCCCGAGCAGTCCCTGCCCGATAGCCTCGCGGCTCTCGTCGGTGGTGCCTTCCTTCAGGGTGAGGAGTCCGATGTGGGTGACCATGAGTGTGTCCTTCCGTAGCAGTGCAGGGGTGATCAATGTTCGGAGAAAAGCGAACCGAAGCCGTCGAGTTTGTCCATGATTCCGTTGGTGCGATAGGCCGCCCACACGGTCGCGGTGTTGATCGCGATGACAGGTTTGCCGAGTTCTTGTTCCATCTCGGCAGCGACCCTCGCGGCGGGGAGGTTCGTGCCCGCTTGGATAATCACATCGACATCCGGAGCATCAACGGCCCGGAACGCGGCCTTGATCTCCTCGGGAGTCACATCGCCGATCGACGTTGCAGAATCGCACTTGAGCCCGTGCACATCGTGAACTTCGTAACCAATCTGCTCGAAGAAGTCCCTCACTTGAGCGTCGCCAACCGGCTGATACGGCGTGATGACGCCGATCTTCTTGGCGCCATAAACGTCGAGCGCCATCGTGCAGGCCATCGCGCCGGTGGTCACGTCGAGACCGTCAGAGAGCTCGCCCATCCAGCGCGCGAACTCCGCCGCGCCATCCTTGCCGCCCCAGAATGTTTCGGCACTCATGCCCATTACGAGCGAGTCGACCTTGGCGGTGACGACGTTGCGCACGGCAACCCCAATCTCGGTCCGCAGGCTCTCCAAGAACGCAACGAACGACGCGTCGTCGTCGAGCTCTGGGTCGGGGATGTAGATGCGACCCGTGTGCCACGAGACGCCGTCAACGCGCATCCAGTTGAATTCGGCCTCGACGACCGTGTTGGTTGACGGGAGGATGAGCCCGAACTGGGCGCGGGGCGAAGTAATGCTGGTCATGATGCTGTCCTTGCGTCGAGCTGGAGAGAGGGAACAGGAGGGGATGTTTCGTTGGCCTGAGCGAGACCGTCGCGCATCCGGCGGCTCGACTTCTCGAAGGACGAGATCATCGAGGTGCCGAGCAAGTACTCACGGGCGCGCACCGGATCAGCCGCAATGTCAGCCATCTCGTTCTTGCGTTCCGAGCGCTCCTTGTCGTCTTGCTGACGCATCTCTTCGTAATTCTTCTGCGTGTTCTTTTGAACATCGACAGCGGCAGCGTCGTAGCGAACGCGGGCGTAGGTCTCGACCGCTTGCGTCGGGTCCCCGCCAGCAAGCGCGAACGAAATCGCCTCAACCGCGGCGTGGGCGTCGTGGATTCCGCTGTTCATGCCCATGCCGCCGAGCGGGTTGTTGATGTGCGCAGCATCGCCCGCGAGCAAGACTCGCCCCTGACCGAATGTCGCCGCGAGCCGCTGATGCACCTTATAGATAGTGCTGTGGGCTACCGGGTACGGCTCATCGAGAGCGATAACGCCCTGCAACCGTTCCTCGATGCGGTCAGGATGCTGCGCCGCTTCATCCGATTCATCTTCGTCGATCGGAAAAAGAACACGCCAGTGCTGCGGAGTGCGCAAGAGCACGCCCCAGTCGTCGGGGTCATAGACATAGCTAACGTAGGCAAGGTCGTCGAAGTCATCCAAGAAGTCGTGCGTGGTCGATGCAACCAGGAAGCGCTCGGGGTAGGTCACACCTTCAAAAGCGATGCCCAAGGACTGCCGCACGGCGGAGCCTGCGCCATCCGTTCCGATCAGCCAGTCGGCGCGGTAGCTCGGCTCGCGTCCATCCCCCGGAAGGAATACGTAGGCGCAGTTGCGCCCCATCTCGACGCGTTCCACGGGAGCGCCATAGCGCAGGGTTACGTGGGGCATCTCCTCAAGATGACGACGGATGATGCGGGTCAGCGTGCCCTGCTCGTTCTGAATTCTGAACGGAAACTCGGTGTCATTCTCGAGGAGCGCCATATCGAGGTGCGCGATGAGCTCGCGGTTGTGGCCGCGGTACTGAAAGCCCGGAGCCTTGAGTCCAGACTCCATCAGCTCATCAACGACTCCCAAGTCTTTGAGAATCTCCAAGCTTGGCGGGTGAAAGGTCGACGCTCGCGATTCTGTGGCGAGGTCATCCCCGGTTTCAAGAATCGTGACAGGAATGCCCTTCAGAGCCAGGGCGAGCGCGGCAGTCATTCCTACCGGCCCCATGCCCGCGATGATGACGGTGGGCTGCGTTTCAACTGTCATAGCTGTGCTTCCTTTTCGGTGCTGTGCGGGGAGTCGACGCGTTGGTCCGCGCCTGAAGTTCGTGCGGTCACGATGTCGGCAAAACCGCCAACGGGATGACCTGCGACGGCGAGTTGGCCGCCGTCGACGGGGAGAGTGTGACCGGTGATCATGGAGGCGGATGCCGAGAGCAAAAACTCAATCGCTCGCGCGACTTCCGCTGGCTCACCAAGAGCACGCTGCGGAACCGATGCGGTGAGAGCACGTTCGCCATACGTGGCGCGGATCTTCTCAGTGATGGGAGTCTCGATAAGCCCAGGGGCGACGGCGTTGACGCGAATGCCGTGCGGGCCAAGCTCGGTGGCGAGCGCCTGCGTGAGGGCAACGATCGCGCCCTTCGACGCGTGGTAGTGAGCACCGAGCCCGTTCACGTAACCGAAGCCCGCGGTAGAAGACACGGTGACGATGGAGCCACCACGGCCGGCGCTGACAAGCCCACGCGCAACACTGCGGGCAGCGATGGCCGTGCCAAGAAGATTGATATCGAGCGTGCTTTTCCACGCGGCGATCGAGGATTCTAGAAAGGGTTCCTTGACAGAAATTCCGGCACTCGTGACGAGCCCGTCGACGCCGCCGACGCCGTCGTCGCCACCGCCAACGATGGAATCAACGGCAAGTTCAAGAGCTTCGGCATCCGAGGCATCAACAACAACCCACTGGCCGCGCACCTCTGGTGCAAGCTCGTGCCACCACGCCGACAGCGCTGCATCAGGTTCGGTGCGATCGAGCACCGAAACCCGGGTGCCCCGAGCTGCGAGATGTTTCGCAGTCGCGGCACCGATGCCTGAGGCACCACCGGTAACGAGAACGTGGCTCACAATGCTCCTGAAGTTCGGGTGTCGATTGAAGAAACGAGATGCCCTCCGATGGGAGGAACGGAGACGGAAGTTTGCCCACCGTCGACGGGAAGAATGTGGCCGGTCGTGAACGAGGCGGCGGGCGACAGCAACCAGTCGGCCACCGCAGCGACCTCTTCTGGTTCCGCCAAACGCCCAGCTGGTGCCCGCGCCGCAAGCAGTTCCTCACCAATGCTTTCGCGCTGACGACGAGTCATCGGCGTACGCACCAGACCAGGGGCAACACAATTAACACGGATGCCGTGGCGAGCCAGATCGCCAGCCAGCGACCGGGTGATTCCCACCACTGCCGCTTTCGAGGCGTGGTACGCGGCTCCAAGCCCCGCGACGTAACCGAGCCCGGCGGAGGACGCGAGCGTGACCATACTTCCGGGGCGGCCTTCCGCCACGAGGAGGCGGGCAACAGCGCGAGCCGCCATCAGTGTTCCCCCTACGTTGATTTCCATTGTGCGAGTGAAGGTGTCGACTCCCACATCCAGCACGGTGCTCTGGTCGACGACGCCGGCGCAGGTGGCCAGTCCGTCGATGGCTGCATAGCGGTGTGAGCTTTCGATCGCTTTCGTCATGGCGGCGGTGTCAGCGACGTCGACGACGTGCCATTCACCTCTCGAACTTTGCGGTAGTTCCGCCCACCACTGGTGGGCGTCACTCTCGGCACGGTCGAGAACTGAGACACGCTCGCCGCGCGCCGCCAGGCGGTGCGCCAGGGACATTCCGATCCCTGCCGCACCTCCCGTTATGACGATGTGAGTCATCGAGGGTCGACGTCGATTGACTTGTCAGTTACGTAAGCGTCACCCTCGTAGTGCCCAATGGTCGCGCTGAACGACAACTGGCCGCTCTCGCTTCCTGAGTGCGTTCCGCAAATCCCGGTCGATGCTGGCAACTCAAGAAGAGCGGTCTGAATTGCTTCAGCGTCGGTTGACCCGGCATTCTCGATGGCGTCGAACAACAGGTTCGCTCCGTCGTATGCAATTGCTGCATACTCTGTCGGGGCTCCGCCGAATTCTTCTTCGTACGCGGCTGACCAGTCGAACAGGTCGCCTTCCGTTGCGGCCGAGGGCACGCACTGGTTGCGGTTGTAGATAGTTTCAAATCCGTCGTAGTTGAGCTGGGCGAAGGTGCCTGGCTGAACGCCGGCGACGAAGGTCGGCAGTGCGACTCCGGCAGTGGCGAGCGCGTTGGCTGCGACGATGTAGTCAGCCTGCTGGCCGTAGACGAAGAGCATTTCGGCATCGGAGCTGCGCAGGTTGTTTGCCTGAGTGGAGAGGTCCACATCGCCCGACTGGAAGATTTCTTCGTCGACAATCTCGAATCCGAATTCTTCAGCGGCGTCGTACACCACTTCAGAGGCACCGGTGCCGAGCTCGCCACTTTCGCGGAGCAGGGCGACCTTGGTGACGCCGAGATCTTCCGCAGCGAACTGAGCCGCCGCGGTCGAGGTGATGCCATCGTGCGACGTCATGTCGAATGCCCACTCGCTACCGAGAGCGAGCGTTGCACTTGTGCCACCCATGATGACGGGGATAGCGGTGCGGTCGACCTGAGTCATCACAGCGAATCCCTGGGTGCTGACGGGGAATCCGATGACGGCGGCCGGGTTCTCACCGGTAATACGGTTGAAGGCGTTCAAGGCTGAGGCGTCATCCGCACCGGTGTCTTCTTGCACGACTCGAACTGTTGAACCGTTGATGCCTCCAGCCGCGTTAATTTCTGCAACGGCCATCTCGATGCCCTGCGACATCGGCTCACCGAGAACGGCTGAGCCTCCGGTGGTGGGCAGTGCGACGCCGATTACGATCTCACCGTCAACGGCTTCGTCGCCGGCGCTGCAAGCCGAGAGCGTAAGCGCTCCGATTGCGGCGACAGCGATAGCGGCCGACTTCATTGATGTGCGTGTCATGTGCTGTTCCTTACTCGTAGTGATTCGGGATTTTCGGTGGAGCAGTGATGCAGGTGAAGCGGTTGATGCTGGTGAAGCAGTTAGTGCTGGTGAAGCAGTTAGTGCGGTGGTGCGGTCCGGAGGGATCATGCGGGCAGACGAATCGTCGCCGCTACGACCCCAAGTAGGCTTTTCGAACTTCTGGTTCGTCGCCGAGGGTGGCTGCTGGTCCTTCTGCCACGATTCGGCCTGTCTCCATGACGTAACCCCGATCGGATGACGCCAGTGCGAGTCGAGCGTTCTGTTCGATCAACAGAACAGAGAGCCCGTGATCGCGGCTGTAGCGGCTGATGAGCTGCACTACTTCGATCGCGAGCTTGGGCGAGAGTCCGAGCGATGGCTCGTCGAGAAGCAGGAGTCGGGGCTTGGAAATGATCGCCCGCCCCATCGCGAGCATTTGCTGTTCTCCGCCCGAGAGGGTCCACGCCAGGCTGTCGCGCCGTTCGCCCAAACGAGGGAAGATCTCGAGCACTTCAGCGATTGCCTTCTTGAGTGCTTCGCCGCGCAGTCCACTGGCGGCCGAGGCGACATCCAGATTCTCAAGAACGGTGAGTCCGGCAAAGACGCGACGCCCTTCTGGCACGAGTGCGAGGCCGTTGCGTGCCAACCAGTCGGTGCGCTTACCCACGATCGAAGCACCTTCAAAACGGATGCTTCCGGATGTCGGCTTCACGAGCCCGACGATGCCCTTCAGCGTCGTGGACTTCCCGGCACCGTTCGCTCCGATCAGGGTGACGACTTCTCCTTGAGCGATGTGAAGGGTGAGCCCGCGCACTGCCGCGGCAGCACCGTAGCTGAGAACGAGATCGTCAATTTCTAGGATGTTGCTCATGATGTCTCTTCACTCCCGAGGTAGGCACGGAGCACGTCGGGGTGCTCGCGCACTTCAGCCGGGGTGCCCTCGGCGATGATGTGTCCGTTATCGAGCACGGTGACTTGGTCAGCAACCGAGGCAACAAAGTCCATGTTGTGTTCCACCACGAGGATGGCGAGTTCGTTGTCGGCTCCGAGCGATGTCACGAGGTCTGCGAGCTGTCGCGTCTCACTTTCGTTCATACCGGCAGCGGGCTCATCGAGCAGGAGCAGCGCTGGCTTCAGGGCCAACGCGCGAGCAATTTCAACGAGTCGACGATGGCCGTACGGCAGTGTGCCAGCGGTTCGATCGGCCTCGGATGCTACGCCGACGCGTTCAAGCAAAACCATGGCTTCGCTTCGCATCCGCGCTTCTTGCTTGCGGTAGTTGGGCAAAAGAGTGATCGCCGAGAACAGCCCATAACCACGGGCGTGATGCATGGCGACCATGACGTTCTCGAGCACTGTCATGTCATCAAACAGTCGAAGGGTTTGGAAGGTGCGTGCGATCCCCCGACGCGCTGCCACCGCCGAGTTCTTACCGTGCACTGGCTTTCCGTCGACAACAATCGAGCCCTCATCCCAGAGGTCGACGGCAGAAACGCAGTTGATAAGAGTGGATTTTCCCGAACCATTCGGCCCGATGAGCGCCCGGGTTTGTCCGGTTTCGACCGTCAGGTCAACCCCGGCGAGCGCTGTGACGCCACCGAAGCGGCGTACGAGTCCTGTCACGTGCAGTGCTGCGGTCATCGGGTCACCTCCTCGTTGTTCGTAGTGTTTGTTCGGCGACGCACAAGTCGAGCGATTCCCGAGATCGCGTCGCGGATGACTCCCCAGATTCCCCCGGGTACGAACGCAACCATGACGAGCAGTACGAGGCCGTAGATCAGCAGGTAGTACTCCTGCACTCCGCGGAGCCATTCCGGAAGGAAGGTCAGCAAGACGGCACCGATGACGGCACCCCACGGGCTCTTCGCGCCACCAACAACGACCATGGCGAGCATAGAAACCGAGAGACCGAGGTCATAGGTGCCTGGGCTGATGTAGGTAATGAAGCCAGCGTTGAGGGCTCCGGCGAGGCCGGCAAATGCCGCACCGATGGCGAACGCGAGCACCTTGACGCGGCTGAGCGAGACTCCCATTGCCGCTGCGGCTACATCGCTGTCGCGCACCGCCTGCATGGATCGACCGAAGGATGACACCCGCACTCGTTGAACGACGAAGATGGCGACAACCATGACGATGCCGATGAAGACGGCCCAGTCGGAGACGGTCGTGAGTTCGAATTCTCCAATCAGGGGAGCCACGATGTTGCTCACGCCAAGTGCTCCACCCGAGAGCCAGCTCCAGTTCACCAGGATGAGGGCGACAACTTGACCGAAGCCCAACGTTGCGAGCGCGAGGTAGTGACCTTTGAGTCGCAGTGCCGGAATGCCGATCAGCAGTCCTGCTGCGAGACTCACGATCACAGCGAGAATGAGTGCCAACCCGAAGTCGATCGACAACTTCGTGACCAACAGGCCGGTGGTGTATCCGCCGATGGCATAGAAGGCGGCTTGGCCAAGCGACACCTGGCCGTTCAGACCGAAAGTCACATAGAGACCAACCGCAGCGATGACCATGATCTCGGCGTTGACGGTGACTTGCAGCCAGTAGTTATTGTCGATGCCGAGGCCCAGGGCGATAACAACGATGAGCAGTGCTGGCCAGACAAGCCACGACACGAGTGACTTCCACCGGGGTGCGTGCGCTGGGGTTGTGGAGAGCCCAGCCTGAGTAGTGACGCTCACAGCTTTTCACCGACTTTCGATCCGAAGATGCCTTGTGGTCTGATGAGCAAGAATCCGATCATCAGTGCGAACGCAATGAGGTCCTTGCTGTCGGAGCCAATGAAGGCCCCCGCAAAGTTTTCAACGATCCCCAGGCCGAACGCGGCGATCGCTGCCCCGGAGAGGTTTCCGAAACCTCCGATGACACAGGCGGCGAAAGCCTTGAGCGCAATGAGCATCCCGACATTGATCGCCACCGAGAAGATCGGCGCCACGAGAATGCCGGCCGCTCCGGCGAGCGCTGTGCTGATCACGAACGCGATGATGACAATTCGAGTGGTGCGGATTCCCATCAGTTGAGCGGTGTCAGCATCCACGGCGGTTGCTTGCATTTGGCGGCCGAGGCGCGTCTTCGATAGCAGCAGGTTGAGCCCGACGATCAGTACTAGCGAGATGGCGATGAGAAATAGCGAGACGCTCGAGATCCGCGCACCGAACAGGTCGATCGACACGTTGGGCACGAGCGAATCAAGGGTGCGCGGGTCGGGACCCCAAATGAGGTGCGCCGCTTGATGCAACACGATGCCGACCGCAACGGTGGAGATGATCATCGACGCGTGCGACTTGTTGCGAAGCGGGCGATACGTCACCTGCTCCATCCCCACACCGACAAGGGCAGAGGCACCGATGCCGAGGAGCGCAGCGGCCAAGAGAGGGATTCCGGAATAGGCAGCCAAGGAGGAAGCAACGAAGGCGCCGAGCATCACGAACTCTGCTTGCGCAAAGTTCAGCACGCCGGCGACCCGATAGGTCAGCAGAAAAGCGACGGCCAGCAGCGCGTAGATGCCGCCGATCGCTAGCCCGCTAACGAGGGATTGGATGATCATGGGTGTGCGATCTCCTCGGTGGTGTCCACGAGCACGTCGTAGAGGTGTGGCTGACGTGTTGCGAGGGGGTCGAGGTGGTAGCCCTGCATTTTGCTGTGGGAGTCGGTGAGGTCGAGGTCAATGAACATGTCCTCTTCGAAACCCGTACGTGATGTGTAGGCGGTCGGGTAGCGCATGAGAGCGACAGGCTGACCGAAGATGAAGCGGTCAGCAACCACAATCTGGCTTCCGTAACCGGCAGCGTTGTCGGTGCGCGCGGTAGAGATGAGGTGTACCCGGTTCTCTTCGGTGCGTTCTGTCGCTGCTTGCGTTGCAGCTTCGAGGCGATCCCAGCTGGTCGGATGCGCAATGATCTCGGCACCACGGAGCGACAGGATGCGAGTGATCTCGGGCAACCAGACTTCATTGCCGATCATGAGACCGATACGGCCGACCGGGGTGTCAGCGACCACGAAGGTGTCGCCAGGTGTTGCCCACGCTCGCTCGGTCTCGCTCAGGTGCACCTTTCTATAGGTGGAGAAAATGTGACCATCGTCGCCGATGAGATACGCAGTGGAGTAGTAGCGGTCGCCCTCTTGCTCGACAAGGTTCGCGACGATCCACACCGAGTGTTGGGCTGCTGCCGTGCACAGAGCGTCGAGCATTTCTTCTGCTAACGCAGCGGCCGCTCCGGGATCGGCTTCGATGGATCCTTTCGAATGGATGAACAGCTCAGGAAAGACACCGAGACGCGCGCCCTTGATGGCGGCGTAACCGACTTGAGTCACGGCACGGCTCAGGGTCCACTCGGTCGAGTGATACCACGAGGTCTGCAGCGTTGCGCTGCGGATGATGCGCGGCTCAGCGTCATCCGCCACCGGACCATACATCGCGGCTCCAGCGTGACTGTCGATGTCCGCGCGAAGCTCGCCATAGAGTTCAGGGCGACGGAATGCAGTCAAATCGCCGATGTCCCTCAAGCGTTTCGGATGACTCGTGGATGGGGTGATGTCGGCCCACACCATCCGCTCCTCGGTCTCGCCGGCATTGGCCAAGATGTCGCCGAGCGGAGAAACGACCTGCGATCCTCCGGTCCACGGAAAACCATTGGCAGGGCCGCCAACGGTATTCGCGGCAACATGCCAGACGTGGTTCTCAATGGCGCGGAGCGGCTCGTGCACTCGCATCTCGTCTGGGCCGCGAGAGTTGAGGGAATTCAGCAGCATGTCTGCGCCTTTGAGGGCGAGGATGCGCGGCACTTCGGGAACGATTCCATCAGCGCAGAGCAGCAGTCCGACGCGGCCGAACTGAGTGTCGACTACTTCGACTTGTTTCGTGCCGGGGGTGAAGAGGGTGTACTCGTAGTCCCAGAACACGGTCTTGTGGTGCACGTGAAGAATCTTGCCCATGGTGTCGATGAGAACGGATGCGATGTTCACGTCGGGCGATTGCTCGCCCCGGAGGTCAACGCCCACGGCGATCATGACTCCGAGCTCTCGTGCTGCAGCTTGGATGCCGGTGACAAATGCTCCGTCGAGTGACTCGCACTTGTCGTAGCACTCTGCACGGTCTTTGTAGTCGCGCACCCGGTTGGAATTCTCGGGCACCACGAGCACCTGAACTCCGGCAGCGGCTGCCTCGCGCATGTAGCCCTTGACGATCTCGAGGTTTTCCTCGACGTCAGGCCCAGAGAAGAACTGCGCAGCCGCAACGCGAACGGACGGCACAGACTGTGGAAGTGAAGACATTCGAACCATTTTCATATTGTGGGAATGCAATTTGTTCTATGTAAGATTATCGAAACCCTAGGCAGGTTCACCAGAGCGTGTCAAGCTAGTAGAGCAGAGTCGCGCCGGGTTCGAAACAAAGTGGAAATGAACCCCCTGACTCCCCTTTTCATGCGGAAAAGTGACCCGATAGCCCCCAATCGTCGGCCACCCCGCAGCGCACCAGCCCCCGACATTGGCCGGGTTGCGAACCTCCGAGCGCGTCGCATCTGGCATTTCTTAACACTCCCGAAACACGACCGCGGGCACTTGTTGATCACGCCTCAGCAAAGTCGCGAAAACACGGGATAGAGACGAGTGAAACAACGTTTTCACATTATGCAAATTTGTTTTCAGAAGAGGAATTCAATGCACGCGACAACTCTCGCGGAGAAAGTGTGGCAACGCCACGTTGTTACCGCTGGCACCACGGCAGCGCCCGACCTTCTCTATGTTGACCTCCACCTTGTGCACGAGGTGTCGAGCGCTCAAGCCTTCGATGGGCTTCGACTTGCCGGCCTGCCCGTTCGCCGCCCCGACTTGACCATCGCAACCGAAGATCACAACACCCCGACAACCGCCATCGATCGTCCCATCGCCGACCTCACTAGTCGTCTGCAAATAGAGACCCTCCGCCGCAACTGCGCCGACTTCGGCATCCGCCTTCATTCGCTGGGGGACCGCGAACAAGGCATCGTGCATGTGGTCGGCCCGCAATTGGGACTCACCATGCCCGGACTCGTTATCGCCTGCGGCGACTCGCACACGTCAACACACGGAGCCTTCGGTGCCCTCGGGTTCGGTATTGGAACCAGCGAGGTCGAGCACATCCTCGCTACGCAAACGCTGAGCCTCCCCCGCTTTGCGACGATGGCCATCACGATCAACGGAGAGCTCTCGGCGGGCGTCACGGCAAAAGACATCATCCTGAGCGTCATCGCCCGCATCGGCACAACGGGTGCTCAAGGATTCATCGTGGAATACCGTGGCTCGACCATCGAAGCGCTGTCGATGGATGCCCGAATGACAATCTGCAATATGTCCGCTGAGGCGGGGGCGAGGGCCGGCATCATCGCTCCCGATACGACCACGTTCGACTATCTCCGTGGCCGCCCGCATGCTCCCTCGGGCGAGGAGTGGGCGGCGGCGGTCGCTGATTGGCAGACTCTTCGCAGTGACCCCGGCGCCCGCTTTGACCGCGAAGTCCGTATCGATGCGAGCGAGATAGCCCCATTCGTGACGTGGGGAACAGATCCTGGCCAAGGCGTTCCACTTGCGGGCACCGTTCCGCATCCGCAAGACTTCGCGTCGCCCGATGCTCAGCACTCGGCCCGTCGCGCGCTCGAATACATGGAGCTCGAACCCGGCACAGCGATGCGCGACATCCCTATTGATGTGGTCTTCCTCGGGTCGTGCACGAACTCACGCCTAGAGGACTTGCGCTCGGCAGCGGCGGTGCTCCACGGGCGCACCCTGGCACCGGGCATTCGGATGATTGTGGTGCCGGGATCCGCTCGCGTGCGCATCGAAGCGGAGGCTGAGGGGCTCGCTGAAGTCTTCCGCGATTTCGGAGCGGAATGGAGGTTTGCCGGTTGCTCGATGTGTCTCGGCATGAATCCCGACCAACTTCTGAACGGCGAACGCTGCGCCTCGACGTCGAACCGCAACTTCGAGGGGCGTCAGGGAGCTCACGCCAAAACGCACCTGGTGTCACCGGTTGTCGCTGCCGCAACCGCGGTCGTGGGACGACTGGCGCAGCCGAGCGACCTGCCGCAGCTCTCGCCGCGTTAGCTCGCGTTAGCGCGCGCTAGCTTTCGTCGAGCATCGGGTAGGTCAACCCGATCTGACGGCGAACCTCGTCGAGCGTGCGCATGATCTCCACACTCTCACTCGGCGACAGGATGTCGTTGGCGATCTCGCCTGCGGTGACGAGGCGCTCGAGTTCTGCGGCTTGGAACTGCATGCCGCGGCCGGTGACGCTGCCGTCGAACTCTTCGACAATCGTGCCGTCCCCGTCGAAACGCGTGTAGGTCGTGGGCGCGTACCAGGTCTCGTCGATCTCGATGCGGCCTTCGCTGCCAACGATCACGGCCCGGGTGGGGCCTCGCAGGTCGAGGGTGGTCTGGATAACGGCTTGGGCTTCGTCGCCGTAACTGAAGATCATGGAGGTCTGGCGGTCGACGTTGGTCACGGTTTTGGTTGCAACCGCGACGATGCTCGTGGGTGCGCCGAGGATGTCGTAGGTGAACGACACGGGGTAGATACCGAGGTCGAGCAGCGCTCCACCGCCGAGCAGCGGGTTGTTGAGGCGGTGTAGCGGATCCATCGAGATGTTCTGGTTGTGGTCGGCCATCACACTGCGGATAGTGCCGAGAGCACCGCTCTTGACGAGTTCACGGATGCGCACCATGTGCGGCAGGTAGCGCGTCCACATTGCTTCGAGCACAACAAGGTTCAGTTCGGCTGCCCGGGAGACGACGTTCTCGGCCTGGGCAGCGTTCATCGTGAACGCCTTCTCCACGAGCACATGCTTGCCGGCGTTGAGGGCCAGCAGGGCGTGCTCTTCGTGGAACGGGTGAGGAGTTGCGACGTAGATGGCGTCAACGTTGGGGTCGGCAACGAGGTCTTCATAGCTGCCGTGAGCGGTCGGGATGCCGTATTCGGCAGCGAACTTGTCGGCCGATTCTTGAGTGCGGGATCCCACCGCGGCGATCTTAAAACCGTGCTCGAGGAGGTCGCTGGTCTGCAGGGTTGCAATCCACCCGGTGCCCAAGATTCCCCATGCCAACTGATCGCTCATTCCAACTCCTTTGTCGTTCGAAAAACTGTTTTCCCACTCTACAAGGCGCTATTTCACTTTGTTAGACAGTCTGCTAGATTGTCTAACAATCCAACGACGGCGGAAGGCGTGCTCCATGATCGACAATGCCGCAGTGCTTCCCGAAACTGTCGCGCAGAAACTTCGCGCCGACATCATTGCGCAACGCGATGCCCCCGGCGCCGCCATCACCGAGTCGGCCGTCGCCCTCCGGTTCGGCGTTGCCCGCCCCACCGCGCGGATCGCTATCGATCGCCTTGTTGCCGACGGCATCCTGCGACGCGAAGCCCACCGGGCCGCGCGTGTTCCCGAGCTCAGCTACGACGACGTGCTTGACCTGTTCGACACGCGCTCCATCGTGGAAACTGCCGCGATGGGCGCCCTCGCCGAAGCCGGTGCGATTCCGGCAGAAGCGTTGGCCGCCCACCGGGCGCTCACCGCTACCGACGATTTCGCGCACCACGACATCCAATTCCACCGCGCGCTCGTCGCCGGTCAGCCCAGCACGCGCCTCACTCGCCTGCACGAACTGCTCATGGGCGAAGTCGAGTTGTGCATTGGACAAGTTCAATCCGCCCACCTCATCACCGCTCACGAGGTAGCCGAGCAACACCAGGGCATCCTCGATGCGATCACTGCCGGGGATGCCGTCACAGCGGAGCGCCTCACCCGCGACCACATTCTGGGGGCGCGCGATCGCCTCCTCACCCACCTCGACACCTCCAACTAAAGGAACCCCATGGTTAAGCGTCAGTTCCCGAACCCCATCGAGCTTGCCAAGCTCATGAAGTTCAAGGCACCAGAACTCAACGGCAAGAAGCGCCGCCTCGATAGCGCCCTCACGATTTACGATCTCAAAGCCATCGCCAAGCGCCGCACCCCCAAGGCCGCCTACGACTACACAGATGGCTCGGCCGAAGGCGAAATCTCGCTCAGCCGTGCGCGCCAAGCTTTCGAAGACATCGAGTTTCACCCGTCGATCCTTCGTGACGCCTCGAACGTCTCGACCACGACCCAGGTTCTCGGCGGCACCTCCGCGATGCCCTTCGGTATTGCGCCAACGGGATTCACCCGCCTCATGCAAACCGAGGGCGAGATTGCCGGCGCGGGCGCAGCAGCGGCAGCGGGCATTCCGTTCACTCTCTCGACGCTCGGCACGACATCCATTGAAGATGTGAAGGCCGCGAACCCGAACGGTCGCAACTGGTTCCAGCTGTACGTGATGCGCGAGCGCGAGATCTCGTATGGCCTCGTCGAGCGCGCTGCCGCCGCCGGCTACGACACCCTCATGTTCACGGTCGACACCCCCATCGCCGGTGCCCGTCTTCGCGACACTCGCAACGGATTCTCGATCCCGCCGCAGCTGACGCTCGGCACGATCGCTAATGCGATCCCCCGCCCGTGGTGGTGGTTCGACTTCCTCACAACTCCCCCGCTGGAGTTTGCCTCGCTCTCCTCTACCGGCGGCCGCACCGTCGGTGAACTGCTCAACTCGGCGATGGATCCGTCGATCAACTACGAAGACCTCAAGGTTATCCGCGCCATGTGGCCAGGCAAGATTGTCATCAAGGGAGTGCAAAACCTTGAGGACTCGAAGCGCCTTGCTGACCTTGGTGTTGACGGCATCCTGCTCTCGAACCACGGTGGCCGCCAGCTCGACCGCGCGCCCATCCCGTTCCACCTGCTGCCCGAAGTCGCCCGCGAGGTCGGCAACGACGTCGAGGTGATGGTCGACACCGGCATCATGAACGGTGCGGATGTCGTGGCTTCGATGGCGCTCGGCGCCAAGTTCACGCTCATCGGCCGCGCCTACCTCTATGGCCTCATGGCCGGAGGCCGCGAGGGCGTCGACCGCACGATCGAGATTCTTTCCAGCCAGATCGTACGCACCATGAAGCTGCTCGAAGTCACGAGCATCGAAGAGCTCGAGCCCAAGCACGTCACCCAGCTGCAGCGTCTGGCTCCCCGCGCCGTAGCTCCCAGTGCGGCCGCCGCGGTTCCGGCTAAGCGCGCAGCACCGAAGAAGCCCGCGGCCAAGAAGCCTGCTGCCAAATAAATAGGCCACTCGCGCCGCAGGTTGTGGTGGGTTGCCGCGCGAGTTCTCTGTCCCCGCCGGGACTGGCTTCTGACGTTCGTCAGCTAGCACCCGGCGGGGCATAGAGGAATCAAACCCCGTCCACCGCGCCCTTCGCCCTCGCCCAGTTCCCCCGTCGTGGTGTTTCTCGCATCTCGTGGGAGACTTTTGTATTGGCGAAAGGTTTCGATGACCACGATCCGCGACGTAGCGAGACACGCTTCGGTAGCTCCGATGACGGTCTCTCGCGTCATCAACCAGCCCGAAACCGTTGCGCCCGAGACGCGACGGCGGGTCGAGCTCTCAATCGAAGCGCTCCACTATGTTCCCAACCTCCTCGGGCAAGGCCTGCGTTTCAAACGCACGATGGTGATCGCTCTTGTCGTGAGCGACATTTCGAATCCGTTCGCTATCAAGCAGATTCTCGGCGCAAGTAACGCCGCGCGCGACCAAGGGTTCAACGTCATTTTCGCGCACACGAGCGCGTCGCCGACTGAAGAATTAGCGCAGCTTCGCAGCTTGGTCGAGCGCCGCGTGGATGGCGTTGTGCTTTCTCCCGTGCTCAATACTCCTGACACCACAGACTTCCTGCAGAAGCAGGGCTTGCCGGTCACGATCATGGATTACCCGATGCCCGAGAACGATGTTGATACCGTGCGCTGCGACAGCATTAGCGCCGCTCGGGGCCTCACCGAACACCTCCTCGCTCTGGGGCACTCACGCATCGCAATGATCTCGGGGCCGGAATCAATCGTCACCGCTCGCGAACGCGCCGACGGCTACGCCAAAGCAATGCGAGCGAGCAAGCTCGAACCACTCGTGGTTTTCAGCGACTACAGCCCCGAGGGCGGCTATCGGGTGGCTCACGAACTGCTGTCAGCATCCACTCGGCCCACAGGTCTCGTGACCGCCAACAACTTCATCGCCCTTGGAGCAGGTCGGGCAGCGATCGACCTGGGGCTCACCATTCCCGACGATCTCTCTATTGCGACCTTCGACAGCTTGAGCCCCGACAGCGTGCTCGACCCCTTCTTTACTGGTGTTGTTCAGCCCGTCGAAGCCATCGCATCGCGCGCAACCACCATGCTTATTGAACGAATTCGCGGAGAGTACACCGGAGCTGGGAGGGATGTCGTGCTCCCGTCGACCTTGGAGATTCACTCCTCCACTGCCTCCGCACCACCCCTCTAGCGCGCCGCGGCTACTCTTTGACGCCGCCGGCAGAGATGCCGTTGGTCACATACTTGAACGCGAAGATGATGATCAGAACTGCGGGCACACCCAGCAAGACAAGCGCCGCATAGTATTGCGCGGACTCGACCGGCGTCGGAGCGAAAGCGCTTCGAATGGTTTGCACCGCCTGGGCCGCTGTCGCCATCTGGGAATCTCTGAGCACGATCGACGGAAAGAGAAAGTCCTGCAGCGACCACATCACGCTCAACGCGGCCAAGTTGGCCAACGTGCCCCGAGAAAGCGGAAGCGCGACATGGCGGAAGATCGTGATGTGAGTCGCCTTGTCCATCACGGCTGCTTCGACCAGTTCGCGCGGGATGTCATCCATGCGGTTGCGCAGCAACAAGACTGCGAACGGAAGCGTCAGCACCGCTTCCGGAAGTGCAACTCCGAGGTGCGTATTGAACAACCCGAGCGTGCCCGTCAAGAAGTACACCGGCACGAGAAGCGCGGTAGCGGGCACAGCGAGAAAGAGAAGAACGCCGTAGTACATCACTTCACGACCACGGAAGTCGATGAACGAGAATGCATAGGCCGCCAACGCCCCGACGCTACAGACCAACGTCGCGTGCATCACCGCCACGATCGCACTGTTAAGGAAGGTAAGGGGAATGGATACCCCGTTGTAGCTGCGGGTTAAGACCACGAGGTAGTTCTCGAAACCACCGACCGCGATAGACGTTTGAACGGCGTTGATCAATGGCGCTGCGAAGGCGAGCGCGAAAATCACGATGAATGCGTAGGTCGCAATTCGCTCGCCACGTCGCAAGTGGAGGGGAAGACTCTGCTCAAGGGATCGTGTTGCCATGGTTAGAGCGCCTTCCGTCGAACAATGATCTGAACTACCGAGAAAGCAAGGGCAACAAGGAGCACGAGAATGGATGCTGCGGCTGCGTAACCGATGCGATCGAGACCGAGAGTCGCCTTGTAGATGTAGGTTCCCGTGATGTCGGTTCGCCCGCCCGGCTGACCGGCGGTCGAGAAGTAGATGATGTCGAAGGCGCGAAAGCTTCCGAGAACCACCGAAAGAATGACGGTGATGTGGGTGGTCCGCAGCAGCGGAAACAGCATGATGCGATAGATCTGCCAGACGCTGGCACCGTCGAGGGTTGCTGATTCCATGACCGATGCCTGCACCTGGGCAACATCAGTCGAGTAATACATGATCGGCAAACCGATGGCGTACGTGATGATCACGCCAACGGCGACGTACGCCGCGGTCGGATCTCCGAGCCAGTCTTGCGCCGCGAAGCCAAGCCCGATTGCTCTCAAGAACTCGTTGATCGCGCCGTCGCGGGTTTCCAGCATCCGCCCAAAGACGGTGGCAAAGAGCGACATCGGAATGAGCGACGGCAGCAAGAAGATCGTGTAAAAGGCGCGGCGCATCCGGATGCCGGAGGCCAGCATCATCGCCAAGATGAAGCCGAGCGAAAGCGAGACGGCAACGCTGAACGCCGCGAACGCGATCGTGTTCATCAGCGCGCCCTGGAAGGCGGGATCGCCCGCAACGAGAACGAAGTTTTGAAAGCCGACGTCGACGGCGTTGCGGAAGGTCAGCCCGACGCGCTGCGTGCTGACGACGCCAAGAATCCCGAAGCTAAAGAGAAAGTACACCGAGTAGAGGATGCCCAACGGTGCGAGAAATCCGACGGCGTACCAGCCGCCCTTCAGCGCAACACGCGAAACCCCGCCCCGCGGAGGGAGCGCTTTGCTCCCTCCGCGAGGCTTGGTGAGCTTCGATGTTGTTACTCGTGTCACTGGTCCGAACCGTGCGGGTAGCGACCGGAGGTCCATTCTGATTGCATCGTGGCCGCTGCCTCTTCTGCCGTGGTGGTTCCTCGCAGCACGTCGAGGATGGCGTTGCCTTCAACCGTGTTGAGGAAGTCCTGCTGGCTGTCGCGGTTGGAGGTGGGAGCCGAGATGGCCGCGGTTGCTGCAGCGAAGCCTGCCACCGCAGCATCACTCTCCAGCACCGAATCCGATAGCTCGTAGCCGGTAAGGCTCGGAACGAGAATCAGGTCTTTGGCCCAGACATCTGCGCCAGCGCTGCTCACCATGAACTCAATAAACCGCGCTGCTTCTTCCTTGTGCTCTGACTCTGTCGGAATTGCGAGCCCGCCTTCGGCGAGTGCACGGATAGCGGGCTGACCACCGTCGACCAGTGGCACTGTCGTTGCTCCGACATCCGCTACCGCTATGTCGTTTTCTTCACGGTATGACGCCGAGAGCAACGAGTTGTTCCACGATCCGTCGATGTAGAAAGCCGCGAGTCCTTGACCGAAGAGCTCGTTGGGTCGAGTTCCGGTGAGGCTCAGTACGTCGGTGCCGACGATGCCGTCATCGAACAATGACTTGTAGGCCTTGAGTCCGTCGACGATCCCGGCCTGATCCCACGAACCATCGCCACCGATGATGTCATCGGAGAGGCCGGGGGAAGTCTGCTCCGCAATGGCGAAGAGCATCTCTTCTTGCCAATACACATCGCCGAGGAAAACGACTGGCGTGACCTCGGGCATCGCTTCAGAAATCGCGTCGACCGCGACTTTCCATTCTGTTGCGGTTTCCGGAACTTCGAGATCTAGGGAGTCCAGGATGTCTGCGTTGTAGTACATCACCGGGCTACCGATAGATCCCATGGGAACGGAATACAGCACTCCGTCTGAAGCGATGTCCTTGGTCTGATCAACCATGGTCGAGTTGATCGTCGGCAAGAAATCTGCGGCCCAGTCCTCGGCAGGGTCGAGGTAGTCCTTTACCGAGTTGGTCATTGCCGAGATCTGCACACCAGCGACGTCGACGGCTTGCCCACCGCTCAATGCCAGCGGCAACTGCTTTTGATAGTCGGCTCCCTCAAAGGTCTTGAGGGTGACTGTGATGTCAGGATTCTCGGCCTCGAAGGCAGCGATCGCCGCATCGAGGGTGCTTTGTGGCGGGAACCACGTCCAGTAGGTGATTTCGGTAGTACCGTCGTTCGACTCCGGCGCCTGGGAGCACCCGGCTACTAGTGCCGCGACTGCGACAAACGCCCCAACTGCCAATCCAATTCTTTTCAATTGCATGTGACTATCCTTCACTTCCTTGTGATGCGGGTCGCCTCCCGATTGGGAGGTCAGTGGGTCCTGGCGCTAATACCTACTAGCTTCGGACACCGGTGGTGGTGCTGTCGATCCATGAATTTCAAAAGATGTCGGCAACACAATCTCCCGACCGACGCCGGAGTATCGCTGCGCGACCCGGTCGAGGAGAAGTTCGGTGGTGAGAGCGGCCATTCTGCTCACGGGTTGAACGACCCCGGTGAAGAAGGGGTCGAGTACGAGATCGGAGCCGGAGTTATCGAAGGTCGTAATCGAGATGTCGCCAGGAATCGACAGCCCCAATTTCTTAGCCGCGTGGGCCGCGCCCATTGCGATGAAGTTGTTCGCAGTAACAAAAGCCGTTGGGCGAATTCCTTGGGCAAGGATTTCAGCCGCCATGTCATTACCGCTGCGCGGAGTGAATGCGCCGTAACGCGTTATGGCACGCAGCCCCGCCGCAGACATCGCCTCTTCGTAGCCTTCCGCGCGCTCGGCGGCCGTGACGATCTCCGCTGGCCCGCTCAGCATCACAATCCGTGTGTGCCCGAGGCCGATCAAGTGTTCGGTAGCGCCGCGCGCGGAAATCACACTGTCACAGCGCACAATATCGACATCGTTTTTCGGCATGGGATAACCGATGACGGCGACGGGACGTTGCGCCTTCTGTACGAAGTCGACCGACTCTGGCCCGTTGTGCACCGGGGAGAGGATGATACCGTCAACGCGGCGTTCGATCATCGACCTGATCTGCCGGAGCTCTTCTTGAGAGTCTGATTCAGTGTGCGCGAACACCACACTGAACCCTTTGTCGCGAGCAGCGTCGCTGACTCCGGTGATCTCATCGATCGCGAAATGGTTGGTGATGTCGCTGACGACGAGTCCGATAGCGCCCGTCGTATTGTTGCGGAGCGCTTGGCCGACCATGTTCGGGATGTACGACAACTCGCGGATAGCTGCCTCGACGCGATCCCGGGTGGGGAGCGAGACGGAGTCAGGATTGTTGAGCACCCGAGAGACAGTCATGGGAGCGACTTGAGCACGATGAGCAACATCGCGGATCGTGGCCATCACTCTCCCTTGAGTCGGTCGCACTTGCACGCGAACTGGTTGTTACGCGTATCATTGGCCATCATGTTACGCGTAACATTTTTAGAGCGCAACACATTGGACAAAGGAGTCGCCATCACAACTGCAATTGCACCGACCGACTGGTTTGCCGACGCCGGTTTTGGCGTTTTCGTCCACTTTGGTCACGCCTCGCGCCGAGGTTGGGAACTGTCGTGGCAAATGACCGGCGGTGTCGAAGGACAACTTCCGCCCATGAAACCCGTGGCCTGTGCGGAGTATTTCGCGAATGCCAGCGAATTCAACCCCAGCGAATTTGACGCGGATGTCTGGGCAGAAGCGATCGCGAATTCAGGCGCCCGCTACGCAGTGTTTACGACAAAACACCATGACGGCTTTGCGATGTTCGACACCGAATACAACGACTACTCGATCGTGAAGACCTCCCCGTTCGGCCGAGACATCACTGCAGAATTGGTGAGCGCGCTGCGTGCGCGCGACATCAAGATCGGCCTGTATTTCTCACTGCCCGACTGGCACCATCCCGAGTACCCACGAATGACGGACGAAACCGCTACCAAACCGT
This sequence comes from Salinibacterium sp. NK8237, assembly GCF_015864955.1. Classification (NCBI taxonomy): domain Bacteria; kingdom Bacillati; phylum Actinomycetota; class Actinomycetes; order Micrococcales; family Microbacteriaceae; genus Salinibacterium; species Salinibacterium sp. NK8237. The sequence goes on along the minus strand of NZ_JADYWE010000001.1, from coordinate 2,003,731 downwards.
TCAAGATTGGCGGCTACGTTCGCACTTCGCCCGAACAGTGGGCGCGGTATCGCAGCTTCTTCATCGACCAGCTCACCGAACTTCTCACCAAGTACGGCACGATCGACGTCATGTGGCTCGACGGAATTTTCGACCACACGGCCGAAGAGTGGGACTTCGGCCAAATACGGGAACACATTCGCACGCTTCAGCCGAACTGTCTCGTCAACGATCGCTGCGTTGGCTTCGGTGACTTTGCCACTCCAGAACAACAGCTGCCCGAAGTGTCACCCCTCGTGCCCTGGGAAGTCTGCATGACAATGAACGAATCGTGGGGATGGGTGCCCGACGATACGCAGTGGAAGACAACACCCCAGCTGCTCACGTCACTTTCGCGAATTATTGCGACCGGCGGAAATCTGCTGCTCAACGTCGGCCCCCAAGGCGATGGCACCTTCCCGCTTGAGGCCACGGAGCGGCTCGAGGCCATCGGAGAATGGATCGCCCGCAACCGCGAAGCCGTTCATGGCATCACGCGGCCTGCCGACAACATCCGCGGCACGCTTCCGGTCGGGTACAAAAAGGTCGACGGCGGCGAACGGCTGTACATCTACTGCATTATGCGCCCGTGGGACACGCTCTCGCTCGCAGGGGTTCCCGTGAACAGAGTCGACAACGTGCGCGTCGTTGGCACGGATGAGCCGTTGCCGTTTATGACAGCAGCAAGCCTCCCTGAAGTGCACCGAGGCGCCACCGACCCGCTCGGCGAGGTTCAGATCACTCTGCCGGCAGACGTCGGCGATAGCTTTATGCCCGTCATCGCGGTCGATATCCGCGATGCCTGAGGTGAGCGCCTAGCGGGCACCTCAGTTCGCTACGCGGGCAACCCTGCAGGAGTTTCTGTGCGCGCCCATTGTTCTTCCCACCCGATGCCCACAGCTGAGCTCGCACGCACGAGTCCGTCTGCGCCAACAACGTCTTCTCGCGTCACGACGCTACTCGTCACCAACGACTCGTAATAGGTCGTGTTGGGGATCGCCATGCAGAGGTGTGCACTGACCAGTCCCCCGGTGTGCACCTCGGCACGGAGCAGGAACGAGTCGGCGAGGTGCGCAATGCGCATCGCCCCAGTGACACCTCCCTTGAGCCCGGCGCTTGTGCGCACGGCGCTGGCACAGCCGGAGGCGATGAAGTCAGCGACATTCATATGAGCGCCGGCGCTCGTCTCGGCGACCAACAGCGGCACATCAACGCGGTCTGCCAGAGCCTTGTGCGCAGCGATGCTGTACTCCCGCATCGGCTCTTCGTACCAGAGGTAGCCACTATCCGTCAGCGCCCGGCCAACGTAGATTGCATCTGCGAGGTCGAACCCCGCTGAACCGTCGTACATGAGGTCCATCTCGTCGCCCATGCGCTCGCGCAGTGCGGCGATGAGTTGTGCATCCTGACGCGCGTCGCCCCAGGCATGGAGTTTGATGGCCGGGTAGCCAAGTTCGCGACACTGGTCGGCCACATCCATGTATTCGGGGATGTCTCGAAAAGTGACCGTGGAGGCGTAGGCGGGGATTGCATCCCGATATCCACCAAGGAATTTGTGCAGCGGAAGCCCGGCGAGCTTCGCTCCGATATCCCAGAGTGCGACATCGACGAGACCGAACAAGTGCAGCGGGATCTGTTCGACACGGTCCATCTCCCACACCCGTTGCCACAGCAACTCACGCGAAAAAGCGTCGTGCCCGATCAGCTCCGCTCGAAGTCGGCGCTCAACGATGTCTTTGAACACCACACCGCGGGGAGTAAAGGCATACCCCCGGATTCCTGACTCGACCGTGATGACTAGCCACGCACCGACGGTGTCGCCGTCTGAACCGGGCAACCCTTTTCTCCACACGTAAGCCGGGGTGATGGGCGGTGAATCTACCAAGACGACATCGACGGAGACGATGCGAGAGGGCATGTTTGACGATGTCACTGTGGGAGCGCTGTTCACGGCGATAGCCTTTCGTTTGGCTTGGAACTTCTTGAATCACGCATCCATCGCCATCTCTGCATTGAGCTCGGTCGCACAGCTATCTGGTGGAATCTATACGCGAAAGTTGCGTCAACAGTATCGAGGCGGCGCTGCATTGTCAGCAGACAACGCGATGTTGCTGCTGAGAGTCTCGTCGCGCGCGGGGCATAGGGTTGAACACCGTGACTCAACCTTCTCTCGCAACTCCGCCGCCTGTGTGGCGCGCACCCGGGATGCCCGCGTTGCTGGTGTTGACGGCGGCAGGATTCGGCGGGTTCGTTGTTCTCATTCCTGTCGCTCCGTTGTGGGCGATCCAGGGCGGAGCAACGGAAGCCGGCTCGGGCTGGGTCAACGGAATCCTCCTGCTCGTTACCGTCATGACGCAACCCTTTGTGCCTCGCCTTCTGGCGCGATTGGGAACGGGCCGAGTGCTGGCCGCAGGGCTCGCGCTGCTCGGAGCTCCGACACTGCTGCTGCTTCTCTCTGATCAGCTGGCGTGGATTCTCGCGATTTCAGCAGTGCGCGGGGTCGGCTTCGGCATCCTCACTGTCACAGGTTCGACCGTGGTGGCGAACCTCGTCGATCGCACCCAGCATGGTGCCGCGGTCGGAATCTACGGCGCCTCAATCGCGATTCCCCAAATTCTGCTCGTGCCAGCCGCGACACTTCTTGCCGACACTGTTGGCTTCTGGGCGGTGTTCGCCTTGGGTGCTCTCCCCCTGCTCGGCATCAGCTCGGCGCCCCGGCTGGCCCGCATTTTGCGCGCGCAAGCAGCCGAGCGCGAACTCCTGCCGGCGACCGGCGCGACGCCAATCACTCCCCCACCCGGTGGCAAATCTGCCCGGCGGATGCTCGCCAGCACCCTTCTGCGCCCCATGATTCTGCTGAGCGGCGTCACCCTCGCCGGGGGCGCCCTGATCACCTTTGCGCCACAAATGAGCTCCTCGGCAGCGGCAACCGCAGGCTCTCTCGCGCTGCTCACCCTGAGCGCCGCTGTGACCCGGTGGGCCATTGGCGGGCTCTCCGACCGATTCGGCGCCAACCGCTTCCTGTGGCCACTCGTCATCATCGCGGTCGCCGGCCTGCTCGCGATTGCCGCAGCCGTGCAGAACCCCGCGGCCACCGGCATCCTGTTATTCCTCGTCGGCATGACCCTCGTCGGTATTGCCTACGGTGGCCTGCAAAACCTGACTCTCGTGATCTCGCTCGCGGCCGTCCCACGCAAGCAATACGGCACAGCCAGTGCCGTCTGGAACATTGGCTTCGACCTCGGCACGGCTCTCGGTTCCGTGCTCATCGGAACCCTCGCCACGGCGTTCGCTTTCTCGCCAGCCATTCTGGCGGCCGCAGCAATCACGCTGCTGACCCTGCCTCTCGCGTTTCTCCGCGGCCCGAAAGTCGCTGAGTAGCGCAGCCAGGATCTACGCGGCGCCTGGCCGACGCGCGATAAAGGTTGAGCGAGTGTGCGAACGACGGGGAGGCGTCTCGGCACGAAGCAGTGCGAGGCTCGCGATCACTGCCGTGAGCGCTGACACGCCCAGAGTGAGTGTGGGCAGTGGCGGGAGACCCGAGACAAGAACGAGCTCAGGACCGACTCCAACCACAATCAGCCACACGGCTGCTGCGGCTGCGAGGGTGAGGCTCGCGAGAAGAACGATGGCCCACCCGAGTACTTTCTTGTTCATTTCTGCCCCCTGCTTTCAGCTCTGCCTGGTCAAGTGCGACTGTGTAGCGTGAGAGAAAGCCTGAGACTTTCTCTTAACTTGAACGCTAGACCCCTATTGGGGGCCAAACTAGTCGTCATTAAGGCGGACTCGTTCGCCTTAAATAAGCACAGTGGCGGTGTCTGAAAACCGATCACAGACCGCTCAGGACCGCATCGCACGTCGCAGCCCGCGTCGGGCTCTAGGCCAACCGAAGCAGCCGAGCCCGGAGTTCCTTGGGCGTTGATTCGGGCATTGCTGAGGAGAGTTCGCTGCGTTGGGGTAGCGCGCCGCCTTCGGAGACGATGGTGATGGCGCGGGCGAGGCTGCCGCGGCCGACGTGCGCGAGGGCGTTGTCGTCGGCGTGCATTTCGAGCAGGAGGGCGACTTCGCGGGAGGCGTTACGGGCGGTGGGCAGCCACGGCAGGGAGACTTTCCAGGCGGTGAAGAAGATCAGCACGATGTCGTGGCGCAGGCGCACGTGGGCTCGTTCGTGTTCGATTACGGCTTGGAGTTCTTCTTCGTCGAGTAGTTGCAGCAGTCCGGCGCTGAGCACGGTGATGGAGGTGAGGGCTCCGGGGAGGCAGTAGGCGACGGGCGCGGGGGTGTTGATGACCCGAGTTCCGGGGCGGTCGGTCATCGGTTCGCTCAGCAGGGTGATGAGTTGGGAGTGGCGCGCACGCTCACGCTCCGCGTAGACGACGGTGACGAGGAGATTGAGCAGCAGGTGCGCGGTGAGGAAGAGAGCTCCCGAAAGGGCGAGTAACGACCACACCGAGGAACCTTCGGGGAGTTCATTGTGGGTGACGAAGCGCCACATGCCGGTTGCGGCATCCGGAAGATCGGTGGCGAAGGTTGCGGCCCCGAGCAGCACGAGGGAGCCGATCATGCTGAAGCCGCCCACAAGGGCGACGAGTTGCCAGACGAGTAGCCCGAGAGTCGGACGACGGTAGGCCCAGGTGGCACCCGTGAGCAGTGCGGGCAGTGGCCACGCCAGCAGCACTGCGACGAAGCCGAGTGTGATCGCGGCGGCAACCACGGTTATCGTCCGTCGAGAATGCGGCGGAGGGTCTCGGCTTCTTCGTTCGTGACCTGCCCGACGAAGCGTTCGAGCACTGCGGTGCGGTCGCTGGCGCCACCGAGCACTTCGTGCATGAGGTCTGCCATGTGTTCGGCGCGCACCGATGCGGCGCGGTAACGGTGCGGGCGCACATCGCGTTCGCGCACCACGAAATTTTTCTTCTCGAGCCGAGAGAGCACGGTGAGAATGGTGGTGGCGGCGAGCTCGCGCCCGGATGATGCAGGGGATGCCAGAGCAGCCTGCAGGTCGTAGGCCGAGAGGCTTTCAGTGCTCGCCCACAGCAGGTCCATCACGCTGCGTTCGAGTTCACCAAGCGAGTTCATGAGCCAATTCTACCCTAAGTAGAAATAACTTCTACGAGGGTGTAGAAATGACTTACAGCACTTACCCAGCCAAAACATTGGCTGTTGTTAAGAGAGCAGTCGTCACAATTAGAGAGGCCAGGAGTGGACCCCCTAGAGATCGCCAGATGGCAATTCGGAATCACTACCGTTTACCACTTCATCATGGTCCCGCTCACGTTAGGTCTCGGCCCTATCGTTGCGCTCATGCAAACCCAGTGGGTGCGCACCGGCGACGAAAAGTGGCTGCGCATGACCAAGTTCTGGGGCAAGTTGTACCTCATCAACTTCATCATGGGTGTGGCCACCGGTCTCGTTCAAGAGTTCCAGTTCGGCATGGCGTGGAGCGAATACTCCCGCTACGTCGGTGACGTCTTCGGCGCACCGCTTGCCATGGAAGGCTTGCTGGCCTTCTTCTTCGAGTCCGTCTTCCTCGGCCTGTGGATCTTCGGCTGGAGCCGTCTCCCCAAGAAAATCCACCTCGCAACCCTCTGGATCGCTGTCGCGGGCTCGATCGTCTCCGCCTTCTTCATCATTGTTGCCAACTCATGGATGCAGCACCCGGTGGGTGTCGAACTCATCGATGGTCGGCCCGTCATGACTGACATCTGGGCCGTGCTCACCAACAACACCGCCCTCTCCGCCTTCTCCCACACGGTCACCGGTGCTATTGCCGTTGGCGCTGGCTTCGTCGTCGGCATCTCCTGGTACCAGCTCTGGCAGCGCCGTCGCGATGGAATCGACTCTGTGGATGCCACAGGTCGTGTCGTCGTCGGCGAGAACCTCAGCATCCCGGGCCGCGATCGCAAGGATCACGCCGTCTGGATCAAGAGCATCCGCATCGGTGCCGTTATCGCGATCCTCGGATTTGGTGCTCTCTCGATCACGGGTGACCTTCAGGCCAAGCTCATGTTTGAACAGCAGCCGCTGAAGATGGCCGCCGCTGAGGCCGCGTGCCACGACGGCACGAGCTTCTCGGTGCTCTCGATTGGGCCGCTCGGAGGCCAAGACTGTGAAGATGTCGTGGGCATTATTGAAATTCCCGGCCTGCTCTCGTTTCTCGCTCATGGTGACTTCGATACCGAAATTCAGGGCGTGAACACCCTCATCCCGCAGTACCAAGAGCTGTACGGCACCAACCTCCCCGATGACCCGCTGTATGGCGAGCGTGCCGGCCAGGAGATCGATTACCTGCCGCTCATGGAGGTCACCTACTGGGGCTTCCGCCTCATGATCGGCTTCGGAATGCTCGCAGCCGCGTTTGCTGCACTCACCCTGTGGATCGTTCGCAAGGGCACCGTGCCGCAGTCGAAGTTCCTCATGGGAACAGCGTTGCTCAGCATCGCAGCCCCATTCGGTGCCAACATCGCCGGCTGGGTCTTCACCGAGATGGGCCGCCAACCTTTCGTGGTCGTGCCCAACCCGACGCCCGGTGGCATTGACGGTGTCTACATGTTCACTGCGGCAGCCGTCTCCCCCGGCGTGAGTGGCGAAGAGATCATCTTCTCGCTCGTCTCCCTCGCTCTGGTCTACGCCTTCCTGATGGTCTTCGAAGTGAGATTGCTCGTCAAGTACGTGCGCGGTGGTGTTGCCTCGGCAATGCCTGAGCTCGGGCATCCGGATGGCGATAGCAATGACCCTGACGATCCCAATAAACCAGACAATCGCGACGACGTTCTCGCGTTCGCCTACTAAGCAGAAGGGCTACTACTCATGGAACTTCTTCCGACAATCTGGTTTATCGCGATCGCGGCTTTGTGGATCGGCTACCTCCTTCTTGAAGGCTTCGACCTCGGTGTCGGGATGCTGCTGCTGTTCAGCACCCGCAAAGACCGCGAACGTCGCCTCATGCTCAATGCCATCGGCCCGGTCTGGGACGGCAACGAGGTCTGGCTGATCACGGCCGGAGCCGCCACCTTCGCCGCATTCCCGTTTTGGTATGCATCACTGTTCTCGGCGCTCTACATCCCGCTGACGATCGTGCTCGTGAGCCTCATCTTCCGCGCCGTCGCAATTGAGTACCGCGGCAAGGGCTCCACTGACAAGTGGCGCATGTGGTGGGACCGTGCTCTCGGCCTCGGCTCGCTGGGTTCCGCCTTCGGCATCGGTGCGGCGCTCGCGCTCACCACGACCGGCCTTCCCATCGACGCTAACGGTGACCGCGTTGGCGGCGCCTTCGCGTGGTTCACTCCGTATGCCGTCCTCGGTGGCCTCGCGGTTGTTGGCTTCTCTCTTGTTCACGCCTCCGTCTTCCTCGGCCTCAAAACCGATGGCGATGTGCGCGTTCGCGCCCGCAACTTCGTGGTGCGCTGGAGCCCCGTAGCACTGCTGCCCATCGTGGCGTGGGTGCTGATCATTCAGTTCCAGAACGGCACCGTCATCACGTGGGGTCTCGTCGTCATCGCCGTAGTTGCGGTCGTCTTCGGCTGGATCAGCGCGCGAGCCGGGCGTGAAGGTTGGGCGTTTGTGGGAATCGCAGCATTCTTGGTGGCGGGTGCGTCATCCATCTTCGCCGCCGTCTACCCGGTCGTATTGCCCTCGACCCTTGACCCCGCGTTCAACCTGACGATCTCTAACGCGGCGAGCGGCGAATATACGCTCGGCGTTATGAGTGTGGTGACCGCGTTCGGCCTGCCTCTGGTCTTCATCTACCAGGGCTGGACTTACTGGGTCTTCCGCAACCGCCTGAGCGATCACCACCTCCCTGAGGCGCACATCGTGAAGCCCGCGGTTGCCCCCTCCTCTTCAGCTAGTCCCCCCGCTTCTTCAGCGAGCTAGGGCACGATGGAGGGCATGAGAGCCAAACTCCACGAACGACTCGCAGCAGGCTTCGGCCCGGGCGGTGTTCACACACTGTTCGGGTTGGGGTTGCTTGCTTCTCTCAAGGGATTGGCGCTCGTGCTCATGGCCGAGGCGGTCGCGCGCGGTGTCGTTGGCGTCATTGACGGGGATGCCGCGGCGTGGCAGTTCGCGATCGGCCTTGGCATTGCGGCTGGCCTCCTCCGCGCGGCCACCGCTTGGGCAACGGAGAGTTTCGCGACCCGCGCCGCGTTAGGCGCCAAGGAGTCTCTGCGCCACGAACTCGCGGAGCGAGTGCTCACCGGTTCCGATGCTCGCCCGGGCGCAAGCACCGCGATTGCAACGGTGGGGCTCGATGAGCTCGACAACTACTTCCGTGTGGTGTTGCCGACGATCGTGATGACGGCGACAGTTCCGTTGCTGGTCGGCCTGCGCATCCTCTCGGTCGACTGGGTGAGCGCGCTCATCGTTGTGTTGACGGTCCCGCTTGTTCCGGTGTTCATGATTCTGGTCGGCGGCCACACGCGCGAGCGGGCCGATGCGGCAAGCGCGAGCCTCGAACGCCTCTCCGATCATTTGGTCGAGTTGGCCCGCGGTCTGCCCGTGCTTGTCGGGCTTGGTCGAGTTGGCGAGCAGTCGAAAGCGTTGCGCGCGATTTCTGCCGAGAACCGCACGAAGACGATGGAAACCTTGCGCACCGCGTTTCTTTCGGCGCTCGTGCTCGAACTCATCGCCACCATTTCGGTCGCGGTCGTTGCTGTCTTTGTGGGCGTACGGCTGGTGGATGATCAGCTCTCCCTCACCGTCGGCCTTATCGCGCTCGTACTCGCCCCGGAGTGTTTCGCACCCTTTCGCGAGCTGGGCGCCGCGTTCCACTCCTCCGAGAATGGGCTCACCGCTCTACGCCGCGCTCGCGCGATCATCGATGTGCCGCGGGCACGGGAACACCGCCAGAGTGCTGGCGCGTTCCGTGTCGTGAACCTCACAATCGCCTACGACGGCCGCGCTTTGCCCGCGGTCGACGGTCTGAACTTCCGGGCAACCCCCGGCACCATTACTGCCCTGGATGGGCCAAGCGGCAGCGGAAAATCCAGTGTTCTTGAGGTGCTGGCGGGCAATCGCGAGCCCAGCGGCGGCAGCGTGTGGGGCATCGACGTTTCCCGGGTGGCCTGGGTTCCGCAGCATCCGCACACCGTTGCTGACACCGTGCTCGACGAACTGCGCCTCTACAGCAACGACGAAAAGGCCATCAAGTCTGTGCTGCTCGACCTCGGGCTCACCGGGGTTGCCGAGGCCGATCCGCGCCAGGTTAGCCCCGGCGAACTGCGCCGCATTGCCGTTGCGCGCGGACTGCTGCGCGTCGAAGCGGGCGCCACCCTGTTGCTGCTTGATGAGCCGACCGCCCACCTCGACCCGGCATCCGCTGCCCGCGTTGAAGCCGCGATTGCTGAGCTGCGCGGTCGCCCCGTCACCGTGCTGGTCGCCTCGCACGAAGCGGGCATTGCGGCGCTGGCCGATCAAGTGGTCGTCGTTGGCGCCTCGGGCGGGACTCGTGCGGTCGAGTCTCGGGTTGATCCGCTGACGGTTGCAGGCGACATGGATGTTGACGCTCTCGCCGAGCGCAGCACAACCCGCGCGACGATCGCCAGTCTGCTCGAGTTTGTGCGCCCCACCCTCGGAACTCTCGTCGGAGCGATCGCTCTCGGTGTGGGCGCGAGCCTCTTCGCGCTCTCCCTCACCGCCCTTTCGGGGTGGCTGATTGTGCGGGCGAGCGAGCATCCACCGATCATGTTCTTGCTCGTCGCGATCGTCGGCGTGCGGTTCTTCGGCATTGGCCGTGCCGCCCTGCGCTACGCCGAGCGGCTCGCGACGCACCGCGCTGTTTTGGGCTCGGTCATCGAACTGCGGGTGGCCCTGTGGAATGGTCTGGGCGCTCGGGCGCTCGGTTCGCGCGCTCTCGCCAATGGCGGGGTCGCCCTCGACTACCTCGTTGCCGCCTCTGACCGGGTGCGCGATCTCGTTCCCCGCGTCGTGCTGCCTCCCGCCGTTGCTCTCGGCACCTCTCTTGCCGCCCTCATCGCTGTCGGCCTGCTGCACGCGCCCGCTGTTCCCGTGTTGCTCGCCGGTCTCGCCGTCGGGCTTATTGCGGCGCCCATCATCGCCGTGATCATCGACCGCTCGGCCGCCAACGGCATCGCCGAAGTGCAGTCCCGCGTCGTGCGCGCCTTTGCCGCCATGACCGGTGCAGCCACCGACCTTCGTGCCAACGGTGTTGGTGGGCGGATGCTCGCCCGCCTCGATCACATCGACGCCGAAGCCGGCGCACTCTCCCGCCGCAGCGCTCGCGCCCTCGGAATCGGCAACGCCGTCGTCGTACTCGCCTGCTCGGTGACCGCCGTCGCGATGCTGCCCGTCGCCGCGCCCGCCGTCATCGCTGGCACCCTCCCAATCGCCATCGTCGCGGTGCTCGTACTCATCCCTATCGGGCTCGTTGACTCGTTGATCGCCTTCGTCGACTCCGTGCAGCAGTGGCCGGCGCTCAGTGCTGCGCTTGCGAAGGTGCGTGAGGTTACTGCTGGGGCGGATGCTGGGGCGGATGCTGGCGGTTCGGCTGCGAGCGTGCGTGACAACACTGGCTCACCGGCTGGCCGCCGCGGCGCGCGCCATGACGCTAACCGCGCTGACACCGCAGCCGCGAGCGCAGACCAGCCACTCGGTGACGTGACTGTTCTCGAACTGAGCGAGCTCGGCATCCGCTGGCCTTCGAGCCCGATGCTGGCGTTTTCGGGCGCGACCGCTCGGGTTGAGCGTGGCGAGTGGCTTGTCGTGGAAGGTCCGTCGGGCGCGGGCAAGTCGACGTTGTTGGCGGCGCTGCTCGGGTATCTTCCGGCGGCCACTGGCTCGTGGAGCCTCAATGGCGTGGATGCTCGCGAGCTCTCGCCCGAGCAATTGCGCACGGCGGTCACGTGGTGCCCACAGGAGTCGCACCTCTTCGATTCGACGATCCGCGCGAACCTGCTGTTGGGCCGCGCCCACGATGATCAGCCGACCGAGCAGGAGCTCGTCGCGGTGCTGCGCCAGGTAGGTCTTGGCCCGCTCTTCGGTTCGCTCGAGCGCGGCCTCGACACTCGCGTCGGCTCGGCGGGCGAAAGCCTCTCGGGCGGCGAGCGTCAGCGCTTGGCCGTTGCCCGCACCCTGCTAACGCGCGCGGATGTCGTACTGCTCGACGAACCGACCGCCCACTTGGATGCCGCGAGTGCCGAGCAACTCATCACCGACCTGCGCACGGCTCTCGTCGACAAGATCGTGGTGCTCGTCAGCCACCACGACGACGAGCGTCGCGACGGCGATGTGAGCTTGCGGCTCGGGGTGCGCGAGGTCGCGGCGGTCTAGCGTTCGCTTCCGAGTACCCACTGCACGTCGTGCGGTGCGGAGACCAGCCCGACTGCCCAGTCGACATCCAGCCGGATGCCTGCACCGGGCGGGCCAGCTAGATCGTTGCTCACGATGGCATCCGCGATACTCTCGAGATCGTGCGGCTCGAACAGTGCGGCGAGTTCTTCGGTGTCGAACACAGCGCCGAAGACCGTTGCGCTCTCCCGCCAGCGGAAAAGTAAGACGAGGCGTGTTTGGCTGAGGGTGCGCCCCGCCACGAATCGCGTCTCCATCGACGCCATAGCATCGCCGATGGCGCGCTGGACGAAAAGCGCCTCAACAGCGGTGAGCAGTTCGCTTGCAGGTGTCACAGTGGGTTCCATCTACGAGTTGCAGCCATCACGACAAACGCGAGATCGGGGCCAGAATGAAACGCAGCACCCAACCGCTCGTATTTCTCGTGGCCGTTCTGGCGATCATTATCCTCGCGGCCTGGCTCATCATTACTTCGGGGATCTTCGGCCTCGTGCTCGACGCTGACGTTGCATCCGCCGGTCATGGTACCGTCGATCCTTATGAGGATAACTCGTAAACAATGGGTGTGGATAGGCGCGAGCGTCGTCGTCACCGCATTCGTCATCGTGTATTTGCTGCGTCTCGCCTATCTGACCGTTGCTGTCTCAGAGTGGGCCGTTCCCCCGGCCTCCTCAATCCCCCTCCCTCAGGGAAGCGAGATCGTTGCGGTCGACGAAAAGTGCGCCTCGGGCGGATGTTGGTCTCTAGTCTCGGTGCGTCCACCGGATGGGATGACACCTGACGAGCTCTCCAGCGAGCTGGGCACAACGCCGCGAGAATACATCGCCGGCTCATTCTGGACCCCGTTCACCACCGAGCTGAGTGCCGAAACTCAGGGTCAGCTTCTCGTCATCACCGCGGCCTACGCAGCCGACAACTACATTCCCTGAGCTCGCGCGCCTAACTCCCGAACAGGTCGCTCGCGACTGTCTTGTACACCGATTCCGGGTTCGAGGGGTGGTAGATGCCGGCGAGCACATCGCGTTGCAGGCGCGAGAGTTCGCTCGTGCTGCGGAACGCTCCTCCCCCGGCTGAACGCATCACCTGGTCGACGACGTGGCGTGCGGTTTCGATACTGCGGTGCTTCACCCCGGTCAGTTTGCGGAACCAGCCAGCCCCGTGATCCACACGTCCATCAACGTCATCGACGATGCTGTGCAGCTGGGGTTCGATCGCATCGAGCGCGAGGGCGGCATCTGCCATGCGCCAGCGCAGATCCGGATGCTCGGAGTACGCCTCACCGCTGATGGCCGAGCTGCGCTGCTGCAGTGCTTCGACCCCGAGTTCGAGGGCGCGATCGGCGAGGCCCGCATAGACGGAGGCGATGAGCGGCAAGAAGTTGGCGAACACCGCGAAGATGAACGGATCGGCGTTGGGGCCGACGGGCAGCACACGGGCGACCCGGTTTGCGGGAACGAAAGCGCCATCCAGCACCGTGGTGTGACTTTGGGTGGCGCGCATGCCGAGGGTGTCCCAGTCGCCGAGCGAACGCCATCCGGGCTCATCCCGAGAGATGAAACCATGCACGAGGGTTTCGGTGCCGTCGTCTGCGGTGTGCTTGCCGAAGAGGCCGAGCTGGGTCCACGCGGGAGACAGCGAGGTGAAGATCTTGGTACCCGTAAAGGCGTAACCGCCCTCGACGGTTTCGGCGGTCGTGAGGGAGTCCCACATGACGAGATCGTTGCCGGGTTCGCTCAGGCCGAAGGCGAAGACTTCGCCAGCTTCGGCATCCGCCAACAGCCAGTCGAGGCTCGAGTCGCCGCGTTCACGCAAAGCCCAAGCGACGCCGATCCACACGAGGTGCATGTTGATGGCGAGCGCCGTGGCCGGAGCGTACGCGGCGAGCAGGCGCTGATCATCCGACAGCTCACGCAAACTGCGCGGCTTCAAGTAGCCAACGGCACGCAACTCTTGCAGGTCTTCGGTGAAGAAGATGTTCTCGCGGTCGTAGCGCGCGGCCCGCGACCGGATGCGATCGAGCAGGGCTGGGGTGAGTACCGTCATGGGTCAACGCTACTGCGCCGCGCTTCGTGCTATCTCTGCGACCCACTCGTTGAGCTCGCCCAGCGCTTCATCAAGGCCGATTTCGATCCCGGCTTGATCGGCCGGTTTTCGCCAGCCGTCAGCCCAACTTTGCCAGGCAGTTAGTTCCGGTGGCCAAGTTCGGGGCACGAGCCCTAGCGCTTCGGCTTCCAGCGCGCGGGCCCGAAACACGTCTTCTGCGGCCACCCTCACAGCGCCTAGCTCACTGCCCTCTGGGAAGAAAGCTCCGCGCAGCAACAGCAAATCGACGACGTCACGCACGCGGTCGTTAAAGAATGGTTTGCCGTCGCCTTCCGGAGCGGGGGCATCCGGGTCAGTGCAGGCATGAAGTTTTTGTGCGACCTGGTAGGCCATGGTGATTCCAGCAATTTCATCAGGCGCACCAAGCCCGAGCGCGCTCAGGTCAGGCGCAGCGAAGCGCTCATCCTCCTCGCCGATCCTTCCTTCGGAGAAAGACACCTCCACTTTGATTTTGCGAAAAACCTGACCGCGAATTTTGAGCTGGATGTATAAACGCCGCGGCTTGTTGGTGGTGCGTGCGTTCTCGACAACCTCGATCTCCGTTCGCGCTAGCTCGAACGGTTCCCATGGTTGCGCGAGGGCCGAATCCAGCGCAGTCTCAAATCCTGCAATGGCGCCCCTGTAAACGGTGTCCACATCTTTTGTTGCTCGCGCTCCGGCTTCTAAGCGATGCTCAAGGTAGGCGCCACCTTTGATCAAAAATTCTGGCCGACCGTCAGGGCCCAAGGCTCGTTGCAGTACCGCCATCACAATGACCGAACCAGTTAGCCAGCCAAGACGGTCGACCGCTTGGTCCGTTTTCTTTGCGGCTGCGTTGAGAAAGGAATTGAGAGCTGTTGTGTTCTTGGGCGGCGCCTCCCGCGGCGGCAGACCGTCGAAAGCATGCGTCACAGGTTGCTCTCCAGCTCGCTCAGCTCCAGAGCAGTCAATTGCCCCCTCGCGCGCGCCGCTTCGATCGCCTGTTGCAAAAGATGTCTGGGCACTTTTGTAGCGATGCCTTGCTCAATCGCTGCGAGAACTGTGACCACAGGAATTCCTTCCCACCAGCTTCGCTCGCGGGGCGAAATGTGATCGCTATGCAGCTGTACGCCAGAGATGGCTCTACGGACGCGATGCTTTCCCACATTCACATGGATGATCTCTGGATTGATGTCGCAAAGGTCGTGCACGAGCAACGCCGTGTCGTGGGAGAGGATCGCGTCGGGTGCCCCGGTTGCCAACACTGCGCGCATGTAGTCGTCGCGCTCTGTTTGAGGTAATTCTGGAAACCGGTAGAGGCCCTGAGAGATCCGTTCCAGCTTCTCCCTGGAAGCAAGCTTCGCTAGCTCCACCGCCGAATAGCCCAAGTCTCGTGCATCCCGAGTAGTTACGAATCCGTACTGGCTAGCAGCGATTGGCCACAGCTCTGTTCGCAATGTCATATTTCCTCCGCGCCAAAACTATACCAAAATTGGTATAGTTTTGGCATTTCGGCATTCGGATACTTGTGGCCTCAAGCCTTAATGATCGACAACACGTTTCCCGCAGGGTCCGTGAACCACGCGATCTCGGAGCCGTGCCCGCGCATGATGCCTTTCGCATCAGTGCCGAGGGCACCCATCGGCCTCGAGTCGTCGTAAATCTTGGTGACCACGCCACGCTCGTTGAGCGCGTCGACGGCAGCTTCGACATCCTCGACCGCAAAGTTCAAGATGGTGAAGCTCGCCGGTTCGTGGTTCTCCTTCGGGTAGATGGTCACTTCGGCGCCGCCGGGCAGCGTGAGCCGCAGCGTGCCCATGCCGCCATCAGCGACCGCGAGGCCGAGGGTGTCACGGTAGAAGGCTGCAGCGGCTTCCAGATCGTTGACGCTGAATCCAGAGAATGCGTTCTTCGGAGCAAACATCGTGCACCACTCTTTCTTCGCTAGTCCTGCTTGGCCTCAAGCTTCGCGGCGCGCATCCGTCCCGTCAATAGTGCGACCCCCAGCAGAGTTACCGAGACCACCGCAATAGCCACGGCTACGCCGATAGTGCCGATGGCGGATGCCGTCAGCGGCAGCGCAAGCATGACGAGCACCGCAACGATTGTTGCCGATCGCGGAATCGACACCCGCTCCACCATGGGCGCGTGCAGCAGCCACAGCAGCAGAATGAAGAGCGCGACGGGCAGCGCCAGAGAGTAGCCGACCACAAGCTCGCTCGACTCGAGGTCTGTCGTGACGGATCGCACCGCCACTTCAATGCCGGTTCCGACGGCGGCGAGCGCCGCAAACAAGAAGTAGTGGCCGTAGTTCCAAAACAGGTAGCGATCGCGCCTGTTTTCTAGGCCCTCGGCGGCGGGTTCAGAGAAGTACAGCCACCACAGTGCGAACAGCAGCACGAGGCCAGCAGCCGACGCCACAATGAGCGACGGTGACAGCCCCTCTTCGAGCGCCTCCTGCACCGCGAACGTCGAGGCGAGCACGCTTTCGCCGAGCACCAAAATCGTGAACTTTCCGTAGCGCTCCGCGATGTGGTGCGGATGCCAGGACAGTCGCTGTGCACGATCAGCCCAGAGAGGCACGGCCAGTTCGGCGAGCACGATGATGACGAACGACACCATGGCCAGCTCGGCGGGCAGCAACAGCCGCAACAACCAGCCAACCTGCACGACCCCGATACCGAGCGCGTAACGGCCGGCGGTGGCGCGCGTTTTGGGGTCGTCTTTCACGGCGCGCAGCAGGGTAGCGATAAGCCCAATTCGCAAAATCAGGTATCCAGCGGTGACGGCTGCAAAGTTACCGTCGTCGAAGGCCAAGGGAATTCCGGCGGCGAGAACGAGGATGCCGCCCATCTGCAGCATGGTGAACAGACGATAGGGAACGTCATCCGTGTCGTACGCCGAGGCTAGCCAGGTGAACTGGTTCCACGCCCACCAGATGGAGAAGAAGACCATCAGGAACGGCGCGATGGCTTCGAAAGCGTGCCCCACCTCGACGGCGTGCGTCAGTTGCCGCACGACCGAGGCGACCGCGACCACGAAGGTCAGATCAAAGAGCAGCTCGAGCGGAGTCGTTTTGCGGTGCGGCTCGTCGATGTCGCGAGCCACCACCCGCGAGCGCAGTGCGTTCATGTCCCAACTTTACGCAACTGCTCCGCAACGCGCCTGAATCCCGGCAGGCCAGAGGCGAGTACGATTTTGGCTATGCGTTGCGGCAGGAGTCGCGGAGCCAAGCGCTGGCCCGACGGTGGGTTCGAAGGGTTGAGTGGTTGTGGTTTCCTCTGACATGAACGTGGTGCAGACGGGCCGACGTTCTCCGGCACAGCGGTCGCCCGCGCGGTGGTTGCCGTGGGTGAGCCTGGTCGCCGCCGCGGGCGTCCTCTCGGTGATGACCGCTCCGGGCCAGACCGCCGGAATCTCCGTCTTCACCGACCCGCTCATCGCTGAACTCGACGTCTCGCGCACCGGCATCTCGATCAGCTACTTCTTCGGCACGATCGTTGGTGCCGCCGCGCAACCGTTCGTCGGCCGCGCCCTCGACCGCTTCGGCGCCCGCTACGTCACCATCGTCATCGGCGCCCTGTTCGCAAGCGTGCTGCTTGCCCTGAGTTTCGTCGACGGCATCGCTGGTCTCACCGCCGGTTTCGTTGGCGTGCGGATGCTCGGCCAGGGTGCCCTCAGCCTCGCCGCCACCACGGCTGTAGCCCGCGCCATCACCCACCGCCGCGGTCTGGCGCTCGGCATCACGGCCGCCATCGGATCCGCCGGAATCTCCCTCGCCCCCGTCGGCCTCGAACGACTCATCTCAGCTGTCGGCATCCACGCCGCCTGGCGCTGGGAAGCCGCGATTGTGCTCGCCGTCGTCGTACCGCTCGCGTTCATCCTGCCGAAGCGCAGCCAGGTTGCCGCCCAGACCGAAGATCTCTCGACGGCGCAGATCGTCATCCAGAAAGAATCGTGGATGCTCGGCGAAGCAGCCCGCACCGGCATGTTCTGGGTCATCGCCTCCTCCCTCGCCGTCTCGGGCATGCTGAGCACCGGCCTCGCCTTCCACCAGATCGCGATTCTCGGCGAGCGCGGCCTCACCCCGTTCGAAGCGGCCGCCAACTTTCTGCCGCAAACCGTCACCGGCATCGCGGCAACCCTGATTGTTGGAGCGTTCGTCGACCGCGTGAGCCCCAAGCTGTTCGTCATCTTTTCGATGCTCACGCTCGCCGGCTCGCTGCTGTTGCTCTCCGCCGTCGGCCCCGACGGCACCGCCATTCTCTACGGTCTCGTGCTCGGCGCTGCCGGCGGAAGCCTGCGCGGGATGGAAGCCGCCGCCTACGTGCGCTACTACGGCACCGCCCATATCGGCTCCATTCGTGGCGTCACGACCGCGATCGCCCTGGGCTCCACGGCTCTCGGCCCGATCGCCCTCGCCCTTGCCGTCGACGTCAGCGGCAACTTCACCGAGCCGGCCTTCTGGTTCGCGAGCCTTCCGATAGCCGTCGCCGTGCTCGCACTCTTCGTGCGCCCGCCGCAGCGCCGCGCGGCTGTCTGAACGTCTGAACGCGCTCGGCTCCGGCAGACGCCTGACGCGAGCCAGCCGCATCCCACCAGACGCGCGAGAATAGACCTATGAGCACCAGTAACCGCCTCAGCGACCTCGGCATGAAACTCATGAACGGCGTGCACCGCGCGATCCTTGCCGTTTCGGGCGGTCGCCTGGGTTGGACTCTCGGGGGCATGCCCTCACTCGAGCTCCACACGACGGGCCGGGTGTCAGGCATCCGGCGGTCAACGATGCTGACTGCTCCCGTGCACAGCAAGGGCCGCTGGGTGATCGTGGCGTCGAAGGGCGGCGACGATCGCGACCCCCTCTGGTACCGCAACCTGCAGGCGAATCCGGATGCCGAACTCACCGTGCGCGGACGCACCGTGCCCGTGCACACTCACACCGCGGATGCCGCCGAGAAGGCCGAGTTGTGGCCGCAGATCGTGGCCGCCAACTCGCGCTACGCCGAGTACCAGACCAAGACGACCCGTGACATCCCGGTCGTGATCTGCGAAGAGCGCTAGCGGCGAAGTTCCAGGGTGCAGCACTTCACGCCACCGCCACCGAGCAGCAGCTCGGAGAGGTCGACGCCGATGGGGTTGTAGCCGCGTTCTTTGAGCTGGCGCTCGAAGTCTTTGGCACGGGCAGCGATGACGACGTTGTAGCCGTCGCTGTAGGAGTTGAGTCCGAGCACTGCCGCATCCTCTTCAGTAGCGAGGATGGCGTCGGGATACAGCGCACGGAGTTTCTCAAGCGAGGGCTCGTCAAACGCGCTCTCGAGGTAGGCGATGTTGGTTTCGTCGAGCTTCGCGATGGCGGTATCGACGTGGTAGAAGCTGGGGTTAATGAGGTTGAGGGAGACAACATTGCGGCCCGAAAGCTCTGCTAGCTCTCGGTGGCTTTCGACCGAGGTGCGGAAGCCCATGCCTGCAAGGATGTTGTCGCCGACAAGGAGGAAGTCGCCCTCACCCTCATTAACGTTCTCGGGGGAAGCAACGTCGAGGCCGTTGGCGCCGAACCAGTCCATGTAGGCGGGGCCTTCTGCTTTGCGCTCGTCATAGGTGAAGAGGGCGCCGTAGGCTTTGCCGTCGATCACGAAGCCGCCGTTTGCGGCGTAGACCATGTCGGGCAGGCCATCGATGGGGTCGATGAGTTCAACGGTGAAGCCGAGGTCAATATAGGTGTCGTAGAGCGTCTGCCACTGCTTCACGGCGAGGCTGGTGTCTGTGGGATCGTTGGGATTCATCCACGGGTTGATGCTGTAGGTGACTGTAAAGAAGTCGGGACGGCACATCAGCACAGTCTTCGCGGTGGCCTGGCGGGCAGGCGTGGTCGATTCGGTGTCAGTGATCGTCATAGCCCCAGTGTTTCACGCACCTATCCGCAATGTCTCGGTAATGTGCGCACTAATTCGGCGCAATCCCTAGCCAAGGCACAATAATTCGCCGTACCCTGAGGGCATGGACAAGCTGGACGCAGGAATCATCGACATGCTCCGCCTCAACGCCCGCGCAGGCTATGGAGATATAGGAGAAGCCGTGGGGCTTTCAGCCTCCGCAGTTAAACGGCGCGTCGACCGCTTGGTTGCCAACGGCACCATCCGCGGCTTCACCGTGCAGGTCGATCCCGCCGTTGACGGCATGGGAACCGAAGCGTACGTCGAGCTCTTTTGCCGCGGAAACGTGGCTCCGCAAGAACTCAAACGCATCCTCAGCGCCATTCCCGAAGTGGTGGATGCCGGAACAGTCAGTGGGTCTGCCGACGCAGTCGTTCATATGCGCTCGCGCGACATCCACTCGCTTGAGATCGCCCTCGAGCGACTGCGCACTGCCACGAACATCGACAACACTCGCAGCTCCATCGTTTTGTCGCGGTTGATTCACCGACGCTACGAGTAACGATTTGCCCTGTCGTGGTTCGGGGGAATCTCATAGATTTACGCACTAAAAGTGCCCGATAACAACGAAATCCGTTCTGTAACACGAACTTAACCATGTATACCGTTGCGTCTCGCCGGTTTTTCCGGTTGACTACACCAACAGTTGCGAATAACTTTTCGCGATCTTGGAGGTACGTAGCGTCGTGACAGAGTCAGCCCAGAACACAGCTCCCGCAGGTTCAGCCGCGGGAAGGTCCAGTGCAGAAATGACCAGCGCTAGCGAGCCAGAGGGTTCGGTTGTCCTTGAGGGCGTGACTAAGAAGTTTGGTGGCGCTGTCGCTGTCGACAACATCAGCCTGCACGTGCGCCCCGGCGAGTTCCTCTCCTTGCTCGGCCCCTCGGGCTGCGGCAAGACAACAACGTTGCGCATGCTCGCCGGCTTCGAAGAGCCAACCTCGGGCAGCATCCGCATTTCTGGTCAGGATGTCGTGGGCATTCCGCCCCACAAGCGCAACGTCAACACAGTTTTCCAGGCTTACGCTCTCTTCCCTCACATGAGTGTCGCCGAGAACGTGGCCTACGGGCTTCGCCAAAAGGGCACGCCCAAGTCGGAGATTCGCGAGCGCGTCACTGAGTCACTCGATCTCGTGCAGATGCGCTCATTCGCCGACCGCAAGCCCACTCAACTTTCAGGCGGCCAGCAGCAGCGCATCGCGCTGGCGCGGGCCCTCATCAACCGCCCTGCCGTTCTCCTCCTCGATGAGCCGCTGGGTGCTCTCGACCGCCAGCTGCGCGAAGAAATGCAGATCGAGCTCAAGCTTCTGCAGTCGCGCCTCGGTATCACCTTCATCTTTGTCACGCACGACCAGGGTGAGGCACTCTCGATGAGTGACCGCATCGCGATCATGCGCAAGGGACGCATCGAGCAGCTGGATGACGCCGACTCGATCTACGATTCGCCGGCGAGCGCCTATGTTGCTGGCTTCATTGGCCAGCAGAACTTTATCGCTGGCACGATGACTAACGATCTGTCGGTCATGGAGTCGCCGTTCGGAATCATTAACGCTTCGGGTCCCCATGAAGAACTCGAGGCCGGCATGAATGCTCAGGCCGCTGTGCGCCCCGAAGCTGTTGCTGTTGCGCTCGCCACCGGAGAATCAACGAGCACTACTGCGAACCAGATTCGCGGCGAGGTTATTGGGGTGTCCCATCAGGGAGAGACGCTTCAGTTCTTGGTGTCGATCGGAAACGACCAGACGCTGCTCTCTCGGGTTCCGCGCCCGAACGCGCCACGTCTGGCTGTCGGCGACTCGGTGCTGTGCACCTGGGATACCGCATCCGTTCATCTTTTCCCGAGCGATCAGGCGAGTCAGGCTCAGGCCGATATTGCTCGCGCGGTCTCCAACCCAGCCCCACCAACCAGTTCAATTTCTCTCTAGAAGGAGCAGCCCGATGTCCCACGAACAGCCCATTCGCATTCTTGCCTCTACCTCGGCAACGAAGATCATGAAGAGCGAACTGAACCGTCGTCGCTTTCTCGCGCTGTCGGGTGCAGCAGCCAGCGCTGCCGCTCTAGCCGCGTGCAGCACAGATTCCGACACTGGCTCGGCGACCCAGGCGACCGGCGGTGATCTTGAAAGTTCACTCTCGGTCTACAGCTGGGGCGACTATGACGACCCCGATCTGGTCAGTGAATTCACTGACGAGCTGGGCCCGACTGTCACGTTCGATGCCTTCAACTCCAACGAAGAACTCATCTCGAAGCTTGTTGCTGCGCGCGGCACCAGTGGCTACGACATCGTCGTTCCGACCGGCCCGTTCATCCCGCAGATGATCGAGAACGGTTTGCTCAGCAAGCTCAACCTCGACCTCATCCCGAATATCGCCGACATGGATCCCGACTTCCTTGGTCGCGACTGGGACCCGAACAACGAGTACTCCATCTGCAAGGCGTGGGGCACGACTGGTTTCGTCTACGACAAGACCAAGATCACCCGCGAACTCACCACGTGGTCCGACTTCATCGACGCGGCCCAGAATGAGGCCAGCGGCAAGACTTCGGTGCTCGACGATCCCGCTCCCCTGCTCGGCATCTACTACTGGGCTAACGGCATCGACTGGAACACCACCGACGAAGCCGACCTTGCTGCCGCGGAAGAGTTCCTCACCACGCAGCTCGCGCCGCACATCTCCGCTTTCGACTCCTACCCCGGTGGAGCCGCTATTCCGCAGGCGCAGCACATGCTCATGCAGTCGTGGAACGGTGACGCTCGCATCGGCATCATGGAGAGCGAAGACCCCGACCGCTGGCAGTGGGTGCTCGGTTCGCCCGACACCGAACTCTGGATGGATAACTGGGCTATCGCCGAGGGTGCACCCAACCCTGAAGCGGCTCACGCCTTCATTAACTACGTGCTCACCCCCGAGGCATCGCTGCGCGAACTCGACTACATCGGCTACCACACCGGTGGAACGGGCATCGAGGACACAGCGCGTGCCGAGGGCCTCGAAATGCTCGACCTCGTCTTCTTCGATGAAGATCAGATCAGCACGATGCACACCCAGGCCATCGGCGAGGCGCAGCAGCGCATCGTTGAAATTTGGGACAAGACGAAGGCGTCGGCCGGCGCCTAACCCGCGACCATCCGGATTTTACTATGACCACTACCGTTGAAGGCCAAACGGCCCCACCGCGAAAGGCGCCATCGAAGCGCCCTCGCTGGTTGAAGCTGCCCAGCTTTGCCCTCGCCATCCCGGCGTGGGCCTGGCTGTTCGCCTTCTTCGTAGCGCCCGTCGCGCTCGTGGTCTGGTTTAGTTTCGGATACAAGCCGGGCATCTTCGGAACCCACGCCAATGACGTGCTGTCTTTTGACCGCTACGCCGAGGCATTGTCTCCGACGTTCTTTACAACGTTCCAAAACACACTGTGGGTGGGGGTGGTCGGCACCCTGATATGCCTGGCCATCTCCATCCCATTCGCTTACTGGCTCGCGTTCAAGGCCCCCATCGCTCGCCGCGGAATTCTGCTCGCGATGGTCATGATTCCGTTCTGGACGAACTTCTTGGTTCGCACCATCGGTTGGCAGATCATCCTCGCGCCGAGCGGCATTCTCTCCGAAGCTCTCCAGTCAATTGGCATGCTGAACGAGCCCCTCGAAATCCTTTACACGCGCACCGCCGTGCTCATCGGTGTCGTGTACAACTACTTGCCGCTCATGATCCTGCCGATGTTCGTGGCCTTCGACCGCGTATCGCTGCCGATGCGTGAAGCGAGCAAAGACCTCGGCGCCGGGCGCTTCTCGACCTTCTTCAATGTCACGTTGCCGCTGGCAAAGCCGGGCATCGTCGTCGGCATCCTGCTCGTCTACATCCCGCTCATGGGTGACTACATCACCGCAACCGTTCTTGGTGGAGCAAAGGGAAACATGGCTGGCCAGATGGTCGCTAACCAGTTCCAGACCGCCCAGAACTGGGCACTCGGTTCTGCCATGGCTGTCGTGCTCGTGCTCACCATTCTGACCACCGTCGGCATTGCGGCGCTTGTGGCGTGGCTTGCGGCGTGGCCGCTTCGCGCCAACCAGCGCCTCGTGTTGGGAGACAAATCATGAACCGCCTGACACTTACTGACGTGTCGCTCAAGGTGTGGGCCGTGATCGTTTTCGTGTTCCTCTTTGCGCCCATCGCCGTCATCATCATCTACTCGTTCAACGAGGGTCGCCTTCTGGTCTCGTGGGACCAGTTCGGTTTCGGTTCCTTTGCGGCAATCGTCACCAAGCCAGCCATCACGGATGCCGTGCTCGTGTCGATCCAGACCGGCTTCATTGCGGCACTCATCGCGACCGCTCTCGGCACTATGGCTGGTGTTGCGCTCGCTCGCCGGGCCGGCAAGTGGGCACCCGCGTTCCTGATTCTGCTCGTGCTTGTCACCGTCACCCCTGAAATTGTGGATGCCGTTTCGCTCTTGCCGTGGATGGTCTTCCTCGGTCAGGATGTCGGCCTCAGCATGTTCGACAACGGAATCGTGCGCCTCGTCGTTGGTCACTCTCTGTTCGCGACCGCCGTTGTGGCCTACATTGTGCGCTCGCGCCTGGTTGGTATCGATGAGAGCTTGGAGGAGGCCGCGGCCGACCTCTACGCTCCCCCGTTCAAGCGCTTCACGCAGATCACTCTTCCGCTGGTGATGCCCGCCGTTCTCGCGGGTGGCTTGCTCTCGTTCACGTTGAGCCTCGACAACACGATCGTTTCGGCTTTCGTTCAGGTCTCGGGTTCCACTCCGTGGCCTGTCTACGTGCTGAGCGCCGTGCGCACCGGGCTGCGCCCCGAAATCGCGGCCGTCTCGACGATCATGCTGCTGCTGACGCTGGTGGCTCTCGGTCTCGTGGCCTATGTCTTGCGTCGAGCTGGCGATTCTGCCACCGACATCGCTAAGACCGTGGGTGGCGGCTAAACCTCTCCGCCCCGCTCTCTCCTCCCTGCCTCGTTTCGAACGAACCACCGAACGAACCAGAAAGTGCTTGAAATTATGACGTTTGCCGACCTCGTATTCACTGGCGGCGCTGTCTTCACGGCGACCGGAAACGAACCAGTTCTGGGTGGTGTCGCCGTCACAGACGGTCTCATCGTCGCCGTCAGCAATGACGCTGAGGGCTACGCTGCTGTGCGCGAACTCATTGGGCCCGATACCGAGGTCGTCGATCTCGCGAACAAACTGCTGATTCCCGGATTTCAGGATGCTCACGTGCACGCCGTGTGGGGTGGGCTCGACCTCATCCGCTGCGATCTCTCTGGGGACTCGACGCGCGATGAGTATGTAGCGCGGTTGAAGAACTATGCAGCGGCGAACCCTGAGTTGGAGTGGATTTTGGGCGGTGGCTGGAACATGGCGGCCTTCCCCGGGGGCACGCCCACAGCATCCGATCTCGACCTGGCTGTTGCTGACCGGCCCGCGTTCATTCCGAACCGCGACGGTCACGGTGCCTGGGTGAACTCGCGCGCGCTTGAACTTGCCGGCATCACCGCCGAGACACCCGACCCCGCCGATGGCCGCATCGAACGCGACGCCGACGGCAACCCGACGGGCACGCTGCACGAGGGCGCGATGTCACTCGTGAATGCGCTGCTGCCCGAGACCTCGCCCGAAGATTACGCTCGCGCGCTTCTGATCGGCCAAGAGTATTTGCACTCGCTCGGCGTGACCTCGTGGCAAGACGCCATCTTGGGCGGTTACGGGGATGCCGGCGATGCCACTCCCGCGTACATGGCCGCGGCCGAGTCTGGCGACTTGACCGCTCGCGTGGTCGGAGCCCTCTGGTGGGATCGCACGCGCGGCCCCGAGCAGATTCCTGAGCTCGTGATGCGCCGGGAGAAGAACGCCGCTGGCCGCTTTGCCGCGACGAGTGTGAAGATCATGCAAGACGGCGTTGCCGAGAACTTCACGGCCGCGATGCTGGAGCCCTATCTCGATGGTTGCGGCCACCACACCGACAACTCGGGCATCTCCTTTGTGGATGCCGCCCAGCTGATCTCGAACGTCACCGAACTCGACGCGCTCGGCTTCCAAGTGCACTTTCACGCGATCGGCGACCGCGCCGTTCGCGAGTGCCTCGACGCGGTCGAAGCAGCGCGAGCGATCAACGGCCCCAACGACAATCGTCACCACATTGCGCACCTGCAGGTCGTGCATCCGGATGACGTTCACCGCTTCGCTGAGTTGGGCGTGACCGCCAATCTGCAGTCCTACTGGGCTGCGCTCGAGCCGCAGATGGTCGACCTTACGCTGCCATTCTTGGGCGACCCGCGCAGCTCGTGGCAGTATCCGTGGGCTGACCTGCACCGCGCCGGAACGCACTTGGCTTCCGGCAGCGACTGGTCGGTGTCGAGCCCTGACCCGATGGCGGCCATCCACGTTGCTGTCAACCGCAAGGCGGCTCCCGGCCACGAAGAAGGCGATTACGACGCGTTCTTGCCAGAGCAGAGCATCGACTTGCTGACCGCGATGACCGCGTACACCGCGGGCTCGGCCTTCACCAACCACTTGGATGAGACAGGAACGATCGAGGTCGGCAAGCTTGCCGATCTGGTCGTTCTCGATCGCAATCCCTTCGCGGGCCGCTCCGCCGACATCGGCCGCACCCGCACCGAACAGACCTTCGTCGAAGGCGAACGCGTGTACCGCGCGCCCGCCCAACCATAAAACTCGCCGCTACGGCGAGAGAGGAAAGTGCCCCATGGGCAAGATAGTGTTCGAAAGAAATGTGCCAGCGGCATCCGTAATCAGCCACTCCCTTGAGGGCTCGATGCACAAGCCGTTCTGGATTGATGACGTGAAGGATGCCCGCACCTTCCCCGCGCTGGCTGGCGACGTGACTGCCGACCTCGCCATTGTGGGAGGAGGATATCTCGGCCTCTGGACCGCGGTGCTCGCGAAGCAACGCAACCCCGATGCTCGTGTTGTGCTGCTCGAAGCCCGCGAACTGGGCTGGGCAGCATCGGGCCGCAACGGTGGATTCTGCGAAGCGAGCCTCACCCACGGTGAAGAAAACGGGCTCAGCCGCTGGCCGAAAGAGTACGACCAGCTTGACCGCCTTGGCCTGCAGAACCTTGACGAGATTGAAGCGACAGTTAAGTCGCTGAAGCTCGACTGCGACTTCGAACGCACCGGCTCTCTCGACCTTGCTATTGAAGAGCACGAGATCGCGTGGTTGAAAGAGGCCGAGACCAACGACGACACTGTCTTTCTTGACGAGGCTGCCATTCGCGCCCAGGTCAACTCGCCCACCTACCTCGCCGGCGTCTGGAATAAGCGCATCAATGCGATCATCCACCCCGCCAAGCTCGTGCGTGAACTCGCCCGAGTCGCGAGCGAACTCGGCGTCGAGATCTTTGAACACTCTCCGGTGCGCGAGGTCGAGACATCCGGCGGGCCAACGGATGCCGCAGTCGTGCACACCAAGAAGGGTCGCGTTCGAGCGGCCAGAGTTGCGCTCGCGACTAACGCTTTTCCGTCGTTGCTGAAGCGTGCGCGCCTGCACACGGTTCCCGTTTATGACTATGTGCTCATGACGGAACCCTTGAGCCCCGAGCAACTCGCCTCGATCGGCTGGTCGAACCGTCAGGGTCTCGCCGATATGGCGAACCAGTTCCACTACTACCGCCTCAGCGCTGACAACCGCATTCTGTTCGGTGGCTACGACGCGATTTACCACTACGGCCGCAAGGTTCGCGATGAGTACGAGAACCGTCCCGAAAGCTTCGAGAAGCTCGCGAGTCACTTCTTCACCACCTTCCCGCAGTTGGAGGGTCTCAAGTTCAGCCACCGCTGGGCGGGCGCCATCGATGCGTCGACTCAGTTCAGTGCGTTCTTCGGTCTGGCTCGCAACGGTCGCGTGGCGTACTCGGCTGGCTTCACGGGGCTGGGTGTCGGAGCGACTCGCTTCGCCGCGCAGGTGATGCTCGACAAGCTCGACGGTCTCACGACCGAGCGCACCGAGCTGGAGATGGTGAAGAAGATGCCGCTCCCGTTCCCGCCCGAGCCGATTGCCTCCGTGGGCATTCAGGCCACGCGCTGGTCGCTCAATCGTGCCGACCACAACCAGGGTCGTCGCAACCTGATTCTCAAAACGTTGGATGCGCTGGGGCTCGGTTTCGACTCCTAGCACTGGGCGCGCGGCCGGAGCTTTCGCGGCTCCGGTCGCGCAACAACCCGCGCCGCTGGACCGCACCTGTCAGTCGCCTGTAATAACTTGCACATCACTGTGCAAGTTATTACAGTGGCTGCATGACCACTTCCGCTCCCCGTCGCCCGCGACAGGACGCAGTCGATAACCGCGCCGGCATTCTCAGTGCCGCCACCGCCGCTATTGCCCACGACCCCCAGGCGTCGATCAACACCATCGCCCGCAGTGCCGGGCTCTCTCGCCGCGCCCTGTACGGCCACTTCGCCGACCGCAACGCGCTTCTCGCCGAAATCATCGATGCAGGCGCCGAACGTTTCAACCGCATCGCCAGCGACGTCACCGACACCGATGCTCAAGTCGCACTTGCCCGCCTCACCTCACTGCTGTGGCAACAGGCCGCCCACGTGCAGGTTGCCGCCTCCATCGCCCTCGATGACGCTCACCTCGAATCCACCGGCAAAGCTCTCGCACCTCTCCGTGCCGCTGTTGCCGCTATCCTCCAGCGCGGCCAGAACGACGGCACGCTCCGCACCGATGTGGATGTCACCACCCTCGCCCGCCTCGTTGAAGAAGCTGCGCGCGCCGCGATCACTCGCGTCGATGCGACACTGCCCGAAGCCCGTTCCCTCGCCGTGCGCACCACGCTCAGCATGGCTGGGCTCTCGTGGCGCGAGACGGTCGCGCTGCTCGAAGCGCATCCCGATATTCTCGGCGCTCCGGCGGCTGGCGATGTTGCGACTGCTGACGCCGCTCCCGTAACCGGCGACACTGCGACTGCCGGGGCCAAACGCTGATGCGCGTCGAGTTGAGCGGAGTGACGAAGGGTCACGACGCCGAAGACTTGCCCGCGACATCCACCACTTTTGAAAGCGGAACAGTCACGCTGGCTGTTGCCGAGACCGAACAGCGCCCGACCGTGCTTGGGCTCATTGCCTCGGGTCGCATGCGGCCAGACTCGGGCACCGTCACGATCGATGGTCGAGCGGATGCCCGTGCTCTCCGCCGCAGCGTCGCTCTCGTTGATGCGCCCGGAGTTTCTGACCCGGATGCCGGAGTGCCGCTCGTCGGGGTCGTCGCCGAAGAGCTGATGTTCGCTGGCCGTCGCGCCGACCCCATCTCGGCCCGGCGCTGGCTCGACGCGGCAGGCTTTCGTTCGCTTGCCTCGACCGCGATCGCCGATATCGAGCCGATCACCAGACTGCGCGTGCTGTGTGAACTCGCCGTTCTCCGCCCCCACGTCGAAGCCCTCGTCGTGACCGCGCCCGACCGCCACGGTGGCCAGCCCCTGGACTGGTGGACCCTCTTCGGCGAATTTGCTGATCGTGGTCTCGCCGTTCTCGCGGTCGCCGGCCGTGCCTCCGAATGGGCCATTACCCACGCCGATGTGATCGAGCGTGCCGAATCTGCCGAAGCATCCCTGCGCAACAGCCAGGGCGCTTTTGACGAACGTAGCGCTGCCTGGGCCCAAAGTGGCGGCGGCGTAGGAGTAGACAACGTATGAAGGTTCCCGCAATGATCGCCGCTGAACTGCGGCGACTCACTTCGTCACGCATGGCGATGCTCGCTTTGCTCGCGCTCATGCTCGTGCCCGTGCTCTACGGCGGCGTGTACCTGTGGGCCAACCAGGACCCCTACGGCAGCTTTGCCGAAGTGCCGGTCGGGTTGGTCGTCAACGACGATGGCGTGCCCGCAGACGGCGACGACGAGGCTGTGAACTACGGCCAGCAAGTCGCCGACGATCTACTCGAGGGCAACGACTTCGAGTGGCACGTGCTCTCCGCCGCTGACGCTGAGACGGCGCTGGCCGACGGCGATGTCGACTTCACGGTGACCATCCCGCACGATTTCTCGGATGCCCTCACCTCCATCGCAGACACCGATCCCCATCAGGCTGAGATCGACCTCGAAACCAACGATGCCAACAACTACTTGGCGTCCACGATCGGCAAACAGGCCGTCGAACAGATCCGGCGGTCGGTAGCGGAACTCGTGGGAGAAGAAGCGGCCGGCACTCTGCTGACGGCGATCTCTGCCATCCGCTCTGAGCTGGCGGATGCCGCCGATGGCGCCTCCCAACTTCTCGACGGCTCACAGGATGCCGTCTCTGGTGCCGGTGAACTGTCGGATGGCGCGAGCACTCTGACTTCGGGGCTGAACGAGCTCAGCACCGCCACCGACACTCTCGCGAGCGGAGCCGACCAGCTCTCCGCCGGCGCAGCGCAGGTCGCTGCCGGCAACACCGAGCTTGCTGGTTACGCCGATGAAGCGGGAACCGCTGCCCAAACCATTGCGGATGCTCTGCCCACCGCTCGCGCCGACCTCATCACCGCGCTCACCGAGCAGGGACTCGACGCGACCGAGATTGACGACGTGCTCACGGCACTCGACCCGCTCAGTGATCGCATCGCGGAGGGAAACGGCACCGTGCAGTCCGCGGTGTCGCAGGTCGATGAACTTGCCGCCGGCGCAAACACGCTCGCGAGTAGTGCAGCTGAGCTCGCCTCGGGGGCGCAGCAGATCGCCACAGCGACCGGCTCCGCAACATCCGGAGCATCAACACTCAGCGATGGAGTGAGCACCCTCAAAGACGGCCTCGGCACTCTCGCCGACGGAACCGCCGAATTGCGCGACGGCCTTGCGAGCGGCGTCGAGGAACTGCCCGATTCGAGCGAGACACTACGCGCTCTTCAGGCCGAAACGATTGCTGACCCGGTCGCGGTCGAGACCAGCGCTGTGACGACCGCCGGCAACTATGGTGCCGGCCTTGCCCCATTCTTCACAGCGCTGGCGGGCTGGATCGGCATCTACGCCCTCTTCCTCATCGTGAAGCCCGTTTCCAAGCGTGCCGTGACCGCCCTGCGATCACCGATTCGGGTAACCCTGGCCGGCTGGCTCACCCCCGCGGTGCTCGGCGCGCTGCAGATGGTGGCGCTGTTCGGCATTCTCGCCATCGCTCTCGGCTTCAACTTCACGCATCCCGTCGGCACCCTCGGGGTGATGATCGCGGCAAGCTTCACCTACGCTGCCATCATTCTGGCCCTCAACATTTGGTTCGGGTCAGTCGGCCAATTCTTGGGGCTCGTACTCATGGTGCTGCAACTCGTGACCGCCGGCGGCACCTTCCCGTGGCAAACCCTGCCCGCACCACTGGCTGCCCTGCACCACGTGCTGCCGATGGGCTACGTTGTGGATGCCATGCGCCAGTTCATGTACGGCGGCGACATCGCCCGAGTCGGCACCGACGCTCTCGTGCTCGGCGCCTGGCTCGGTGGCGCGCTCATCCTTTCCGCCATCGGCGTGACCCGCATGACCCACCGCCGCACCCTGCGCGATCTGCAGCCCAGTCTCATAGGCTGAGCCCATGACCGAACCCGCAGCACTCCTCAGCCCCGGCACGCCCCTCGCGGCGAGCGCCGTTCCCGTCGCCCACGAAGCCCTTGAGGCAGACGAGGTGGTGGAGGGCACTCCGACCGCGGGCTACGCCGTGCTCGACACCCTCGGCGACAGCGAGATCGGCATCTGGGAGATGACCGTGGGCACCGCAACAGACACCGAGGTCGATGAGGTCTTTGTGGTCATTAGCGGGCGCGCCAGCATCCACTTCGCTGCGGATGATCGCACCGTCGTTGTAGGCCCCGGCGATGTTGTGCGGCTCACCGCGGGCATGCAGACCCGCTGGACGATCACCGAAACGCTGCGCAAGATCTACATCAGCTAGCGGGCTGCCTTAGCGCGGGCAATCACTCCTGCAGATTCGTGGGGCCGTCAGCGTCGCGTACCGTAGGAGCATGATTACACGACGGGAAGCTGCACTCCGCCTCGACATTCCTTTGGAGATGGCGAGACGGCATGACCTCCCGAGTCGCATGTCGGATGCCGAGTTCGAAGAACTACAAGCCAACCCGCCAGCGTGGCTGGTCCAGTCGCTCGCCAACCGCACCGGCAAGCGCCCCGTCTGGATGCAGCTCACCTGCACGGTCTGCGGCTTCACGGAGGCGGCCCGCCCCAAGAAGTGGTGGCCAGCATTCATGTACCTGACGTGCGACTGGCATGACGCGGATGAGCTTCCCGCTCCCGCTGAGGGCGTGTTCCGCTCCGAGGTCGACGGCATTGGTAGTCGCTTTGTGGGCATCGTCGACGAAAAGGTTTAACGAGGCAACTTCCGGGGTAGCCTGCGGACCAGTTCGGCTGCTCACTCAGCGCGATCTGCGGCTCAGCTCGCCCGACGGATCTGCGCCGCATAGGCGTCGAGCACGCCAAGAATCTCTCGCTGTTCCCACACCCGGTTGCGGGAAAAGCCCGTGCGCTCGGTGAGTATCCCACGAGCGGTTAGTACGTCTAAAGCGCGCACTACCGTCATATCGTTCAGCCCGAGCGCGCTCACAAGGTAGCGAGTGTTGACCACCGGTTGCCCGATGAGCCGCGGCAGAATCTTCCACGCGGCAGAGTCCGAGCGGATGCCGGCGAGGGCACGCCTCGATGCCGCTAGTTCATTCGCGAGGTTGTCGACGAGCTCGCGCCCAGTCACAGCGGCATACCGTGCAGCATCCGCGAAGCGGCGCACAATGGGGCCGGCGTCGCCGGCCCGGTACTGCGTTAGCGCGTCAAAGTAGGAGTTGATGTTTACCAGTAGGCCGGCGGAGAGGGGCACGGTGGTGTGGGTAGAAAGTCCCTTATTGCGCAGCATTGCTTGCGCGATGGCGCGACCGGTTCGGCCGTTTCCGTCGACGAAAGGGTGAATGGTTTCGAATTGTGCGTGCGCAACGGCTACCTGCACGAGGGTCGGCACATCGTGACGCCGCGCGAAAGCAACAACATCGTCGATGGCGTCAGGAATGAGCGGATGCTGGGGTGCAATGAATGAGGCTTGCCGCGGCCCAGCGCTATCTCTGTTCCCGATCCACACCAGTTCTGTGCGAAACCTGCCTGCCTCATGTTCGAGCCCTGATTGACGACTAAGAAGTTCGCGATGCATCGCGAGGATGCTCGCCGCGTCGAGACTGTCTGATAACTGAAGTGCCGCTTCCATCGCACGCACGTTGCCGACAACGGTCAGAGCGTTATGCTTCTGCCCTTCGTTGATCTCAGCAAGAGCGAGTTGTTTTGCTGAGGTAGTGAGGTTCTCAATCTGGCTACTGGATGCGGACTCCGTGCGCAGCAGGATCGCTGACATCGGCGCCAACGCAGGGTCGGTGGTGCCTAACGCGGCGCGGGAGTGCAGGTCGAACTCCCGGAGCGCGAGTGCCGCCTCCTCCACGTTCGCACTCGTCTCGCTGTCCAGTAGAGGCGACCAGCCGGCGATGGGGGGAACGACGGTCGATTCGTAGGTTCCAGTCTGCCGTTCATTTTCAGCGCGTGAGTACATCTGCGGGAATCTCGGAACCCACTCGTGAGCCTCGTAAGCGACCGGTGGTACCGGAACGATTACGTGAGGTGTGCGCTCACTAACTGTGGTCATAACTACACCGTACCAACACTTACGGAGTTAAGTGTTGGTATGAGTGGATTTAACCCACACTTATCGAGCCTCTTACCTGCTCGGCTAGCGGTCGCGTAGCGGCTTCGCTGCCCCCGCGAGCACGAGCGCCACCACAATCGGCACTCCGATGGCGAGCAACGCAAACCGGATTCCGACAGCATCGCCAAGGAACCCCAGCAGTGGCGGTCCGGCAAGAAATGCGACGTAGCCGATGGTGGCAACCACGGAAACTCGGGCCGCAGCCCGCTTGGGGTCATCGGCTGCTGCCGACATCCCCATCGGGAACGCGAGCGCTGCACCAATCCCCCACAGGGCGACACCGATCAGCGCTAGCCACAGGGTGGGCGCGAAGACGAACACGGTGAGACCGATCGCGGCGGCGGCCATACTGCCGCGCAGCACAGGAACTCGACCAAACGCATCGATCGCTTTGCCGCCGAAGAATCGCATCGCGGTCATTGCCAGCACGAAGGTGGCGAACATGAACGCACCGTTGGCATTGGTGACGCCGAGCCCATCGACGGCGGCTTTCGCGATCCAGTCGTTGCCGGCACCTTCGGTCAGAGTCGCGCCGAGCACAACGACTCCGATCAGCAGAGTACGGCTGTCCTTCCAGGCGCTGCGCACTTTCGGCGGAGCAGGCTCGTTCGCTAGTTGAGTTGGCTCCGGGATGTGCGGCAAAAAGTACTTCGGAAGCCACAGCGTTGCCGCGACCACGACACCAGCAATCACAAAGAGGTGAGCCGGAAGCCCCACCCCAATGTTTGCGAGCCCCGCGCCGATGATCGCCCCGACGAACGCCCCTCCGCTGAAGGCCGCATGAAGTTGCGGCATGACAGTGCGGCCCAGTTTGTGCTCGACGTCGGCACCCTCGATGTTGATGGCGACATCCCAGAGCCCAATACCGATGCCAAAGACGAACAACGAGAGCGCAGTGCCGACCGTGGATGCCGCGGAGAGCGACAGCGCGACGCCCAGGCAGGCGAACGTAGAAATCATTCCCGCGAGCCGTACCGAGTGCGCTGTGCCAATCTTGCTCGTCACAAACCCGGCAGTGGGTAATGCAATGAGTGAGCCGACCGCCAGACAGAGCAGCAAGCTGCCCATCTGCCCGGGCGTGAGATCGAGAATGTCCGTGACGGCGGGGATGCGAGCAGCCCAGCTGGCGAACACCACGCCGTTGATTCCAAACACGATCACGGTTGCCGTGAGTGCGACCCTGAGTTGTTGGCTGCTGTCTGGGTGACTCGTGGTCATCAAAAACCGTTTCTTCTTGCTTCAGTCGCGCTCACGCTATTATGTTTCCTACGTGGGGATCGCAGGGGGTGCCTTTTCCATTCGCAGGGAGGGGGTCGTGACGTGGTCAGCAACACAGCGACAATCTCGAACCCAGCGCGACGTCGAACGCTAGTGGCAGTCGCAACTCTAGCCATTACCGCGGTCGTTCTTGTTACCCAGACCCGTGCCGACGTAACCGAAGCCGCCTGGGTCGACGGTGAATACGCTCAGGCCAGCATTACTGCCGCCACCATTGCGCCTCCCGTCATCGATACCTGCTCGCTCTCCCCCGGCTTCGCAGGCCTCAATCCCGTTGTCACTATGAAGTGGGGATTTCCCGCGGGCAGCAACTACACCGCCCCCAGCAACGTCGAATACTTTGTCGCTTCAGGCGGACTTCTTGGCTCGCTCACCTCTGCGGTCTTAGGCACAAGCCTCAGCACCTCCGGCCCTGTTTCTGGAACCTACACAACCCAATTCAAGTCCGGGATCCTCGGCGGACTGCTCAGCGGTTCCTACGGTGTGTTCGTGCAAACGAAAGATCCATCAGGCTGGACCTCGGCCCCGGCGTCCGCGACAGCATCAATGGGATTCGGCGGCGCGAACCCGCAGTGCGTCATCACCGCCGTCTGAACCCTGCAACTTTCTGCTTGCGCGCTGCCGAGCCTTCAGCAGTCGCGCCACGCCGGCAAGCCCGAGCCCGGTCAACACGGCGATCAGCGCCGCCACGAACGGCGTGCGCAGGTCAGTGCCGGTCATCGCAATAGCCCCAACCGTGCCACCGGTTGAGACCGCGTCACCAACACCGTCAGCGGTGAAGGTCAGCGTTGCCGACTCGCCCCGCACGTTCGCGGGGTTCGCGGGCACGCTGACATCGATGAGAATCCAGAGCTCGCGATCGGTGGGCATCGATCCCAGCTCGACGGAATCAGCCACCAAGGTTGACACGGGCCCCGGCCCCAATATCACTGCACCACCCTGCGCACAGACTCCGTCGATCCATCGCACAGCACAACTACTTACAGTCACCTGCACACCGTTCGGATCCATCGCGAGGCCGCCCTCGCTTGCGAGTGAGAGGTGAACGATGCCGGGCTCTGCGGCGTGCGGAACCACGCCAACCTGCCACGGCACGGGCACGGTCGGTCGCAGCTGCGCCATGAGCGCTCCATCGCCGATCGACGTCAGGCTGAGCGCAGTTCCTTCGATCACGGACTCCGTCTCCGCGGCCTGCGCAGACGGCACCACACCCCACAGCGGGTTGGCGACGGCAGCGAGCGCGAGCAGCGCGAGAGGTCCGGCGGGAACGCGATGCCGCCCTGCCCTTTGGCCGTCGGTGTCGTGGCGCGGCCAGTGCTGGCCGGAGTCATCTTGCGGCGACCGGTCTTCGTGCGACTTCCCCTGTCGGCGGCGCGGTGGCACCTCGTCTCTGGGCCAGAACGCCCAGGTCACGAGCGTGGTCGCGGCGAGTGTAATCAACCCAAGCACGAGCGGGCTTGAGATCGCCGTCACCGCATAGGCAAGTTGCGGCACGGAGAAGAGCACAATCCGCGCGCTGGTCACGATGTACGGCGCGGGGTCGGCGAGCTCGTTGGCGTCCCCGCGCATCGTGATGCTTCGTGCATCGTTGTCGGCGGCCGCGGAGACGGAGGTCACGCGGTGAGTTATCGGCAGAGCATCCACTCGGTCGACAGTGACAATGTCACCCACCTGCACCTCGGAGGCCGGAATCTGCTTCACGACGGCGAGCGACCCGGCAGGAATCGTTGGACTCATCGAGCCTGTCGCGAACATGATGAGCGTGATGTTGAAGACCGCTGCAATTACGACGAGGAGGATGCACAGCGCGCCACCAACGGCAGCAACCGTGAGCAGGGCATCCCCGACACGACCGCGAACACTACGCAGGGTGGTTGTTGGCGCGCTCATCCGCTCACCCCCCCTAGTTCGAGATCGCAGAGAACAGCCAGGTGACTTGGCCTGTGGTTCCCTGTTTGTTGTTGTTGGCGGCGGCGCGAACTCGAATATCGAAGCAGTACCGCAACTGACCGCTCGGGGAGGTAATCGCCGATGCCACAGCGGATGCCGGCACGCTAGTCACCGGAAGGTACGTGGCTGCGCCGCCTGCGATAAACGTCGGGCTGCCGACAAATACGGTGGCGTCGCAGGCAGTTCCGCTAGAGGGAGTGCGCACAGCTCGGTACTCGAGTTCGGGCGCGAGGGTGCCCGAAGCACTTGAGCTGGCAAGTGTCACCGTTCCGTTGGTGGTCGAGTTCGCCGTGGTGCGGATGTTGATCCACGCGTACTGAGAGACCATCGGCAACGCTGCTCCGCCTGTGAAGACCAGCGCGGCGCCCGGCGCAGAATCGTTGCTCGCCCACCCACCGGTCACGGTGCTCGACTCGGTACCAAAAGTGCTCGCTTCGAACTGGTGCGATGCATATTCGGAATCTTGCCAACTCGCGAGAGTCACGGTTGCCCCAATTCCGAGCACAAGCCCGCCTGCTAAGACCGCTCGGAGGCGAAGAGTCGACTTCCTCTTCGCCTCGAGCGAATTCTCAAGCGGGGTATCGCTCGACACGGTCTTATTGCGAGACGGCGGCGAATTCCCACGTTGCAGTGCCACTTTGGCCCTGCGCAATAAGAGCGCCCGCCGTCACTTTGAAGCACAAGAACACGGGAGCACCAGCGACGGCAGCGGTAGCGCCCTTGGTCAGGCTGAACGTTGTGGCGGCCGGCACTGAGCTCACTGCTGTTCCGGCAGCAACCAATTCGGTGCCGGTCGTTGCACTTGTGCAACCAAAGGTCGTCGGCTGGATCAATGTATAAGTGAGATTGGTGACGACGCCGGTAGTGGCTTCGTTCGAGATCGTCACGACCGCATCATCCGTCGTCGCTGCAGCCAGTTGAACAGCAAAAGGTGCGTACACGACATCACCGGGCGATAGCTCAGTGGGATTTACCGTAAACGGGAGCGTTGCCGCAGCGCCCGCCGTAGCGTGCTCGGTATACGTTGTGCCGTCGGTACTGCCAACCAAGTTGAAGGTACCGGCAGAGAATGTTCCCTGCGCAAACTCGGAGTCGTTCCACGCTGCCAAGGTGATTGCTGCCCCGACACCGAGCACGAGTCCCCCGGCAAGGATTGCCCGAATTTTGCGACTGCGTTGGCTACGAGTTTGACTCGTTGCGACAGTGTCGCTGATTTTTTCGTCCATGAAGTTGCCCCGATCTGCTTCACCCCTGTGCGATTTGCACTGTGCCGAGGTGGTTACGCCCGGCACTTTGTCTCCCGCTGCGGCGGCCTGGTGAGTGCGCGCCCGCGAGGGAACCTTGAGCTTTGAGAATGATTCAACCACATTGTCTACCCCTGCAACAGCTTCGCTGAACCACTCATCCGTTCGACTTGTGAAGACGCGCGCTAGGCCTCTACGGCGTGGTCATCGGTGTGATTAGCGTTCGCTAGGAGCCGACAAAAGCGCTCACTGCCGGTAGTGAAGGCTGCGGATACGCGGCACTGGCCTCGAAGCTCGCAAACAACCAGCTCAGTTCGCGCGGCAAATTCTTCGTGACCGCTGTAGACCACATGGAACCATTTTGTCTACCCCCGTAAGGGGAGTGGAAAAATCGAGGTAGACCAGTTTGTCCACGTATGACGACTGCTAGACCACTTGTGCTGACCTTTGAGTCTCCTGAGAAAATACCACTTCGAAAACGCCCCTGGTTTTCCGGAGTTTCCCTCGATACCACTTTGTGTGCCCCTATCCCCCCAGACACCGTGCCGATAGTGTTTCGCCGTATCGTGCCTGGCTGATCACTGCGCTGCGATGTTCTTACCCGATTTACCCGGCTTCATCAGATTGACCAGCCTTACCCGATTCACCAGCCTTACCCGGCCTACCTGCACGAGCCGTTTTACCCATTCACCCTCCTAACCCGAATTGGAGAGTTTCATGTTGTTGACCCAAAAAAATCCGCCTGCCGAAAAACGGCTAGCCCTCACGACGGCGAGCGCGAAGAAGCTCCTTGCCGTCACTTCCACAGCGCTGTTGGCGATCGGAGTTTCTGTAACGGGTGCGCTGCCAGCCACCGCAGCAGTCGCGCCCGTCACGGAGGCGTGCGCTGCGGTAACCCAGAGCCCTATTGCTACCAACCAGAACGCTCAGGGTTGGACCTTTACCGACACTCGCGCTAAGGGCCACGCCGAGTTCACAACCAGTGGCCTCCATGTGTGGACTGAAGGTACGACCTCCGCTGACAAAGCTGCCGGCTACAAGGCGGTTGATCTTGCACTGAAGAATGCCGGAGTGCCGGTGGTCAACTTTGTGTCGAACTCGGGTGGCGTTCCTAGCCTCCAGCTCATCACGGACTTCGACAACGATGGCACTGCGGATGGAATCTTGGTCGGCGAACCATCGTTTTACGGCAGCGATTTCTGGGTGCCGAACAGCGCGGCAGCTTTCGTTAAAGACAACGCCCCCGACACTTCGGGCGGTCACGGGAGCGCCTACCACGGCACACTCGATGAGTGGCTCGTTGAATTCCCCGATGCTCGCGTACTGCAGATCGGCTACAGCCTCGGTTCGGGCGTTCTGGGCGATGCCGTAATCGAATCGATCGAAGTCGGGTGCGTGAGCTACGGCTTCACTTCCGATGATGTGTATTCGACTTCCAGCACCATTACCGTTGACGACTCCGAGATTGCACCGTTCGAGGATTCCGATCCCGCATCCGCCAGCTACAACTACGAGACCTGGCATGAGGGCTACAACAGCAACATTGTGCGGGCCTACTCGACCGAGACTGATGGACTGCACCTGGGTGATGGCACTCCGTCGCAGGTGATGCTGGGAACCCCTGGCGCTGTTACCGCCACAGAGCTCGAAGCACTGATCACGAGTGCAAGCATTGACGTTCTTGAGGGGAAGGTGACTTTCCAGATTCCCATTACGTATGGCACCGCCGCGAACTTCACGACGCTTCGCTCAACCTCGTTGGTGTCCAGCAACGAATATCACTTTGATGTGACTGACAAGTGGGTTACCTCTCGACCACTCAAGCTGGCTAACGGCTCGACGTTCACCCCCGAGAACCCTTTCACCATCGCGGACCTCGTCGCCTTCCTTGGCGCTCAAGGGAACATCACCCTGCTGGGCTTCGGCGTGCAGGCAGATAGTTCGGCTGTCGTTCAGGACTTGGTCTTCAACGACACGAACTACAGCTTCGTACCTACCTCTGCGGTGGCGACCACTGATCACGTTGTGGTCGCGTACGACGAGATTGCGCTCAATGAGACCCCAGCGAACTACACCACTTGGCATGAGGGCTATGCCAATGCGACTAAGTCCTTCTCCGTTGCGACTGACGTGCTTTCGTTCGGCAGCCCGTCACACTCTCAGATTCTTAAGGGTCTAGAGACTCCGGTTGACGGCAGCGACCTCTACGCGCAACTCACCCGCCACGCTGCGGTGACCGTGGATAGTGGCCTCGTCACCTACCAGGTTGCTTTCACGCACGGAACTATCGGCTGGGGAACCATGCGTTCCGCAAGCCTGCCCGCCGGAGAACACACGTTCAACCTCAGTGATCCGTGGAAGTCGAGCAAAAACATCGGCACTGCAATTGTGGCGAACACTGAGTACGCGCTCGGCGACATCCTCGATGCTCTGAACGATCAAGGCAATGCGATGGGCACGGCCTTCGGCATTCAGGCCGATCACGCTGCACAGGTATCGAGCCTGACGTGGGGAACCGCTGAGTACAGCTTCAGCCTCAAGGTAGTTGCCGCCGCCCCTGCGATCTCCGGAACCGCGAAGGTTGGTGAGACGCTCACGGCGCAGCCGAAAGCTACTACCTGGTTGCCATCCACTGGCGTGACGTTCACGTACCAGTGGAAAGCAAACGGCACCGCAATTTCGGGAGCAACCGGCTCGACATACAACGTCGCGGCAGCTGAGCTTGGCAAGAAGATCTCGGTCACTGTCACTGGCTCCCTCGCGGGCTACACCAGCGCAGCCGCGACGTCGCCGACAACGAGCTCCGTAGTCAACGACCGCATTGTCGTTTCACGCCTCTCCGGCTCCGACCGCTACGCGACTGCTGCTGAGATTGCTCAAGAGTGGGACAGCGCTTCCGTTGTCTACATTGCGACAGGCACCGGTTTTGCGGATGCTCTGAGCGCAAGCTCTGCTGCCGCCTACAAGGATGCACCGCTGCTGCTGACTGACCCGAAGTCTCTGTCGGCCGCGACTAAAGCAGAACTACAGCGATTGAAGCCGAGCAAGATCATTATCGTCGGAGGAAGCGGGGCCGTCTCGAACAGTGTGAAGTCGAGCCTTCAGGCGCTGTCGTTCAATCCGTCGGTGAGTCGCATCGGCGGCAGTGACCGTTACGAGACATCGCGACTGTTGGTAAAAGCAACGTTCCCGGCCTCAGCCGTGACCACCGCTTATGTTGCCAACGGTAGCGACTTCCCCGATGCGCTCACAGCAACCCCTGCTGCCGCCAACTTCGGCGGCCCAGTCGTGCTGATTCCTGGCAACGCGAGCAAGGTTGACGCGGCAACGGTAACGCTGTTGAAGTCTCTGGGAGTGACCTCGGTGAAGATCGCCGGCGGCAGTGGTGCGGTCTCTAGCGCCATCCTGACCAACCTGAAGACGAACTTCTCGACCGTCAAGCGCAACAGTGGTTCCGACCGCTATGCGACCGCAGTTGCGATCAATGCGAACGAGTTCTCATCAGCGAGCACCGTCTATCTCGCTACAGGCTCCGGGTTTGCGGATGCTCTCGCCGGTGCCGCTCTCGCAGGATCGCAAAAGGCTCCGCTCTTCATCACTCCATCAAATTGCGTGCCGCAGTCAGTCCTGACAGCGATCACCAATCTCGACAACCCGAAGGTAGTACTGCTCGGTGGCACGGGAGTGCTCACCTCGTCAGTGGCAAGCCTGAAGGTCTGCAGCTAACACCGCACAACCAGTAGAGGGAGTGTGGTCCGCACCAGTGCGGGTCACACTCCTTTTGCTTGTGCAGAGCGCGGCACCACAATCACAGCGCGGTTACTTTACTCGGCGGTGTATTCGATGGCTGCGAGCAGTTGGATCGTGTCCGACCAGTCCCTCCAGCCGGCCGAACGTTGCGTGACAGCGGTAACGCGAGCGTTGGGGAACTCAGCGAGCTTTTCGCGCAGAGCGACTGCCGCTCGCTCCATGTCCCTGCCGGGAACTTTGACAACAACTATTTGTTTTCCTGTGAAATCAGACATGTGCTCAGGTTATTCGCTGTCACGGGACGGCGATACCCGAAGTCAGGGAGCACGACGGACGGCTACCTCAATCAACCCGCGAACCCGAGCTGCCGCCACCGGCCCGTTTGTTCGTCTCGCATCCACGTGGCATCAGCAACGGGATGCGTCACAACATCGGTGAACCAGTAGGTTTCGTCGGGATTCCACCCGGCAATGACACTCGCGAAGCCGTCGTCGAGCGGGATAACGACTCCGGCGGCAGAGAGATAAGCCGCGAGAGTAAGGTGCACCGCATCGAAATCGTGGGCGACCCGCGACCAGTCAGGCATCATCCATTTGCCGCTACGGCCTGTGGTGCGGTACCAGTCGTGGCGCCGGGTAGCGGTGATCTCGAGCGGGTACCGCCGGCAAAGTTCGGCCCACGACTCTGCAGCAACAATTTCGAACACACGCGGAGTGCCTTCGTAGGCCACCGAGTGTATGTCCGCCGGTTCTTCGTCAGAGCGGTCTTCGACCAGCCAGAGCCCGACCGGGCCTAGATCGGGCAGCGCCCGCGTTGTCGCGGTAAGCCCGAACGGTGGCCGCGACCACCAGCCGCCCGAATCATCAGCGGTGGGATCTGCCGGGCGATCTCGAAAATTGACCGCCCACTGCTGCGGCGCCACGGGGTCACTCCACCACTCGGTCGTCGGCGACCTCACGATGTGCTCCGCGACGCGCATCAGCGAATGCTCGAGGCGGGCATCCGCTAAAAGTTCGTCTCTGCCATCGGGTTCTTGCCAATAGCGTGCGCTATCCACAGAAGCGGCGCAGGCTTCAAGAGCATCAGGGATACCGATCGACGTCAGAGGGATCCTGTCGAGGGCCTCGGCAATGTCCTCGACACTGGGCTCGGGAAGCGGATTGGGAAGGCCCCAGCCGAAGATAGCTCCCCCTTGCCCTCGCGCCTTCTCTCGATGATGGGCGGCATAGACAAGAAGGTATCCGAGCGATGCCGCTGCCGGGATTGACTGATGAGGGTCGTGCTGAGCCACGGCAACGCAAAGACGACGGCCTCGCGGTCCAGACAGAAGCGTGCGAGCATCCAAAGGCATGACGTCAGCCTAAATCTCGAAGCCCGCAGAATGAAGCTTTACTCGGGAACGAAATTCGTGCTTTCGGCAGTGAGAGCGCCCGCGCGGCACTCGTTCCGTTGCGCGGCTCGCTCAGGTCATGGCCGTGCGCGCACAGGGCGAATTCTCGGCCACATGAGAATGAGAGCGCCGACAAAAGCCGCGCCCGCAACTTGTATTTTTAGATAGCTCGACCAGTCGTAGAGCAGGTATTCCAGGGGAAGCAGGCGCAGTACTGCCAACGCAAAGAAGCCGATAGCGACCAGGAAGAGTGCACCGCCCGCTCGAACGAGGTCAGCCTTCGAACCTAAGGGTGATGCCGCGATCAAGCCGAATCCCGCGAAAATGGCGATGGCCAGAAGACTCGGACCAAGCCACGAAAACGTGGCTGACAACACCCCAATGACGATCACTGAAACAACGCTGAGCAATGCCACCAAGCGCGCGCTCTTGACTCGCCCGCACAGAGCGAGAACAAGCGCACTGAACAGCAAAACGCTGACAATAACCATCGGGTTAGAGAACGGGCCAAACGTGCCTACATAGTCAAGGCCAGGCGACCATGTGATCACAGCGGCGTACCAGAGCGCGAATACTACGGCTGCGATAAGGGCTGTGAGGTTGAAGCGGTTGAGTCGTTCCGGCGCGATCAAGCGCTCGTAGAGACCGCCAACCACTAGCGCGCTTCGATCTGCGGTGTTCGGTGACGTTCGGCCCGCAGCATCGTCGGCATCCAGCAGCGTGGCGACAACAGCTTCGCCGTTTCTGGCGCGCCACACTGCGGGATACCAGCGGATGAGTTTGCGGTATCGGGAGGTTCTTTCGTCGTTCATGAGATGTCCTTCGCGGATGAGAGGGGCGGCGGTGCTTTAGGTCGCGCTCTGGAGACGCGCGGTGGCTGGCCTCGCGGCGCGGTGCTTGTCCAAACG
Organism: Salinibacterium sp. NK8237; assembly: GCF_015864955.1. NCBI lineage: Bacteria > Bacillati > Actinomycetota > Actinomycetes > Micrococcales > Microbacteriaceae > Salinibacterium > Salinibacterium sp. NK8237. The sequence goes on along the minus strand of NZ_JADYWE010000001.1, from coordinate 1,960,215 downwards.
GGCGCGGGCTTGACGCGCATTGGCCTCAAGTCGATTCACTTCACTTTCGAGCCGCGCCGCACCTTCATCGGTGATCCGGAAGTACCGACGCAACCGCCCGTCAACAACTTCGTCTCCGTCGAGAATCACCCAGCCCTGATGCCCCAGTCGATCAAGCGAGGCATACAGAGTCGCGACCTTCAGGTTGACCCTGCCCTCAGACAGGATGCGCGCCTCCTCGATCAGCGCGTAGCCGTGTCGGCGCCCACCCATCAGAACGGTTAACACCCAGAACGTCGGCTCTCGCATTTCAGTTGCCATTGCTCCAAGATACTCTTGCAACTGGAATATAACAACGGCAGGTGCATCGGAATCTCCCTCGCGAGGTCCGCAAAGTCATCCTTACGGCGGACCCCGCCACGCGAGCGCGCTCGTACACTTAAGACATGATTGAAATTCAAGGATTGACCAAGAGGTATGGCGCCAAAACCGCCGTCGATAACATCACCGCGACCATCCGTCCCGGTCTCGTCACCGGCTTCCTCGGCCCGAATGGTGCCGGCAAGTCCACCACCATGCGCACCATCATCGGCCTCGACCGCCCCGATTCTGGCTCGGTTACCGTGAACGGCAAAAGGTACGCCCAACACCACAACCCCATGCACGAAGTGGGTGCATTGCTCGACGCCAAAGCAATCCACACCGGGCGCACCGCCTACAACCACCTTCTCGCCATGGCCGCCACCCACGGCATCGGCAAAGCACGCGTGCACGAAGTCATTGCGATGACCGGCCTCGAGTCTGTTGCCAAGAAGCGCGTCGGCGGCTTCTCGCTCGGCATGGGCCAGCGCCTCGGGATCGCCGCAGCGCTCCTCGGTGATCCCCAAACCCTGATCCTCGATGAGCCAGTAAACGGCCTCGACCCCGAAGGCGTCATGTGGGTGCGCAAGCTCACGAGACAACTCGCCTCAGAGGGCCGCACAATCTTCCTCTCCTCTCACCTCATGAGCGAGATGGCACAGACGGCCGACCATCTCATCGTGCTCGGGCGCGGTCGCATCATTGCGGATGCCCCCGTCGGCGAGATTTTGGCACTAGCAACCGGAACCGCAGTGCGGGTTCGCACGCCGCAGGCCGCTGACCTCGCCAACCGCCTCGCTAGCGGCGACGTCACCGTCACCAGAGTGGAGGGTGACCTTCTGACCATCGCCGGTCTGGCATCCGCCCAGATTGGTGAGGTCGCAGCACAAGCGGGCATCGTGCTTCACGAACTAACCCCACTGTCCGCCTCGCTAGAAGACGCCTACCTAGAGCTCACGCAAGACGACGTCGAATACCACTCGGAGGTTTCCCGATGACCAACTCCACCCTCGAGGCTTCCCCGGCCGCAGCAGGTCAACGCTCCACCCATTTGAGCTTCCTGCGCGTTGTGCGCTCCGAATGGATCAAGCTGCGCACGCTTCGCTCGACCGTGTGGTCGTTTGCGATCATCGTGCTGCTCACTGTCGGATTTGGCCTCCTCATGACAGCCACCATCGACACCTCGGCAGGCCCTGCCCTTGACGTCGAAACGCAGAAATCATTCACAGTGATGGTGGCAACGCTTGGCGTGAACTTCACGCAGCTTGTCGCCGCCGTGCTTGGTGTGCTCATCATTAGCGGTGAATACACGACGGGCATGATCCGTTCAACGTTCGCGGCGGTGCCCAAAAGATTGCCGGCCCTCTTTGCGAAAGCGCTAGTGCTGGCGGTAGCCACGTTCGTGGTCGGTCTCCTCTCAATCGCCCTCACAGCACTGGTCACCGCGCCGATACTTGCGAGCAAGGGCGTTGAAGGGCAGCTTCTGGATGGCGACGTGATGCGTGCTCTCGTAGGCGGCGCCGGTTACCTGACCCTCATTGCGCTTCTGGCTTTCGGTTTCGGTGCGATTCTACGTAACAGCGCTGGTGGCATTGCGACTGTGTTGGGACTACTCCTGGTGGTGCCCACCGTGCTCTCCATCCTCGCGAGCGTGGCGCAAGTGGCGTGGCTCTACAACCTTTCGGCGCTACTGCCGTCATCCGCTGGCAGCCAAATGTATGCCATCGGCAGCGACTCCGCCGCGGGCGGTCCGCCCCTCGGAGGGATCGCCGACGAAGTACTCACCCTCGATCCGACCCAGGGCTTCCTGGTGCTGCTCGCCTGGGTTGTTGTACTGCTCATCGCCGCATCCGCGCTCATTAAGCGTCGCGACGCCTAGACGTTTCGACGGAGCAGAAGTTCGCCCGTCTCCTTCAGCCACACCGCTACCTCGGCTGAAGGAGGCGGGCGTTTGCCTTGCATAATGAGGAGATGAACCCACGCCGGCGTTCGACTCGCGTCGACGTGCGCCCCTATCGGCCAGCGGATGCGGCGCCGACGCTGGCAGTGTTCCTTTCTGCGGTCACCATCACGGCATCCGCTGACTACTCGCCGCAGCAGATTGCGGCATGGGCGCGAGCAGAGGAACGCGAGATACCTGTCTGGGATCAGTCGATGAGCGCCCGCAACAGTTTCGTCGCCCTGGTCGACGGTGAGATAGCGGGCTTCTCGGATGTGAGCTCGGATGGCTACATCGACATGATGTTCGTTTCTCCCCAGCACTCGCGCCAGGGCGTCGCCGCTGCGCTACTCGACTTCATCGAGGTCATCGCCCGCGAGCGAGCGTGCCCGTCACTTTCCGCCAACGTGAGCGTCACCGCCCGGCCGTTCTTCGAGAAGCGGGGCTTCCAAGTGGAGGCCGAACAGCATCCCGTGCTGAACGGCGTTCAGCTGAACAACTTTCGGATGTCCAAGTCACTGGGCGACGTGCCTCAGCGCCCGCGCCAACAAGTAGGAGCGAAACGAGAAGAAGGAGCACGTTAGATCATGGCTGCATCGACAAAAGAAGAACTCGTCGCGGTCTCCGCTAAGGAGTTCGACAAACTAATTCGCCTACTCGAGCAGGTGGATGCCGAGGTTGCGCTCGCCAAGGATGCCGACGATACCTCTATCAAGGATGTGATCGGTCATCGAGCACACTGGCTTGAGTTGTTCTTCGGTTGGTACGCCGCCGGACAAGACGGCAGGGCCGTCCACATCCCCGCCGAGGGCGTGAAGTGGAACGAGCTAAAGCAGTACAACGCACACCTGCGTGCCCAACAGATGCAGCTGGGGTGGGAGGAAGCAACCCAGCTTCTGCACCGTCGCTATGACGAGTTTGTGGCTTGGATCGACAGCAAATCGGATGCCGAACTGTATGGTCGGCCGATGGTCGGCGGGAACAACAACTGGACCCCGGGGCGTTGGGGCGAAGCCGCTGGCCCCAGCCATTTTCGTTCGGCCTCAAAATACGTGCGGGCTCGCCTGCGCAGTTAGCGCCCACTGGACCGGTTCTGCAGCTCTGCCCATTAGGGCTTGCTCAGCTAGTTCGCCATGATGGGAACATGAGCGACGGCGCCTCCCCCACGTTAATCCCGGCGGGAACACACTTCACCGCAGCAGATATTACGTTTTACGCAGACCCTGAGAACCGAACGCTCAATGAGGCATTGAGCGAAGCTGATCTGCTGGTGAGCTGCCCCCACTCGGGCGCGGCGATCCCGGAGGAACTTTCCGAATTCCTTGCACCTGAGTTCACTCGCAGGCTCCAGTTTGACTTCAGTGACGTCTCGACGAGCGCCGTTGTGCGCCGCTGGGCAGAAATCGATCCTCGCATCGTCTATGTGGAGAACCCGCATCCGCGCATGATCCGCGACCCCAATCGCGCCAAACCGAGCGATCTCGCCGGCAGCCTCGCCGCCGCACTGGAGCGGGTGCGAGCAGCCGGACCGTATCAACCCGTCGATCTCAGCGGTGTGGATGCCGTGCGCCCCGTGACCTTCGCGTTCTATCCGCTGCTTCTCGTTCCGCAGGATGAGGCGCAGCTACGCCACCTCACTGACACCTTTGCGGCTGTCGCCGAACGCGGACTTGGCGTCTACGAACGCACCCGCGACGAGCTCCGGGCTCGTTTCATAGCGATCAAACTTGAGCAAGCGCGCACCTCCGCCCAACCCCATCACTTTACGGCGCTGTCCTTTCACGACACGATGAACCACACCGCCGCTAGGGATGGTGCCGTGTGCGTCGCGCGTGCGCCCAAGGATCGGTTGCCGCAGATAGTGGCGCTCTCCAACCGAGGTGATAACGAAGGCGACCCTCGCGGCGACGAGCCCGTCACGATGGCGCCGGTCACTCTTCGGCGGCTGGCAGATGCGCACCGCACAGCCTTTGGCGCACACTCACCCAGCGATGTCGGGCTCAACATCCCCTACCTCGGCGGTCAAGAAATCATCGACGCCGCGGCGCACTTCGAGCGCGTTAGGGAGGATGCGGAGACAGCCGGCCTTTCGCTCAGCGCCGTGCAGGCGGAGTTTTTGCGCGAATACCTGCTCGGCGAGAACAACACGGCGATCTTGTCGCAGCCGGGGACGGGCTGGGTTGCCCCCGCCCCGGAGCACGTCGACCGGGTTGCCCGGGCGTGCAAGGCAGCGTGGGATTCCTTCCACGCCAGGTAGCCCGCCGCTGTCGGCCTCAATTATCCCCAGAGCACGCCGAACAGCGCTCCGGCAGCGATCGTCGTGCCTGCCAGCAGCAGCGAAGGCACAAAGAAGGAGTGATCATAAAGCTTGGTGCCCAGCTTGGTGCTCCCCGTTGCATCAAAGTTGGCCGCGGCGATCTGAGATCCGTTGGTAGGAAGCAAGTAGATTCCAGCGAAGGCGCCCGCCCACATGCCAGAGAGTAGCCCGAGCGGGATCCCGGAAACCAGACCAATCGGCACGATCGTCCTAGTCGCGGTCGACTGACTCGTGGTGAGAACGCAGACCACGAATACGCCAAGCGCGAAGATCCACGGTGCCGCCTGTACGGCGTTGCCAACAGTCAAGGCGATGTCCTCGGAATGGGCGCCAAGGAAAGTATCCGTGAGCCAGGCCAAGCCGAACAGAGCAATGGCGGAGACCATCCCGGCCCGGAAAACAGTCGTCTTGGGTACAGCGGCGATCGTGGGACGCGAAACTAGCAGGATTACCGTGCCGGTGACAAACATGACGATCTCAATGATTGGCGTCATCCCAACGGGGTCGCCAGCCGCATCCAACGGCCGAATGGCCTTGAAAAGACCAAACACGACAATCGCCACGACGCCAAGAAGGAAAATAATCGCGGCATTTCTCCCGGACGTCGTCACAGCGGTCTGAACCGGGGTGGGTGCCAGCTGGGTGCCACGCTTCGTCTTTTTTGCGCCACTAGCCTGCACCCCGTCCGGTGCAGGAATCGTTCCGGCGGCGATCTTTGCCTGGATCTCGGGGTCATCAGCAATGTCCTTGCCGAGGCGCTGCACGAAGAAGCTCGTCGCAACAATGCCGACCACCGCAGCCGGGAAGGTGACCTTGACGATGTCGATGAGCTCATAGTTGAAGGGCGATACGTCGGTGAGCGTAATCATCGCTGCCATGGCTGCCGAGACCGGGCTGCAAGCGAGTGCGATTCCTGTCGCGACAACGGAAAGCGAAAGCGGTCGAGAAGGACGGATGCCGTTGCGGTAGGAGAGGTCTTGGATGATTGGCAGCAGCGGGTAGAGGATGTTCGAGGTGCCGGCGCCGGCCGCAAATACGAAGGAGACAAGCGGGGCAACAAGAGTGATCTGTTTCGGATTTTTCTTGATGAGAGTAGCGGCGATTGACACCATCCAATCGATTCCACCGGCAACCTGCATCACTGAGGATGCGAGCACGATGGCGAGAACGATGAGGAGGGCGTCGACGGGCGGCGAGCCAGGAGCTAGACGGAAACCAAAGACAAGAATAGCAACACCTGCTCCGCCCCAAAGGCCGAGCCCGACCCCGCTCGATCGTGTACCCATGATGATGCAGCCGAGCACTACGAGCAATTGTGTGATGAAAAGTGCGATCTCCATGGAGCCCCAGCCTTATCGCTGACCTAAAGCGGGCAACTGTTCCACAGCATAGGCACCCGGAGGCACCGGCACCACCCAACGCCCGGCGAGCGGGCTGCTGCTGCCCCTGCAGAGGAGTGCGATCCTGTGCGGATGCCCGGCAATACTGGACCCTTCCTACCCCCTTACGCTGGTTGAGACCCGTGGCTACGCTGAAGTTATGAGCGAACACGAGCACACGAAAGGCGAAGACGAGACGTCTGCCCCTGGAGGCTACGTCGGATTCATCGAATGGCTGAACGAAAAACTGTTCCCAATTTTGGGCACACCCGATCTGGGTCCCTACGAGGCCGTCGTCGAAAAGGTGGCTGATGCAGTCTGTCCCGTGTGTGGAAGGCCCATATCTGAACACTTCATCGACCATTCCACACCGAACACAATTCTCAATTGCCCTATTGCGCACAAACCGGAGCCGGTGGATAACTCACCGCTGAATGAACTCGGGATGGATATCCCCTCCACCGAGAGCTAAACCGCTCGATGGGGCGGTAACAACGCCATAAAGTGGGGATTATGGCATCCGTTACTCCCCCGCTGTCCACGACAGGGCGGCCCATCGTGACCCTGACGATCAACCCTGCGCTCGACATCAGCACGTCGACTCCACGGGTGATTAAGGATCACAAGCTGCGCTGTGGCCCCAGCCGCATCGACCCTGGCGGAGGCGGCGTGAATGTGGCGCGCACCATCCACAAACTCGGCGGGGACGCCCTTGCCATCTACGCGGCCGGTGGCCTCACGGGAGCCACCTATCAACAGTTGCTCGAGACAGAAGGCGTTCCCAGCCTCGCGGTGCCCATTGCTGGCACGACTCGGGAGAGCTTCACCGTTGACGAAAACGATTCGGGCCAACAGTTTCGGTTCGTGCTGCAGGGCCCAGAGTTTCGCGAAGCCGAGTGGCAACGCTGCCTTGCAACGCTAGAAGCAGCGATCATTCCCGGTGGCTATGTTGTGGCCAGCGGCAGTCTGCCGCCCGGAGTGCCGACAGATTTCTACGCTCAAGTGGCACGATTGGCGCACCAGAAGGGTGCACGCTCGATCATCGACACCTCTGGCGAAGCGCTCAAGGATGCCCTTGCCGAGGGCGTCTACCTCGTGAAACCGAGCTTGCGCGAACTGAGCGAACTTGTCGGCCGAGAACTCACCACCGAACAGAGTGAAGTGGATGCCGCCGCCGAGCTTGTCGCTCGCGGCTCTGCCCAACTCGTTGCTTTGACTCTTGGCGAGGCCGGCGCCGTGCTCGCCTCCGCCTCCGGCGTCATCCGGCTGCCAGTGCCCACGGTGCGGGTGCAGAGTGCTGTCGGTGCTGGCGATGCATTCCTGGGAGCGTTTGTGTGGCGACTGTCACAGGGGCAAGATCCTGAGACCGCGTTCCGCTCTGCGGTCGCTGCGGGAAGCGCAACCGCAGCTAAGCCGGCGACCGAGATGTGTGCCCTCGCCGAAGTGGAAACGCTCGAAAAACTGCTGCCGGTTGCGACTCGCTTCTAGCTGTGATTTCTGCGATGAGGGGCCGGCTGACAGTTGTGCAAATCTGGCACTACCGAAGGCACCGGATCGGTTCGGCGTAAGCACGAGAGATCCTGAAATGGGCGGATTCTGGAAAACAAGAAACTGACACTCACGGACGGGCAATAAGGAGCGCGAACTTCACCGCTTCCTCGCACGGTAAGCGCGCAGTTCGAATTCTCAGCAGAAATGATAATCGCCGGACGGGATCATCAAAATGGAAATAGGAGTACCCAGAGGATCCCGAATTGTCCACCCCCTAACTGGGACAGCGATAGACGCCACGGCGCGAATAAGCGTCCGTATGATGATTTTGTGTCAGAAGTTAAGAAATTCAATCTCAGAGCTGTGGTCAACGCGACCTTTGATAAGGCTCTCGAGTCTCAACAACCATTTGCAATCGCGACTGTCGAACGGCTGCGGCGAGTTCATCCTGACAAATCACCCGCTGAGCTAATCAAAGTAGTCAACAAATACTATCTTGGCGCTGTAACGGCAACCGGTGCAGGCGCTGGCGCAGCGGCAATCACGCCGAACCTCGCGGTGCAAGTTCCGGTCGCGATAGTCGAGCTAGGCACGTTCCTGGAAGCCTCCGTTTTATATACGCTTACCGTCGCCGAGATTCACGGGTTACATCTAGAAGACATCGAACGCCGCAGGCTTTTAGTGACAGCCGTACTCGTAGGCAACACAGCCGTCTCTGCAACCCTTGAGTCCTTGCTCGGTCGCACAGTCCCCTTCTGGGGGAAAAAAATTGTGTCGTCAATTCCTATGGCGACAATCGATGCTGCGAACAAGATCCTCGGGCCGAGGTTCATCACAAAGTACGGCACACGACAGGGAATTCTGGTACTCGGGAAACAAGTGCCCTTAGCCATTGGCGTCGCTATCGGGGCCGGCGGGAACAATGTATTTGGCCACCTGAATATTAAGGCGGCTAAAACTATTCTTGGACCGCCTCCCGCGTCGTGGGACTTGGTCGCCGAGTTCAGCGCCGATGCGAACGGTGTCGCAGCCGAACCATTTCCCGTTGATCTGACGACGTCCACAGACTGAGCGGTAAAGCGATTGATGGGGTGCTGTGAAGAGCTTCGGATGCCGCCAAACCCCGTGTGAGAGAATCAACCATGGCTGAATCGTGGCGTCGCACACCGACCGAAAGTCCTGTCACTTTTGAGATCGACACCGCAGCATCCATTCCTCCGTTTGAGCAGATCAAAGCTCAGGCGATCGCCCAGATCACGAGCGGCGAGCTTCTCGCGGGCACCAAACTTGCGACGGTGCGTCAGCTTGCCACCGACCTCGGCATCGCCCCCAACACTGTGGCGCGGGCGTACCGCGAACTCGAGGCCGACGGTTTTCTGCACTCGCGCGGCCGCAACGGCACCGTCGTAAAGGCTCAACCCGGCGATGCCGCAGCGCTTCTCCAACTTGAGGCCAGGGCCTACGCCAACCGCGCAGCCGAGCTCGGCATCAGCACCGACGAAGCACAGCGCTTCGTCGCTATCGCCCTCAAGGGCTAGTCGGCCAGACCAACCGCAGCGCGCCGAACTGACGCAGCAGCTCGAACTATCGCAGCACTCCAAGTTCGCGCGCTTTCGAGACTGCAGCGGTTCGCGATGACACGTTCAGCTTCGAAAAAATGTGCACCAGGTGCGACTTCACTGTCGTTTGCGAGACAAAGATTTCTCCGGCAATCACCGCGTTCGACATTCCGGCGGCGACGCGCTCCAGCACTTCAATCTCGCGCTTGCTCAGGCTCACTTGCGGAGCCCGCATCCGGTCCAGCAATCGGCCAGCGATCACGGGAGCCAAAGCGCTCTCGCCCGCAGCCGCAGCACGAACGGCCGCGATCAACTCATGCGGCGGGGCGTCCTTGAGCAGGTAGCCACTAGCGCCGGCCTCTACGGCACCCAGGATGTCGCCATCGGTGTCGTAGTTGGTGAGAACCAGCACGTACGGGGCAGCATCGAGCGTGCGGATGCGACGCGTGACATCCGCGCCCGACTCCAGCTCGCCGAACTGCAAATCCATCAATATCACGCTCGGGTTCGCCGACTGCACGAGCGCAAAAGCCTCATCCGGCGTGGCCGCCTCCCCCACAACCGTGAGGTCAGTTTCGTGTTCGAGCAAGGCACGCAAGCCGGCGCGGACGACCGGATGATCGTCAGCAATCGCCACGCGGATCATGCCGTCTCCCCCGCCGTTGGTCTTAGCAGCAGCTCGACCGTCACCGTGGTACCAGCGCCGGGGCTCGATTCAACCGTCAACCTGCCACCCAGCTGTTCGACACGTTCGCGGGTTGCCGTCAGTCCGAAAGAATCAGTGAACCCTCGAGCCGATGCTGCCTCCGCGCGTTCGGGATCGAACCCTCGGCCGTTGTCGGCGATCGTGAGCCGCACATCCGAATCATTGCGCTCGATCGAGATCGTGGCCTGCGTTGCGTCCGAGTGCTGCACGACGTTCGCCATCGCCCCCTGAGCAATGCGCAGCAGGGCGGTCTGCACGGGCATCGGCAGGTCAAGAGCATCCGCAACCCGCACCCGGATCTCACGCTCGGGCGTCTGCCACTGGGTTTCAGCGAGACGACGCAAAGCCGCGCCCATCCCCTGCTCTACGAGTGCCGCCGGGGCAAGCTCGCGAATGAAATTACGAGTGTCGGCGAGATTGGCGGCCGCTGTCTCGCGGGCAAGGCGCACGTGCTCAAGGCCCGCAGCATGAGGGTCGGCACGTTCCGCAGCATGAAGCAGCAGTTGGATGCTCGACAGCCCCTGCGCGACGGTGTCGTGAATCTCGCGCGCAAGTCGCGCTCGCTCCGCTAGCACCCCGGATTCGCGCTCGGTCTGCGCCAGCTGGTCGCGCGTCTCAAGGAGTTGCTTCACCAACAGTTCGCGGTCTGCAGCCTCAGCGGCGAGTGACTTGTAGCCAAGACCAATCACGATCGCGACGCCCGCTCCGACGAGTGGCCCGACAACGCCACCCACGGTCCACTCACTGTGCAAACCGAGCGCCGCGATGGCCAGCAACGTCGACCCCAGCACCGCGAGGGTGCGCCAGCCGCGCGGCAACAGGTGCAGATAAAGAAAGAACAGGGGGAACACGAGGTAGGCGGCATCCGAACTCAACCACACCAGCACGAGCCATTCGGCCGACAAGACCAGCGCCCACAGGTAGGCCGTCACCGACTGCGCGCTCGCCCCCGAGCTCATCGCGTGGCGCGCCAAATAACCGCCGAAGCCGTAGGTGACGAGCAGCAGCGCCGCGAGCGAAATCACCGCCACCGTGTTCGGGTTGCCGTCGACGAACGCCCGCACGACAACGAGCACAGTCAAAGCGACAAAGAGGATGTGCAAACTGGTGCGCAACCCCACAAAAACGGGGGTCAACGCAGTGTGGCTCATAATTCGACCCTACTGCCGTGCACGACTGCTTCTATCCATCGAAAGGATGATTGTGCCCTCCGTACTACGCGCCACGAAAGGTACTCTCCCGGCCGATGCCCGAAGGCCCTCACGAGAGGAGGCTAGTTACTGTCGCATTCGTCGACGCCGAAAGGACTCCCCATGTTTGTTGCTTGGCGCGATCTGCGCTTCGCCCGCGGACGATTTGTGCTCATTGGCACTGTCGTCGCTCTCATCACTTTGCTCGTGGGGTTCCTGAGCGGCCTCACTGGGGGCCTCGCTGCCCAGAACATTTCGGGAGTGCTCTCGCTCCCCGCCGACCAGCTCGTGTTCGCGACCCCCAGCAGCAAGGGCGCCGATGAGGCGAGCTTCTCTGACTCCGACGTTACCGAGACGCAGGCGACCATCTGGGCTGCGGCTGACGGTGTCGAATCGGCCTACCCGATCGGTGTCTCGCAGACGAAGGCAGAATCGCCAGAGTCCAGCACCGCCATCGCTATCTTCGGCGTTGTCTCCGACTTCGATGAGACGGCCCCGAGCGCCGACGGCAAGGTGGGCCTGTCTGAGGATGCCGCCACCGGCCTCGACGTCACCACCGGTGACACCATCACCATCGCCGGCACCGACTACACGGTCGAGAAGATCAGCGGAAACTGGTGGTACAACCACACACCCGTCGTGCAGATGACTCTCGAAGACTGGCAGGGCTACTCGGCCACGACCGGAAGCCCCGACGCGTATGCGACCGCCATTGCGGTCACCGGTGACGCTGACTGGGATGCCATCAACACTGAAGCAGACACCCTCAGCAATTCGGTGCTGTTGTCTCTCACTGCCGTCAGCTCGTTCCGCTCAGAGATCGGTTCGCTGCTGCTCATGGTCGCGATGCTTTTCGGAATTTCTGCTCTCGTGATCGGCGCGTTCTTCACGGTGTGGACGATGCAGCGCAAGGCTGACATCGCCGTGCTCAAGGCGCTCGGAGCATCCACCTCGTCCCTCGTTCGCGACGCGCTGGGTCAAGCTCTCATCGTGCTGCTGATTGGTGTTGGCATCGGGATCGGCATCACCGCCATTCTCGGGGCCCTCCTGGGCGACGCTTTGCCGTTCATCCTGAGCCCGTACACGACCCTGCTGCCAGGGTTCATCATGATTGCCCTAGGCCTTGCCGGCGCTGCGTTCGCGCTGCGTTCTGTCACCACCGCCGACCCCCTCACCGCCCTTGGGAGCACCCGATGATTCAGCTCAACAACGTCACGCTCACCTTCCCCGACGGCGATGGCCGCGTCACTGCGGTCGACCACGTCACGCTCAGTGCCCGCCCCGGCACGGTCACCGGCATCACCGGGCCGAGCGGATCTGGCAAGTCGAGCCTGCTCGCGGTGGCCGCGACCCTCATCCACCCCGACTCCGGTCAGGTCATGATCGATGAGGTGGATGCCGCCCAGCTGTCGGCCACCGAGGCGACAGCGTTGCGTCGCGACGCAATCGGTATCGTCTTTCAGCAGGCCAATCTGTTGCCGTCGCTGACCGCGCTCGAACAACTCGCCGTCATGAACGAATTGGGTGCGCCGCACAGCCGCGGCCGTCGTGCCGCCGTGCGCACGCACGCCGCCGAATTGCTCGCCTCGGTGGGTCTTGGCGATCAGATGCACAAGCGCCCCCACCAGCTTTCGGGCGGTCAGCGTCAGCGCATCAACATCGCGCGGGCGCTCATGAACGACCCGAAGGTGCTGCTCGTTGACGAACCCACGAGTGCACTCGACCAGGAGCGCGGTGCGAGCATTATCGAGCTCATCCTGCGCCTTACAGACGAACGCAACACGTCGACGCTGCTGGTGACCCATGACCTCGTTCACTTGCCGCGGATGCACGCCGTCATGAACATGGTCGATGGCCAGCTCGACACGGTGCGCGCCGAAGCGCTCGTTGCCGCCAACTAGCGCGAGCTAGTGCCCGATCTCGTCGGAGTCAACGCCAGACCCCGGCACATCGATTGCCGCGATCGCTTCCAGATCACGGGAGTCGAGCTCGAAATCGAAGATCGCAATGTTGTCGGCCAGTCTCTCGGGGTTGGCCGACTTCGGAATGGCGACGAGCCCGTTCTGCAGGTGCCAACGCAGCGCAATCTGAGCCGCTGAGCGCTCGTGCTTGGCCGCAATCTCCTGCAATACCGGCTGCTCAAGAACGCTCTTGATCGGGCTCCACGCTTCCGTGACGATTCCGCGGGAGTCGTGATAAGCCCGCTCCGCTAGGCGAGCATTGGTCGGCGAAAGGTCAATCTGGTTCACTGCCGGAACTGTTGTGCCAGCATCCGCCAGCACTTCAAGGTGGGCCGGCTTGAAGTTGGAGACACCGATCGAGCGAACAAAGCCGTCGGCCTTCAGCTTCTCAAACGTGCGCCACGTCGAGAGGAATTCGCCGCGGGCGGGCAGTGGCCAATGGATCAGCAACAGGTCAACGTAGTCGAGGTCGAGGCGTTCCAGACTCTCCCTCAGCCCATCGATCGCTCGGTCATTGCCTTGAGATTCGCCGTTGAGCTTCGTTGTGACGAAGAGTTCATCGCGGTCAATTCCGCTTCGCCGGATGCCCTCGCCAACGCCAACTTCATTGCCGTATTTGAAAGCCGTATCAATGTGGCGGTACCCGAGCTCGATGGCAGTCGGAACAATGACCGCAGCTTCTGCATCGCTGAGCGGCCACGTGCCAAGACCAAGCTGGGGGATGCTGTGGCCATCATTGAGGGGAATCGAGGGGATCATCCTCTTAGGCTAAACGACGCTCAGAGCAGTGTGTGGGGACTCGCTGTAGCGAATCCCCACACACCCTGTGAGTTCTTTAGACCTCGAGCGCAGCCATGGCCGGATCGGGGTTTCCGAAGCGGTGTGCCGTGATCGACAGCGACTGCTCTTGCACGAAGATCAGCAATTCAACGCGACCGGATGTCGTGACCTCGCCCGACCACACCGCGACGTCAGGGTTTCCGCCAACGGCTTCTGCGAGATCGACAGAGGAACCGCCGATGAGGCGCACCCGATTGGTGTTGAGCTCACCCTTGGCTGCGCGTTCGTTCCAACGAGCATCCGATTCAACAAAAACTTCAGCAACTGAGACGCCTACATTTCCCGACTCGAACGATTCGGTGAGCAGCGACGGCAATGGCGTAGCGGAGCTGATGTGAATAGTTGCGCCAACACGAGCGGCGCCGGCGATCATTCGCACCAGGTGACCCATTGGTTCGCCCTCGGAGAGGCGAATGGTGACGGGCACCGGGCGATAGCGGAAGACGTTGCGCTCGACGCCGAGATCTGACACGTCACGGCTGATGCCGAATTCTGTCTCCCACGCACGCTGGTCGCTTTCGGCAGCACGACGTACACGGTCGAACTCGTCGAACTCCATGCCCGACTGTGCCTTCTTGATAACCGAAGAGACCTGGTCGCTGAGACCGCGGACCTGAATGTCGCGAGCGGCGGGCTGTTCAACGGCTTTCCACTGCCCGAGTGTCATCAGGTAGTTGGGTCCGCCAGCCTTGGCGTGGCAGCCGACGGCTGAACGCTTCCAGCCGCCGAAGGGTTGGCGGCGAACAATGGCGCCCGTGATTCCCCGGTTGACGTAGGCGTTTCCGGCCTGAACTTCATCGAGCCAGCGAGCAACCTCGGTTGGATCGAGCGAGTGGATGCCCGCTGTCAGTCCGTAGTCCACGGCGTTCTGCATCTCGATCGCTTCGGTGAGGTTCTTGGCCCGCATGACGCCAAGAACGGGGCCGAAGTATTCGGTCATGTGGAATTCGCTGCCCGGCGCGACACCGGTGCGAACTCCGGGGGTCCACTGCTTGCCTTCGTCATCAAGCTGACGTGGCTTCACGAGCCAGCTCTCGCCGGGAGCGAGAGTCGTGAGGGCGTTAAGCAACTTGCCCTGAGCAGGCTCAACAATCGGGCCCATCATGGTGAGAGGGTCCTGAGGGAGGCCAACGCGCAGAGTGCGTACCGAGTCAACGAGCTGACGCTCAAAGCGTTCGCTCCTCCCGACCGAGCCGACCAGAATCACAAGGGATGCGGCCGAGCATTTTTGCCCTGCGTGCCCAAAGGCGCTCTTGGTGACGTCGGCGACGGCGAGGTCGAGGTCTGCGCTTGGCGTGACGATGATCGCGTTCTTGCCACTGGTCTCCGCCAGAATCGGCAGGTCATTGCGCCAGGAACGGAACAGCGCGGCAGTCTCCCACGCCCCCGTCAGGATGACGCGGTCAACAGCGGGGTCGGCAATCATGATGCGACCGAGTTCACGATCCTTTAGGTCAACGAACGCGAGCACTTCACGCGGCACGCCCGCTTCCCAGAGCGCTTCGACCATTACGGCGGCGCTGCGCTGCGAAAGCTTCGCTGGCTTGATGATGACGCCACTGCCCGAGGCGAGTGCCGAAAGCACGCTGCCCGCGGGAATGGCAACCGGGAAGTTCCACGGCGGAGTAACAATGATGAGCTTTGACGGCACGAACGTAGCGTCGTCGATCGCTTCAAGGTCGAGAGAGCGCTCGGCGTAGTAGTGCGCGAAGTCGATCGCTTCGCTGACCTCTACGTCACCTTCGGCGATCGTCTTACCGGCTTCGGTAGCCATAACCTCGATGAGGCGGGCACGTGAGGCTTCGATCGCGTCGCCGGCGCGGTGCAAGATCGCGGCGCGTTCTGCGGCGGGCATGCCACCCCAGTTCGCTCCGGCGGCCGTGACGGAATCGAGGATGCCCTCCATCTGCTCAGGGGTCGTGACAGCGCCAGCCTTGACGGTGTCTACGCCGAGCAAAGAGTTACCGCTGCGTGCCAAGATCGCACGGCCCCAGGTGCGGTTTTCACCGATGGCGGGGTCAGTGTCTGCGACGTTGTTGAATGGGCGAGCACCGATGAGTGCTGCAGGCTGGGTGCGATCTTGAACACGGTTGGATGTCTGCGCCGGCAGGTCGAGGTTGGCGAGCGACGCCAAGAAGCGGTCTTGCTCGCGCACGAAGATGTGTTCGTTGCTGGAGAGCTCGAAGAGGCCCGACATGAAGTTCTCGGTACTGGCGTTCTCTTCGAGGCGACGCACGAGGTAGCTGATAGCGGAGTCAAACTCGCTCGGCTGAACGACGGGCGTGTACAGCAGCAGGCTGCCGACATCCTTTCTGACCGCTTCGGCCTGGCCGGTAGCCATTCCGAGGAGCATTTCAAATTCGATTCCCTCGGTGACGCCGCGCTCTTGAGCGAGGTGCCACGCGAATGCGATGTCGAAGAGATTGTGGCCGGCAACACCGATGCGCACAGCGTCGACGTGCTCTGGGGTGAATGCCCAGTCGAGCACACGCTTGTAGTGAGTGTCGGTGTCTTGCTTGGTTCCCCACGTAGCCATTGGCCAATGGTGGGTTACCGCGTCAACGTGCTCCATGGCGAGGTTGGCACCCTTAACAACGCGCACCTTGATGTTGGCACCGCCGCGAGCGCGACGAGCCATCGACCACGCGGTGAGTTCCTTGATTGCGTCGAGGGCATCGGGCAGGTAGGCCTGAAGCACGATGCCAGCTTCGAGTTCGAGCAACTCTGGCTGGTCGAGAAGCTTCTCGAAAACCGCGATCGTGAGGTCGAGGTCTTTGAACTCTTCCATGTCGAGGTTGATGAACTTCTTCTGCGGCGAGCGCAGGGCAACCAAGTAGAGCGGAGTGAGGCGGTCGACAACACGGTCGACGGTCTCGTCGAAGGCCCACATGGAAAGTTGGGAAACAACCGACGACACCTTGATGGAGACGTAGTCAACGTCATCCCGGTTCAGGAGCGCACGGGTGCCGGCGAGGCGGTTGTCTGCCTCGTCATCACCGAGCACTGCTTCACCGAGCAGGTTGAGGTTCAGGTTGACGCCCTCACGACGCAAGTGCACGAGAGCCTTGTCGAGCTTGGCCGGGGTTGCGTCGATGATGAGATGGCCGACCATGCCGCGAAGTACCCGCCGAGCAATAGGAACGATGATCCACGGCAGCAGAGGCGCGAAGCCGCCGCCGACGAGGATGGCGAAGCGGAGGTACCACGGCAGGAACGCCGGGATGATGTGGGTGAGGCGCTCGAGGTTGCGGCCGGCGACCCGCAAATCTTCGGGCCGAACGACGGTGTCGATGAACCCGAGAGTGAACTCGAGACCGTTCGGATCTTTCAGTACACCGGCGAGGCGCGTGGCACTCGCATCGGTGGGAAACTCTTCACTCTCAGCCAGCCAGCGACGAACGGTGGCTACCGTTTGGTCGGCAATCTGCTGGTGTGAAGCATCGAGGTTGTCGGTATGAGTTGACATGCTCACGAGAATAGGCCTCCGAACGGGGTTGTGGCTGGAACTCTCAGTGTGCGCCCGGGAGTGCCTTTAGCAAAAGCGACGGAAAGCGCATGGTTTCAGTTAGAATTAGTTAACGATTGGCGGAGAAATGCTCGACGTACGACGGCTGCGACTTTTGCGAGAACTCAAGCTTCGCGGCACCATCGCCGCAGTGGCCAATGCCCTCAGTTACACGCCGTCTGCGGTCTCCCAACAGCTCGCTCTTCTCGAAGAAGAAGCGCGGGTTCCGCTGCTCGTTAAAGCGGGTCGCCGCGTGCAGCTCACCCCCGAAGCCGAGCTCCTCGTTGAGCACACCGTCGCCCTCCTCGAACGCCTCGAACTCATGGAAGCGGAGATCCACTCCTCCCTCACCGAAGTGCGGGGAAAGGTGCGTCTCGCTGTCTTCCAATCGGCAGCGCTCGGCATCATTCCGCAAGCGCTCAGCATCATCGCCAACGAACATCCCCAACTGCGCATCGAGATGACCCAGCGCGAACCCGAAAGCGCCCTCTTCGAAACCTGGACGCGCGAATTCGACCTCGTGATCGCCGAACAGTATCCCGGTCATGCCGCACCCCGGCATCCCGACCTCGACATGCTCCCCCTCTATGCCGACGAACTCTCGCTCGCCGTTCCCCACGAAAGCGGAATCATGAGCCTCGCCGACACCACCCAGAGCGCGTGGGTAATGGAACCCCGAGGCACCGCATCACGTCACTGGGCAGAACAGCAGTGCCGGCGCGCAGGGATCGAGCCCGACGTACGCTTCGAAACCGCCGACCTTCAGGCCCACATCCGGCTCGTTGAATCAGGTCACGCGACCGCAATCTTGCCCGGCCTGGTCTGGGGAACACGCACGCCGACCGTCGCGTTGCGGCCAATGCCCGGCCTGCCCCGACGCACTGTCTTTACGTCGGTGCGCGACTCGAGCGTCAGCCGGCCATCGATTGTGGCGTGCCGAGAAGTGCTTGAGCGGGTCGTGCTCGCGCTCGCGCCGGAGTAGCCGCGGCTGCTGCAGTGGCGAAACCTAGCTACGCAGAATCGCGGATGACGAGCTCAGTATCGAGGGTCGTCACGGTGTCGACTGGTCGATTTTCAATCAGGCCGACAATCATTTCGGCCATGCGGCGGCCCATCTCGACGGAGGGTTGACGCACTGTCGTCAGTGGTGGAGTCGCGGTGCTCCCGTAGTTGTCGTCGTCGAAACCGACCACGGCGATATCGTCGGGCACAGAGAGCCCGGCTTCGCGGATGGCCGAATAGGCGCCGATAGCCATTTGGTCGTTGGCGGCGAAGATTCCGTCGATCGGCTCGCCGCGGGCAAGCAGTCGACGCATTGCTTCTGCTCCGGAGGGCGGAGAGAAGTCGCCGACTTCCACCAGATCGCTCGTGAGTCCGTGCTTGCCGAGAGTGGCGTGGAAGGCAGAAAGGCGGTCTACGCCCGGGGGCATATCTTGCGGGCCGGCGATCGTAGCCAGCTTGGTGCGGCCGGAAGCGATCAAATGCTCAACGGCAGTGCAGGCCCCAGCGAAGTTGTCGACATCCACGTAGTAGTTATCGCCGCCAACGTCGCTGAGCGGGCGCCCACCGAACACGACAGGCAGGGTGCGGCTGAGCTCAGAGTAGGAGTGGTCGCCCGTGTGGTGCGACACCACGAGAGCACCATCGACGTTGCCGCCGAGCAAGTAGCGCCGCGTCTTGTGTGATGCGGCCCCTGACTCGATGATCATGTTGAGCGTGTAATCGGTGTCTTCGAGATAGAGCGCAACGCCCTGCACGACCGCCGCGAAGAAGGGGTCATCGAAGACCTTGGCTGCCGATTCCGGAACCACCATCGCGATGGCCTGCGTCTTGCGACTCACGAGCGAACGGGCAGCGCGATTGGGCACGTAGTTGAGCTCGTCGATTGCGGCCTGAACGACAGCGGTGACATCCGGGCTCACCTTAGGAGAACCGTTCACCACGCGCGATACGGTGGCGCGCGAAACGCCCGCCTGGGCCGCCACCATTTCGAGTGTCGGCATGGCCCCGCTGCGTAGTTTCTCCGCCACGAGCTCGCTCTCTATTAGAAGGTCTTGCCTAACCCTAACGATCAGGAAGCCTTCTTCGTGGCAGCGATGTGGGCTGCATATTCCGTGGCGCTGCGCTTCGGGATGCGCTCCTGAGTGTCGTAATCGACATAGACAATACCGAAACGCTTGTTGTAGCCCCACGCCCATTCGAAGTTGTCGAGGAGCGACCACACGAAGTAGCCACGCACATCAGCACCGTCAGCAATGGCATCCGCGACCGCCTGAATGTGCTCGGCGATGTAGAGGGCACGCTTCGGGTCATCGATGGTGTCGCCAACGCGGGTGTCGTCGTAGGAGGCACCGTTCTCGGTGACATACAGCGGCGGCAGAGTGGGATATTCCTTGCCGAGGCGCACCAGAAGGTGGTGCAGCCCGCTCGGGTTGACCTCCCAGTCCATGGCCGTGCGCGGAAGGTCGCGAGGGGGCATCGTCACGAACTCGCTGCCGACAAACATGGAACGCCCGGGCTTTGTGGTGGGCCGAAGTCCGGGTGCTGCATCAGCGGGAGCGGGATGCCCACTCACGTTGTCGTCGTGGTAGTGATTCACTCCCAAGAAATCGATGGGGGCGGAGATGATCTCAAGGTCGCCCTCCCGCACATACTGCTCGAAGTTGTAGCCGCGCATGTCGTCAAGCACGTCAGCCGGGTAGGCCCCCAGCACGAGCGGCTCGAGAAACATGCGGTTCCAAATGCCATCGATACGGCGCGCAGCGTCGAGATCAACAGGATCGTTCGGGTCGTTGGGCACGGCGTTCGTGAGGTTCAACGTGATGCCGAGCTCAATTTCGCGGCCCTTCTCGGCGGCCAGCTTGCGCAGGCGCTCGGCAGCCAAACCGTGCGCGAGGTGCTGGTGGTGCAACGCAGCGAGACCCTGATTCGGGTCAGTGAGCCCGGGAGCGTGCTCCCCCGCAATGTAGCCAATCAGCGAAGAGCAGAGCGGCTCGTTGAAGGTTGTCCAGTGGCTGACGCGATCGCCAAGCGCGGTGTAGACAGCTTCGGCATAGTCAGCGAAACGGTACGCGGTTTCGCGGTTGGCCCATCCACCCTTCTCCTGAAGCGCCTGCGGCAGGTCCCAGTGGTAGAGCGTGAGCCACGGAAGGATGCCGGCCTCCAGCAGCGAGTCAACAAGACGACTGTAGAAGTCGAGGCCCTCGGCGTTGGGCTCGCGGTCGCCGGGAACAACACGGGCCCAGCTGGTGGAGAAGCGGTAGGAATCGAGCCCCAGCTTCTTCATCAACTGCACGTCATCGTTCATGCGGTAGTAGTGGTCGACCGCAATTTCGGGGGTGTCTCCGTTGGCGACGGCGAGGGGCTGGCGGGCATAGTAATCCCAAATGGAATCCTCTTTGCCGCCTTCGTGAGCTGCTCCCTCGATTTGGGCAGCCGCGGTGGCGGAGCCCCAGAGGAAGCCTTCCGGCCAGGTAGTGGTGAGAGTGTTCATTAGCCTTTTACTGCTCCTGCCATGATGCCCGAGACGAGTTGCCGTCCCGCGAGAATGAAGATGATGAGCAGCGGTAGCGTCGCCAGCACTGCTCCCGAAAGCACGACCGAGTAGTCCACGTATTTTGCGCTCTGCAGTTGACTCAGCGCAACCTGCAGGGTCGGGTTTTGCGGAGCAACCAGCAGAGGCCAGAGATAATCGGTCCAGGCCGTCATGAAGGTGAAGAGTCCAAGGATGGCCATGGCGGGGCGGGCGGCGGGGATTCCGACGTTCCAGAAGGTGCGGAACATATTGGCCCCGTCGACACGGGCCGCTTCGATGAGTTCGTCGGGAATGACATCCACCAAATATTGACGCATGAAGAACACCCCGAATGCTGTCACGAGCGTTGGCACGACAACGGCGCCGAGGGTTCCTGTCCAGCCGAGCTCTTTCATGAGCATGAACTGCGGGATGATGCCGAGCTGGGTGGGCACTGCGAGCGTCGCGATCACGAAGATCATGAGCCCTTCGCGGCCCTTGAAGCGCAGCTTCGCGAACGCATAACCGGCCAGAGTCGAGAAGAAGATCACCGAGGTGGTGATGATCGTGGAGACGATGATGCTGTTCAGCAGTGACTGCCAGAAGGGCACGGTGGAGAGAACTTCACCAACGTTGATCCAGAAGCGGCCACCGGGCAGCAGCGGCGGCCAGGTCTCGGTGATGGCGGTGTTGTCGCTCGAGCCAACAATGTATGACCACCAGAGCGGGTAAGAACCACCGAGGAAGAGTGCCATAAGCAGGCCATAAACCAAGAAACCGGGGCGCTCAGCGAGACCGCGGGCGCGGGCACGACCGCGACGCTTCTCGTCGGCTACGGCCTGCTTGTCGGCGGCGCGATCGGGGGTTCGTGTGGGGCTCGTGGTGCTCATGAGCTCTTCTCCTCGTCTACGACGGATGCCGCTGGCACGCCGGTGGGGTTGGCCGCGGTGGTGGCGCGGTAGCGCGCAAGTTTCTTCGCTCGACGCTTGGAGATGACCTTCACTTCTGTGGAGGCAATCTTGCGCGAGATCATGAAGTTCAGCAGTCCAATGCCGACGATGATCAAAAACAGCAGCCAGGCAATCGCCGAAGCCTTGCCAAAGTCTCCGCGGTTGAAGGCCATATCCCACAGGTACAGCACGGTCGTCTGGTACTCGCGATGGGCACCGCCGAGGTTCGCGCTGGTGGGGTTGAAGAGCTTCGGTTCGGTGAAGATCTGCAGCCCACCGATCGTGGCGGTGATGATCACGAAGATCATGGTCGGGCGGATGCTCGGCAGCGTCATCGAGAAGAAGCGACGCACGGCGCCCGCTCCGTCCAGGGATGCCGATTCGTAAATGTCGCGGGGAACTGCCTGCATCGCGGCGAGCAGGATGAGCGCGTTGTAGCCGGTCCAGCGCCAGTTGACCATCGTTGCAATCGCGAAGTGGCTTGCGAAGACTTCGCTCTTCCACATCACGGGCTCAATGTTGAACGAGGTCAGGATGTTGTTGATGAGCCCGTACTTTTCGCCGAACGCGCTCGAGAAGATGATGGCGACTGCGACCGGGGTCACGATGTACGGGATCAGGATGCTCATGCGCCAGAAGGTTTTGGCGCGCAGGTTCTGGTCGAGAAGGGCCGCAATGAAGACGGCGGCGACAAGCTGCGGAATCGCACTGAGTAGGAAGATGCTCATGGTGTTGAAGAGCGAGTTCCAGAAGTAGGGGTCGTTCAGTTCAGCGACGTAGTTCTCGAAGCCGATCCACTCCCCTGCGCCACTCAGGATGTCCCAGTCGTTGAGCGAGACAACGAACGTGTAGACGAGGGGGAAGAGCCCGATGAGTGCGAAGAGCACAAAGAAGGGGGCGATGTAGAGGTAGGGGGACGCTTTCACGTCGAGGCGACTCAGACGCTGCCGCCGGGTGAGCTGTGTTGCGTTGCGCTCGGAGCGCTTCTTCGCCTCCCCTGAATCAGGTCGGGGCGGGCTCGTCATCGTCGTCATGAGATATCGCTTTCAAGAAGTGAGGCCCCCGGCCAGGGGATGACCGGGGGCCTCAATTGCTGCTGTGGACTAGTTGAGGTCGAGGTTCTTCAGAACCTCAAGCGCGTTGTTCCACGCGGTGTCACCATCAACGCCCGAGTCGAGTTCCTTGGTAGCGGGGCCGAAGACCTGCTCCTGGATAACTGAGTCGTTCGGGCCCTTGAACTGCGAGGTCACGCCTTCTGCACGCGATCCGAGGATCGTGCCGATGGGAGCATCGTTGAAGAAGGTGCTGAGCTCGCTGGTGCCGGTTACTCCGTCATCCGTCTGAGCTTCGATCACGCTGGGGAAGGTTCCTGCAGCCTGGAAGGCGGCAACTTCGGACTCAGCCGAGGTCAAGTAAGCGGCGAGCTTTGCTGCCTCAGCAGGGTGCTCCGACTGGGTCGGAACGGTCAGGAAGGCGCCGCCCCAGTTTGCTGCTCCACCGGGGAAGACGTCTGCGAAGTCCCAGCCAGTGCTAGCGTCTCCGCCTGCTGCTTCAACCTGTCCCTTGACAACACCGAGCATCCAGCCGGGGCACATGAACGTAGCGAAAGAGCCATCAGTGAAGGCCTTTCCCCCGCCCCAGTCCCACGCGCTCTGCTCAGCCGAGAGGCCGGATGCTGCACCGTCGGCGAGGAGGTCCCACTGCGACTTGAGGTCGGCATTGCCTTCGATGTCGATCTCACCGTCAGCGGTGTAGTAGCCCTCGTCAAGCTGGTTGACCATGGCGTTCCAGACGAAGCCGGAGTGGTCGTAGAAGGCTGCGCCGGTTGCGGCGTTGTAGTCCTTGCCAACCTGGAAGAAGTCTTCCCACGTTGCGCTGTCGCCACCGAAGAGTTCGGCTACGGCGTCGCGGTCAGACGGCATGCCAGCTTCTTCGAGAAGGGCGCCGTTGTAGCAGAGGCCCTCGGGGCCGATGTCGGTTCCGTAACCGATGATGCGGCCGTCCGCGTCGGTGCCCTGAGCGAGCTTCCAGTCGACCCAGCGGTCCTTGATGTCGTCTGCGCCGTATTCGCTGAGGTCAACGAAGGTGTCGGAGACTTGCATGACCTGGCCGAGCCATCCTTCTTCAACGGCCTGAACGTCAGCGAGACCGGCGCCTGCTGCCTGCTTGGTCTTCCAGTCGGTCAATGCGTTTCCACCGGTGTCGATGTTGGTCGCGTTGATCGTGATGTTGGGGTTCTCGGCTTCGTACGCTTCGTACAGTCCGTCGAGTCCCATCGTGCCGAAGGTGGTCACGGTGAGGGTGATGGGGCCATCGCTGTCTCCACCGTCAGTTGCCGAGCAACCGGTGGCGAGAAGAGCGAGAGATGCTGCGCCGGCGACGGCTGCAACCATCTTGGTGCGTCGTTGAGATTTCACGGTCACTTCCTTGTGAATGAGGGTTATTGGTGTCCGAAAGAGACCCCCATCAGAAATGAGAGCGCTCTCACGATTGCAGACTGATCTTATGAGAGCGCTCTCTCGATTGTCAAGAGAGCGCTCTCACAAAGCTGAAAGTCATACAAGTCACTGCAAACGCTTGCTGGAGGCGCTTACTCCCAGGTGCTTGGCGCATCGGCGCGACTGACGGGCAGCGCAACATGATCAGCCCACTCTTGGACCCAGTCGGGCATGACGGGTTGTTCGTCATCCCAGCCAATGGTTTCGAGAAGTTCGGCAACGCTCACGGTGCCGCCAGAGCTCCGCAGGAAGCGGGCGCGGGTCATCGCCTGGGCGTAAATCTGGCCGTCGACCACAAAACGTTGCTCGACAAAGACAGCCTTGTCGTCGTAGCCGACGACGCGCGATTCGAGCTGGAACTTCTTCCAGAGATCGAGCGACTTGCGAAAGCTGATGGTCTCGTTGGCCATCACCGGGTAGAAACCCTTGGCTCGAAGCTTCTGCCAGCCGCCGGCACGGATCAGGAGGTCCATGCGACCGATGTCCATGATGGAGAAGTAGCGGCCGTTATTCATGTGGCGCAGCAGGTCAACATCGGTCGGCAAAACCTTCATCGTCATGCTGCCCACATCGGTGATGCCGAGGGCCGATCGTCGCGTGCTGAGGATGCGGTGCAAGATGGTGCGGAAGATCAGATTCACTCGCCCAGATTAGGTGAATCGTGATCGGCTCCCTAAATCGTTTGTAGGGATGCTCTAGCGCGTTGACCTATTACGCGCCGGCAAAACGCACAACGGCCTGCACTGGCGCGTGATCGGATGGCCAGCCGCCCGAATACCTCGTGACATTGATGCCTGTCTTCAGGACAGTCACATCGGGCGTTGCAAGAACCCAGTCAATTCGTTTGCGATTGTGCTTCGGCGGGCCGTAGTTGGGGAACGTTCCCCACACTTGGGTGAGTCGCTCTTCGGCGGTGTTCCAGGTGTCTACGAGCAGTCCGTGACCGGTGAGTTGGTCATAAGGGTGAGTGTCAGCATCCGTATTGAAATCGCCGGTCATGATGCTGGGATACGGAGTCGACTGCACGATGTTTCTCAACGCGTCAGCGGAGTGAAGGCGAGACGTGCGGGACCGGTGATCGAGGTGGGTGTTCACGGCCTGAAAGTGGATGCCGGTGTCGAGGTCGCGGAAAATCGCTTCGACCACGACGCGAGGCGTGCGATTGCCCCACGAGACCGAACCCGAAATATTCGGGGTATCGGAGAGCGCGGACTGTCGCCATTCGACCACCTCCAGACGAGTGGAGTCGTAAAAAATGGGGCAGCCTTCGCCACCCGTGTTCCTCTCGCGACCGTGGCCGAGCGAACGATAGCGCTCCCCTAACGATTGGCCGACAAACCGCGCCTGAGTGAAGAGTGCCTCTTGCACGCCGACCAACGCCGGTTGTTCGGCAGCGAGGAGACGTGCCATCAACGGCTTGCGGCGTCTCCACAGGTCAGGGCTTCGCGGCAAAAGTTCTGGACCGCGACGACGGATGTTGTAGGTCATCACATGCAGGCCGGGGGCATCGACGGGGCCGATCATCGAGCTACCGCGGGGCGGGAACGCCAGCTGGGGCTCACGCTCCGGGGCGAGCGCAGAAAAGTGCTTCGACCGTGGGGTGGTGATTCCCGTCATAGTTCAAGCCTAGGGCGTGGGCTGGCGTTTCGGTGGGGTCGGGCGCGTGAAATGTCTCGTCGAAGTGACTGGTCGAAGTGACTGGTCGAAGTGACTGGTCGATCTGCACGCTCGATCTGCGTTCCTGCGTGACCGATGTGCGCGGCAGCGGCACGGGTCAACGACGATGTCGCTCCCCGGCCATATTCTGATCGAGACATGTACCTACTCACCGATACCGCTCTCGTGACGAGCGCCAGCGATCTGACCCAAGCGTCGAACTGCGAGTTTGGGTTCTTGCGCGTGCTCGACAAGCGGTTGGGGTTCTCTACTGATCCGCTGCCCGCTGACGATGCGATGTTGGAGCGGGCAGCCGAGCTGGGAAACGTTCATGAGGCCCGACTGCGGGATCGCTATCGCGCCGAGTTCGGTGATGCGATGGTCGAGTTCGATAAACCTCCGGGGCGGGATGCCGCTGTTCTGCGTGACTACGCCGCGCGCACGCGCGACGCGCTTCTGGCGGGCGCACCCGTCGTTTTTCAGGGCGTCTTCTTTGACGAAACCGACCCCGAGTCGCCGTTCATTGGCTACGCCGACTTTCTGGTCAAGCAGCCCGACGGCAGCTATCGGGTGGTTGACTCGAAGCTCTCGCGCCACGTGCGGGTCACCGCGCTGCTGCAACTGGCGGCGTATCACGAGCAACTTCAGAAGCTCGGCGTTCCGGCAGACGGCACCGTCGAACTCATTCTCGGCAATGACGCCTCCGAGCTCGCTGCGGTGGCCGACATCGCCCCCGTCTTTCGGCGCCGCCGAGCCCGCATGCACGCGATCATCACTGAGCACCGCGCCGAAGCTAAACCGGTCGACTGGCACGATGAGCGGTATGCGCGGGATGGCCGGTGCAAGTTCTGCACGGAACCCGCCAAGAAAGCCGATGACCTCTTTACCGTCGCGGGGCTGCGCGCCGGTCAACGCACGAAGTTTCTGGCGGCGGGCATCCGCACCCTCTCCGACCTGGCCGAAACCTCGGAACGTCCCGACGACCTCGCCATCCCGAAAGCGAGTTTTGCCAAGCTTCACCTGCAGGCCAAGCTGCAGCACACGGTCGATCCGGCCGACACCCACGCCATCCCGCCCGTCGTTGTCGTTGACCCGCGGCCGATCGCGAACCTGCCCGCGCCCAACGCCGGCGACCTCTTCTTCGACTTCGAGGGCGACCCGATGTACTCCGAGCCGGGAATCGGCGGGGTGCCACGCTGGGGCCTCGACTACCTCTTCGGCTGGGTCGATGCCGCGGGCGAGTTCGATTGTCTGTGGGCTCACTCCCATGCCGAGGAACGGATCGCGCTGCGTTCGTTCCTGGACTTCGTCACGGAGCGGCGGCAGCAGCATCCGGGCCTCCATATTTATCACTACGCCAGCTACGAAAAGACGCACCTGCTGAGCATCGCCGCCCGGCACGGCGAGGGTGAGGATGTCGTCGACCAGTTGCTGCGTGATGGCGTGCTGGTCGACCTGTATCCGATCGTGCGGGGCGCGCTGCGCATCGGAACGCCGTCGTATTCGATCAAGAAACTTGAGCCGCTCTACATGGGCGAGGCCGAGCGCGCCGGCGTGACCAACGCTGCCGACTCCATCGGTGAGTACGTCGAGTCGAGTGTGGCAGCCGCAAACGGCAACGTGCAGCGCGCGACCGAAATTCGCGACGCGATCGCCCGCTACAACGAGTACGACTGCGTTTCGACGCTCAAGCTGCGCGATTGGCTGCGGGCGCTGCCCGAGGTGCAAGGCGTGACGGTTGAGCCGGTGGATGAGGAATTCGAGGGCAAGACCTTCGAACCCAGTGCGCTCGATCTCCAGCTCCAGGCGCTGGGCGACTCTGCCGAAGAGGTGGGCGATGACACCGCTGCGAGCGCCTACCGCATGGCTGCAGCCGCCATCGATTATCACCGGCGCGAGGTCAAGAGCTTTTGGTGGGAGCACTACGACCGCCTCGAGCAGCCGTCGGAGTTGTGGGAAGACACTCGTGGCATCTTCATCGTTGACAGCGGCTCGCTCGATCGCGATTGGCACAAGGAGGGGCGGCAGCGCACCGAGCGTCGGCACCTCTACCTTCGCGGTCAGTGGGCGCCGGGCAGCAGTGCCCCACGCCCGGGCGGCGATGTTTTTCTCGTCTACGGCGACCCGCTGCCCTATTCTCCGCCGGGCCATCGTGCCGGCGCGCGCCTCGCCCGCGGGGTTCGTTTCTCTGACCCCGCCGAGGATGAGGGCGGCATTTTCGTCATCGAAACCCGGCCCGATGACATTCCGGCGTGGGATGAAATCCCCACGCACCTCACGCCGGGACCGCCACCGCGCGCGGACAGCATTGTTGCCGCAATCGAGGAGTGGGGCGAGACCGTCGTGGCCGCCGCACCGGAGTGGCCCGACGACGCGATGTCTGACCTGCTGCTGCGCAAGGCTCCCGCTGAGGTTGCAGCCCTTGAGCCCATGAAGAGCGCGGATGATGGGGTGCGCGCCGTGATCGCCTCGCTGCTTTCGCGGGAGAGTGGCTACCTCGCGGTGCAGGGCCCACCCGGCACAGGCAAGACGTACCTCGCTGCGCACGTTATTCAGCGGCTGGTCGAGAAGCATCACTGGAAGGTCGGCATCACGGCGCAGTCGCACAAGGTGGTCGAGAACGTTCTCGATGCTGTCGTGCTTGACGCGAGCCTTGACCGGGACCTTGTGGCGAAGGCGGTGCCGGGAGAGTTCGGCGTTGGCTATTACGCCGATGGTCCTTTTAGCGAGTTGCCGGCGAATGGTCACGCGGGCTTTGCGCGCGAGCATGACTCGGAGGGCTACGTGATCGGCGGCACCGCCTGGGACATGACCAATCGCAAGCGGGTGCAGGCCAACCAGCTCGATCTGCTCGTCATCGATGAGGCCGGGCAGTTCTCCCTCGCGAACACGATCGGTGTTGCGGCGAGCGCGAAACGCATTCTGCTGCTCGGCGACCCGCAGCAGCTCCCCCAGGTGAGCCAGGGCATCCACCCAGCGCCGGTTGATGGTTCGGCGCTCGGTCATGTGATCGGCGAGCTGGCGGTGCTGCCGGATGACTTCGGCTACTTCCTCGAAGAGAGTCGCCGCATGGATGAGGCCGTCACGCGCCCCGTCTCGCTGCTCTCCTACGACGGCTTGCTGCGATCGCACGCGTCGACGGCGGGGCGGATGCTCGAGGGCTTTGCCCCCGGCCTGCACTCGGTGCCGACCACTCACGTCGACAACTCCACGTACTCCGCCGAGGAAGCCGACCGGGTGGTTGAGCTGGTGCGTGAGCACTTGGGCGCACAATGGACTTCCGAAGCCGACGGCGAGGCAAAGCCGCTCGCTGAAGACGGCATCATCGTGGTGACGCCCTACAACGCGCAGGTGGAATTGCTCCGTGGTCGTCTCGACGCTGCCGGCTATACCCGAGTCGTCGTGGGCACGGTAGACAAGTTCCAGGGCCGAGAAGCGGTCATCTCGATCGTCAGCCTCGCCGCTTCGAGCGCCGACGATGTGCCCCGCGGCCTCGACTTCCTGCTCTCCCGCAACCGCCTCAACGTGTCGATCTCGCGCGCCCAGTGGGCGGCGTACCTCGTCTCCTCGCCAGCGCTGCTCGACTCGCTGCCGCAGTCTGCGGAGGGAGTAGCGACGTTGAGTCGGTTCATCTCGTTGGTTGAGGGGTCTTCTGCCCCAACGTCAATACAAGCGTGAACACGCGGCGTTTCAATTTCAGCCCGTTAAATAGAGGAGAACGAAGTGACTGTTGACTGGAGACGTCAGACTAACCGGGCCGAAGTCCCGATCGGAGCGGGTGACTTTCCTTGGGAGTGGGCGATTGCAATGCCCTACCGTTGTTTGGCGGACCCTGAGCATGGTCTGGTCATGCCCGCGTCCCCGGACACCATCTCGGACGACCATCAGAATTACGATCGACGTTTTCGTCAGAATTTGGCCTACTACACCGCACTCCAGTCATTTCTTACGTACTCCTTCGGGTGGACCCGCCATGACAAAGGTTTGCTGTGGTGGTTTCAGCAGGGGTTGCCGACCGACGACCCGCGCTTCGCCCTGATCAAAGACATTTGGTTTTTTGACGAGACGCTCACCGGATACCTAGCGTGGTCTTTCCAACAGATGGAGCACTTGGCCGAACAATCAATCCTGCCCTTACGCTCTTGGGCAAAAGCGCCCGATCTTCAACCGTTGCCGGTTCCAGAAGAATGGGCCAACAAGTTCCGCGAAGCGCTTAGATCAAGTCCTTGGACAGGCGGGAGCGACCCAATGCACCTTTGGGGTGGCCACCACGCTGGCGCTCCATCGGTTGGCGGCTCCTTTGGCGATCTGAATGAACCGTTGACCCGAGCCCAACTCTTTGGCGTCGATCAGAAAAATCGCAAAACAGTCTTTGTGGCCGATTCGATCAACGGTTGGTACGCGCGACTTGCCGAGCTAGGAGCTGGACTGCCCGAGCTCGCCGGTGGGCGGAGTTGGAACATCGAGGTGTTCGTCAAGCCGATTGGGTTCCTTGGGAGTTACCGGCGTTCTCGAGAAACCGGCCTTTGGTTCTCGGGGCAACATCGATTCCACAGCGTCGGGAACTAATTGGGCGAGCGCGTTGGGCAAGCGTGCCCGAGAACTCTTGGAACGATCACGGCCCGGAAATCCAGAGCTACCAAGATCAAGCTACTCCGTTGCCCGCCGGCAGCGCAGCCTCCACGATCCGATCAATCTGCGCCGATAATTCGTCTGGCGAACGGTCGAGATCTAACGCGTGGCAGACGACTGTAATTCCTGCCTGTGCGATCGTGTACCGCGCTGGCATTTCGTTGCCCGCCGCGTATACGAGGTGGCCAGTCTGCACGTTGTGTCGAATGCAGTAGGCCAACATCTGGTAGATATCTGCGTTGGGAAACCCAGCTGGCTTTTCGGCTTTGTATTTAGCGTCAAAAACAGCACGCACCTGTCCGTCTATTTTCCAGACTATGTCGGGCCTGATCTCGACCTTGCCGTCGACATCGAGCCCTGTAACATCTTGGCCCACGATGGATCCGCCGAAGCGTGCAGCGGAGCGTCGCATCTCGTGCTCCACAAAGCTCTCGAAGACTGCCGCCAAATCGAGCAAAAAGCCTGCGGAGGCAAATCCACCGACTCGGTGGTCTAGTGAACCGCCGGTAAGAATTAGGCGCGCCAAGCCCAGAACCGCCCGATACCGTTCGGTGTTCCGGTTGTGTTGCACGACAGGGATCTGGTCGCCGCGAATAAGCAGGTCCGCTTCGCCGAGCATCCGATCAATTTGCATGACGCGAGCCCGCGCCGCCAGTGAAATACCACCGAGGCCCAAAAGACGTCGAGCCGCCGATCTAATCAAACGGTTTGCCGGAATATTCGCCGTGTACTCGTCGTATTGGAGTTCGGCGGGCAGCGGCAAGCCGTGACGGCGTCTAATCTGTTCGCCGACCAGCCAACGTCCACGAATAGTAGGCTCTGCCGATTGCACTTCGCAGTAGTCGCGCAACACCCCTCCGCTTAGCGCCTGCGCGGCGACAGCGGAAAAAGCCTCAGAAACTGCGGGGTAGAGGTCCGTCGCTTGGTCGAGTTTAACTATGTCTTGGTGCCACTCCCCCCACTGTTGTCCGACTGCAAGAAGGTGGAAAAGCTGTGCAACGGGTACTTTCGACGCGATGCGGACTTCGCGTGAGCCGAGGCGGACTGTCCCAACCCTGCGAATGTTGGTGATTCTCCACGACTCTGGGCCCACCGGCATCACCGCAGCTATGCCTAGGTTGCTGATCGCAGCCGCGGTAGCGCTGTCGAGGTCAACGTCATCCTCTGTGTGCGCCTCTTTGAGAACGAACGGCAGCCCTTCAGGGCCCTGCAATAGCATCCGGCACCTCTTCGACAACGGGAAGAGTCACTGACACAGAACTCGACTGAGCTTTGCGGTTGATGGCGTCGTACCCAAAACGCGCCACGATATCTAAGCCGTCGCCGTAGTGCGCCTCTTCGAGCAGTGGCAAAAGTTGGTAGCGCCATATCTCGCGAAGCCGATCCTCTGAGAGATCTCCGTCTCCAGGCATGAAGTAGCTAGGACCAATCCTTGCGTCGCGGTGATTAATGCTCGCGTTAAGAGAGGTCAATAGTTGACCCACCTTACGATCAAGCCCCCTCGCATCGAGCCATCGATCGAGAAGTCCAGCTGTGGGCTTCTCATCAGGGTGCAGCTCGACAAAGGCAAATCGACGTCGCATTGCGGCGTCTAGTAGGGCAATGGAACGATCTGCGGTGTTCATCGTGCCGATGATGTAAACGTTTTCCGGTAGCGCGAAGTGTTCTGACCGATAGAGAAGCTTCATTTTCTCGTCTCGGTACTCAAGAAGAAAGTAGAGTTCGCCAAAAACCTTGGCAATGTTGCCTCGATTAATCTCGTCTATAACGAGTACATAGTTGAGTTCGGGGTTCTTGGCTGCACTTTTCGCAATCTCGAGGAAAGGACCAGGGACCAGCTCATAAACAAGTCCGTCTTCCTTGACAACTGGCCTATACCCCTCGACGAAGTCTTCATATGAATAGCTGGGATGAAACTGGACGATGACAGGATCAGCGCCGTCGGAGATGTGCCCTGCGATGGCTCGAGCAAGAAACGTCTTACCTGTACCGGGAGGTCCGTAAAAAATCACTTGGCGTTGACGCCAAAGAAGATCCAGAACGCTTTGGAGCCACTTGGGCTCGGTCAGGACTGCGGCTGCAAGTTTCTCGTCGGCGACGGCGAACGGAGTTCGTTGCTTTGGGTCGACGAGGGGTTCGTCTGCACTGTCGTCATCCGGCGCGGATTCGTTTGGATTGTTGAAGTCCGCGGTCTGCGAATCATGGGCCTTGTCCCAAATCAGCCGGAGTTCGCTGCTGTAGTAGCTAATCGGCGCTCCGGACTTCACCTGGAGAGCAACTGTGATCGCTAGTAGGTCGCGATCAAGATCGTTCGTGCTAGTCGCGATTTCTCCGATGAATGCCTCACGAATGAGTTCTTTGTGGTCGTTTGACACGATCGAGACGAAAAACGCAGGGTGGATGAGGTACTCAAGTGCGTGCCGCTGAGACGGAAACCGCTCACCGGGAATTGTGAGAATCCAGTCCCGGAAAGTCCACGGATCTGTCAGCAGTTCATCCCTTTCCTCTTCCGGAATTCGGACCCAAGCAATCGCAAAGTTGACGATAATCGTCATTGCAGCACCGAGGTTGTTGGCCATGCGCATACCAGGGTTGAACGAGCCAAAGGGGAATACGGAGTCAACTTCCGCAGGGATCAGCACAGGGTGCTCCATCAGTTGCAGGATGCCGTTGACTCGAGCTCGCTTTGCCTGCTCCCCGATCGAGTCCGTGCTCGCCGGGAGCAGCTGGAACGCGACTAGTTCGGCCATCAAAAGTTTCGCATCATCACTCACTTCTGCGAGCTGTATAGCGACTTGCTCCATGAAGGTTTTCCCTGGAATAGCTTCGGCAGCTACGAAGTGGGCCTCAAGTTCCCCGGTGACCGCTTCGGTCCACAACTGACGCCCTGGCACGAAAACTGACTCTCCGCGGGTCAGCGCGCGATCGACGTAGAGGCGCGCACCTTCAATTACCTTCTCTTGTGCCTCATCTTGGGGCATCACACGTTCAGACAGATCGCGCTCAAGTTGTTGTTTGTTACCACGTCGCCATTGCGCGTGGAGTCGGCGCGGGACGTCGATGAAGTCAGTCGGATTGGCGTACTTCGAGAGCGCTTCTCGCCCTTCGTCTGTGATTGTCCATGCATTGTGCCCCTTATCTATCCAGCCTGCGATTGGGAGGTAGCTTGTCGCGAACGCCCAATTCGTCTCACCGCGTGGAGTGCCGCTGGTGTTGAGCTCGAACTCGTCGCCCTCGAGCGGGAATCGCTCGCTAACGGCTGCCCACACTGTGCTTCGGTTCAACGGCGTCTGAGCATCTGCTAGAAGTTCCAGCGTGGCCTGGATCCGTCGACCTTGAAGTATCTTGTCTGCCATGGAGCTCTCCTCGGGATCCGAACGTTGTCTGCTGTGACCTATGCAAGGCGCGTGATTCGATTCACCTTATCCGGCACAGTTCACAACGTCGCGTTGATCTGGTTGATCGTCGGAAACCACCCGAAGTGGGACAGGTCAGCTTCGGCAGGCACCGATAACCTGAGAGGATATCTGTGGCCTCTCAGCGGGTCACAACAATGGGGAGGAGGGATCGATGGACGAGCGATCTCAACTCAAATTTCCGCACTTCAGCGAAGTTCCTTTGTTGAGTCCCGGGCGATTGCTTGTGACAGTTGCGGAGCGCACGCTGTGACCGTTCCGCTCAACGAATACCAGGCAAAGTACTTCGCCCACGAACTCCAACGCAGCTACGCAAACGACCACGTGGGCAAACTTGCCGGCCTCTTGTTCGATGCTCAGGTGGAACCGAAGCCACACCAGATCGATGCAGCATTATTTGCGCTGCAGACCCCTTTCCTACCGGGCGTTATTCTCGCCGATGAAGTCGGCCTAGGTAAGACGATCGAAGCAGGCATCGTCATTTCGCAGTACTGGGCCGAACGCAAGCGCGACATTCTGATCATTGCTCCGTCGAGCTTGAGGCAGCAGTGGCAACAAGAGCTTCACGAGAAGTTCCTAATCCCTTCCGCGCTCTTAGATGCCAAGTCGAAGGGCAAGCTGCTCTCGCCCGCAGGAACTCACTCACCTGTGGTGCTGATTTGCTCGTATGAGTTTGTGCTGCGCCACGAGCAGTCGCTTCTGAAGTCGTGGGACTTGGTCGTTGCTGATGAGGCTCACAGATTACGAAACCACTGGAATGGCAAAGCCAAAGTGTCGGAAGCAGTCGCACATCTCATCTCAGGCGCGTCAAAGACAGTCCTGCTAACGGCGACTCCGCTGCAGAATCGGCTCGAAGAGTTGTATGGCTTGGTTTCGGTGTTCAGCCCGGACTACTTCTATTCGCTAGATGCTTTTCGTGAGCGATATATAAAGAACCGAGATCATTCGGGCGACGATCTGGCTGACCGCGTGGCGACGATCTCAAAACGCACCTTGCGTCGGGATGCAGACAAGTACATCCATTTCACCAAGCGCCTGCCGCTGACGGTCGAGTTTGAGCCGTCGCCCGACGAGGTGCGGTTGTACGATCTTGTCAGCGACTACTTGCAGCGCGAGGAGCTATTGGCATTCGCCGGCTCGCAGCGTCACCTCTCTGCCCTAATCATCCGCAAACGGCTCGGCTCATCGACCTTCGCGGTGGCAAGCACCTTGGAGAACATCGCCAACAGGCTTGCTGGTGAGCTTGAGGCTGGACAGCGACGCGACGCGCGTGGCGGACTGTTCCTTGACGATGATCTGACGAGCGACGAGATCGAGGAAGCCGAGGAGATCCACGAGGACGCATTCGGCCCCGGCTCTGATGTTGCACCCGACCCCACTCTGCGGCAGCGAATAGAAGCCGAAGTGGCCGAGCTTCGTGAATTCGCTCGCTTGGCACGTTCCATCACGGTCAACCGAAAGGCCGCGAAGCTTGGTGAGGCACTCGATCAGGGCTTCGCCCGACTTAAAGAAATAGGTGCACCGCAGAAAGCGATCATCTTCACTGATTCTACTAAGACGCAAGAATACATCGCAGCCCATCTCCAGAATATTGGTCGTGGCGATGGGCTTGTGTTGTTCAACGGGTCAAACAATTCGCCAGAGTCGACCGCGATCTATCAGGCGTGGTTGAAGGCCAATAAAGACGGGGACTTGATCACTGGGATCCCTGCCGCTGACAGACGGAAGGCACTGGTCGATTACTTCCGCACCGAGGGCACGATCATGATTGCCACCGAGGCTGCGGCAGAAGGCATCAACCTGCAGTTCTGCTCGATGGTCGTCAATTATGACTTGCCGTGGAACCCGCAACGAGTTGAGCAACGCATCGGTCGCGCACATCGATTCGGACAGAAGCACAACGTTGTGGTTGTGAACTTCTCGAACAAGGGCAACATTGCCGAGCAGCGGATCTTGGAACTCTTGGCGAATAAGTTCCACCTCTTCGAGAGTGTGTTCGGCGCCAGCGATGAAGTCCTCGGTGCGATCGAGGACGGCCTCGACTTCGAGAAGACGATCAGCAACATCCTGACAAGCTGTCGGACAGCCGGTGAACTCAACGAAGCATTCAAGCAGCTAGAGACCGAATATGCCGGCGAGATTTCCGGCGAGATGGCACAGGCCAAGGCGAAGGTTTTCGACAATCTCGACCCACACGTTCAAGACCGGTTGAAAGCGTACGATACCGAGTCCGGTGAGGTACTCAACAAGTTCGAACGACTACTTCTAGCTGTCACCCGGCACGAGCTGGACGGGCTTGCCACTTTTGAAGGCGATGGCCGCAATTTCTTACTGCATAACTCACCTGTCGGCGAGGCCCCAACTGGCCGCTACTACTTCAAGTCACAGCCCCTCGACAACGCTCACCAGTACCGATACGCAAGCCCCCTTGCCCAGTATCTACTGGAAGAAGCAAAGGGGCGGGACACCCCTGGCCGCGAACTCGTCTTCAGCCTCAGTGCTTCAACCCGTGCGAGCGCAGCGGTCAAGACACTCGAAGGTCGAAGCGGTGAGTTGACTGTCGGGCTGGTGACGTTCAGCATGAAGGCCAAACACGACGACGTGTCCGAGTCGTACATGCTGTCGGGAGCCATCACCGATGATGGGGATTGGCTCGACCACGAGTATGTCGCCGACATCCTTGATCTCGCTTGCATGGGATTGAGCGAGACACCAGTTGCGGTAGACGAATCAAAGTTTGTACCGCACTTGGATGCTCGCCGAGCAGAGCTGGAGAAGGAAGTCCAGGGACGCAACTCTCGCTATTACGATCAACAAGAGGAACTGATTTATCGCAACCAGCAGGACCGGAAAGCCGAGCTTGAAAGCTCGATCCGAGAGTATCGGGCGAAAGAGAAAGAGTCGCGCAGGCTTGCTCGCCAGGCTCACGACCCGATGGAACAGTTGCGTTTGAAGAAGGAAGCGCGCAGATGGGAGCAGCGTGTCGAGGATGCAGATGAAGACTTCCGAGAGACGCGCAGGAAGCTTCGCGCTGAGGCCGACAAATACTTGGACCTTATTGAGCAGTCATTGAAGGGCACCCAGCACACCGAGCAGCTGTTTACGATTCGTTGGAAGGTGAGCGATTAGTGCTCGATAAAACAGGTTGTCACTGAGCAGACAACGCGAGAAACGCTTGGTAAAATGACCATTCCTTCGCGCGTCCGATACAGGGGTCCAAGAGTTACGCCCTCTATCCAACAGAATCTAAGTTAGCCGCGCAACGTGGGAACTGACCCAAGCAAGCTAGCGCTACGTAAGCGCGGCAAAGTCGGCTGCGTAAGTCGCCAACCCAAACAGGTCTGGGTATATTGAGCCGTGATTCAGCTCATATTCCGAATGGAGCTTCTGGCGGATTTCCTCTTTAGCACCCGCCGCAATCCGCCACGTGTAAGCCGCTTGGGACCCCGCTTGGGTCACCCGGTTCAGGCTCTTTAGAAACACTGAGACGGATGATACCTGCCTTACCTCGCCGACAGGCATGGTTTTCATAGCACCCGTCTGCCATGCACCCGGCATTCGATAACGAGAGTTTTGCCCGTGGGGGAATGCAGGCACCCCGCCGACCAGAAAAGCGCCACTTTGCGCTGAGATTCTCTCGTTGAGGGCGCGCGGTGGGTCCCAGACAAATGGAAGGTCTGTCTCCCAGCCGGGAATGCTCTCCTCGCCCTGCAACCAGGGCAGTTGGCGCGTTCCCCACATGTTGTCGAGTTCGATCATTCTATCGTCGGCCTGGAACGCGAACAGCCGCCCATCTCTATCTTTTAGCGGGAGATGAGTTCTACTGTCGAACTTCTTCTCTGTAGCGAAGAAAACCGCCACCATGGGGTCGTGGCTGACATCGATGAGCCTTGTTGGCCCGCCATAATGTTGGATATGGGCCAACGTCTCGAGAGCGCTTCCTCCACGATCAGGCCAAAGGCTTCGAGCAGCTCCTATGAGCTCTGTCTCCAGTTGTCGCATTCGTGGCTCCGGAGGAACCTCGCGGTCCAGATCCTTCAACCGTCGGTACGCAGAGCTCAATAGGCCATAAGAGTCATTGTGGACCCCGCGCCACACAAGCTTTCGGTTACCTGAAATAGCTTTACCGTGGTCAATTTCACTGACTAGGGAATCCCAACTATCAATGGTTCGTTCCCAAGCGCGGAAATAGCTCTGCGGAGCCCAAGGTTGCGTATTCACTGCCATTCTCAGATCCTAGCGACACCCGACAAATTATCTGGAGCTTGACGGACCTTTAAGCTGCCGATCACAGCAACAGCTAGTCATACGTGCGTGGAATACTGAGGCTGTGACTATGGATTACTCTCCGACGCCCGCTTCGACGCCCCATTTCAGAAATAAGCTCGCAACAGATCTTGCAGAGCTTGTGCCTGAAGCCATTACTGACGGCAAAATCGATATCGAGAAACTCAAAGAGTTGCTCGGTTCTGACATTGCTGATGCAAGCGAGCGGTTCGGCCTCTTTTGGCCGGGCAAGAGGCAAGCTCTTCGCGCAGCACAGGAGTCGACTTCAGCGACTTTGAAGCCCGATTTCGCGAACTCGAAGGACTGGGGAACTACCGAGAACGTTTTCATTGAGGGCGATAATCTGGAGGTCCTTAAGATCCTGCAGAAGCACTATCACTCAAAAATCAAATTGATCTACATCGATCCCCCGTATAACACCGGTAAAGACTTTGTTTATCCAGACAACTACCGCGAGGGACTCAAGACTTATCTGGAATACACGGGTCTGGTGGATGCGGATGGCAAGCCGAAGAGCACAAACGCGAGCAATACCTCAGACAATCCGCACTATCACTCCGCTTGGTTGAACATGATGTACCCACGCCTAAAGCTCGCGCGGAATCTCCTCAAGGACGACGGGGTGATTCTGATTTCCATCAACGACGTCGAACAAGCACAGCTTCGTCGGCTTTGCGATGAAGTCTTTGGCGAGAGCAACTTTATCGCTCAATTTGTGTGGCTTAACGATGGTAACGTCGACCAACAGAGCAAGATTAAGGGCGTTCACGAGTACGTAATGGCATACGCTCGGAACGCCAACAAGTTCGTGCGTCCGTCGGTGATTGACCCAAATATTGGCGAAGACAGCAAACTGTACCGCGCTCAGATCGAGAACTCGATCACAAAAAACGGACCCGCGAATCCGCCGTCTGAGGTGGAACTGCCCGTCGGCTTCCCCGCGAACTTCGCCTCTGGCCAAATCAGTTCCCGGGATGACTCGTTTCCTCACGTTCTGGACGACATTTTCGTGGGCGACGGAAAAGTTGTGGCGCCTGCACGCGTACGGAGTGGATGGAGTTCTCGGAATCTGCTCGACCTTTTCATTCGTAACGGGTGTTCTCCCATTGACGACTCGGATGGCCGAAAAACGTGGTTCGAACTTAGAGGTACCGGTGCCATCTACATGATGAAGCGTCGCGCAGACGACCAGGGCCATGTGGTGTCGGTACTCCGCAACTTGGGTACGACTAAGCAGAACAGCGCACAGCTTGCTTCCTGGGGGCTTGCATTCTCCTATCCAAAGCCAGTCGGCCTGATCGAGTACCTCGTTACGGCGTTTACCCGCCCTGATGAGGACGCCTTGATTCTCGACTTCTTTTCCGGCTCAGCCACCACTGCGCACGCAGTAATGGCGGCGAACCTGCGCGACTCCGGTAGGCGCCGCCACATTCAAGTGCAGCTGCCTGAGCCTGTGAGCGACAAGAGCGGAACAACGATCGCTGACCTTGCCCGTCTTCGCATCGAGCGGGCTGGAGAGGCGCTCACGGGGACGCGAAGAAACCAACTTCAGGGCGAGGGCTCTCACGCACTTGATATCGGATTTCGCGCGTACAGTCTCATTGATACAAACTTCAAAAAGTGGCAGATTTCGAGCGAAATAGACGCCAGCAAGCTGGAGCAGCATCTGTTCAGCCTCCGCCAGAGCGCGAACGAAAGCGCTACGGCCGACGAATTACTGACCGAGATTTTGCTAAAGCAGGGGTACTCCTTAACCGAAAACATCTCAGCAGCTGAGGTCGATGGTCTCGATGTTCGAATCGTTCGAGACCGTGACGGTGACGTCGCCGTGCTTGCCTATTTGAACGAACACACGAAACCGCGACTCGAGCAGCTGCAGGCCTTCGTCGAGGAATCCCCGACACGGATAGTCGTGCTCGAAAATGCTCTCCAAGGTGACGACGAACTAAAGGTCAACTTGGCTCAGCTCGCTAAGACCAACGGCATTGAGCTATGGACAGCGTGATGAGTCGGCCGGGATTCCAATTCGATGCCAGTCAGCCGTACCAGCTCGATGCGATCCTATCGGTCGTCGATCTCTTCGATGGGCAGCCAAAAGATGTAGAGAAGCTCGTCACGACCTTGCGCGGTGCTGCAATGCTACCGAAGTCAGATCAGATGGCGCTCGATATTGATCTAACACAGGAGGTTGGCGCTGTAGGCAATAAATTAGTGCTTGATCGCGACCTGCTACTCGCGAATCTTCAGCGGGTGCAGGATCTCAACGGCCTAGAGGTTTCGGGAGATCTTTTCGGAGAGGCACTCGACTTCGATGTTGAAATGGAGACTGGAACTGGCAAAACCTATGTCTACCTCCGCACCATCTTCGAGTTGGCAGAGAAGTACAACTTTACGAAGTTTGTAATTCTTGTACCGAGCGTCGCCATTCGCGAAGGCGTCCTTACCAGCATTCGAATGATGAGGGAGCACTTCAACGGCCTCTACCCCAGCCACCCTTTCGATGCGTCAGTGTACAGCGGGAAGAGCGCGGAAGAAGTCCAGCCCTTCGCTACGTCGACGAATGTGCAGATCATGATCATGACGATCGACTCGATCCGCGGCAACGCGAACACTCGGATAATTCACCAGACTCGCGACAAACTGAATGGCCTACGGCCGCTCGACTACCTGAAGGCAACTCACCCGGTGGTGATCATGGATGAGCCACAGAACATGGAGTCGCAACTCTCTCAGTCGGCTATCGGTGATCTCGATCCTGCCTTCACGCTACGCTATAGCGCCACCCACAAAACGCAGCGGAACGTTGTCTATCGGCTCGACCCGGTAGACGCTCACGACCTCGGGCTAGTCAAACAGATTGTGGTCGCTGAAGTTCAGCAGCAGGGCTCGGACGCCACTCCGTACATCAAACTGATCGAAGTCAAGCGGGAGCCGACGTGGACTGCGCGATTGGAGTTGTCGTCTCGGAAAGCCGACGGCTCGCTGGAACGTCGCGTTCTCAATGTGAAACCGCATCAGGAGCTATCCGACGAGCGCCTTACCAACAACTCTATTTATGAGGGGTGGCGTGTCAATGAGATAAGTCTCGAACCTGCTTACGTCGACCTAACGGCGCACGGCTTTCTTCATGAAGGCGAAAGCATCGGCGGCTCCAGCGGCGCAATCTACAAGGAGATGATACGCGAGACAGTTCGCGAGCATCTGCGAAAGGAATCGATGCTGCGGGACAAGGGCATCAAGGTGCTAAGCCTATTCTTCGTCGATAAGGTGGCCAGTTTTCTCGGCGACGGTGCAAGCAATGAAGACGCCAACGGCGACTTTGTTAAATGGTTCGATGAGGTGTTCGTCGAGGAACGGGCCAAATCTGCTCGTTACCAGGAGCTGCTACCTCAATCACCAAGCGAACTTCGACGGGCGTACTTCTCGCAGATCAAGCGAGGCAAGACCACCAGATTTCAGGACAGCAGCGGCCTTAGCCGGGCAGATGACGATACCTACGAACTGATCATGCAGGCCAAGGAACGATTGCTTGACGAGGCCGAGCCAGTGCGTTTCATCTTCAGCCACTCCGCACTTCGTGAAGGTTGGGACAATCCGAACGTCTTCCAGATCTGCACACTTCGAGAGATGGGTGCCGAAACTGAGCGGCGACAGACCATCGGTCGTGGACTCCGGCTGCCAGTCGCCAAGACCACCGAGGGCTTCACCCGCGTAGCGGACCAGGGGATCGCAACGCTCACCGTAATCGCAAACGAATCGTACCGCGCGTTCGCCAAAAGCCTGCAGAACGAGTACAAGATAGCCGGAGTGGAAATCGGGCGCGTGCGAGTGAGCGAATTCTCTAAGATTCCTCGGCACGCTCAAGATGGCTCAGTCACCGACGAATTGTTCGGGTATACGCGGTCGAAGGAAGTCTTCGACCACCTCACCCAGAACGGTTTCCTAGCCGATGGCCAGGTGACGTCCAAGTTTCTGCCAAATACTTTCCAGTTCTCGCTCGATCTACCGGTGTACCTCGAAGACTACGAGAACCAGATCATCGACCTCATCCGCCGGACGAGCATCGAACGGTACGTCAAGCCGAAGAACAATCGTCACCCGCGCGCGCTCAATAAGCAGCTCTACGCAAGCACGGACTTTGAAGAATTCTGGCATGCCATCAGCCGCAAGACGAGCTACCGGGTCAGTGTCAAGCGAGAAGAGATTATCGCGAACTCGTTGAAAGCAATTGAGGAGTCACCGAAGATCGACGCCCTACGTGTTCAGATCACACGCGCCGGCGTGAAAGTGCTCCGTGGCGGCGCGAAGGGCGAAGAGTTTGGTACTCGGTCAGCGGAGCTGAAGGGGAGCTACGAACTCCCGGATATCATCACCGAACTGCAGGACGCGACTTCCCTCACTCGCAAGACCATTGTTGACATTCTGGCTGGATCGGGACGTCTAGCGGAGTTCATCAACAACCCGAATGACTTCATCGCGATGGTCAAACGTGCCCTTAAAGCTGAACTCGGCAAGATCATCGTCGAAGGAATTAAATACGAGAGGATCGCCGGCTCCGTTTACGAGTTGCGTGATTTGCAAGCGGATGGCCTTGAGGAGAAGGAACGCTTCCTTGATCAGATGTATCAGGTAAAGAACACGCAAAAGACTGACTTCGACTACGTCGTTTACGACTCCGATATCGAACGTCAATTCGCCGAGAAGCTCGATTCTCGGGAGGACGTCAAAATGTTTATGAAGTTGCCAGGTAAGTTCAAGATCGATACGCCAGTCGGGCCATACAACCCAGACTGGGCAATTATTAAGCACGAAGACGGCGAAGATCGCGTCTACATGATCCGCGAAACCAAGAGCACACTTGACGACTCGAAGTTGCGGCCGAGCGAGCTTGCCAAGATCAAGTCCGCAAAGAAGCACTTTGCCGCGATTGGAATTGAGGACTACGACCGCTCAGCACCCGAGAACTGGAATCTCTAACGTCTGGGCTAGGCCGGTGACGCTCGCACAAACAACCGCGCAGGCTTCCCCACAGTGCCAGCGGCGACCTCGCCCGTCGCCGCGAGCCGGGGTTCCATCGCGCGACGGAAGCTGTCGCGCATGAGCGGCTCACCGGCGACCGCCTCGTGCAGGTCCTGGAGCTGGCGGAGCGTGAAAGCGCCGTCCAAGAGGTGGAGCGGATCGGGCGCCGACGCATAGCTTGAGCGCAGCGTGGCCACCGCGCGGTCGAGGATCTCGTTGTGCCCGTAAGGCAGGGTGCCAACATCCGTCACCGGCACCACTCGCGCCAAGGCCGCGTCGACGCTGAGGCGCGACCACGGCACCACATCGAGGTGCGCGACAGAGAGCACCCAGCCGCGATTGTCGCGAGTGGGGTCGTCGAAGACGTGGAGTTGGCGGGGCGACAACCCTGAGACGCCGGCCTTGATCTGCAGCGAGCGCAGCACGGCATCCGCGAGCCTCTCCCCCTCGTGGAGGAAGGTGCCGGGGAGGCGCCAGTCGTCGCCGGTGCGCACAAGCAGCACGCTGAGAGCGGCGCCCGGCGGGACGGTCAGCACGGCGGTGTCGACGGCGACGGAGGGCCTCGGGTAGTCGGTGAGGGCTCGGTCGTGCGAGTCGCGGTAGATCTCCATGACGCAATTATCGCAGATCCGCGCTAAATGTCAGTGGGGTGTCATACTCTGAATTTGCGCAACAGTGCGCTAACCATCGGAGGCACCATGAACGGACACACGAACAGGCACCCCAACACACAATTGCCCCAGCTCCACGTGGGGCACGGCAGCCACCACGGCAGCCTCAGTATCTTCCCCGTCTGGGTCGACTCGCCCAAAGTCACCGGCCTCGACTGGAAGGCCACCAGCATCCACACCGCCGAACGCGAAGGCTCCCCCGTCGTGGGCGAGCTCGTGCTGCACAACAGCACCGCCCGCCCGGTCGTCGCCCTCGAAGGCGATCTCCTGAAAGGCGGTTGGCAAGATCGGATGCTCGCCGCCAGCCTCCTCCTCGAACCGTTCGAGGCGCGAGTCGTCGCAGCGCTTTGCGTCGAGCACGGACGGTGGGGCTCACGCACGTCGGAGACCCAAGGCATCCACGAGACCAGCGGACGCCGCAGCGCCCTCAGCGTGCGCCACGGAAACGTGCGCGGCATCGACCAGCAGGGCGAGGTGTGGCGGCGCATCGG
Source organism: Salinibacterium sp. NK8237 (assembly GCF_015864955.1). Lineage (NCBI taxonomy): Bacteria > Bacillati > Actinomycetota > Actinomycetes > Micrococcales > Microbacteriaceae > Salinibacterium > Salinibacterium sp. NK8237. The sequence goes on along the minus strand of NZ_JADYWE010000001.1, from coordinate 1,915,855 downwards.
CCGCTACGAGAACACCCTCGGCGCTACCGCCAGTTCGTCGATGCTCGACCACCTCGACCGCTCCGGCTCGATCGATGCCCACCTGCTCGAAGGGCAACGCGGCGTGATCATCGGCATCGGTGGCCGCGTGGTTGGCGCAGAAATCTTCGGCAGCAGCACCGGCCTGAAAACCCGGTGGCAGGGCATCCTCGAGGCAGCCGGCCTCGACGCCAGGCTCGCACCACACCGTCGCACCAGCGCCCACGATGCCCGAGTCTTCGCCCGCCACCTGCAGTCCGTGACCCTCGAAGACGGAGGCGACGCGGGGATGGCCCGAGCGGTACGTTCACAAGAGGGCCGACTGCGGACATCCGGAATCGTGCACGCAAACGCACGCACAGCAGCACCGAGCATCATCCACCTGACTGCGTTTGACGACGCGCACCCGCTATTGGAGAACGCATGAACGAGCTGAACACCACCCCAGAACGCCCCACCATCGAGCCGCAACGTTTCTACACCCGCTTCACCGACACCGGCTTTCTGCACGTCGGCACCTTCACCGGCATCACCCTCAACGGCGAGCGCCGCTACTTCATGTGGCAATCCGGCGCGTGGGGTGAGATCGACCTCGACCTCTTCGAGCACTATCGGGATGACGACGATACCCACTTCGCCGAAAGCACCCGCAGCGACATCGAGCAGCTTCACCCTGGCGCCGTCGACAGCATCCCGCGACACCTCCACGTCGCGAAAGACGCTCAAGACAGCGAGACTGACGACGGCGCAGAAGAGGACGACATGCTCATGACCGAAGTGGATGCCATGGTGCAGCACGGCATCGCAGTCGGCATTGCGACGATCGCCCACCGCGGGCAGCTCGACAAGCTCGGCTACGACTACATCGATCACCCGGCGCGAGTTGCCGAGAGCTTCGATTGGCTTAACGAGCCAGTCGAGCATTGCACGGCCTGGTTGCACGATGTGATTGAAGACACCGACGTGAGCGCCGCCGACCTGCTGAAGGCGGGGATGCTGCCCGAGATCGTGACGGCAGTCGGGCTGATGACCCGACGGGCAGATGTCGCTGACGCTGACTACTACGACCGCATCCGCCAGAACCCTGCCGCTCTCGCGGTGAAGCTCGCGGATATCAACGACAACCTCGCCGATTGGCGCTTTCGCAAACTCGACTACGACACCCAGGTGCGGTTGTCGAACAAGTACTTTCACGCGCGGCAGCTTCTGCAGCCCGCGACGGACGAAACGGAGAACTCATGAAACCCACCTCTGCACAAAACGACCGCGCCAGTGGCGTCATGCTCGCGATGGCCTGTGGCGATGCGCTCGGCGCCGGCTACGAATTCGGCCCGCCCTTCGAGGGCAAGGTGCTCATGAAGGGCGGCAACGGCTTCAACTGGGCTCCCGGCGAGTGGACGGATGACACGTCCATGGCCATCCCGATCCTGCGTGCTGCGGCGTCCGGTCGTGACCTGCGCGACGAAACGGTTCTCAACGAGATCGTCGCCGCGTGGATCGACTGGGCGACAACGGCGCCGGATGTCGGGGTGCAGACCAGCGGAGTGCTCCGCGGTATCGAGCCCACGGCATCCGCCGCTCACGCATCAGCCAAACGTACCCACGAAGCGCGCGGCCGCAGCGGCGGCAACGGTTCGCTCATGCGCACTGCGCCGGTCGCGCTCGCCTACCTCAACGACCCGGCCGGGCTGGCCGAAGCCGCTCGTGCGATCAGCGATCTCACCCACTTCGACGAGGATGCTGGCGACGCCTGCGTGCTCTGGTGCCTCGCCATCCGTCACGCGATCCTCACCGGCGAAACGGATGTTCGGGTCGGGCTCTCGACCCTTGCCCCCGACCGCGCTGCACTTTGGTCCGACCGCATCGACGATGCCGAGACCAAGCAGCCGCGCGACTTCACCAAGAACGGCTGGGTCGTCGAAGCGCTGCAGGCGGCTTGGTCGGCGATCGTGAACGGCGAGGGTCTCGTCGATACCCTCGAGCGGGCGGTGCGCGGCGGTCGCGACGCTGACACCGTCGCCGCGATTGCTGGCGGCCTCGTCGGCGCCCAGTGGGGACTCTCCGCGATCCCGGCCGCCTGGCAACGCATCGTGCACGGCTGGCCCGGGCTGCGCAGCCTCGACCTCGTGCGCTTCTCCACCGAAGTGCTGCGGGGCAAGCCGGCGGACGAACGCGTCGACTACGCCGGGTACGGCGACATCTCGACGCTCGTGCAGCATCCGCACGACGACGGCGTGTGGCTCGGCGCAGTCGGGGCTCTCGATAACCTTCCGCCCGAGGTGGATGCCGTGGTGTCCCTGTGCCGCATCGGCTCGAAGCAGGTGCCGGCCCGCATCCGCGAGCGCCTCGAGATCCGTCTGATCGACAAGGTCGACCCCGCCGAGAACCCCAACCTCAGCTTCGTACTGGCGGATGCTGCGGATGCCGTCGCCACTCTCCGCGCCGAAGGCCACACCGTGCTGCTCCACTGCGTGCAGGCGCAGAGCCGCACTCCTACCGTCGCTGCGCTCTATGCGGCACGGCACCTCGACATCCCGATCGAACGGGCCCTGTCAGAAGTCTCGGCAGCGCTACCGAATGCGCGCCCCAATCGCGCCTTCAAAAGCGCGCTTTCGGATCCCCACTTGAGCGGCAGCGTGAGTCCGCGCTAGTACCGGAACTTTGCCGACTCGCCGACGCCGCCAACCATCACCAGTACCGAACCCAGAAGGTCTGATCCTGATGGAACAGCTCGCTCTCGCCATGGCGCGCGACGGGGTAGTACGTGCCGTGCAGCCAGCCGTAGTGCGCGGTGTGGGCGCCGGTGCGGCGCACGTCGGCTGAGCCCTCGATCGGTTCGACGGCGAAGGCGGCGTCGGTGGCGGCATCCGATACTCGGTCAAAGAGTTGGCGTCGCGGGTCGGTGGCGCAGGTGGCGCTGGCTTGGAATCCGGCACCGAAGTCGGTGGCCCACAGCGTGCTGTCGATCGCGATGTGGTCGGGATGCGGGTAGGCGAAGCATCCGGTGTAGCCGCCTTCTGGCGTTGAGTACGAGCCGACGATCCCGGCAATTCGCCCGTCGTCTCCGACCAGCTCGGGAACGAAGGTGTCGATAGTGGCTCGCAGCGCCCACTCGACTTCTGCTTCGCTCAGGTCGCCATCGCCGAGGTCGAAGACCAGCAGGGCTCCGCGATCGTTGAGGTCTCGATAGACGTCGACCGCGGTGGTGCCCGCGCAGTCATCGTTGTCGTCGAGCCGACAGACGACGCCCTCCGGGTCGGGCATTGGTGCAGAGGTCGTGGGGGCGGCGAACCGGCCAGGCACGGTCTCATCCTCTTGAGCCATGTCGACAAAATAATTCACGAACGAATTCACTCGCGCCTCGGCGCAAGATTCGCTGAACTGCGCTTCGGGAAGAGGCTCGGGTGCGGGCTCAAGGTCGGCCTGCCAGCCAGCTTCAAGACCCTCGGGTACGCAGAAACCGGTTTGTTCGCCGCGGGTCAAGAGCACGACCACGCTGTAAACATCGGCGCGGTCCTCGAACAGCGACCAGTACTGAAATTCGTCATCCGGATGCGGCCCGACATAGATCACAGCGCTCGGCTCGATAGCGTTCCGCGCCTGCGCAATCGCCCCCAGCCCAACAGTGACCGCCACGATCGACGCGACAGCCACCAGCCACTTCACCACGCGCTGACCGCTCATGGTTTCACGTACCAACCGCGACGGTGAAGCACGACAGCGAGCACTACCCACAGCCCGACCCACACTGTCGTCCACACCAGTTGCGCAAGAAGTGCCGACGGAAACATGCTGGCGAACGCGCCCGTGATCGACGTTCCGTTAGAGAGCGGACGGTTGAGCAGCGCCATCAGAAGGTGCGAACCGAAGTAGGCCAACAGGCTGTTTCGCCCCAACGCGACCCACGGCATCCACACCCTGCTTTGCCGTTCGGTTCGGAATTTGCTCGATGGCAGAGCCAGTTGTCCCAACCAAAGAAGCAAGGCAGCGATTGCCGCGATGCTCAGAGCGAAAGGCGCTGTCCATAGTCGCTTCATCGGGGGAACCGGGCCGCCGGCCAGCAGGTCGGAGCCGAGCCACAGCGCCGCTGCGAGTCCCAGTAGAGCCGTGATCGCGAGGGCGATCGGCACGGTCGTGATCGGGATGCGCGTTGAGCTCGTCGCTTCACTCGTGCGGAAATGCAGAATCAGGTGGCCAAGAGTGGCACCGGCAGCCGTCGACACGAGAGCACCCATGATCGCGATGATGCCCTCGGGGTCGTGCCCGGCGACACCGTTCGTATAGATGTGCGAGGCGCCAAAGAGGAGCGAATCGAGGGGACCAGATGGGTTGCACTCGGGCGTGAGCAATGTCGCAACGCATGAACGGGCAAAGAGTGACAACAATGCGGTGTGCGCGACGGCGAGCAGGATGGTCAGCACAGCCCACCCGCGCCAACTGCGCGTGACCAGATGCAGCACAGCCATCACCATGATCACCACCGCATAAAGCTGAAGCACCCCCGTGAACCGCAACTCTGAAAGAGACGTGGTGGCATCGACGACCGCGTTGTAGCCGAGCCCGAGGGCGAGCAGCACGAGTGCGCGCCGCACCACACCCCACGGTTCAACCCGGCGATGGAACGCGAAGGCCATTCCGCACCCTGCGAGGGTCACGAATAGCGGGAAAATGAGGTCGATGGGCATGACGCTTGCCCACGACGCATGACCGAGCAGCGGGATCGAGATGATGGCGCTGTTGACGCCCAAGCTCGCGACGAGCATCCATCCTCGCGCCCAGTCGAGCGCGTCGATGCGAACCTTCGCCGCCGGTGCCGGTGCAGTGGTGACGGCCGACTCGCGCTCGTTAGCCATGCGCTCCCGAATCCCGGCTCTCGGCCGAAGTGACTGACGCAGTAGATGGCCCGACGGGCGATGGACTGCCTTGCAGCAAAATACTACCGGCGAACGGCTCGCTGTCTACGTTCGCGGCTAGTGCCCGCGATGATCCTGGATCGTCATCCGCGCCCCAAAGGCTGGCTTGCGAAACCCGGATACCGTGATGAGTCGCACAACCCGCTGACGATGGCCGCGCCAGGGCTCGAGCAGTTCGAGCATCCGCTCATCGTCGACGGGTTCACCAATCAGCGCCCAGCCCACAACGGCGGCGAGGTGGTAATCGCCAACGCTGGGGCTGTCGGGGTCGGCGTGCGAGCGCTGCATGGTTTCGGCGGCCGTCCACACGCCAACGCCCACGACTGATCGCAGCGCGGCCTCAATGCGCGGCCCGCCACGCCCCCAGTCGGCGGTGCGCTCGAGGGATGCCGCCACTTGAGTCGCGCGCATCACGGTCGCCGAACGCTGGGGCCCGACTCCCGCGCGGTGCCACTCCCACGACGGAATTCGTGCCCACCCTTGAGGTGTCGGCACCACCCGCATCCCGGTCGGGGCTGGCCCGGGCGCCGGCGAACCATGCTTGGTGACGAGGATGCGCCACCCCCGCTTCGCTTCGATGCCCGTGACTTTCTGCTCAAGAATGGCCATCACTAGCGCCTCGAACACAAGCTTGGTGCGCGGCAACCGCAAGCCGGGGTTCTGACGCTGAGCTTCAGCGGCGAACGGAAGCGCCGAAATATCGAAGTCGCTCCAGTCGTCGCCCTCCCCCAGCAGCTCGGGAACGCTGGCGATTGCCCACTCTGCTCCGGCGCCCCACGCGGTACAGTCCACATGCGATTGGTGCTGCACGAGACGCAGAGTTGCGGGACCGTCAGGCGTGAGCATCGTGCGCCAGGTGCCCGCGTCATCCACTCGCATGGTGGGGTCACCAGCACCGCGTTTCAGCGGCGCCAAGGTTGCGCGCACATCGACGGGCCGCCCGGGCGCGAACCGGGTGCGCACGGGCTCGTCGGCGGCGAGCGCGAAAGTCATGAGCCCTAGATTACGCGCCACCCCTGACGTAGAGTTTGCCTCATGATGTGGTTGGTCGTTGCAGCGGTGATCGGATTGATCACGGGTGTGCTGTCGTGCGAAGCACGCACCCCGACCTACAAGCCCCTGCCCAACCTCGTCATTCTCATGATGGGCATGGGCGCCGTAATCGTCATCACCGCAACAACTGGAGGCCACGGGATGATGGGCTACGCCTTCCTCGGCGGCCTCATCATCACTCAAGTCGCCTACGCCCCACGAATCTGGCTACGGGTCTTCCCCGAGTCCGGCTTCAGCTACTGGCAGCTTGTTGCGCGCCAATTCACCAACCCGCGCGACCTGCGCAAGGAGTACGCGGCGATGCTCGGAGAGCGCGCAGAGCAGAATACGGCCGCTGGCTAAGCTTCGCTCATGCTTCTCTTTCTGGGCGCGATCGTCGCGGGGCTCCTCTGGCACCGCTTGCTCCCCGACTCCGGGCGCACCGCCGTGCAGACAATCGGCCGCAGCTTCTTGCACACCGACGCCATCTACGACGAATGGATGCTCTTCCTCGCTGGTGAGTTCAACGCCGTTGACAACGACACGCTCAAGACCGCCAAGAACTCCCCACGGCAGTAGCGATCCATGTTCTGGTTTTGGGGCTTTCTCGCAATCGGCATCGCGACCGGTGTAGCCCTGAGTGGCGCGCGAACGCCCGTCATCAGTCTGCCGCGCATCCTCGGTGTCACTGCCGTCAGCACCAGCCTCGCTCTACTCATTTTGTTCAACTCGACGGCATCGGCAGAGCACACCTTTGTTTATGCCAGCTCTCTCGCTCTTGCCGAGATGGCGTGGACGGCGAGAACCTGGGGGCGCATCTTCCCCGAGTCCGGGCTGCGTTTTCACCAGGTCCTGCTCGACGAACTCGTCGCGCCGAACCGGATACGGATCGCCTATGCGCAACTGCTCGTCGAGCGCAAAGGCGATCCCCTCGCGGCAGACGCCGAATCACCCGTCGAAGCAGAGGGCGATCCGAGCGACACAACCAACGATCCGCACACGGACGATCCAGACACGGATGATCCGGATGCCAGCCCACCGCCGCCACCCGCCCCGCGCGGATTCCCCACCTAACAGCCGTAAACTTGCCCTGTGGCTGTTCCTAAGATCCTTCTCTTCTACGTGTTCACGCCGCTGGCCGATCCGGAGGCTGTGCGGTTGTGGCAGCGCGACCTCTGTGAGTCCCTCGGGCTCGGCGGTCGCATCATCCTCTCCAAAGACGGCATGAATGGCACCGTCGGCGGCGAGCTCAAGGACATTAAGCGTTACGTGCGCAAGACGCGGGAGTATCCGGCGTTCAAGAACATCGACTTCAAGTGGAGCGAGGGCCAGGGAGACGACTTTCCGAAGCTCAGCGTGAAGGTGCGCGACGAGATTGTCAGCTTCGGAGCCCCCGGCGAGCTACAGGTTGACGAGAACGGCGTGGTTGGCGGCGGCACGAAGCTCAGCCCCGAAGAACTACACGAGCTCGTGGCTCGCAAAGAGGTCACCTTCTTCGACGGTCGCAATCCCATCGAGGCCGCGATCGGCAAATTCACCGATGCAATAGTTCCGGATGTCGCCACCACTCGTGACTTCGTCGCCGAACTCGACAGCGGCAAATACGACCACCTCAAAGACAAGCCCGTCGTCACGTACTGCACGGGCGGCATCCGCTGTGAAGTGCTCTCCTCTCTTATGCGCAGCCGCGGATTCGGTGAGGTCTACCAGCTCGAGGGCGGCATCGTTCGCTACGGCGAGAAGTACGGCGACTCTGGTTTGTGGAACGGTTCGCTCTACGTTTTCGACAAGCGCATGGCCATCGACTTCACGGCAGACACCGAAGCGATCGGCCGCTGCTATCAGTGCGGTGCCGCAACTAAGCGGGTCGAGAATTGCCACAACAAGGCCTGCCGTGAGCAGTTCGTGGTGTGCGATGAGCACGCAGATTCGGTGGCGTGTGCCGCGCATCCGATCACCGAAGCAGCAATAAGCCGCTAAAGCGCCGAGGCGCTGCGAACCAGATCGTGGCTCGTTAGCGCACAAAAATGCGCCATGATGGGTTCATGAAGATTGGAATCCTGACCAGCGGTGGCGACTGCCCCGGGTTGAACGCTGTTATTCGCGGCATCGTGCTCAAGGGCACGCAGGTCTACAACAAAGAGTTCGTCGGTTTCCGCGACGGTTGGCGTGGAGTCGTTGAAGGCGACGCCATGCCCCTCACCCGCAAAGACATTCAGGGCATCTCCAAGCAGGGTGGCACCATTCTGGGCACCTCCCGCACCAACCCCTTCGAGGGCACCGACGGCGCAGATACTGTGCGCGAAAACATGGAACGCCTCGGCGTTGACTCCCTCATCGCCATCGGCGGCGAAGGCACTCTCGCTGCTGCCAAGCGGTTGACGGATGCCGGCATCAAGATCGTCGGAGTCCCCAAGACGGTAGACAACGACCTTTCGGCCACCGACTACACGTTCGGCTTCGACACTGCCACGCAGATCGCGACCGACGCCATGGACCGCCTGCGCACCACCGGCGACTCGCACGGCCGCTGCATGGTCGCCGAGGTCATGGGCCGCCACGTTGGCTGGATCGCGCTGCACTCAGGAATGGCTGCCGGCGCCCACGCGATTCTCATCCCCGAGCAAAAGACGTCCATGGCGCAGATCGTGGAGTGGGTTACATCAGCTCGCGACCGCGGCCGCGCCCCTCTCGTTGTTGTCGCCGAAGGCTTCACCCTCGACACCATGGACGATGCTCACTCCGAGCGCGGCCTCGACGCCTTCGGTCGCCCCCGGCTCGGCGGTATCGGCGACATGCTTGCGCCCGAAATCGAAGCTCTCACCGGCCTCGAAACTCGCTCAACCACCCTGGGTCACATCCAGCGCGGTGGAACGCCAAGCGCCTACGACCGCGTGCTCGCCACTCGCTACGGCCTCGCCGCCGTCGACGCGGTCATCCACGGTCGCTGGGGTCGCATGGTGTCACTGCAGGGCACCGAGATCACCAACGTCGCATTCGAGGATGCCCTCGGCAAGCTCAACACGGTGCCGCAGTCGCGCTACGACGAAGCTGCGATTCTCTTCGGCTAACTCAATTTGCTGAACCACAACCCAGCCTGCGGTTCTAGGCTGGCGGTATGTGGCGTGGAATCGAAGTAATCAAGAACGAGTCCGACCGACAAGCTCCGGCGCACGTCGAGCTCTCTGAGCAACTGGATGACAGCATCCTGATGCCCGGAGATGTCACGATCGATGTCGAGTTCTCAAGCCTCAACTACAAAGACGGCATCGCACTCACGGGCAGACCTGGCATCGTTCGCGCGCCCCGCCTGATCGCCGGTATCGACCTCGTCGGGGTCGTCGCCGAGTCGACGGATGACCGCTTTAGTGCTGGTCAGCGTGTGTTGGTGAATGGTTGTGGTCTCAGTGAAACCCATCATGGTGGTTACGCTGAACGGGCGCGCGTTCCTGGCGATTGGGTTGTTCCGGTGCCCGCCGGCATCAGCAATCATCAGGCTGCCGCAATCGGCACGGCAGGCTTCACCGCCATGCTCTCGGTGCTCGCGATTGAGCGCGGCGGAGTCTCCGGCGAGGTACTCGTCACCGGTGCTGCCGGCGGAGTGGGGTCTGTGGCCATCGCACTGCTCGCCAAGCTCGGCTACAGCGTGACGGCATCCACTGGTCGCGAAAGCGAACACGACTATCTGCGCCAGCTCGGCGCCACCACGATCATTGACCGGGCCGAACTCAGCGCCGAACCCAAAGCCCTCATGAAGCAGCGCTGGGCTGGAGCCATCGACGCCGTCGGCGGCACGACGCTCGCCTCGGCGATCGCCGCGACCGAATACGGCGGAACAGTCACCGCGTGTGGCAACGCCCAATCGAGCGAGCTGCACACGAGCGTGATGCCGTTTATTTTGCGCGGAGTGAGCCTCATTGGCATCAACTCGGTCTTCACTCCACGCGCACACCGACTCGAGGCTTGGGAACGCCTGGCCCGCGATCTCGACCTCAGCCTGCTCGAAAGCACCACCTCTACGATTGGACTCAGCGACGCCATCGCTGCCGGAGAAGACATTATCGCTGGCCGCATCCGCGGCAGAACGGTCATCGACGTGCACGGTTAAGCAGGGCGACTGTGCCACACTTTTGAGCATGAACATTGTCTTGGCCATTTTCGGATCAACCTTCATCTTTCTCGCCGCCCTCGTTCACCTCATGATTTTCTTCATGGAGAGCGTGCTCTTTCACACGCCTCGCGTGCAGCAAATCTTCGGCGTGAAGCCTCACGAGGTGGATGCCGTCAAGCCCTGGGCCTACAACCAAGGCTTCTACAACGTCTTCCTCGCCCTCGGCGCCGGAACGGGACTCGTACTCATGGGCACCACCAACCTGTGGCCAGCCGGCATCGCCCTCGCCATGTTTGGTGCGCTGAGCATGGTGCTCGCCGCGATTGTGCTGGTCACTTCGCAGCCCAAGACGATGATGCGTCCCGCGATAGTTCAGGGAACGCCGCCGCTGCTCGGAATCATCTTCCTCGTGCTGGCGCTCAACGTCGGCTAACAGGGCACGAACGGGCGGCCACCTCCACACCCGCGTTAACGTCCGCCTTCGCCCGCTGGCGGGCCGCACCGCCCGCTAGCGGCGCAGATACTCCACGAGCGTCTCGACAAGCGATTCGCTTGATCGGACTTCGGCGATCACGTGCACGGTGAGGCCTGCTGCGCGAGCATCGAACGCAGTGCGCGGACCGATGCACGCCACAATTGTCCCTTCGGGAAGCGGCGAGAGCTGCTCAGCCACTTGCCGCGCGACAGAACCAGAGCTGATCAGCACGGCAGAGATGCGGCCGGATGCAACATCCTCACGCACCTTGTCGGCAACGGGCACGCCCACGGTGCTGTACGCCGATACGCTCAGAACCTCGTGGCCTAGCGCCCCGAGACCGTCGACGAGAGTCGTGTCGGCAAGATTGGATTGTGGCGCGAGAACGCGGAGGCTCGGCGTAGCGTCTGGCCATTCCTTCACAAGCCCGCGACCCGAGTTGTCGAACTCTGGGACAAAATCGACTCGGTGTCCGGCGAGAGTGAGTGCGCTGGCGGTCGTTTCACCCACCGCAGCGATCTTGGTGCTTTCGGGGATCTTGACGCCGCTGGCGATCAACACATCGACCGTGGTCGCGCTCGTAACAGCGATCCAGTCAAACTGCCCATCATTGAGTTCATGAAAGGCATTGGCGAGCGCGGCAACGTTTTCTGAGGGCGCGAAATTAATGAGAGGAGCGATCACGGGAATGCCCGAGTGCGCTCTCAAAAGTGCCGCAACGCTGTCGCCCCAATTGCCTCCGCGCGGGACGAGCACGCGCAAACCATCGAGTGCTTTTCTTGCCATGTTCTCTATACTCCCCCTGTTGGGGAGTCAGACGCTAATCGAGCTAGTCGTCGTCGCTGAGAATTGCCCATGCGACGACGGCAACAACGGACACTGCGGCGGCAGCTGCACCAATAATCCACGGCAGCGGGTTGCTCTCGTAGGAAGTGCGCACGTTGGCGGCAACTTCGTCGACGCGCTTGCCGACGTTGAACTTATCTTCGATGGCGTCGAGCGTTTTTTCGAGTTCGGCACGAGCCTGCTCGATCGTCTTGCTGGTGTCTTTGCTGGTTTCTTCAGACATTATGACCTCCGCTTTCGGGTGCCTTTGATGGCACGAACGTCGCTCTTAATACTTTCAATCGTTTCGGTGGGTGCCGGTGGGGTTCCCTTTTTGACGAGCGCTAGGCCCACCAGAACAAGGATTGCCACGATCAGCAGCAGGATGCCGGCCACGATCAGTGCGGCGGCCCACGCTGGCACTATTTCGGCGAATCCCAGAACGGCGGCCGCGATGAGGACCATGAGAGCGAAGAGCGCGAAGAACGCGGCTCCCGCAAACAGTCCAACGCCGATACCAGCGTTCTTGAGTTTGCCGATCATCTCGCTCTTGAGCGATTCGATCTCTCCGCGGACGAGGTCGCCGAGAAGGCGAGGGACGTCGGCGATTAGTGCAGCGAGTGACCGCTTGGGGTCGCGCTGCGGTTCTGTATTCGGTGATTCACCGTACATGGCAGCCCTACTTCGAGTTGGTGGACTTCGTCGTGGATGCCGATGACGAAGACTTCTTGGCGGCAGGCTTCTTTTTAGGTGCGCTGCTGGTGGTCGTCACTTTTTCTGACGCCGTCTTGTCGCTCTTGCTTGACGCGACCTGCTTGACGACCTGCTTGACGCCGTCTGCAAGGAATTCCGCAACATCCGGAGCCTTGTCTTTTACAAAATCTTCAGCATTGTGTCGCTGCTGCGTGATTCGAGGATCGTTCCACAGCTTGCCCGCTGTTGCCTTGATCTTTTCGTACTTCTCGCGGCCAGCGCGGGTTCCGAGCACGTAGCCGATGCCGAGTCCTACTACTAGGAGGATTTTGCCCTTCATGGTGAACTCCATTTCGTTGCCGGTTGGTTCTTCCAACATACTCGCGTTAACTGCAGCCCGCGGTCAGGGTTTGCTGGTAACGCAGGTAGCTATTCTGGAGCATATTCTCAGATTGGCATAGTGCTTCCCCAAGAACTCACACAGAGTTTACAGTCGAGCCATCATCGCTTTCGAGGCCCACGGCGAGGTCGCCGCTAGCAATCCCGGCTACTGCGGGGCGGATGCCGCTGCGGCAGCCTTCGCGGCGGCGGGCAGTGCATCGACAATCTTCGAGACCACGCCATCGTCGTGGGCTGCCGAAACGAACCACGCCTCGAACACACTCGGAGGCAGAGACACCCCCGACTCCAGCATCGAGTGGAAGAAGGGTGCGTAGCGGTAGCCCTGCTGCGCTTTCACGTCAGCAAAGTTCATGGGCTCGGTCGGGCTAAACACGAATGAGAAGAGGTTGCCCGCGTGCTGCACAACGTGCTCAACACCCTCGGCGGAGAGTGCGGCCGACGTTTCGGCAGAGAGCGTTTCGGCGACCTGGTTGAGCCGCGAATACACGTCGTCGTCGGCGAGCCGAAGCGTAGCGAGGCCCGCAGCGACGGCGACGGGGTTTCCGCTCAGGGTGCCTGCTTGGTAGACCGGACCGAGCGGAGCCAGCAACTCCATGATGCGAGCCGAACCGCCCAAAGCCGCCAACGGCATCCCTCCGCCAATGACTTTGCCAAAGGTGAAGAGGTCGGGAACCCAGCGCGCCTCAGGGGCGTCGGGGTTCGCGGCCGCTGCGGCACGAGCATCCAAGCCCCAGTAACCGGCGGGGTCAACACGGAAGCCCGTGAGAACTTCGTCACTGATGGCGAGAGCACCGTGTTCGTGGGCAATGCGCACGATGGTTTCGTTGAAGCCGGGCTGCGGGGCAAGAACACCCATGTTGGCAGCGGCGGCCTCGAAGATGACGCCAGCGATGTCGTGGCCGTGTTCGGCGAAGACCTGCTCAAGGGCCGCGACGTTGTTGTACTCAATCACGAGAGTTTGGGCTGCGGTCTCGGCGGTGACTCCGGCAGAGCCGGGCATCGAGAGCGTCGCAAGACCAGAACCGGCTTCAGCCAGAAGCCCGTCGGAGTGGCCGTGGTAGTGCCCGGCGAACTTCACGAGCAGGCGGCGACCGGTGGCACCGCGAGCCAGACGGATGGCCGTCATGGTCGCTTCGGTGCCGGTCGAGACGAGACGCAAGCGTTCGATCGGGCTCACTCCCCCGACGCTGATGCGCGAGCGCACGAGTTCGGCGAGTTCGGTCTCGGCGGGAGTGGATGCTCCAAAGCCGAGGCCGCGCGACGCAGCCTGCTGAACGGCGTCAATCACTTCGGGATGAGCGTGGCCGAGAATGGCGGGGCCCCAGGAGTTGACGAGGTCGATGTACGACCGGCCCTCAACATCCGTCACGTAAGCGCCTGCGGCTTTCACGTAGAAGCGGGGCGTTCCGCCGACGGAGCCGAACGCACGCACGGGCGAGTTGACGCCGCCCGGGAGCACACCGCGGGCGCGGTCGAACGACTGTTGGTTGGTGGCGGGGGCGGACGGGGTGTTGGACGTAGTGTCGCTCATTCGCGTAGCCATTCTGCAAGTTCTGTTGCGTAGTAGGTGAGCACCGCTTCGGCGCCGGCCCTCTGGATGCTGAGTACTGATTCTTCGATAGCGCGACGGCGGTCGATCCAGCCGTTCGCGGCGGCGGCTTCGATCATCGCGTATTCGCCGGATACTTGGTACGCCCACACGGGCACGCTGCTGATGGCGCTGGCGTCGGCGAGCACGTCGAGGAAGCTCATGGCGGGCTTGACCATCACCACGTCGGCACCCTCATCGATGTCGAGTTCGACTTCGCGGCTGCCTTCGCGGCGATTGGCGGGGCTCTGTTGGTAGGCGCGGCGATCGCCCACGAGCGAGGATTGCACTGCTTCGCGGAACGGTCCATAGAACGCCGAGGCGTATTTGGCGGCGTAACCGAGCAAGGGGGCGTCAGAGTGGCCAGCGGTGTCGAGCGCGTCGCGCACGGCGGCAACTTGGCCGTCCATCATGCCGCTGAGCCCGAGCAGTTGCGAGCCGGCTTCGGCCTGAGCCACACCCATTTCTCGGTAACGCTCGAGTGAAGCGTCGTTGTCGACGATGAGCTCGGTCGCACCGGTCGCGAGGTTGGTGCGCTCGCGCAGCACACCGCAGTGACCGTGATCAGTGAATTCGTCCAAGCAGAGGTCGGTTTGCACCACGAGGGCGTCACCAGCCTCGGCGACAGCCGCGCGCGTAGCGACGTTGAGGATTCCGTTCGGGTCAATCGCCCCCGAGCCCTCGGCATCCTTATTCTCGGGAACACCGAAGAGCATTACGCCACCGACGCCCAACTCGGCGGCTTCGGCAATCGCACGGCGCATGGAGTCGAGCGAATGCTGCTGCACGCCCGGCATCGAACTGATCGCGGCAGGCTCCGTGAGCCCTTCGCGCACAAACATCGGCAGAATGAGCTGGTTGGGGTGGGTGCGGTTTTCGGCGACCAAGCGACGCATCGCCGGGCTCGACCGCAAACGGCGGGGGCGGATGATCACGCTCGCGCTCCCGTGAGTTCCCCAGCGCCCTGTGCCAGAAGATCGTCGGCGACCCGCTGTGCTGCCTCGCGCGCCGGGTCGTCCACATCGTTGACGTACAGCGCGTGCGAGCTGGTGAGGTAGCGGGAGCCATCGAGGGCGTAGACCCGCGCATCCAAGAACAAGAGGCCATCGTCGATCACGGCGTGCGCTCCGAGGGGAGCCGAGCATCCGGCGTCGAGGAAGGCGAGAACGTAGCGTTCGGCATCCGTCTTCGTGCGGCTGGGTTTGTGGTCGAGCACTGCCGCGAGCTTCTCTTCACCCGTGCGCGTTTCGATCGCGAGGGCGCCCTGGCCGGGAGCCGTTGGCCAGCCCGAAATGCCAAGGTGCTCGGTGACGGCCGCCGAGCGACCGGCACGAGCGAGGCCGGCAGCGGCGAGGATGACGGCATCCAGTTCGCCGTTGGTGACTTTGTCGAGGCGTGAATCGATGTTGCCGCGGATGTCGACAACCTCAAGGTCGGGGTAGAGCGAACGCAGCTGAGCTTGGCGACGCGGCGAACCGGTGCCGACCGTGGAACCAGCGGGCAGCGTCGCGAGCGTGAGCTCATCGCGAGCACACACCACGTCGCGCTCGTCGGCACGCTTGGGGATGGCCGCGATCGTGAGCCCGGGCACGGGAGCGGTCGGAAGATCTTTGAGCGAGTGCACGACAACATCGCACTCCCCCGCGAGCAGCGCTTCGCGCAGAGCATTCGCGAACACACCCTGCCCGCCGATCGTGGAGAGCGATTCTGTTGAACGGTCACCCTGAGTGGAGATCGGAATGATTTCCGTCTCGACGCCGGTCTTGCTTTCGAGCTGGCGTGCCACCGTGGTGGTCTGCGCCATTGCGAGTGTGCTGCCTCTGGTGCCAATACGAATTACGGTCACGGTGCTACCCCCGCGGCTGCCGGCTTGAAGCCGAGCCGCACGTTTTCACAGCATCCGGGACGACAGACGTCGTACCAGGGGCCGATTGTTGTTAGTGCGGGGCGGTCTGCCACCGGCACTCCGTCGCGGCGCTCCAACACGAGGTCAATAAGACCCGTGACGAACGCCGGATGTACGCCGGGCGTAGGAACGCGAACGGCAACCATGTTGTGGCCTCCCGCAGTTTCCAGCGCTTCGGTGTCGAGATCCCATTTCACTTCCATGTGGTCAGAAATGAATCCAACCGGAACGATGACAACCGCTTCGATGCCATCGGCGGCAAGCGCATCAATCGCATCGTTGATGTCGGGCTCCAGCCACGGCATCGAGGGCGGGCCACTGCGCGACTGGTACACGAGACTGTGCGCCGGCAGCGTGCTGGCGGAAAAGTCTTCCGCCTGCGCCGCCATGACAACTTCTGAGACGGCGAGGTGCTGTGCCGCGTAGGCACCGCCCTCTCCGAAACCGCGCGACTCCGGGCCGCTCTTGGCGGCATCCGTCGACGGAATCGAGTGGGTAGTGAAGAGCACGTGCGTCTTCTCGGGCGCAATGCCCTTGGCGGCGATCTGAGCGAGACCGTCACGAACGCCGTCGATGAACGGCTGAACGAAACCGGGGTGGTCGAAGAACTGACGCACCTTGTCAATCTGGATCGTGCCTTCGAGGCCGGTCTGCTCAAGGGCGATTGCGTAGTCTTCGCGGTACTGGCGGCAGCTGGAGTACGAGCTGTACGCACTCGTGCCCACGGCTATGAGCTTCTTGTAGCCGCGCTCATTGGCTTCGGTGAGCGCATCGCTCAAGTAGGGATTCCAGTTGCGGTTTCCCCACAGCACGGGCAGGTCGATTCCGCGACGAGCAAGCTCGGCTTCGAGCGCTGCCTTCAACTCACGGTTCTGGTCGTTGATCGGGCTAATGCCACCGAACGCGCGGTAGTGATGCGCGACCTCTTCGAGGCGCTCTTCGGGAATGCCTCGTCCGCGCGTGACATTCCGCAGGAACGGGATGACATCGTCTTGACCCTCAGGCCCGCCAAAACTCGCGAGGAGAATGGCGTCGTAGGCCACGGCTTCTTCAACGTGTTCGGGACCGGATGCCGCGGCATCCGTTGCACCAAGAACGTGGGTCATGCCAGCACCTCAGAGATCTCGTCGAGAGTGATGCGGCGGCCCGTGTAGAAGGGGACCTCTTCGCGCACGTGAAGGCGGGCATCCGTTTGGCGGAGGTGACGCATGAGGTCGACAAGGTCGACGAGTTCGGGAGCTTCGAGCGCGAGCATCCACTCGTAGTCTCCGAGCGCAAAGCTCGCGACAGTGTTGGCGAGAACCTGGGGCATTTCGGAGCCCTTCATGCCGTGGTCGCGCAACATCTTGCTGCGCTCGGCGTCGGGCAGCAAGTACCACTCGTAGCTGCGCACGAAGGGGTAAACAGTGAGCCACGCTTCGGGCTCTTTGCCGCGCATGAACGCCGGCATGTGGCTCTTCGAGAACTCGGCGTCGCGGTGCACGCCCATCGCGTTCCAGGTCGGCAGAAGTGAGGCGAGCGGGTCGCTGCGACGCAGTTCGCGCAACGCCCACTGGATGTCTTCAGGGTTGTTGCCGTGCAACCAAATCATGATGTCAGCGTCGGCGCGCATGCCGGAGACATCGTAGAAACCACGGATGGTGACCCCGCGGGCCTCGACTGCGGCCACGGCCTTGTCGAGGTTGCCAGCGAGTGCCGGACGGTGCGGATCACGACGGAGAACCGCCCACAGTGTGTAACCCAAAACTTCAGTGGACTCGTCGACGTCTGTCATGTCTTCCATTCTCTCCCGCGCCTTCTGGGCACACTGGGAAAATACCGTGAGTTAGGTGAACCTAACTAGCTTACCTCTGTGGATGCTTCGTCGGCCTCGGTGGTGGGGCCGTCCGCGGGGTCTGCGGCAGGTTCCGCAGCAGGCTCCTTGGGCTCGAGCGCCAGCAGGCGATCGGCCGTGGCATTGGCGTGCGTGACGATGCCAGCCAACCCGGTTCCGCCGACGGTTTCGCCGACAACCACTACGCCATCCGTGCGCTCAGCGGCGGCGAGCGCGGCGGGGCGAACCCATTCGCGACGAGCAAAGTCAATGACCGACTCCGGCGGCAACGAGACCCCGAGCAGCACTTCAGCATCGTGACGAGCGACGTCGGCAAAATCTCCGGCGGGCACCTCGTTGTACGAAAGGCGCACGACGTGGCGGCCATTCGCTTGCTCTTTCAACCATTGCCACTTGGCGGTCGCATGGGTGAGGGCGCGAGCGGAAACCGCAGTGCAGCCGGGGGCGACGAGCACTCCCGAACCGCGGGGTTCGGCATCCAACGCGGGCGTATCAAGCACAAGAGTCGCGAGCGTGACGGTGCGGCCACGAACCGGGGCAAGGATGCCGGGGGCCGCCACAATGACAGTGCCGTCGAGGTCGGCGAGCGCCTCAGCACTCTCAATGCGGCGCCCGCGCTCGACAATCACGCCGTAAGTCTTCAGGTCGGCGGCCAACTCAGTGACGAGACGACTGATGCCACCCCGGATGCCCTGAACCGCTGTTCCGGCCGGCATCGCGCCGCGCATCGAACGCACCGCTGCCGCCAGCGACCCGTGCAGGGCGAGGCGTTCCTTGAGCGTTACAACGCGGTCGAGCGGAAGATCGTCGGGGTGCAGCGAGTACACGCCGTACACAACGGGTGCGACCAGTTTCTCCACGACCGCTTTACCCATGCGGCGGCGCACGAGAGCGCCCAGCGAAATATCGGTGCGCTTGCCAAACCACGGAATCAGCGAATCGAGTTGAGCCCGCATCGCTCCGCCCAAGCCAATTACGGCGATTGTCTGAGCGTCGAGCGGTGTTGCCGGAATGCCCAAAATGCCGGTGCTGGGCAACGGGAGGGCCACGCCATCCACGGGCTGCAGCCAGGCACCTTCGTCGCTCGGCGAAACGATGTCATCGACAAGTCCCAGCTCGCGAGCGAGGTCGGCAACAGTATCGCCGCGGGTGGCAAAGCTTTCGGCTCCGGCATCCAGATTGATACCGCCAACCAGGTGGGATGCCACCGTGCCGCCGAGATGATCGCTCGCCTCAATGAGGCGCACGGTTCGGCCAGCCATCGCGAGACGCCGCGCAGTGACGAGCCCTGCGATGCCGCCGCCGACGACGGTGAATTCTGTCGTGCTCACGCTCACTAACCTTCCTCGTGAACGAGCTCCACGATCTTGGTGAGCACATCCGGATCAGTGTCGGGGCCAACCCCGTGGCCGAGATTCACGACGTGGGCTGGGGCAACGCGGCCACGGTTCATGACGTCGCGCACGTGCGCTTCGAGCACATGCCACGGTGCGCCGAGCAGTGCGGGGTCGATGTTGCCCTGCAACGGCACTCCGCCACCGAGGCGACGGTCAGCCTCATCGAGCGGGATGCGCCAGTCAACGCCCATCACGTCGGCACCAACGCCGTGCATGGCCTGCAAAACTTCGCCGCTGCCGACACCAAAGTGAACCTTCGGAACGTCGTAACCGCGCAAGTGCGAAAGAACGCGCTTGGAGTGCGGGGCAACCCGGCGCACGTACTGCTGCTCCGAAAGCGACCCGACCCAGGAGTCAAAGAGTTGAACGGCAGAGGCACCAGCCTCAACCTGGGCGATTAAGAATTCGCCAGCGACATCGGCACACCAATTGAGCAAGTTCGCCCAGGTCTGCGGGTCGGAATACATGAGCGTGCGGGCACGCTGCTGGTCTTTGCTCGGGCCACCCTCGACCATGTACGACGCGAGAGTGAATGGTGCTCCAGCGAAACCGATCAGCGGGGTGGTTCCCAGTTGAGCAACGGTTTGCGCGACAGCCTCGCGGATCGGCGCAAACGCAGCCGGGTCGATCGGGTGCAGCTTGGCGACATCCGCCGCCGTACGAATCGGGTTAGCGAACACGGGGCCACGACCGGGAACAATCTCGACCTCAACGCCGGCAAGCTTGGCGGGGATCACGATATCGCTGAAGAAAATAGCGGCGTCGACATTGTGGCGACGCACGGGCTGCATCGTGATTTCGCTCGCGAGGTCGGGCGTGAGGCACGCCTCCAACATTTCGTTACCTTCGCGCAGTTTGCGGTACTCAGGAAGGGAGCGGCCGGCCTGGCGCATAAACCAGACGGGAGTGGTTTCGGGGCGATCGCCGCGGTAGGCCCGGATGATAGGCGAGTTAGCTGTGCGGCCGTCGAGAAGTGGGTGGTCAGAATTCAAAGTCACGGGGTTAACATTAGGTTGTGCTCCTGTGTCTTAGCTCGAATCATCGCAACGCGAGCTTAGACGTACTCGAAAGTCTGTCTGAGGTCGCCCCGGCGGCCACCGTCGACCTCGTTTCGCACAATGATTTCGTTGCCGGAGCCGTTCTGGTTGCCACCTGCAACCGCTTCGAGGCCTACCTCGATGTCGAGGAACCACTCACTGCCGCCACGGCCATTACGGTCTGCTCGCTGCTCGAATCACTGAGCGAGCGCACCGGCCTCAGCATCGACACGCTCCATTCCTCCATCGCTGTTCATGAGGGGGCGGATGCCGCAGCTCACCTCTTTGCGGTGACGTCGGGACTTGAGTCCGTTGTGATCGGCGAAGCCGAGATCTCAGGTCAGGTCAGCCGCGCGCTCGATCAGGCACGCAAAGACGGCACGACCACTCGCGACCTTGAGCGCCTCTTTCAGCGCGCAACACACACGAGTCGCGGCATCAAGAACAACACCGCCATAGGTGGTTCGGGCAAGTCACTCGTGCGCCTCGCTCTCGAGCTTGCGTCAAGCCGCGTCGCTGACTGGTCGACGACGCGCGTGCTTGTGGTCGGCACTGGTCGCTACGCCGTCACCACCGTGAATGCTCTGCGCGACAAGGGAGCCCTCGACCTGCGCGTCTTCTCCCCCTCGGGGCGCGACGCCGCCTTCGCCCTCAAGCACGGCCTTACTCAGAGCGAAGATTTCGACGTCGATGTCATCGTCACGTGTACCGTGAGCGCGCTTCTCGGCACAGAACGCTTCTCGGCCGCCAGCAAGTGCCTCGTGCTTGACCTCGGCCTCCCCCGCAACGTCGACCCCGCCGTTGGCCACCTCGACGGCGTTGACCTGCTTGACCTCGAAACCATCAGCCTGCACGCGCCGCTCGAAGAGCTGAACGCTCATGCGGATGCTCGCGATCTGGTTCGCACGGCCGCCCACGAATTCGCTGCCGAAAGCCAGGCGGAGCCAGCCATCGTTGCTCTTCGCAAGCACCACTTCGCCCTCCTCGAGGCAGAAATCGCTCGCGCCACTGCCCGCGGAGCCGGTGACGAAACCATTTCGGCGCTGCGTCACCTCGGTGGCGTGCTGCTGCACGGCCCTTCGGTGCGGGCCCGCGAGTTCGCGGCTGACGGCCGCGTCGCTGAGTTTGATGCGGCACTCTCGGCTCTCTACAACATCCCGGTCGAGCGCACAGCGCGGGCAAGCGATGCCCACGCCCGACCTCAGACGGCCTAACTGACGGCATCGCCGCCGAAACTCGGCACCACCCACAACGATGATGGGCTCGCATGAAACCGTATGAGTCAACAGTTCCTCTGCACACCGAGCGCCTTGTGCTGCGCCGCCTCACGCCCAGCGAGCACGATATCGATGACCTGCACGCCCAGCAGTCAGACCCCGAGCTCACCACCTACATGCTCTATGAGCCCCGCGACCGCGCCACAATAATCAAAAAGATCGCCGAGTGGACAGCGAGCGAAGTTCTCGCCGAGACTGACGATTATGTGCAGCTGGCAATCGAGTTGCCGGATGCTGTTCCTCCTGTTGCTGCGGGTGCGGAGCCCTCAGCTCACTACCGCGAGCGCCGCCCGGTGATGATCGGAACCCTGTATTTCAAGATCGAGAGTGCTGAGGATTCGAATGCCGAGATCGGGTGGGCTCTGCATCCTGATTTTCAGGGCAAGGGCTATGCCCGGGAGGCAGCAGCCGCTCTGCTCGATCTCGCTTTTGACACGTTGAAGCTGCACCGAGTTTTCGCCAACTTGGATCCCCGAAACGACGATTCCGTTCGTTTGTGTCTCGCCCTTGGCATGCGGCATGAAGCACATCACGTAGAAGATATGTGGTTCAAGGCCGCGTGGGCCGACACCGGAATTTACGCAATTCTCGACCGCGAATGGGCCGCACACCGGCACAACTAGCGCTTTCGCACCAGCGTTCTAGTCGGCAAACCCCCCGGTTTTTCGAGTAAAACTTACACCCAATGATGGGGACAGACAGAACGTTCTGGTGCAGTTTTCTGCGGGCTCCATTCTCACGTCCCCCAAGTGGGGACTCGTGAAGATTTAGAGCAGCGCCGATTCTATTAACGCCACAAGCGATGACCGATCGTTTCGCACATTTTTCACGCCCATCTGATCGGGCGTTCGCTCCGAACCACTAACCAACCGAAAGAGATCTATGTCTGAGCATGTCGTTTTGTTTGCTGGCCCCATGGGCTCCGGCAAGACGACCGCTATTCGCAGTTTGAGCGAGATCGACGTGGTGTCCACTGAGGCTACCAACACTGATCGCGAGACAGCGGACAAAGAGACCACAACGGTCGCGCTCGACTACGGCGAGATCACCATTGACGACGTCACGAAGGTTCGCCTCTACGGCGTTCCAGGACAAAAGCGTTTCGATTTCATGTGGTCAATTTTGGCCGGCCGCGCACGTGGTCTCCTTCTTCTCATCAACAACGATGCACCTGACTCGGTCGCGCTGCTTCTCGACTACCTCAACGACTTCCGTGAGCTTCACGCCCGCGGCGCCGTCGTCATCGGCGTCACCAAGTCTGACGTTTCTGAAACACCCAGCGTTGCCGACTATTCGGCCGCGCTCACCGCTGCGTCCCCCGACCAGCTGATTCCCGTGTTCACCGTCGACCCTCGCAATGCCGAAGAGATGCGCACCCTGCTGCTGACCCTCGTTGCCAGTGTCGAAATGCGTGAACTCCTTGCACCTGCCCCGACACCGATCTCCGAGAACATCTAATGAACCTCACCCCTGCGCCCACCGCTGCCATCGCGTCGCACCTGAACCCCGTCCACATCGAAGCCGGCAATGTCACCCTCGCCGAAATGCAAGACCTCGCGAGCTCGCTCACGTTCGCCGCGCTGCTCACCGATGACGGCTTCGAGATCGTTCACCTCAACGACTCCCACGCTGATGGCGGACGTTTCGCCAGCATGTCCAGCTCAGTGCAAGCACTCAGCGACGCTGTCGCCCACGAACTGAAAATCGGCACCAACGAGTACGTGATCATTGCATCCGAACTCGGCCACGTCATCCAACTGCGCGTACAAGGGCACCCCATCGTGCTCGCCGCGCTGTTCGACACTCACGAAACTTTGGGCAAGGGCCTCTCGATCGCACGCATAGCCGCGCGTCGCATGGCCGAGCTCATCGCGTAAACCACGCACCACTAGAAGTACCACCAACCCGACACCAAAAACGGAGAACACAATGTCAAACATCACCGAAACCCTCGCAACGCTTCTCGAGACCGACGGCGCCATGGCCGCCGCAGTTGTCGACAGTGGCTCGGGCATGCTGCTCGGAAGCGCGGGAAGCGGCATCGACCTCGATGCAGCAGCAGCCGGCAACACCGAGGTAGTGCGCGCGAAGCTCAAGACCATGAAGGCTCTCGGCCTCAAGGACTCCATCGATGACATCCTCATCACGCTCTCGAGCCAGTACCACATCATCCGCCCGCTGGCATCGAACCCCGAGGTCTTCATCTACTTCGTGCTCGACAAGGCGAAGTCCAACCTCGCGCTTGCACGCATCAACGTCAAGACCGCCGACTCCAGCCTCGGCCTCTAAAAATCCACTCGCTGTGGCGGTCATCCGATGACCGCCACAGCAGGCTTCACTGCTCAGAAGGAATCATCATGACCGACGGAACCAGTATCCCCGCTGGGTGGTACCGCGACCCGCTCGGTGGTCTGCAGCTTCGCTGGTGGGACTCCACCGCATGGACCGAACACGTTTCGGCTCTCGACAGCACGCCAACACCACCGAACGTCACGATCGATGAAGAACAGTTCAACGTCAGCGCTCCCGCCACTGCCACGGACCCCGACGTACTCGTCATTCACCCAGCGCCGCGCAAGAGCGCCCGTGATCATGCGAACGCCAGCGCCTCTACGGCTCCGTCCATGCCTGCAATGGCACGCACGGCATCCACCGTTACAGCCACGGCTGCACCCAGTGCGCCACGGCGAGCGACAGCACAAATCCTCGACGTGACGCCGATTGAAGACGACAACAACCGAGCGGATGCCGCCTCTTCGGCGACCTCGCCTGGCAAGCGTCGCAAGGGCAGTGTCGACATCGCGCTCCCGGCAGCCACGTGGAATGCACTCAACCGTGCCATCACGGAAGCCGTCCACTCTTCGACGGATCCTCTCGTGGAGCTCCGCTTCGCCGACGCTCCCACTCTGGTCATTGATCCCCGCGGTGGCGTCTACTGGTGGGCTCAGCCGCTCGAAAAACTGTCCGAAACGACCACCGACGGTGACGTCGAGACGGTCACGCGCACGCTCGCCATTCATCACAGTGAGGCCGGCCGCGATTGGGAACCTCTCATCTGGCTCATCGGCACGCAAGCTCAGCCCGAGTCGTTTGATCCGCTCAGCCTCTCCGGTGCTCGTTTCAAACTGCGTCGCTGGCCGAACCTCACCACGCTCACCCACACCACAGACCAGATGAGCATGACGGCAATGCTCGGCGCCGCCTACTTGACCATCACCGAACTCGCCTCCCTTGCGCACGTTCCCGAAGATGAAGCGCGCCGGCTGGTGTCCACGTTTGAACTGATGGGGCTGCTGACTCACACGGTCGATACGACCGCAGACGTGATTCGGCTGCCTGAGACGGAAGCCTCGAAAGAGGGCATTTTCTCGCGGCTTAAAGCACGCTTCCGTCGCTAGCCGCGGGGTGCTGCTTAGTGCACGTACTCCAGCAGGTCGAAACCGAAGGTGCGCATCGCCTCGATCACTCGCAACCGTGACCGAATGTCTTTGTCATCAAACTGGATGGATGCCGCGTAGGCGACCGCACGCTTGTTGCCTCTGAGCGCGCCGGCTTCCGCTCGCACGCCCTGGTCGATTCCGGTCTTGTTCACGAGCAGAGTGTTGTGGTCTGCTCCGCGGTGAGCGAGAGGATCAAGCCCAAACGCGCTCGCCACGAGTGACAGGTCCGCGTTGAGCGAGAGCCAGCCGAGCACGCGCTGACTGGCGATCGAGTTCACAATTTCCCCGCGGGCGAGCGCACCAAATAGCCAGCTGAGTTCCACGGCGGAACCGACGGAGAGCTGGGGTGCGTCGTCGGGTCCGCGAGTGTCGCGCACGAGATCGAGGAGTGCTGTCTTAGTGAGACCGAGGGATTCGGTGCGGGCTCGCACGGCATCCAAACCGATCTGGCGCAGCAAAATGTTGGTCGCCAGGTTGTCATTGGTGGCGCCAACGAGCGCGGCCAAGTCGGCAACAGGTAGCGATGGTGCTTGCAAGTGTTGCCAGAGGCCGGCAGAGCCAACGGATGCGCCGGGCACTTTGTCGAGGATGCCGTAGGGCGCAAAGTCTCGGCTATCGAATCGCGCCGCTACTTCGATGAGCAGCAGGATTTTGCCGATGCTGGCCGTGGGAAGCTCCACGCGATCGTCGATACTGAGGATCGTCTTGCCAGTGTTGATGTCAACGGCACTGGCAGATACGCGCACGCTGCGATCGGCAAGCTTCAGTTTTCCAAGCGCGTCAAAGGTACTGGTGAAGTTGGGTACTTCTCCAGTTCCGGCATGCTTCGCAACTCGGGGGGTGCGAATGCGATTCCGGCGTTCTCGGGTTTGCTCGATCTCTACCAAATAGTGACGCGATCTTTCGGGTCCAGCCACAACGAATCGGATTTCGTAACACCAAATGTCTCATAGAACGCGTCAAGATTGCGAACAATTTGGTTGCATCGGAACTCGTTCGGCGAATGAGGATCGATTGCGAGCAAGCGAATCACCTCTTCATCGCGTCCCTTTTGCTGCCACGCCTGCGCCCAAGACATGAAGAATCGCTGCGCGCCGGTGAGGTCGTCGATGACGGGAGCTTCGGCTCCGTCGAGAGAGAGTTGGTAAGCCTTCCACGCGATCGCGAGCCCGCCGAGGTCGCCGATGTTCTCGCCAATCGTGAGCGACCCATTGACGTGGTGCTCGGGAACTTGAGCAGGAGCAAGCGCGTCGTACTGAGCGATGAGCGATTTGGTGCGCTCTTCGAACGCGGCCTTGTCTTCGGGAGTCCACCAGTCGATGAGGCGACCGTCGCCATCGTATTTGGAACCCTGGTCGTCGAAACCGTGGCCAATCTCGTGCCCGATGACGGCACCGATGGCCGCGTAGTTGGCGGCGTCATCCCGACCCTCGTCAAAGAACGGGTACTGCAGGATGGCGGCGGGGAACACGATCTCGTTGAAGCCGGGGTTGTAATACGCGTTGATGGTTTGGGGAGTCATGAACCACTCGTCGCGGTCGAGCTCTTTGCCAATTTTGCCGAGCTCACGCTGGAACTCGAACTCGTTGGCTGCCCGTACGTTGCCCGCGAGGTCATCCGCGCTGATCTCGAGCGTGGAGTAGTCGCGCCACTTGGCGGGGAAACCAATCTTGGGAGTGAACTTGTCGAGCTTGTTGAGAGCACGCTCACGCGTGGTTGGGCTCATCCATTCGAGCTCGGTGATCGACTGACGGTAAGCCTCAACGAGGTTAGCGACGAGCACATCCATCGCCGCCTTCGCCGTCGGCGGGAAGTGGCGCTCAACGTAAATCTTGCCGACGGCTTCGCCAAGCACTCCTTCAACCAGCGAGACGCCGCGCTTCCAGCGAGCACGAAGTTGGGGCGTGCCCGACAGCGTACGGCCGTAGAAGTCGAAGTTGGCTTCAACGAATTCGCCAGAAAGATACGCGGCGTTCGTGCGGATGACCTGCCACGACAACCAGTCACGCCACGCCTGCAGGTGGTCGTCACTCAGCACGGCCTCGAGCCCTTCGGCGAAGCTGGGTTGACGCACAACAACCTCGTCGAAGGCGTGGGCGGGAACATCGATGGCGTCGAGCCACACGTTCAAGTCGATCGCGCCCGTGAGGTCATTGGCAGCCTGCCACGTCATCGGGTTGTACGTCTTTTCGCTATCGCGGTTGGCGACGTTATCCCAATGCTTCGACGCGATCTCGGTTTCGAGGGCGACGATGCGGGCGGCACGCTCAGCGGGGGCATCGAGACCGGCGAGCGTGAGCATCCGCTCAATAAAGGTTTCGTACTTGGCGAGGATTTCGGCGAACTTTTCTTCGCGGTAGTACGACTCATCAGGAAGACCAAGGCCGCCCTGTTCGAGGAAGACGAGGTAGCGCTCGGGGTTGCCAGGGTCGTTGTCGACGAAGAGTTGGAAGAACCCGCTCGTGCCGCCGCGTTCGAGGCGACCGAGAGTGCTCAGCAAAGTGGGGATGGAGTCGACGGCGGCGGCTTCTGCGAGCTGCGGTGCGATGGGGGTGGCGCCGAGTTCGTCGGCACGGGCCTCGTCAAGGAAGCTGGCGTAGAGGTCGCCGACCTTGCGTGCTTCGGTGCCAGGCTCAGCGGACTGCGATTCGATGATGATGTCGCGCACAGCCTCTTCGGCTTCTTCGGCGAGCACCATGAAGGAGCCGTAGCGAGCCTTGTCTGAGGGAATCTCGGTGCGGTCAATCCAGGCGCCATTCACATGGCGAAAGAGATCGTCTTGAGGGCGCACCTTCTCATCAAGATCGTTGACGGCAATTCCGGAAGGCAATGACGATTCGGCACTCATGCACCCCAGCCTAGAGCGTTCTTTACAAGGATTAGCTGCGAATCGAAGACCAGTGGATAGGCCTACACTTAACTGATGACAGCCTCTGACTCGGCCGCCACACCACCATCTCTTCCCCACGGCCTCACCACCCACCAAGTGCTTTCGTGGCGCAATGCGATTGCAACCCTCTTCGCGCTCGCTGGCTTTTCCTTTGCCAGTTGGGTTGGTCGCATTCCGACCGTTCGCGACACCTTTGATGCCAGTCACTCCGAAATCGGCGTGCTGCTGTTTGGGCTCGCCATCGGGTCGCTCTTGGGGCTCGTCGTTGCCGGCAAGCTCGTTGAACGGTTCGGCGCTCGGATCGTGGTGCGGGCGTGCGTTCTGCTGTTTGTCGCGTCCCTCGCGGCCACCGCGATCATCATCGGGCTCGTCGGAAGCTTCTTTGGCGCCGTGATTTCGCTCGCCGTGTTCGGCTTGGCCTTCAGCACGTACGACGTCGCTATTAACCTGTCGGGCACCGCCAATGAACGGCTGCTCGGCCGTTCGAGCATGCCCACTCTGCACGGGTTTTACAGTCTCGGCACGATGGCCGGGGCTGGATTTGGAGCGGCGGCGGAAGCTCTGCACGTCCCTCTCGCCACCCACCTGATCGTGGTGTCGATAATCGTGCTGATCACCGCACTGGTCGTTTCCGCGTTCATCCTTCCGGAGCGTCTGGCGGATCCCCCGCCGAACACGGTTGAGATAAAGATCGCCGCCGGAGAGCTGACCGCACCGAAGCTCAAGAGTGTCTGGCTTGAACCACGCACCATCCTGATCGGCATCATCGTGCTCGGCATGGCCTTCGCTGAAGGCTCGGCCATTGACTGGCTCGCGCTCGCCATGGTTGATGGCTACGAAATCTCCAACGCCTTCGGCACCCTCATCTTCGGTGTCTTCGTGACCGCCATGACCGCAACCCGCTTCTTCGGAGTTCGCGCCCTTGACCGCTTTGGCCGCGTGCCCGTGCTGCGCGCATCCGCTGGTCTGGCCGCTGCTGGCCTGCTTCTCGTCATCTTCTCGCCTGCTGTCTGGCTCGCCGTTGTGGGCACCGCACTGTGGGGCGCGGGCGCCGCGCTCGGTTTCCCCGTGGGAATCTCGGCCGCTGCCGACGACCCCAAGCGCGCCACCGCCAGAGTCACCGCCGTCGCGACGATTGCGTACGCGTCAACCCTCATTGGACCGCCCATGATTGGTGTACTCAGTGACCAAGTCGGCGTGCTGAATGCTCTGCTGCTCATCGTTGTTCTCGCCATCATTTCTGGGCTACTTTCGCCGTACGCCCGCGAGCTGGCAGGCCGCCACGCTTACAGCTACATCGACTTCTCTTCGCCGGGTCCAACATCCGCTGCCGTCAGTATTGCGACCACAGAAATGCACTTCGTGATCACGCCCGAGCAGATCGAAGAGGCTCAGCGAGAGAACGAACGACGCGGCTTGGGCAAGTTCAAGCGCAAGCGCCCCGGCAAATAGCGCGGAGCAGCTTCTTCGATGTTTCTCGGGGGTCTACTTCGTTTGATTCGGGTGCGCTGTGTGGACAGCAACTAGGTTTACGGTTTTGCCCTCGACGTAAAACCAGATGCGCGCGCCATTTTTGAGTTCATACTGCCATTGATCGTGACTTATACCTGCGCGCACCACTACCGCTAGATCGCCTTTGAGCGGATGACAAGTGCCGTCGATGCTCTGCGGATCGCGCGTAAGGCGGTCCCACGCGTCAACAACCGCATTGAGTTGGGTCGCACGAACGTCACGCCAGCCCTTTTCGGCGGAGGCGGTCGCACAAACGATCGCGAACTCAGCTCTCTTGATCGGTCGCGGCACCGATTGGTTCTTGGGGCTCAAGACGCGCGCGGGTCGGTGACTTCTGCCGCGACATCGAGCCAGTCGTTAGACACGTTTCGCAACCCAGCAGCGTAGGCCTCGGCAGTGCCGCGCCAGCCGTTCAGCGTGCCTAGGAAAAGGTTGTGCTGTTTGAGCGAAAAACACGCTCGCGCCGATGCAATGAGTTCGTCCGCAAAGAGCGCACGCTCGTTCTCTGAAAGCGCTGCTGCCCAGGGGAACGCATCAGTCAGTCGTTGAGCAAAAACCTCTGGATCGACCATGACTGCTACCCCGATAAGCGAAGCAGCTGCCGACAAAACCTGATCGGTCTCGTCTGCCGCGGCTTTGGAGGTGAGGACCAAAGGCTCAGCATCGCGCCGTGTTACCAAGACTGGGCCGCGCTCTGCAGCATGAAAAACCTCGGCAGAGTTGCGCGACAGCTCTGACGACTGCACTTGAGAGGTGATCGCAGGATGCGGTGTGGCGATTGACATAACTCAATTATTCCGAACACGTTCTGAATTGGCAACTTTACGGAGCATATTCTCATTATTAGTGTCTGCGAAAACAAGACACCACTGTTCCCTGTTGCGCTCCTAAGCTAGAGACGTGTTCGCCCCCATCACGCCTGATTTCCACGACTGGTTGAGTCGACCCGACGGGGCACGGCTGTATTGGGAAGAGTCCGGCCACCCGCACGGACAGGCAGCGATCTACCTCCACGGCGGACCCGGAAGCGGGCTCGGACGCGGAGGATACCGGCGGCGCTTCGACCCCTCGCAGTACCGAATCATTGGATTGGATCAGCGCGGCTGCGGACGAAGCACCCCACTCGCCATCGACGAACTCGATTCGCTCGACACCAATACAACTCAAGCACTCATTGCCGACCTCGAAGCTTTGCGCGAGCACCTCGGCATAAAAACATGGGTTCTGCACGGCGTCTCGTGGGGCTGCACGTTAGCGTTGGCGTACGCGCTCGAGCATCCGAATAGAGTGACCGGCCTTGTGCTCGTCGCCGTGACCACCGGGGCGCGTGAAGAAGTTGAGTGGATCACCGAAGGTGTTGGCGCGGTCTTCCCGGAGGCGTGGGCCCGGTTCGCTTCAATAGCCATCGATGGGGAGCGACCCGTCGACGCGTACGCGCGGCTACTTCGCGACCCCGACGCGACAATTCGAGCTGACACTGCCCGAGGGTGGGAGGCGTGGGAAAGCACCCACGTCTCGTTGGACCCCAATTGGGTTGCCGGCCCCCTGTTCGACAACGATCGTGATCGGGAGAACTTCGCCACCCTCGTGACTCACTATTGGGCAAACGACTGTTTTCTCGGCGGCGCCTCGCGAATCTACGATCGCATCGCAGACCTCAAGGGGATTCCCGCCACCCTCATCCACGGCCGTCGCGACATCAGCGGGCCGACCAGCACGCCCTGGCGTCTTCACCAGAGCTGGCAGAGCAGCGAACTCATCGTCATCGAAGACGAAGGCCACGGCGGGCCCCGCGAGATGGAATGCGCCGCAGATGCTCTCTCGAAGCTGATCTCATCGGCTGATCATCCTGCCTCCGGTCAGCTACCGTAGGACGGTGCGACTTGTCATAGCCAAATGCTCCGTTGATTACGCCGGACGTCTCAGTGCCCACCTGCCCCTCGCGACGCGACTGCTGTTGCTGAAGGCCGACGGCAGTGTGCTCGTGCACTCCGATGCGCTCTCGTACAAGCCGCTCAACTGGATGAGCCCGCCCTGTGTGCTTTCCACCCTTGAGCCCCAAGCTGAGCAGTCGGATGCCGGAGTCACCGAGATCTGGAAGGTCGCCCACACGAAATCGGCCGACATGCTCATCGTCTCGATTCACGAAATCCTGCACGACTCCAGCCACGAACTAGGCGTCGACCCCGGACTACAAAAGGATGGCGTCGAGGCTCACCTGCAGAAGTTGCTGGCCGAGCACATCGACATTTTGGGTGACGGCTACCGTCTTGTGCGCCGCGAATACATGACTGCCATTGGGCCGGTTGATATTCTCGCGACCGATGAGAAGGGTGCGAGCGTTGCCGTGGAGCTCAAGCGCCGCGGCGATATCGATGGCGTGGAGCAGCTGACGCGCTACCTCGAGCTGATGAACCGCGACCCGCTGCTGGCTCCCGTCACGGGCATTTTTGCAGCCCAGGAAATCAAGCCGCAGGCACGCACGCTCGCGAAGGACCGCGGCATCCGCTGTGTGCTGCTGGATTACGACGAGATGCGCGGCCTCGACGACCCCAACATGCGATTGTTCTAGTCTTCCGGCGGTTGTTCTAGTGTTCAGGCACACGGCCTAGGCTGGTAGCGATGGCTACTAATTGGACTTGCATTCTCGTTGACCTTGACGGCACGATCGCTGACTCAGCGCCCGGAATCACGGCGTCGCTCACCTACATGTTTGAGGAAATGGGCTACCCGGTTCCCTCGGCAGAAGAGTTGCGCGCCTACGTCGGGCCGCCCCTGCTGGATTCATTCCGTGACCGTGCCGGCTTCACCGCGGTGGAATCGACTCAAGCTATGTCCATCTACCGCCGCCACTACATGGAGGGCAACAGCGCCAATGGCAGCGCCATTTTCCCCGGCATGGCCAAGGTCCTGAAGACTCTGCACGCAACAGGAATTCCGCTGTCGTTGGCGACCTCGAAGCCCGAGTTTCCCGCATCCGTGATTCTGGATCACGCGAACCTCACGCAGTACTTCCGTGTGATGGCCGGTGCCTCGATCGATGAGATTCGCAGCGCCAAGAAAGACATCGTGGCCGAAGCGCTTACGCGCCTGAAGATGATCGGTGCCGACGTGAGCAACCCGGTCATGATCGGTGACCGCTTCTACGACATCGAGGGCGCAGCCGAGCACAACATCCCCACGATCTATGTCGACTGGGGTTACGGCAACCCGGGCGAATCCGAGGGATCGCTCGCTGTGGTGTCGAAGGCAGAAGAACTGCTGCCGCTGTTGCTTCCTAGCTAGCGCGCCAGGCTTTCCACAACGCGACCGTAAACGCGCGGCAGTCGCGCGGCGAACGGCACGATGGCTCGGCGCAGCGGTGAGTTTGCAGCGGCCACGAGCCCGGTGGTGAGCATCCGGAAATCACGGGTCACTCGCCGCCACTCGCGTTCGTAGCGTTCGGGTTTGCCGGCGACAATGCACTCGATCGCGGCGCGCGCTTCCGCCAGCCCTAAGCGGATGCCCTCCCCCGTGATCGCATCAACGTAGCCAGCGGCGTCGCCGACGAGCAGCACTCGGCCCGCACGTTGCCCAGTGGTGTTCTGGAATAGGGGGCCAGCACCCCGCACTGTCGATGCGGGAGTCGCCCCGCGCAGTCGTTCGGCGAGCGCCGGCACACTCGCCAGCGCCTCCTCGAACGACGTTCCACGCGGGCCAAGCACCGCAACACCGACCTCTGTGTCGCTCACCGGCGTGACATACAGCTCAGCGGTCGGCGCCCAATGCACCTCCACGAGATCACTCCACGGAGCAACCTCAAAGTGCTGCCGGATGCCGAACCGCCGAGAATCACGTCGCCTCACGCGGCGAGGGCGCGCGGCCAGACCAACCAGCTCCCGCACCGTGGAGTGCAGACCATCGCAGCCGAGCATCCACCGTCCCTCGATAGTGCGACCGTCAGCGAGGTGCGCGGATACCGCGCTCGCTTTGGCGCCGCCCGACTCACCGTCATCCTCTTGCTCGATCGCCTCAACCTTGCCGTGCTCGAACTCGACGCCGAGCTCGACCGCACGTTCGCTGAGCGCCCGGTGCAGTTCGGTGCGACGAACACCGAGCGCGGCATCCGAAGCGAAGCGGTGTTCGGCGATGCGGGTGCCGTCTTGATAGCTAATGCCTGCGATCCTGCGCCCGCGCGGGTGAACCCCGAGGGCAGCGAGTTCGGTGACGGCGCCGGGCATGACTCCTTCGCCGCAGGCCTTGTCGATGGTGCCGGTGCGGGGTTCGATCACGAGGGCGGTGAGGCCGTGCATCCGCGCGTTGATGGCGGCGGCGAGACCGATAGGCCCGCCACCAACGACGATGACGTCGACGACCGGCGAAGCGCTCGGTTCGGCCACCACATCAGCGGCCGCACCTGCAGCAACCGCATTCTCACCCGCCGCACTCATGGCGTCAGTTCGCGCAGTGCCCGGTTTTCGGTCGGGATGCGGAACGCCAACAGCAGCACCGCATTCAGCACCGTGAAGACAATCGCGGTGACCCACGCGGTGTGCACGAGCGGCAATGCAATGCCCTCGATCGCGACAACCAGGTAGTTGGGATGCGGCAGCCACGTCAGCTTGTACGGTCCGCGGTTCTGCACGCGGCCGGCCCCGGGCACGACGATGACCCGCGTGTTCCACTGAGCGCCAAGCGAGTTGATGATCCAGTAGCGCGCCGCTTGGCAGAGCAGGGTAATCACGAGCATCGGGATTCCGAGCCACAACAGGAAGGGACGATCGGCGACGATCACTTCGACAACGCAAGCGATGAGCAGCCCGGTGTGCAGGGCCACCATCCACGGAAAATGCTTCTGACCATACTCACGACCGCCACGCTCGAAGGCTGCAGCGGCATTGCGCTTCGAGATGCGCAGCTCATAGAGGCGCTCCATGCTCGTGCCCACGATGAGGGCGATGTAGGCAATGACGGTCATGCGCGGGGCTCCTTCATGCTCACCACTCGGCCGTTGCGATAGCCGTGAAATCCGGCGACGCCTCGCATCACGACCACTCCAAGAGAACGAATTCGGCGCTCACGCCCGGACCGAGAGCGAAGGCGAGAGCGTGACTACCGGGGGCTGGCGCGGGGTCGGCCTGCAGAGCATCCGCCAGCACATGCAGCACGGCCGCCGACGACAGGTTGCCGACGCGCGCGAGGCAATCCCAACTCGACTGCAGGTCGCTGCGTTCAAGCCCGAGCGAACTCTCGAACGCTTCGAGCACGCGCGGACCACCCGGATGCGCAATCCAGGTATCGATGTCGGCGATCGTCAGACCGTTGCGGCCCAGAAAATCGCTCACCTCGCCCGGGAAGCTGTTCTGAATCACGTCGGCCACGCCCGCGCTCAGCACGATCTCGAAACCGGTGCCGCCCACGTTCCAGCCGATCACATCGTGACTGTCGGCGACGAATGTGCTGCGGGTGTCGATCACGCGCGGGCCGGGTTCGCTGCGGTTCTCCCCCACCATCACGACCGCCGCGGCACCGTCGCCGAAGAGGCCGGTGGCGACAAAATTGGCCATGGTGTGATCGTCGCGTTGCAGAGTGAGCGAGCACAGCTCGACGCTCAGCAGAACGCCGACCTCATCCGGATGCCCGACCAAATAGTCATGCACGCGGGCCAAGCCCGCGGCCCCCGCCAAACAGCCCAGGCCAAACGAGGGAACCCGTTTCACGTCGGGGCGCAGGCCCAAGCGCGGGATCAGCAGCGCGTCGATCGACGGCGCCGAAATGCCGGTCACGGAAGTAAAGAACACAAAGTCGACATCGCTCGGGGCGAGGCCGGCATCCGCGAGCGCCGTGGTCAGTGCACGCTCAAGCAGCTCGGTCGAGACACGGATGAACTCATCGTTTGTTTCACGAAAACTGCCCAGCTCGGGGTATCGCTCGAGAGGAAGCGCCATGTGCCGGCGGTCGATGCCGCTAGCGCCATGCATCCGTTCGATTACGGCCTGATGGCGGGGATTCTCGGCCAGAAGCGGCGCGAGCATGCCCGTCATTTCGGCTTGCGTGTAACTGTATTTGGGCACCACCGGGGCGACTGCCGCAACTCTGCTCATTCGGCGACTCCGCTCATGGAGTGAAGCTATCACGCACCGAGGTTTCGACTGTCGTTGCGGCGGGCGGCACGCCACGCGCGCCACGCTCCGGTCGACCAGAGGGCCCAGAGAACGAGCACGGGTTGGAACGGCATCCGAATCCACCGTTTGAGATCGGTGTCGAGACCGAGCGAATCGACCTGATTCACGAGCTGCGAGATGTTGCCCGGGTAGATCGCGATAAAGAAGGCGGCGGCAACCCAGCCCACGTGCGGGCGGTACTTCTTGGCAAAGATCAGCGCACTGCCGAGCGCAATTTCGACGATTCCGGATGCCACAACCACAAAGTCTTGGTCGAACGGTTGCCAATCGGGCACTTGCGCCTGAAAGTCTTCGCGCGCGAACGTGAGATGGCCGATGCCGGCAAAGACGAGGGATGCACCAAGCGCGATACGTCCGACGCGGCGGCCGATGCGGCTCGCGCGAGAGCCTTCCTCAGGGGTGTTCGAATCTCGCACCGATGCGACCTTGATCTCCTCGCTCTGCCCGCTGCGCGTGCCGCGCCCGGTCGAATCGTTAGCCGCAGGTGTCTTCGTCATTCGACCATACTGCGGGCGCTGGCTTAGCGTCTGCCGAGTGCAGGTGCGCCGGTCCCGCCGCTAGCGCCCAACCCGGACGAGGACGAGCTGACCCGCTGGCCCGCTGCCCCTCCCCAGCTCGCCCTCCCCAGCATCGCTACTGGTAGCAGCGCACCGTCGCGTTAGCGCCAACCTCAAACAGTGAGTGCAGCGCGGTCAGGTAGGCGTCGACGAATCTCTGGTTATCCGCCAGGTCGCCGAAGAGTTTCCGGTTGCGGATGAACGCCGTCTCGTCGCTGCGTTGAGTCTGAGCGATCGCGACGAGTTCGTCCCGGAGCGCGTCAACCACCACGATTGGTTCACCCGTTTCATCCACCGCTTCGGCGTAGCGCGCCCAACTCGCAATGATCGCGGCAGAGCAGTCGATTTCACCGCCCGAATCCAACTGTGCTCGCACAACGGGAACAAGCCACTTGGGGATGCGATCGGATGACTCAGCACACAGTCGCGCCAGAGTGTCCCGCACTTCGGGGTTCGAGAAACGCTCGATGAGGGTGTGCTTGTAGTCATCAAGGTCGATACCGGGCAGCGGTCGCAGCGTTGGCGTCGCCTCTCGATCCATGTACCGAAGCAGAAACGCCGGAATCGCAGGATCGGCCATGGCCTCGTGTGCGAAACGGTAACCGCTCAAATAGCCGAAATAACAAAGTCCTTGATGGCTCGCGTTGAGCAACCGCAGCTTCATGAGTTCGTAGGGTTCGACATCGCTCACGATTTGCGCGCCAGCCTTCTCATACGGAGGACGACCAAGAGGGAAGTCATCTTCAACAACCCACTGAAAGAACGGTTCGCACACCACTGGCCAGGCGTCGGAGAGTCCCGTGATCTGCGCAATTTCCGCGATATCTTCGGCGCTCGTGACCGGCGTGATGCGGTCAACCATGGTGTTCGGAAAGCGAACGTTTTCGCTGACCCACTCCCCCAGTTCGGCATCCTTGAGCCGAGCGAAGGCGGTGAACATTTTGCTCGCGACATGCCCGTTGCCTTGGATGTTGTCACACGACATCACCGTGAACGGTGGGATGCCCCGGTCACGTCGGCGACGCAAAGCTTCCGTAACGAATCCGAAGACTGTCGCAGGCACAGCGCCAGCCGCAAGATCCGCCACGACGGCCGGCGCATCCTCATCAAAGTCACCGTTCAGATCTACGTTGTAGCCACCCTCAGTGATGGTGAGCGACACAATGCGAATCTGCGGGCTGGCCATTTTTTCAATGACCGCTTCCGGGTCATCCGGAGCAAACAGATACTCAATAATGCTGCCGACAACCCGCGTCTCGCGATGCCCATCAGCGTGCTTGAGCATCAAGCTGTAGAGGCAGTCCTGCTCCTCAAAAACGCTCGCGAGTGTGCGGTCGCCTTCAAGGAGACCGATTCCGCAGATTGCCCAGTCCTGAGCGAGCCCTTCGTTCATCAGGGAGTCAAGCGCCATGGCCTGATGGGCACGGTGGAACCCGCCAACACCAATGTGCACAATCCCTGTAGTCAACGTCGAGCGGTCGTAGTTCGGCCGACCTACGTCGCCCGCGAGCTGTTCTCTGGTGGCCTCGCTCAATACAGTCATGCGGTTCTCCCTTTCACTTCTTCGGCACAGTCGCTTCTTCAGGCACAGTCGCTTCTTTCGGCACGGTCTCTACTTGACCGCGCCCATGGCGAGCCCGCGAACAAGCTGTTTTTGCGCTGCCCACCCGGCGATAATCACCGGAAGAACGGCAAGAGTGGAAGCCGCGGACAGAACGGCGAGGAACTGCCCGCGACCGTCTACAAAGCTCACCAAGAACGGTGGCGCTGTGCGCGCATCCACTGTCGTGATGAGCGTCGCGATGAAATATTCATTCCACGCGAAAATGAAGCTGATGAGGGCCACCGCTGCAATGCCGGGCAACACGATCGGGAGCACAACGCGAGTGAGTTCGATGCGCAGATTCGCCCCATCGATTTGGGCTGCCTCGATGATCTCGAGCGGTACTTCGCTAAAGAATGAGCGCATCATCCAAATAGCGATCGGCAAGTTTATTGCCGTGTAGAGCAGCACAAGCGCGATTATGTTGTCGAGCCCGCCGATCGTTTTCAGGATGAGGAAGATAGGCAGGATAATCGCGGCGATGGGCATGAACCTGGTCGAGATGAAGAAGAACAGCACATCCTTCACCTTCGTAATCGGTCGCACGCTGAGGCCGTAGGCAGCGGGAATCGCCAGCATCAGCACGATGATGGTTGACCCGACGCTCGCGATGAGCGAGTTCATGAGATAGAAGCCCATGCCACGGTTGAAGGCATCTTCGAACTGCGAGAGTGTGAGGTCGACGATGAACTTAGGTGGAATAGAGCTCGCATCCAGCTCACTCTTGAACGCGGTGAACACCATCCACAGGATGGGGAAGAAGAACATCAACACGAGCGCCCACGTAAAAATCGTGAGGGCGGCACTTCGTAGCGATCGCATCAGCGCTTACCTCCGTCGATAAAGACGGAGAACAGGCTCCGCAAAATGATTGACGTGGTGACGATGGTGATCACCACGGTGACGACACCGAACGCGGCCGCCTGCCCGACATCCAGCCCAATGAAGGCACGCTCATAGAGAAGGTAGGAGAGCGTTTTGGTGCCGCCAGACCCTTTCGTCATGATCGCTATGGGATCGAATACTTGGAGCATCATGATCGACCCCAACAGGGTCGCGATCTCGATGTACTGGCGCAAGTGTGGAAGGGTCATCGACTCAAAAACCCGAATAGGCCCTGCCCCATCAACGGATGCGGCCTCAAGAATTTCTTTGCTCTGGCTCTGCAGACCGGCCAACAGAATGAGCATAAAGAATGGCGTGTACTGCCACGTGAGCATCATGATCACGGTCAGCACGGGCAGATCGGTGTTCCACGAAATGCTCGGCAGCCCCACAAGATTGAGGCCCCAGTTGACCATGCCGACGTTGGCGTCGAGCATTGACCACTTCCAGATGAGCGCTGCCGCAGCGGGCATCACGAGGAACGGGGTGATCACGAGCGTGCGGGCCAACGCTTGACCGGTGAACTTGCGGTCGAGCAGGAGCGCAAACATGAGCCCGAATACGAGAGAAAGAACCACCGATGACCCGGTAATGGTCACCGTTGAGATGAGGGACGAGAAAAAGTCTGGACCAGTAAATACGACAGCGTAGTTGGCAAACCAGTTGAAATGGATCTTGTCGGGGCGCAATTGATTCCACTCAAGAGTGGAGAAGACGATCGCCACCAGGAACGGTATCTGCGTGAGCACGATCGAGAAGATCAGCGCCGGCAGGACTAACCGTCGTGCGACTCTCGCCTTTTTCTTTGCCGTTCGATGCGCCGCGTGGGCGACCGCAATCGATCCCTGCTGGGGAGGTGCTGTAGTGGTCATAGAAAGTTTTCCTCGCCGTTGAGGTGGGCGCGGGGCCGGGCAATGGGCCCCGCGCACACTGTTCTCGAACTGTGGTGCCTACTTCTGCTTATCGCCGGCAGCCTGCGCGATAACTTGACCCTTAGCGAGCGCTTCGGCAACCGTGGAGCGGCCAGCAATCGCATCAGCGACAAGCTGAGCCACCTGGTTGCCGACATCCTGGAACTCA
This sequence comes from Salinibacterium sp. NK8237, assembly GCF_015864955.1. Classification (NCBI taxonomy): domain Bacteria; kingdom Bacillati; phylum Actinomycetota; class Actinomycetes; order Micrococcales; family Microbacteriaceae; genus Salinibacterium; species Salinibacterium sp. NK8237. Next base: position 1,876,216 of record NZ_JADYWE010000001.1, on the reverse strand, counting down.
GGGATGGTGACGTATTGCACTCCGACCCACGGCTGCGGGTTAACACCGGGCTGCACGGGATCGATAGCGTTCATGATCTCGAGCGTGATTGGCCCGAATGCTGCCGCTGCTTCCTTGTATTCCGGAATCTCATAGGTCGACTGGCGTGCTCCCGGGGGAACGCGAGTCCACCCGAGCGTTTCACCGACGAGTTGCTGGTATTCCTTGCTCGTTGCCCACTTCACGAACGTTGTCGCTTCATCGACGTTCTTCGTTGTCGACGGGATCGCAAGGTTCCACGACCAGAGCCAACCGGATTCTGCAGTCTCGACTACGGGAGCGTGAGCGTAACCGACATTGCCGGCAACCCCGGAGGAATCAGGATCTTCAAGGATTCCTGCAGCGCTAGTCGCGTCGTACCACATGGCAGCCTTTTCCTGACTGACCAGGTTGAGGCACTCAGTGAAGCTCACCGAAACGGAATCGGCTTCTCCGGCATCCTGCAGTAGATCAACGTAAAATTGAACGCCCTCAACGAACTCGGGGGAATCGACCTGTGCATTCCAGTCCATGTCGTACCAGTTGCCGCCGAAAGTCTGAACGACAGTGGTGATGGGCGCGAACGAGTCGCCCCATCCCGGCTTTCCGCGGAGACAAATACCCGCACGGTCGTCGGTCTTCAGCTCCTTGGCGAAACCAGCGACCTCTTGCCAGGATGGATTATTCGGCATCTCAAGGCCGGCATCCGCGAACATTTCCTTGTTGTACATGAGGAACGATGATTCGCCATAGAACGGAACCGCGTACTGCTTGTCGTCAACAGTGAGTGCTGTGCGAACGGCCGGCAGCAGGTCGTCGACGTCGTACTCTTCGTCTGCGGCAAGGGTGTCGGTGAGGTCAGTGAGCCAGCCGAGCTGACCCCACTGCGGAACCTCATACGCGCCAACCGTGACGATGTCGTACTGGCCAGCGCCCGTTGCCACATCGTTCGTGACGGCCGCCCGAAGGTCGCCTTCTTCCATCTGAACGAAGTTGATCTTGATATCCGGATGCGCGGACTCAAATTCGCCCTTGAGCTCCTCCATGTCTTTCATTTGCGGGTTGTTCACCGTCGCGAGCGTGAGAGTGACTACGTCACCCGACGACGATCCCGGTGCGGTGCAACCGCCAAGCGCGAGAGCCGAGACAACGAGTCCCGCCCCTATCGCCAGTGTGCGTTTCGTGACCAGCATTGATACTCCTTTGTTCTCAGTGCTTACTTCTGGGTGCGCCAATGGCATGCCAAAGACATGCCGCCGGCAGAGATGGATGACCTGTGACGCTGTTCTGCCCGAAGCTGAGATCCGGGTCCAGATGTCCGCTGTGGTGCATCCCGTTAATAGCGAAGTTACTTGTCCACGGCGATGAGCGAAACCCACTTTGGCGTGACCTTCTAATACTTTCTTTCCGTAGCCGCCCTTTGTTGCGAAAGAAATGCTTGACTTAGGTATCTTGAGAGCGAGGGCGAGGAGGCCCCATGAAGCAATTAGCGTTGCCTACGGAAAGTGCTGCAGAGATCGCACGCCAATATGTGGGCACAGCTCCATCACGTGAACTTATCCCCCACTTGCCTCACTCGTCGATACGCACCCTCGACCATGATTACCCTGCAGGAATCGCGCACTGGAATTACCATCCAGAGTACGAAATCCACCTCATTCGCAGGAGCACCGGCAGCTTCGCCATTGGTGATCGCACTGGAGAGTTCGGGCCGGGACATGTGGCGCTGGTTGGCCCGAACGTTCCCCACGATTGGATCAGCGATCTGCGCCCTGGTGAGGTTGTCTACGACAGGGATGCGATCATTCATTTCGATGCGCAGTGGTGGGATTCCTGTGTCGCGACGCTGCCAGAGCTGGCCGAAATCACCCCTGTCATTACGGAATCCAGCCGGGGAATAGTGTTTCTCGGAGCTACGGCAGCGAGAGCGGCCGAAGAGATCGAAGAGGTGCGCCGAACGACGGGTGCACGGCAACTCGCGCATCTCATCGCCCTCTTTGTGATCTTCACCGAAGCGCCCCCCGCCGATAAAGAATTGGTGGCGAGCGAGTGGTTCGGTTCGCCCTCAGATTCCAACGCAAAAGCTGCCGTGGATGCCGGACTCGCCTATATTTTCGACAATCTCACATCAAGAATTCGCATGTCTGAGGCCGCAAATCTCGCCCACATGTCGGAGTCAACGTTCTCAAAATATTTCAAGAATGCCTGTGGTTCTACCTTTAGCGATGTGGTGCGCAAGCTTCGCGTTGCCAACGCGTGCCGCCTGCTCGATGACTCAGATCAGCCCATTTTTAGCGTGTGCGCTGATGTCGGCTACGAGAACCTTGCCAACTTCAATCGCCAGTTTCTTGCCGAAATGGGGATGACTCCGAGCGCTTACCGCTCGCTCGAACCAGCCGATAAGCCTCGCGTACCCGTGATGAGTCTCGGGCTCAAAGCGCCAGTGGAGGCGTGAGGCGGCCCGAAAAACTGGCGCCGGCAGGGTGCACACTGGTTCCATGACTGAAGCCACCGCGTCATCCGCGAACAGCCCCGCACTGCTGCGCCACTGGAACGCCACCGCAATTACCTTCGCCGTGCTGGCCATCGTCGGCTTGGTCGGAACCTGGCTCTTCAACGCCCTGGCGATCGTGCAGATGCGCAATTACCTCGGCGATTGGTTCGGCAGCGGCCCCGCCGTGAACTCACTCGGCGTCGACCTTCTCGTCGTGGCCGTTGCGGGCAGCATCCTGATCATCATCGAAGCACGCAGGCTCGGGATGAAGCGGGCCTGGCTCTACATCGTGCTGTCAGGCATCACGGCCTTCGCGTTCACCTTCCCGTTGTTCCTCGCAATGCGCGAGCGCAAGCTCGTGGAGCGCGGCCGCCACTAAAGCACTTCCACACAACCGACGACTCCGCCGCATCGGTGTTGGTGTCAGAGCGGCATTCGCGCCGCCCGCGGCCCAAAGATGACGAACATGATGGCGACGAGGATCGCCCACGCGGGATACGTCAGCCACACCCATTCGGCCCCGGGCTCACCGGAGTCGGCGAGCGCGTAAATCACACCGGCCGAGCCGCTTCCGACCGCGCCACCGATCGCGTTCGCGAGACCCTGCACTCCGAAATAGCTGGCGACGGAACCGTCGGGGGCGAAGCGTGACACTGTCGCGTTGAGCACCGGCTGCACCAGCATCTGGCCGACGATGAACACGGCGACGCCGACGAGCATCCCGACCAGATTCGTCGACAGCCCCATGATTCCGACGCCGACGCCGAGGCACGCGGTAGCGCCGGCGAGGGTGATGCGGTCGGGCAGGAAACGATTGGCGGCACCGGTGAGCGGCAGCATCGTGATCACCATGACCACGGCGGCGCCCGAATAGATGAAGCCGAGGTCGGAGGGCCCCGAGGTGAACTCGGCAGCCCGGAACGGGATCACGAGATAGAACTGCGCGATGAGCACCGCAGTACCCGCGACGAGCGCGCAGTAACGCAGAAAAGCGGCATCCGCGAAGGCCACTCTCAAACGCGGAGGCGTGCGGGCCCGCTCTTCGTCGCTCGGGTGCGGCAAACCGAAGGCGCTGATGATGAACGCAATCACGAACATCCCAGCCGCCGACAAACTCACGAAAGCAAAGTCGGCGCCGGCGAGAAAACCGCCGATGATGGGGCCAACAATGAAGCCGACGTTGCTCACGACTTCGCGCGTCGAATACACCCGCACCCGGTCGGCACCGGTCGTGAGTGCCGCATAAGCCGAATAGCTTGCGGGGTGAAAAAGGGCGCCACCTAAGCCAGTAAAGATCGATGCGACCACGAGCAGGGGAATCGACTCGACGGTGCCGAGCATCGCAAAGCCCAAAGCTCGAACCAGCACCCCGATCAGGATGGCGCGGCGAAAGTTGATGCGGTCAGCAACCCACCCGGCGATCGGCATCATCCCGTTTTGGGCCGCTGTGCGCAGCGCGGTGAGGGCAGCGACGACCGCAATCGTCAGGGTCAGATCTTGCAGAAAGTGATACGCCAGCAGCGGCACGAGCATGTAAAAACCGACGGCCATCGTGAAGGTGTCGCCATAGAGAACCTTCAGCGCAAACGAGATCGGCGGGCGTTTCGCCACTCCCCTAATCCTGTTCGTCGTTGACGGGAGGCTTCGGGCCCCAGGCCCGCACGCCCACGTAGACCGGCAGCGCGATCGCCACGAATGGCGCGAGGCTCGGCAGCAGCACCGAGGCCACGATGGTGACCGTCAGCGTGAACAACACGAGCAGCGAGCGACGCGGATGCTGCAGCATCAGTACGAATCCCTCACGTGCCCAGGTGCGGGCATCCGCTTCGGTGGAGAGCGTCGCGGCTGCCGTGAGCGCGACGGCGAACACGCCCACGGCCGCCGCGATCGGCATCACTGCGGCGGCGAACATGAGCGCCAGCGGATCGCCGGTGCTCGTCAGTTGTGCCGCGAGGAAGATGCCGTCGGCCACCAAGATCGCGAATACGACGGTCGCGATGGCGCCGAGGCCCAGCGTGCGCCGCCACGTTTCCCGAAACTGCCGGAAGGTGTTCGTGAAGACTTTGTCGTCGTTCGTAACATTCCAGAGGGCGAACGCACGAGCGAGCGCAATCGCCGCCGGCAGCACCGTGATGATTCCGAGCGACAAGATGAGCACCGCAAGCGATCCCAGGAAGATGTTTCCCGGGTACGCGAGCGCACCGAGCAGAGTGGTCTCCCAGCGGGGAGACCGCCTCGTACCCTGCGATCGCTGCGGTCGTTGTCTCATCGTCGCGCGTTCGTGCTTCCTTGGAATCCTTCGCCAATGACAGCAGTGGCACCCAGAGTGGGAGCGTCGCCATCAAAGCCCAACGATACGGTTTCGGTCACTCCGTCACGCTCGATCTCCACACGTACTCCGCCCGCTGCGACGTCGTAGCGGATGCTCGCGGGTGCGGTGTCATCCCAGTTGCGGGACTCCAGCACGGTCACGAACCGAGCACTCATAGTCGGCTCGCTCACGCGCTTGAGCGTGTGCTGCTTCTTGCTGATCGCCAAACTCGGCGTGGATGACGTGGGGTTGGCATGCACGAACGTTTCGACGATTTCGCTGGTGGGGTTGTCGTCGAGCGCAGCGATCGGCATGACGCCGTGTCCGGCATCCGCTCGCCACCGTTTGTCGCTGATGGCAATCGGAGCGTTGTCGGTTTGCAGCAGCCAGGTCCAGGTGCGCGGTTCGTCGGCGGCGAGGTCATCGGCGATCACGAGGGTGCCGCCGGGCGTGAGCACGAGATGGCGGCGCACGCGAGTGACACCGAGGGCCCGGTCATACATCGCGGATGACTCGCTCACGGCGTGCGTCCAACCATCCTTAATCGTGGTCGTCAAAATCTCGGCCGTGAACTCTTCGGCCAGCTCCTCGAACACGTGGTAGCGGTCTTCATTCACAAAACCGTTGCCGTCGATGAGGATCGAGTTGTGGTGTTCGGTGAGCTTGCGCGACGAATACCCTTCGTCGATTGCGAGATACGAGCCATGGCCGAGGAACACAAAGCTACCCGAGTCGGGGTGATGGTGTCCCGCGTTCAGCGTGACCCAGCCGTTCTCTTCGCGCTGACGGTGCGACTGATTCCAGGCCTTGTGACCGCCGCCCGGTGACGCCTTGAACGACACGAGCGCCGCCTGCTCATCCCACGACGTGCGACCAACAACAAGGCCAAGGTCTTCGAAGTACTTGCTCGGCGGAAGCGTTTCTGGGCCGGCAGCCTCAACGCTGGGGTCGAACCACAACAGCTCTTTGTACGCCTCGGGGCGAACGCCGGGCCGCACGCCACTCTCGTAGGCTTCGCGCCAATAGAACTCGGTCGACACCTTGTCGGCCAACCACTGCGCCTGCGGGATGCGGTATTCGGCAGCCAGCTTGTAGTACAGGGCGACCGGATGCCCGCTGCGGCGGTCGTGGCAGTCACCGTGATCGACAATCCGCTCCATGTCGGGAGCCGCCTGGTAAAGGCGGTACCAGAACGTTTCCTTCAAGTAGGTGCCGCGGTTGAACCAGTCGAGGCCCTCTTGATCGCGGAGGACGTCAAGGTAGCTGGCGATCCACGGCACTCCGTAGCGCCAGTAGACGACACCCTCATTGTTGGAACCGTCGTCGGGAAGCGAGTCGAGAACGAGGGCAAAGTTCTCTTTAGCGCGCTCAGTCCAGGCCTTCGCTTCGGGGTACTTCTCTTGCAGCGCGTAGCCGGCGGTGGCGAGGCCGGCGTAGCAAATCCAGTTGTGGTTCTGCCAGTACGACGATGACCACCATCCGCCCTCTTTCTCCACAGCGAACTCGTACATGCGCTGGCCCTGCAACAGCAGTTTGTCTTCGAGTGCCTGCTTCTCTTCGGGACGCAGCGCATCGCCGGCCCACGAGTACGCGAGCGAGAGGCCGTGCAGAATCCAGCCGGCATCGAGGTCATGGTCGGGCAGGTTCGCCTTGCCCCAGTGCGGGAACGACAGCGGCGGTGCCAGCCAACGACGCAACTCTTCGAGGTAGGCCTCTTGCCCGGTCAGGCGGTAGGCGAGCGCAAGGTTCGCCGAGCCTGGCCCGAAATAAGTGATGGATGCCAGCGGGTGTTCCTGCGGAAGTTCCATCCCCTTCGCGCGCTCACATTCCTCCAAGAGTCGGCGGAATTGCGCGCTCAACGGGCCATCGAGCGCGCTCCGCAGCTCAGCTTCGCGGCTACCAATCAGCATGGGGGTGGTCACAGTGCTACCTCTATTCGGGAAGTGTCGTGGTCAGCGGCGGCGATCTCAATCACCACAGCGGTATCGGAAATATGGGTCTCAATGGAGTCGATGGTGGCGTCGGGATCGAAGCTGTAGACGCTCACGAAAGTCGCGGCCGGAGCCGTCGTCACCCAGTCGCCGATTCCTTGGAGCCGGCTCGGATCGTCGGATGGTCCGCGACCCGCGTGCAGGTCGAGCGTGGTTTCGCTGGAGGCCCAGTGCCAACCGTTCAGTGCCGGCTGAGCCTGCTCGCCAGTTTTGGCGTGCGCACCCGCGGGCGAACCAGCCGCTCTCGCACCAGCACCCCAAGTCGAATGCCACGAGTTGCCGTCAACCCGCACGCTGAAATCAACGGCCGGGCGAAGACCAAGCGCAATCGTGTGCGGTTCGCCGTCGTCGCACATGACGTGCACGACATCCGCCAGCAGTCCGTCGGCGAGCTGCACCGTGCGACTCAGTCGCACACCTTCGATCGCGGTCGTGGTGACGGCCGTGACGCGGGAGGAGGCAGCATCCCACGCGGTGATCTCGGCAGTCGCTTCGACCTGATCGGCGCCATCGACGCGCACCGTCGGATGCGCCATCGTGCGCGCATAGTACGAATGACGCAACGCGTGCCCATACGGCGGAACCGCCGGGGCCGGCTGCCAGCGAACACCATTGCCATAGAGATAAAGCGCGAGCTTGTCGAAGTGACCGTGGGCTCCACCGTGCGGTCCAGCATCGAGGATGCCGACCATGCGATTGCGTGAATCACGCAACACGACATACCCGGCATCCTCGAATGCTCGCGAACCGACCACCACCGGTGCGCGGTCAAGCGGTGCTCCCACGAACCAGCCATCGAGCATCCACTCGAGACCATCGTGGTCAGCACCAAGCCTTTCGACGACCCAGGACTGCACAGTCGCGAGGCCGGTATCGCTGAAGAACTGAGCGCCCAGGGCGCAAATCTCCAGCACTTCGCGGTGCATCGCGACCCGGTCATAGGGGCCGTCGTGCAGCGCGGGCAAGAATCCATCGGGGGCGGCGATCGACACGAGCACGTCGATCATGCGGCGCAAAGTGTCGACGACTTCGTCCGGAAGCTCGGCGAGGTCGACTCCGCGCAATCCCAGAAGATAGGCCCGCAAAACGAACACGTGATAGTAGGTGGATGCCTCCCACTCCCAGCCGTCCGACCGCACCGCGAGCTGCAGGTGATCCACGATCGCGGTCTCAAAGTGTGCGGCAACAGGCTCGCCACCCAGCGACTCGCGGGCTAACGCGATGAGGCGAGCGGCGGCATCCAGCCATGCGGTGTAGTTGCTGCGTTGGTCGTTGCGGTCTTCAACAAGGATGCGGCGCGACTCGGCCAGCGTGTCAGCGAGCCCTTCGAGAGTGCGGTTGAGAGTTCCCGACTCTTGAAGTTCAGGGATCGGGCCGAGCGTGATGATCGCATCAGCGAAGCCGACGGCCCACTGCGCCTCAGAGAGTGCTTGGGCAAGCAGCTTGCCGCGCAGCATCCATGATTCGCTGCGTTCGCTCCAGCCGCCGGCGGAAATCTGGTCGTACAGTGCGGCGTAGTCGAGCACGAGCTCGACGGCACGTTCACGATCGGCGACGTCACCGTGCAGCGCGTACCGTCGCGCAGCAACCCGGGCGGCCCGAGCAAGGGCTTGATGTTCAAGCGCGAGCCAGGCCGCTTCGACCTTGTCGCCCGTGAGGCGACAGCCGTAGCTGCACAGAAACTCGTTGCCCTCGCGGGCACCCAACTCGACGCCGTGAGTGGGGCAGACATAGTCATGCCACCACCCGCCCGGCTGCTGCGGAACTGAACTCATCGGAAGTTGAGTCCTCCGTTGATGTCAACAACTTGACCCGTGACATACGACGAGAGGTCGGATGCCAGGAACAGAGCAACGTCAGCAACGTCGCCAGCGGTGCCGGCACGACCGAGAGGGATGCCCGCGACGATGTTCTTCTGAGCTTCGCCCGGAGTGAAGGTCTCGTGGAAAGCGGTCTCGCCAATGAAGCCAGGAGCAACAGCGTTGACCGTGATCTTCTTGCCGGCGATCTCCTTAGCGAGGGCACGAGTGAAGCCGACAACGGCAGCCTTCGAGGTCGCGTAAACCACCGATCCAGCACCGCCACCGTTTTCCGCAGCGAGAGACGCCATCGTGATGATGCGGCCGTGCTCCGACTCCGCGAGCGCGGGGAGGGCCTGGCGAGTGGTGAAGAAGGTGCTCGCAATGTTCACATCCATGACCTCGTTCCAGCGCTCATCCGTGGTCTCGGTGATTGTGGCGCGACCCACCAAGTGACCGGCGTTGTTGACGAGGATGTCGAGGCCACCAAGGAACTCGACTGCGGCATCCACCAACTTCGTTGCCTGCGCCGAGTCGGTGAGGTCAGCCTGCACAGCGAGCGCACGATGCCCGCCCGCTTCGATCTCTTCCTTGACGGCGGTGGCTCCCGCTTCACTGTTCGCATAGTGCACCACGACGTCAGCTCCTGCTGCCGCCAGTGCCTTGGCGATGGCCGCGCCGATTCCCGCTCCTGCTCCTGTAACGAGTGCGCGTCGTCCGGTGAGGTCAATACTCATGTCTATGTACCGTGCCTATCTATTGGTTGGGTGTTGATCGATCGAAAGTTCGTGCTGGGCCGCTCTCGTTAGCGGCGGCCGAGCAATGCCGCTACTTGATGCCGGCGTTGGTGAAGCCCTGAATGAAGTACTTCTGGGCGAAGATGAACAGCACCACCATGGGCACCGTCGCCATCGTTGTTCCAGCCATCAGGTACTGCCACTGCGTGTTGTCGAGCTGCTGGAACACCGCGAGCCCGACCTGAATCACGCGAAGGTCGCTGCTGGTGGTGACGAGCAAAGGCCACAGGAAGTTGTTCCAGCTCTCTTGGAACGTCAGCAGTCCGACAGTCGCGATAGCCGGCTTTATGAGCGGCGTATAGATCTGCGAGAAGATGCGAAACTCGCCCAGGCCATCAATCCGTGCCGCCTCTTCGAGGTCCTTCGGCAGCGACAAATAGAACTGACGGAACAAGAAGATGGCCGATGCGCTCAGACCACCAGGAATGATCAAAGCCCACCACGTGTCCAACCAGCCACTACCGCCCTGGCCGAGGATGTCGTTGCCGCCGAAGAGGGGCATGAACTTGACGAGGAGAAACTGCGGAACGATCTTCGTGTAGGTGGGGATCATCAACATCGCGATAAAAGCGAGGAAGATCGCCTCCCGCCCCTTGAAGTAAATGCGGGCCAACGCATAACCCGCCATCGAACCCAAGACGACAGTGATGAGGGTGTGAGTGGTGGCGATCACAAAGCTGTTGCGAAAGTACAGGCCGAACGGCGCAGCATCCAGAGTCGCCGCGTAGTTGCTGAACATCCACTCTTGCGGAAGGAACGTCGGGGGAAACTGTGCCAGCTCGGCTGGCGACTTGAGGCTCGTGAGCACCATCCACAGGAACGGCACCAGCATGGTGATCGAGCCGAGGATGAGGGCCACATTGATAAGCGCCGCTTGGCGACCCTTGGCGTGGTGGAACCACCGCTTGCGGGGAACGACCGTGACCTGTTCGCTAATCGCGAGGGCCTTGATAGTAGGGAGAGTCATCACTAGTCCTCTTCTTTGGTGACGCGACGGCTAATGAGAGTGACAAAGAGAAGGAAGGCGAAGAGCACTACCGACTGAGCGGATGCCATTCCCATCCGGAATTCCTGGAACGCCGAGCGGTAGACCTCGTAGGTCATCATCGTGGTCGCGTTCGCCGGGCCACCGTCTGTCAGTACGTAGATCTGGTCGAACACTTGGAAAGCGCCGATGATCGAGATGATGAAGACGAAGAATGTGGCCGGCTTGAGCATCGGAACGGTGATGCTGAAGAACTTGCGAATTGAGGATGCTCCGTCGAGCGATGCCGCCTCGTAGAGCGATTCGTCGATGTTCTGCAGGGCCGCGATGTAGATGAGCATCTTGATACCGATGCCCTGCCAGGCACCAACCAAGATCACTGCCGGGAGCGCCCACTGCGGGTCGACGAGCCACGCTTGACCGGGGAGCCCGAGCGTTTCGAGCATCGCGTTGAGCAGACCGTACTGGGGGTTGAAGATCCACAGCCACACCATCGCGATGGCGACGGTAGCGGTGACCTGCGGGAGGAAGAAGGCGGTGCGGTAGAACTTTTGCAGTTTGAGGCCCTGGTTGAGCAACACGGCTACGACGACGGCGACGGCCATCGACACGGGCACTGTCCAGAAGGTGTACCAAACGGTGTTGCCGATGGACTGCATGAACACTGCGTCGTTGAACATTTCGACGTAGTTGTCGAACCAGATCCACTTCGGAGCCGCAAAGATTCCGTAGTCAGTGAATGAGAGGTAGAAGGTCGCGATGACGGGGATCAGCGTCCACAGCCCCACGTGGATCACGGATGGTGTGATCATCAGCCAGCCAGCACGGCGACGCTTCTTCTCCGCGGTGCTGATGCGCTTGCGTTTCTTCGGTGCGGTGGATGGGGAAACCTGCTTCGCTGCCGCTTCCGCGCTGCGAATGGGGTGTCGCTCTGTAGTGGTCATCACGCCCTCGTGTGGTTGAAGTCTGGGGAGGTAGTGCCCGGGCGGGTTGGACGCCCGGGCACTAGGGGGAAGGAACTAGCGGTCTATTGCTGTCTGTACGAGAGCAGCGAGATCGTCGAGCGCTTCCTCAGGAGTTTTCTGTCCGAGCAGAGCGCCCTGAACTGCGGGGGCAAAATCGCCACGCACTTCAAGCCACTGCGACGGGCCACCTTCGCGCTGTGCAACATCCAGGTTCTCCATGGCGAACTGCACGAAGCGGTTCGACTGCACGTAGTCAGAGTCGAGCAGTTCGGTCAGAGCCGGAACGTTGCCGCGCTGTTCGTTGGCCGCGAGCGCTGCGTCAGGGCTCGAGAGGAACTCGAGGAGTGCGCGAGCTGCCTGCGGGTTCTTGGAGTTGTTGGCAACAGTTGCCAAGGTTCCACCAAAGAACATGCCGGATGCATCGCCCTGAATAACGAAGGGCTCAAGGTCGTCGAGAACGCTTTCATCCGCTTCGAGAGCCTGAGTCCACAGGTTGTTGTGCGCGATACCCATTGCAGCCCGACCGTTGATGAGCGGGTTCACGATGTCATCGGTCGAGGTGAAACCGATGTCTTCAACCTCGTACTTGTTCACGAGGTCAGCCATCAGGCCCAGAGCTGCGACACCTTCGTCACTGTTGAAGGCGGGCTCGGTTGCATCCTCATTGAAGAGTGCGCCACCGGCCGAGAAGAGCATCGTCTCGAACGCTTGACGGGCATCCAACGACATCATGTCGAAGCCTGCACGCTCTAGCGAACCGTTGTCGGAGCGCACGGTGGTCGCTTCAGCGATCTCGATGAGCTCTTCCCACGAGGAAGGTGGGCTGTCGTAGCCGGCTTCCTTGAGGATGTCCATGCGAGCGACTCCGAAACGCGTGTCGAGCATGATCGGCACTGCGTAGACGTTGCCGTCCCACATGCCAGCTTCAACGATCTCGTCGGTGTAGCTCTCCTTGAGTTCGTCCTCGCTCAGACCGAGTTCGCCGAGATCGGCGAGTACGCCCTTGTCGGCAAACGCTTCGATCCAACCGACGCCCATGAGCATCACGTCGGGAACGAGACCCGACACAACAGCTGTGGTGAGCTTCTCGTTGAGGTTGCCGTAGGTCGTGTAATCCACGTTGACCGTGACATTGGGGTACTCCTCGTAGAACTGCGGAAGCAGCTCGTCTTCGAGAAGGTCTTGCCCTGGGCTTCCTTCAAAGATGGGGGTGAGCAGGCTAATCTCGCCCGAAACCTCGTCGGGGTTGAGATCAGCGTCTGCTTCTCCTGCTGAACAGGCGGCGAGACCGAGACCCAACAGGGCCACCATCGCTACCGATGCTGTGCGGCGCATTCGTGACTTCACTTCCATGTGCATGTCCTCTCACTGTGAGATTGAGCGACGGCTCCAGTGCCTTCGTTCCGCGACGTCGTCGTCGGCTCATTTGATTGTTGACCGATTTCCTAAGGGGGGTGGATGAAATCGGTGTAACGATGCACTGACCATAGACGAGTCTGTCTCGTCACGTCAATAGGGTTTATTTGAATAGGTACGAGTTTGAGGCGAGTGGCTCAGGGCCCGTTTGCCGAAAACCAATAAATCGTTACACTGAAACAGCGATCATCAGGATCGTCATCAACCAAAGGAGGTCACGTGGCTCGAGTAACCATCCAGCATGTGGCGCAGGCCGCTGGCGTTTCCCCCAGTACCGTCTCCAACTTCCTCAACGACCGTCAGGGTCGAATGGTCGCTGCGACACGAACACGCATTGAGACGGCAATCTCAGAACTTGGCTACCGGCCCAACCGGGCGGCCCGCCAGTTACGCAACGGCAAAACACAAACAGTGGGCCTCGTTGTGCCCTCCGTCGGCAACCCATTTTGGGGAGCATTTGCTCACGAAGTTGAGATCGCCGCACTGGAATTGGGCTGCAGCGTGCTGCTCTGCAACAGTGAACGCGACCCCGAGCGCGAGCGCCGCTATGTCGAAGAACTGTGGGAAGACGGCGTGCGCAGCATCATCCTGTGCACCTCCCTGCCGTCGCTTGATCATGTGAGCCACGTCATCGAAGAGGGCCTCCGGCTAGTCACCTTCGACCGGCCAGCCCAGCCGCACGATCCCGAGTCTGTCGTGAGCATCAGCATCGACAACAACGTCGGCGGCCAGGTCGCCACCGCTCACCTTCTCGAACTTGGTCACACGCGCATCGCGTTTGTCTCTGGATCGATTCGGTCTGTCAACCGTTCGGCACGCTACCGCGGCTACTGCGATGCCATCGAAGCTGCGGGCCTATCCGTCGCCGACATGCCGCACTGGACCGGCCTCGACGCCGAGCTTTTCGGTGATGTTGAAGCGGCTGAAGTCGGTCGCGCGGCGGCAAAAGACCTCTTCGCCGACCCCGCCACAGCACCCACCGCGGTAGTGGCCATCAATGACATGACGGCGTTGGGGTTCTGCCGCGGCCTGCGCGATTTGGGGCTCAAGGTCGGTCGTGATGTGTCAGTGATCGGGTTCGACGACATCATCCTCGCCGACCTCTACGACCCGCCGCTCACGAGCGTTCGCCAGCCCATCACTCGGATGGCGCAGCTTGCCGTCAGCGAAGCGGTCGAGCGTGGCTCCAACGAGTCAACTGACCCTGGCAGCTCGGTACTGTTGCGCGCAGAACTCATTGTGCGGGAGTCGACTACCCGCCTCGCCGACGACGGTTCGCCGTCAATCGCAGCCGCAGCCGCCTCGGCTTCGCGCTAGCGTCACGGTCGGCTTTCCGATACGCGCACTGCTGAAATGGGCGGCGTGCCCTGCGTTACCGCTCAGTGCTGTCGGCGTGCACTGGCATCCCATGAGGAAGGTGGGAGAATCAAGGGATGAAGATCCTTTCGATTCAGTCAGCAGTCGCGTTCGGCCATGTCGGCAACTCCGCCGCGGTGTTCCCGCTGCAGCGCATTGGCGTTGAGGTGTTGCCCGTTTATACGGTCAACTTCTCGAACCACACCGGCTATGGCGCGTGGCGCGGCCCGATGATCGATCCCAACGATGTGTCTGAGGTCATTGCCGGCATCGAGGATCGCGGAGTCTTCCCCCAGATCGACGTCATCCTTTCGGGCTACCAGGGCGGCGAGGGTATCGGCGATGTGATCATCGACACTGTTGCTCGCGTCAAGGCGGCGAACCCGAACGCGATCTACGCATGCGACCCGGTGATGGGAAATGCGAAGTCCGGATGCTTCGTGGCCCCCGCCATCCCGATCCTGCTGCGTGAGCGCGTGGTTCCTGTCGCCGACATCATCACCCCCAACCAGTTCGAACTGGGTTTTCTCACCGAAACCGATCCGGACACGATCGAGTCGACGCTGGCCTCTGCTGATCTCGCCCGCGCGATGGGTCCGAGCACTGTTCTCGTCACGAGCGTTGAACGCCCCGATGCTGAAGCGGACACCATCGAGATGATGGCTGTGACGGATGCCGGAGCGTGGATCGTACAGACCCCACGACTGCCGATGAAGGCCAACGGTTCGGGTGACGTCACCGCCGCCCTCTTCACCGCCCACTTCACGCGCTCCGGCGATGCTGCTGACGCTCTCGCTCGCACGGCATCCAGCGTCTTCGACCTTCTCACCAAAACTCTCGAGTCTGGCGAGCGCGAACTGCAGCTCGTTGAGTCGCAAGAGTTCTATGCGAACCCGCAAATGCAGTTCACGGTTCGCCAAGTTCGCTAACGCGTTTTGCGGCGAGGATGCCTCAGCTAACAATCACGCGCCGTTAGAGTTTTGGAGAGTTCCTTACTCAGCGGTACGTGAAAGGAAGCAGAATGTCTTCGACTCTTTTTGTCGGCACGGTCCTTACCCTCAACGAGAACGTTCCTCGTGCGAGCGCGGTCTTGGTAGAGGGCGATCGGATCACTGCCGTCGGCGCTGAAAGCGATCTCCGCTCGCAACTCCCCGCAGACGCGACAATTGTTGAGCTCGGCGAACGTGTGCTCATGCCTGGCCTCATAGAGCCCCACGGCCATCCGACATCGAGTGCCGTTCTGTTGAGCGAGAATGTGGTCGACATTAGGCCCGTAATCGTCACGGACCCGCACGAGGTAATGCACCGCATCCGCTCCGCCGTCGGCGCCGAACCGGCCGGAGTGCTTGCCAACGGGTGGGACCCGCTGCTTCAAGTGGGACTCGTTGATCCGACGCTAACAAGCCTCGATGAGCTTGCTGGCGACGTTCCTCTGGTGATCGTGCACAATTCAGGCCACAGCGCGTTCTTCAACTCGGCGGCCGCCGCACTCGCCGGCATCACTCGGGAAACTCCCGATCCTCAAGGCTCTTCCTATGGCAGGGATGACAAAGGTGAGTTATCGGGGGTTGCGCACGAAACGGCGGCGATTTTCACCGTCGCGGGGCCTTTCCTCAGCAAGTCGTATGCAGACTTCGACCGTTTGATGTCTGCCGAGCTGCACCGGGCCAACGCTGTCGGGGTCACAACGCTCTGCGATATGTCCTGGAACCCCGCGCAAGCGCCGCTGCTTGCCGCTGCTCGAGACCAACACGAGTTCACGGCTCGGCTTCGCCTCTACGAAATGTCTCATCCCGGTGGCACGAGCGCCATTGAGCGAGTCAATGGTGATCACGTGGTCTCACAGATTGGAATTAAGACGTGGGCCGATGGCTCACCGTGGGTCGGCAATATTGCAACGTCCTTTCCCTATCTGACGAACGCGACAACAACGGCGATGGGCCTTGAGCCTGGCCACCGGGGCACCGCGAATTTTTCCGAAGATGAATTGCGCGAAATTTCCCGGAATTACGCCGCCCAAGGCTGGCAGCTCGCCTGCCATGCTCACGGCGACCTCGCCATCGATAGTGTCCTCAACGCTTGGGAGACGGTGATTACCGAGCTCGGTCTCACCGATCATCGCTTTCGACTTGAACACGTCGGAGCAATCACGCCGGCGCAGTGTGAACGCGCCGCAACACTGGGGGTCACCGTGAGCGTCTTCGTCGACCACATCCACTATTGGGGCGATGTCCTCGTCGACAAGTTGTTCGGCGAACCCGGCATGAGGTGGGCGGATGCTCAGAGCGCGTTAGCGGCTGGAATACGCACCACGTTCCATAACGATGGCACCGTCACGCCGCTCGAGCCTTTTCGCAATATGGCTGTTGCAATGACCCGGCGGAGCAACACCGGCAGAGTGTTGGACGGCGCCAAAGGAGTCACTCTCGATGACGCTCTAAGGGCCCACACAACTTCTGCAGCCTGGCAGCTGCAGTCAGAGAACCACATCGGCAGCATCGAGGTCGGAAAATATGCGGACCTGATCGTCATTGATCGCGACCCGTATGAGGTCAGCAGTGAAGCTCTGGCGAATACCCAAGTGTTGGCCACCTACTTCGCTGGCGCCTTGGTGTACGAGAACAATTGATCTAACAGCACGGCGATCCACAGAACTATGACCGCGAGCGAGGGGCCGACGACCATGGACGCAGCAACTACTGATCTTCCGCCAACCAACCGCAACGGCATCGAGCACATGCGAAACGCGGTTCTCTTCGATGGGGCAGAACGCGGGCAACGGCTCAGCCGGTTCTGGATACTGCTGATATTGGCGTCCACGATCGCTGCCGCAGGAATTGTGGCTGAATCGACTGCCGCTGTCATCGGAGCCATGATCGTGGCGCCCATGATGCTCCCCATTCAGGGAACGATGCTCTCTACTGTGCTCGGAGATCGCATCAACCTCGTGCGTTCCATCGCGTTGATGGCAGCGGGTGCGACTGCCGCAGTCGGGGTCGGCTTCATCGTCGGCTTGCTCGTAGCTAATGATGTGGTCGCGGCGACGAACGATCAGGTTGCTGGCCGCGTGCACCCTGGACTCATCGACTTGCTTGCTGCGCTCGCCACAGGAGTTGTCGGCTCTTTCGCGCTCATTCGTCGAGACATCTCCGACACCCTTCCCGGGGTTGCAATTGCGATATCTCTGGTGCCGCCGCTCGTTGTTTCGGGACTCACTTTAGAGTCCGGAGCATTCGAGGAGGCATTGGGCGCATTGTTGCTGTTCATCACGAACGTCGCCTCTATTCTCGCTACAGGTGTCGTGGTGATGGCCCTATTCAAGGTTCAACAATCCCCTGCGCTTAAGTCAACGCCAGCGGCTTCACTCGTGCACAAACACAGGGCGGGCATCGCGATCTCGACAATGCTCGTGCTTGTCGCTATTCCACTCACTATTTCTTCCGCGAATACAGCGACCGCTACCGTTCGCGAAAATGCTATTCGCTCAACTGCGGAACAGTGGGCTGATGACGCTGAATGGGATCTGGTGAGCGTCGATACCGGCCTCAACCGAGTGTTCCTTCGTGTAACGGGCCCGCTGCCCGCACCCGACACCGATGAGCTCGCCACCCTGATCGCTGAACAAGGTGTTGATCCGAGCATTGTCGAGGTGGAACTCGTGCCGTCACGATTCGTCAATCTTCAGAGCCCTGCAACGCCCTAACCCCGCTGAGGAGCGCTCAGCGGGGCCGACAAAAATAGCCTTTGTTCTGACAAAATCTGCCAGAGCAAAGGCTATTTTTTCACTGTGCGCGAGGGGGGACTTGAACCCCCACGTCCTTTCGAACACACGGACCTGAACCGTGCGCGTCTACCAATTCCGCCACTCACGCGTGGGTTGAGTTGAACACTCAACTGAGTGAGATTATCACAGCGCCCAGCCGTTCAACGATTCTGGCACCAAAAGACGAATAGTGACGATTCACAGCTTCGTCATATAGGGTCGATAGCTGTCCGTGTGCCTAAAAAGCACGGGTTCAACCAGACTTGATCCAAAACTGTCCACCCAGACAGAACAAAGACCACACCCCTGGGGGTTACCGCGTGAAACGATTGCTGACTATCAGCGCAATCATGGCTGTTGTCGTGAGCGTGACTGTTCCTGCCGCAGCGCACTTGGAACCTTCATCGCGCGACATCGAGTCCACCGCTTCCGCCGCATCGGCTTCGGTCGTTCTCCAGCAGGCAACAGAGCTCGCCACCACCGAGAAGGCTGCGGTTGTTCCCATCCAGTCCTTCGCTTCATCGGTGGATGCCGAAATCTCGGCCGCAACTCGCGACGCCATCAAAATCAAAGAACCTGAGCCAGAGCCAGAGCCAGAACCCGTTGCTGAGGTCTACGCCGCGGCCTCCTCCGGTTCGTACTCTGGGAGCTACAGCGGTGCTTTCGCTGGGTTCTTGGCGCAGTGGCCTGCCAACGCCCCCGTGAACGACGGCTTCGGTTACCGCGGTACAGAATTTCACGGCGGCATCGACATCATGACAGGCAGCGGAGCGACGATTGTCTCGGCGTCACCGGGTGTTGTCACTGAGGTTACGTACGGCGGCGGCTGGGGCCAGTACGTGAAAATCGACCACGGAAGTGGCGTTTCCACCCTGTATTCCCACATGATTGCCGGATCACAAATGGTCTCCCCGGGCCAAACAGTGGCGGCTGGAACGCCAATCGGCCTGAGCGGTAGCACCGGCTACGTCACCGTCGCCCACCTTCACTTTGAGACCTACGTCAACGGCACTCGCGTTGACCCCATGGGCCTTCTGCCCTAATTGCTCGACCGTGGGTAACGGGTTAGCCCCATGCACCGGCTAACATCGACGTACTACAACGAGCCAGAACGAGGAGAGCTTTGGGTCTTCTGGACAACTTTGAACGAGGTCTCGAACGTGCCGTCAACGGCGCATTCGCTAAGACCTTTAAAAGTGGTCTGCAACCCGTCGAAATCACGAGCGCCCTGCGCCGCGAACTCGACACGCAGGCCGCCGTTGTGTCGCGCGACCGCATCCTCGTGCCCAACAGCTTCACCGTGCGTCTTGGCCAGAGTGATTACCAACGCATGTCGGGCCTCGGCAGTACGCTCATCTCTGAGCTCACCGAGCTTGTGCAACGCCACGCAACCGCGCAGCACTATTCGTTCTCCGGCGGAATCTCCATCGTGCTTGCACCCGACGACTCTCTCAGTCAGGGAATGATCGAAGTCGATTCCGTCAATGTGAAGGGAACCGTCGCGTGGACACCCGTGCTCGACATCAATGGCACTCGACACACGCTTAAACATTCCCGCACCATCATCGGTCGCGGCAGCGAAGCCGACATCACCGTCGATGACAACGGCATTTCTCGCAAACACGTAGAGATTCTTTGGGATGGCAGCCGTGCGGAGGTCAACGACCTCAACTCCACGAATGGGTCTAAATTGAACGGATCGCCCGTTTCTCGTGCACCACTCGCGCCGGAATCCGTGATTGATGTCGGCCGAACCCGTATCGTGTTCCGTGTGCTTGCCCAATCTGCAGATGTCGATCAGCCCGCTGATCGTCGCGACGACCGGGGGTTCACCCTATGAGTGAACTAACCCTCCTCTTGTTGCGCATCGCTTTCCTCGCCATCATGTGGGGTTTCATCTTCGCCATCGTCTACGCGCTCCGCTCTGACCTATTCGGAGAGAAGGTTCGCCGGATGCCCCTGCAGAGCGCAGCTCAGGTGCAACAAACCGCAGCAGCGCCATCCGCTCCCGCGCCGGCGGCCGCCCAGACGACGCGCCCTGTGCAGCCAGTTTCTGTCGAGGGCAGCTCGCTCGATGCCACTCGCTTGGTGATTGTTTCTGGTTCGAAAGAGGGCTTAGAGATTTCGCTCCCGGAGGAGCAGCTGACCATTGGGCGCTCCAGCGAGTCTGGGTTAGTCATCCGCGACGATTACACGTCGACCCATCACGCGCGCTTGTTGCGGTGGGCTGATAGTTGGGTCGTTCAGGATCTTGACTCCACGAATGGCACCTTCTTGGCTGGCCAGCGCGTGAGCGTTCCGACCCCGGTTCCGCTGAATACGCCGATCAAGATCGGCACTACTAGCTTCGAACTGCGGCGGTAATTGAATGGCCACTTTGGGCAACAGTGCTGCCGCATCCCATGTGGGGAAGGTTCGGGCTAACAACCAGGACAGTGCCTACGCCGGCAGTTACCTTTTCATTGTCGCGGACGGCATGGGCGGCCACGCTGGTGGCGACGTCGCTTCGGCGATCACCATTAAGCACGTTGTAGAAGCAGACCACGTTTTTGAGTCAGCAGAAGAAGCCGCTCAGGTGCTGCACGACACCCTGCTCGCCGCTAACCGCATCCTCTCCGACACTGTTATTGAGCACAATGAGCTCACCGGCATGGGAACCACGGTCAGTGGAATGGTTCGCGTCGGCAACAAAATGGGCATGGCGCACATTGGCGACTCGCGCATCTATCTGCTGCGCGACGGCACGATGAAGCAGATGACGCACGATCACACCTTCGTGCAACGTTTGGTCGAAAGCGGCCGCATCACGCTTGAAGAAGCGGCCGTGCACCCCCGTCGATCCGTTCTGATGCGAGTTTTGGGTGATGTTGATGCGTCACCGGAGATCGACACAGAGGTTTTTGACACGCAACCGGGTGACCGTTGGCTGCTCTGCTCTGATGGTTTGAGCAGTTTCGTTACAGAAGATAAGATTTCGGCCATCCTTCGCCGGGTGACCGATTCGCAAGCGGCGACAGAACGACTGGTTCAGGCAGCCCTCGATCAGGGCGCTCCCGACAACGTCACGGTCGTGTTGGTGGATGTCGGTGACGATGCGTCGTCGGCCCACGAGCCGCCGCTCATGGTTGGTTCCGCTGCTTCCCCGCTCTCCTTCGAGCCAACGATCGTGAAGAAGCCGGTTCGTTTGCCGAACCTGCTGCTGCACCCCCTCAAGGCCACGCAAACCGACGACAGCCACTTTGAGCCAGAGTCAGACGAGTACTACCAAGCGATCATCCGCGAGGACCGCCGCCGGGTTCGACGCCGCCGCATTTCGTGGATTACGTTCATTACCCTCACGGTCGCGGCGATCGTAGCCGGCCTCGTTTTGGGCTACCAGTACACTCAACAGCAGCACTTCGTGGGCACTGATGACGGCAAGGTCGCTATCTATCAGGGTGTGCAGCAAAGCATCGGCCCAATTTCCTTGTCACACGTGTACCAAATCACGGATGTTCGCGTCGTTGACCTCCCTCTCTACTTGCGCTCGAGCGTTGAGAACACCATCAACGCGAGTGACCTTGAAGATGCGCAACGCATTGTAGAAATGTTGTCTGATGCCCGTGTCCCCTAGCGCTGAAGCTCGGGCTGCGGCCGCCCCCCGAGCTATTACCGAGAACATCCGCCTCAAACTGCGGGTTCCTGCTCGCCTGCGCAATCTCGAACTCTTGCTCATCATCGTCGCGATCTTCATCAACCTGGGCGCGATAGCGCTCGTTCAATTAGGGGTGATGGGTCATCTTGGGTACACCGTCTTGGGGCTTTCGGCGATGCTCGGTGTTCTGGTTTTTGCGATGCACATCACCTTGCGAAAGACGGCACGGGATGCTGACCCCCTGATCTTGCCGATCATTACGGTGCTCAATGGCCTTGGTATCGCCATGATCTACCGTCTCGATTTGGCTGACGAGGTTTCGGGGTGGAGCAGCGGCGGAGTTCGCCAGATTGTGTGGACGGGCATTGCCATCATCATCGCTATGGCGGTGCTGATCATCATCAAGAATCACCGGGTACTTCAGCGGTATCGTTACATTGCGATGTTCAGCGGTATCGCCCTGTTGCTGCTGCCGCTCGCACCGGTCATCGGTGACACCCGGTTTGGCGCGCGCCTATGGGTTCAAATTGGTGCTTTCTCTTTCCAGCCCGGCGAGCTCGCCAAGATCGCTCTCGCGATTTTCTTCGCAGGTTATCTCGTGTCGGCGCGCGATTCTCTGTCCATGGTCGGTCACAAATTTATGGGAATGACCTTCCCTCGTGCCCGCGACCTCGGCCCCATCTTTGTTGTCTTCGTGGCATCCATGCTTGTGTTGATCTTCCAACGCGATATGGGTACCGCCCTGCTTTACTTCGGTCTCTTCCTCGTGATGATTTACGTCGCCACCGGGCGCTCGAGCTGGATCCTGCTCGGAATGGCCATGTTCTTGGGCGGCGCCTTTGTCGCAAGTCGCTACCTGACCTATATTTCCGGCCGCATTGATGCCTGGCTCGATCCCTTCAATCAGGAGGTTTACGAGGCAACGGGAGGCAGCTACCAGTTAGTGCAGGGCCTTTTCGGTTTCGCTGACGGTGGACTCATTGGTACAGGGCTTGGACGAGGCAGCCCCGGGATCACCCCTCTCGCCGAGAGCGACTACATCGTTGCCTCACTTGGCGAAGAACTCGGCCTTATCGGCATCTTCGCAATTCTGGCGTTGTACCTTCTGTTTGTGTCTCGTGGATTCCGTATCGGCTTTGCTGGTCAAGATGATTTCGGCCGCCTCTTGGGTGTCGGTCTCGCTTTTGTGATCGCCCTTCAGGTCTTTGTCGTAATCGGTGGCGTCACACGCGTGATTCCATTGACCGGTCTCACGACCCCGTTCTTGGCGGCGGGTGGTTCATCCCTCGTTGCAAACTGGATCATTGCGGCGCTTTTGCTGCGCCTCTCTGACACCGTGCGTCACCAGCCGCAGCTTGTGATCGAGCCCTCGATCGAAAACCGATTGGTGGTGGGACAGTGAATCGCGAACTGAAGCGAGTGAGTGCCGTCGTGCTCCTCATGTTTGTGAGCTTGTTCATTTCAAGTTCAGTGATTCAGGTCGTCACGGCCGACAGCCTGCAGGCGGATGGCCGCAATGTACGCACGCTCTACGCAAGCTATTCGGCCGAGCGTGGCCCCATCCTCGTCAATGGCGAGCCAATCGCATACTCCGAGCCCGTCGACGATGAGTTCAAATTCCTTCGGGTCTATCCGAAGGGCGAGCTGTATGCGCCGATCACTGGCTACCTCACTCTGAACCAGGGAAACACTGGTTTGGAGAACTCACTCAACGACTACCTCAGTGGTTCGTCGAATGACCAGTTTTTCGATCAGGTGAACTCAATTCTTACTGGCCAGAACCCCACGGGGGCTGCCGTCGAGCTCACAATCGACCCCGTAATTCAGCAGGCTGCGTGGGATGCTCTCGGAGACCTTCAGGGGGCCGTTATCGCCATCAAGCCTGACACTGGCGAGATCCTGGCGATGGTGTCGAAGCCGTCCTACGACCCCAACGAGTTGGCTGTCCACAACACGAGCGAAGTCATCGAGGCATATGACCGCCTGCTCTCTGACCCGGATGACCCGTTCTACAACCGCACGCTCGCAGGACCTCTGGATCCTCCCGGTTCGACGTTCAAACTCGTAGTAGCGGCTGCCGCTCTCGAAAGCGGCGACTACACAGCAGACAGCACGTTCCCGAACCCCGCAGAGCTTCAACTGCCGGAGAGTACCTTCGTAATCAGCAACTCCGACAGCGCGACGTGCGGCTCGGGTGACACTGCGTCGATCGCTACAGCTATCCGGCTTTCGTGCAATATTCCGTTTGCCCAGTTGGGCGAGGAGCTCGGCTCCAACGCCATTCGCGAGCAGGCAGAACTCTTTGGTTTCAACGAAAGCGTCTCAGTGCCGCTCGCGTCGACCGAGAGCGTTTACCCCAGCGCGCTTGATGCTCCGCAAACCATGCTCTCGGCATTCGGTCAATCCAGCGTTCGCGCCTCGCCTTTGCAGATGGCAATGGTGTCGATGGCGATCGCGAACAGCGGCACACTAATGCAGCCCAATCTTGTTGAGAGCATCGTGTCTTCCGATCTCACGACTATCGAATCCTTCGAGCCCACATTGTTCAATCAGGCAATCAGTGCGCAGACCGCGGCCGCCCTCACCCAGATGATGGTTGATGGTGTCAGTAGTGGTGCTGCGAACACTGCCAGTATTGATGGGGTTGAGGTTGCAGGAAAGACCGGTACAGCAGAAAACGGAGAAGGCGAGCCATACACCCTATGGTTTACCGGATTCGCGCCGGCAAATGATCCAGAAGTTGTTGTCGCGGTAGTTGTCCAAGACGGTGGCGGGCTAGGACAGTCCGGCACATCGAGTGGGCTCTCCGCACCAATTGGGCGTCAAGTACTAGAGGCGGTGCTAAACAGATGAGACCAACTAGTGGACTCACATTCGGCGGTAGATACCAGCTTTCCAGTCGCGTAGCGATTGGTGGCATGGGCGAGGTCTGGCAAGCAACAGACCTCGTGATCGGTCGAACGGTTGCGATTAAGATCCTCAAAGACGAGTACCTCGGTGACCCCGGGTTCTTGGAGCGTTTCCGCGCTGAAGCGCGCCACGCTGCTCTCGTCAACCACGAAGGGATCGCCAACGTCTTCGACTATGGCGAAGAAGAGGGAAGCGCCTACCTCGTCATGGAACTCGTTCCTGGAGAAGCCCTCAGTGCCATCCTTGAGCGTGAACGCGTGCTCGACCCCGACCGGGTTCTCGACATCGTGTCTCAGACCGCCGCGGCGCTTCAGGCTGCCCACGCCGCAGGTCTCGTGCACCGCGATATCAAGCCAGGAAACCTCCTCATCACGCCAGAAGGCCGTGTGAAGATCACCGACTTCGGTATCGCGCGCATTGCCGACCAGGTGCCGCTGACCGCGACCGGTCAGGTCATGGGAACGGTGCAGTACCTCTCGCCAGAACAGGCCAGTGGCCACCCCGCCTCCCCCACAACAGACATTTACTCTCTCGGAATCGTCGCCTACGAAGCTCTTGCTGGTCGCCGCCCGTTCACGGGCGAATCGCAAGTCGCGATCGCGATGGCGCAGATCAACGAGACTCCACCCGAACTGCCGATGACGGTGTCCGAACCGGTGCGCAACCTTGTGTACGCGTGCTTGGCCAAATCGCCGGGCGACCGACCGGCATCCGCTTCGCATCTCTCTCGTGCAGCACAATCGTTGCGTCGGGGGGATGTCGCTGCTGCGGCCACCGCTGTCCCCGGCATCCTGGGCGATAACTCTCATGCCGCGACCGTTGGCCTCAACTACGGCAACGCCACGCAAGCTACTCGCGTGATCACGACTGCAAACCCTGCGGGGGCTGCGGCAACGCCGGATGAAGTTCTCGAAGAGACCAAGCGTCGCAACCCCTGGACCTGGCCCATTGTTGCGCTTATTTCCTTACTCGCCGTCGTATTGATTGGCGCGATTATCGCGCTGCTTGCAAGCCCCGGCGATGAAGAGCCGGTAGCAACCAGCTCCACGCCGAGTGCTTCTGCGACTGTTGAGCCAACGCCAGACCCAACGCCGACGGAGACAAAGGTCTCCCTCGATGCTGAAGAAATTCTCAACCGCACGCAGGATGCCGTGCAATCGATTCTCGACGAGAAGGGGCTCGTTCTCGACGCTAGAACCGGCACCGAAGCCCCCAGCTCTGAGAAAGTCGGCTTCTCCTACGAAGTTTCACCGGATGGCAACGTCGACAAGGGCGAGACCATCACTGTGTTCTTCTACGACGAGATCGCGGTTACTCCAGACCCGACGCAGCCCTCTGCAAACACTTTGGAACCGCTTGGGCCATATCTCGGCGGCGAAACTGTCACCGTAAAGTGGCCCACCTATCAGGGTTGCCCCGCCGGTCATTCGCTTTCGAAGTTCAACTTCCTGGTTGTTGGCGGTCCTAGCGCAGGTGCCTCTAGCTACGATTCTGGCGTGAGCGAGTTTGATATCACCTTGCCGTCGGAGGAAGGCGAAACCACAAAGATCTCCTACACCGCAGTGTGCACCGATCTTGAGTCACAGTCGTCAGAGCCAGTAACTGTCACCATCGTCGCCGGGCCGTGAGCCATTATCACGAGTTCCAGCGGATAGACTGAGACTACACAGACAGCAATAACAATCGGGAGTGAACTAGTGAGCGAAGGCGTGGCAAAGGATGTACGCCAGCTCGCTGGGCGATACCAAATTGGCGAGCTTCTCGGCCACGGCGGTATGGCAGATGTTCATTTGGGAACAGACACACGACTGGGGCGTCGAGTAGCGATCAAGCTACTCAAGCCGTCGCTCGCTAACGATCCCGCCTTCCGCACTCGTTTCCGTCGCGAAGCTCACGACGCTGCAAAGATGGCGCATCCCACCATCGTGCGAATTTTCGATGCCGGTGAAGAGTCCGTTGTCGATGAGACGGGTCATGAGACTCTCATCCCGTTCATCATCATGGAATACGTCGATGGTCGACTGTTGAAGGACATCGTCGCTGAAGGCCCGATCGCTCCTGAAGAGTCAGCGCGCATCGTCTCGCAAGTGCTCACCGCTCTTGAGTACTCGCACCGCGCCGGGGTCGTTCACCGCGATATTAAGCCCGGAAACATCATGGTCACCAAGAGTGGCCAGGTGAAGGTCATGGACTTCGGAATTGCACGAGCTGTCTCTGACTCCGCTGCAACAATTGCCGAGTCAAGCGCCATCGTCGGCACCGCCCAATACTTCTCGCCCGAACAAGCCCGCGGCGAAGGGGTCGATGCTCGCTCCGATCTCTACTCCACCGGCGTTGTTCTGTTCGAGCTTCTCACTGGTCAGCCTCCGTTTACTGGGGCGAACCCTGTTGCCGTAGCGTACCAACACGTCAATTCTGAGCCTGTGCCCCCGAGCACGATGGTTGCTGCGGTCTCTCCCGCTCTTGATGCTGTCGTGTTGCGCTCCCTCGCGAAGGATCGCTTCGACCGCTACCAGAGTGCTGCAGAGTTTCGCACCGATGTCGAAGCTGCGGCTATCGGCTCCGTTCCGGATCGCAAGCAGCTCGCATCCACAGATTTCAACTCCACGTTATTTGGAGTCAACCCCAACACCACAGCCGGCACCGATGCAACTTTCCGCCAGCTCGCAGTTGACGAGAACGACCGTACCCCGCGCACTCAAAACCGTCCTCCGGTTGCCTGGATTTGGGGCGGCATCGCTCTTATGGCGGTCATCATCGTTTCGGTCGTCGTGTGGGCCTTTAGCCTCACTCCGGCGCAGCTGGCTGGCACGAGCGCTGTCGACGTCCCCGACGTCGCGAGCCTGACCTACGAAGAGGGTTCCTCGCTGCTCACTGAGCTCGACCTCGTTCCCAAACGCGTCAATCAGGCTAGCGAGACGATCGACGAGGGCATCATCATCCGCACGGATCCAGGACCAGGCCAAACCGTTCCGCTCGGTCTCGAAATCCAAGTGGTCGTGTCGTTGGGCCGCACACCCGTAACCGTCCCGAACGTCAGCAACATGAAGGAAGATGCGGCGATCTCGCTCCTTGAGTCCGCTGGCCTGGTCTACGGATCGACCTCTCAGACTTACTCGCCCAACCTCAGCAAGGGCACCGTGATCAGCTCTGACCCGCGCGGTGATGCAGAGCGCACGGCAGATGGTGAAATCATCCGCGAGGGTGAAACTGTCAACTTGGTAGTCTCTAACGGCCTCGTTCAGGTTCCAGACGTCACCGGTCAAGCAATCGGCGATGCCAACTCAACGTTGACTGCCCTCCAACTCAGCGTCAAGCTGAATGCGGACTTCGGATGCTCGGGCAACACGGTCAGCTACCAGTCGATCATTGGCGATCAAGCCCAAAAGTCCCAAATCACTCTGAACTACTGCGCTGGTTAGAGTCCCGCCCCCTCACCTGCGGGGTGATTGAATGCGGCTCTAGTTGTGTACTAGAGGGGTGAGCGTCTTAGCTAGTGCCGGTGCTTCCGTCATTCCAACGCGAGACAACCAGTTGCCGAGCATGAGGTACCCGCCCTCGGTGAGCACAGACTCCGGATGGAACTGCACGCCATAGACCGGCTGTGTAGCGTGCTGTACTCCCATGATGATTCCGTCATGCGTGCGTGCCGTGACAACGAGGTCGTCGGGAACAGTGCCGTCGACGATAGCGAGCGAGTGGTATCGCGTCGCGGTGAATGGCTGAGGCAAGTCACGGAAAATAAGACTGTCGTCGTGTTCGATCTGCGACGTCTTGCCATGCATGAGCTCATCGGCGTGCGTCACCGTAGCGCCGAGCGCCTCAGCGATAGCTTGGTGCCCGAGGCACACTCCTAGGAGCGGGATGCCCGCTGCAAGGGCTGCATGCACGATCGGAATACTCACTCCGGCGTCTGCTGGAGTTCCGGGGCCGGGCGAGAGCAGCACGGCGTCGTAGTCCGCAAGAACCGTCGCGGCGTCATCCGCACTGAAAGCATCATTGCGCACGACCTCAGTTGTGGCACCGAGTTCGAGTAGGTACCCGTTGAGGGTATAAACAAAGCTGTCGTAGTTATCAACAACGAGAATGCGAGTCACTGTTGCACCGTCGCATCCAAGGGGGTGACAAGTGGCAGTGCCCAGGGGAAAACCCACATGAACAAGGCGGCCACGATCGCTGCGGCCAGCACCAAAAGAATTAGGATGCGAACTATTGCGGGCCCAGGGAGCACACGCCAGAGTGCTGCGTACATTAGCCAGCTCCTTCAATATTTTGCACGATCGCGGCGATCTCGGAGGGCGCTCCCTCTGAGCGCGGATACCAAGTGTCATACACCGCATACGCAATAACGCGCTCGTCCGCAGTGTGAATGGGATTGCAGCTGGTCAATGTCATGATGCGGTCACTAGCTACCGCACCTGCAAACTGTGGAACAGGCTCAAGCACACCAACCCCTGAGGCCATGACGTATTCAAGCGAACGATAAACATAGCGGTACCAACCTGCTTCAGTCTCGACATAAATACTGTCGCCGAGTTGGAGCTTGTCGATGTCGAAGAACGGGTCACCGTATCCGGTGCGGTGTGCAGCAACCGCAAAGTTACCGACTTCGCCGGGCATTTGGGTTCCGGTGTAGTGGCCAACACCCTGTGCGTTGAGAACGCTGTAGAGGGCGACACTTTCAGCGATCGGTATCGCGTAGTCTGCGCCAAAACGCGGAACAATCAGAGTGCCGAACGCCTCCGCTTGCGCGGGTGCTTCGTCAACGACGGGCACGCCAGGGTCAGCACGCTCAGTTGGCGCGAGAGTAATAGCTTCGCCCTTGCTCCACTCTTGGCTTAGCTGAAGGGCATCGTCGCGTTGTGCGTTGCTTACGAAATAGCTGTTGATCCAGGTCTGCCAGACCAGAAACAACAGAACGACCACGCCAGCGGTAATGAAGATTTCACCGAGCACTCCGATGAAGGAGATGGGTCGGCGGCCCTTCGCACTGCGCCGCGCTCGGCGACCGTTTTCGAGAACCATGGTCGCAATTCTATCCGCAGACTCCGCTTGGTTTCCGCGCGGCCGTTCAGCACTCAGGGCGTTCGCGCTAGAATCTCTCCCATGGCCCGTAACTCTGCAGAAAAATCATCGTCGCGTCCCGCTGAAGACGCCCCCAACGCGGTCTGGTTTAAGCCCGTCATGTTTGGCTTCATGCTGATCGGGCTCGCGTGGATCATCGTCTTCTATGTCAGCAACCAGCAGTTGCCGATCGCATCGCTTGAGAGCTGGAACATTCTCGTTGGATTCGGCATCCTCTTCGTCGGATTCCTTATGACAACGCGGTGGCGCTAGAAATTACACCGGTGTAGTTATACCCAGTGTTAATAACCCTGTGGATAACTTTTAGTCAGCTATAGAACGAAGATCCGCACCAGCGTCAGGCTGATCAAAGCCACGACGACGAGGGCCACTAAGGCGATCTCAGAATTGGCAGATCGCTTATTGCGCTGCCGCAAGAAGATGAGCGCGAGAACCGCACCCGTAATGAGCCCTCCAACGTGAGCTTGCCACGAAATGTTGAGGCCGGGGATAAAGCCAGCCACGAGGTTGATCACGAGCACGATGAGCAGCACGCGGTTGTTTACACCCATACGGCGCTGAATCACGAAGAACGCGGCCACGATTCCGAAAATCGATCCGGAGGCTCCCAGCACGACAGAGGTAGGAGCGAGCAGTAGCACTGCGACTGACCCGCCTAAGGCGCTGATCAAGTACAGCGCGACAAATCGCGCCCGCCCTAGTGGGATCTCCAGCGCTCGACCGAAGATGAAGAGCGTGAACATATTGAAGCCGAGATGGAAAATGCTGCTTGTTGAGTGCAGGAAGGCCGAAGTAATCATCCGCCACGGCTCAACAGCCGTTAGTGGCGGGTAATACACGAGCGCTTGAGTCACGCCTAGGCCCGGAATGAGCTGCAGCAAGAAGATTGCAACAGTGAGACCGATCAGCGTGTACGTTACAACCGGTTTGCCCTGTGAGGCACGAGCCGCGCGAACCAGAACAGGTTTGCGCTTCGGCCCATTAGCGCGAGCTTCTTTTATGCACTCGGGGCAATGTACGCCCACAGCTGCCTGCGTTTGGCAGCTGGGGCATACGGTACGCCCACATCGTTGGCAGAGTGTAAAACTCTGCCGGTCAGGATGCCGATAGCAATAGTTACCGCTGGCATCCGGGGATGTGGTCACGAAGTTTAGACCTCGTCAATCGTGACGGACTCGATGACGATGTCGGTGAGGGGCTTGTCGCTGCCATCGGTATCGACGGCTTCGATAGCGTCGACTACCTTGCGCGACTCGTCGTCAGCAACAGCACCGAAAATGGTGTGCTTGCCCTGGAGCCAAGGAGTAGCAACGGTGGTGATGAAGAACTGCGATCCGTTGGTTCCCTTGCCTCCGCGCGTGCCGGCGTTTGCCATAGCGAGGATGTAGGGAGCCGAGAAATCGAGCTCAGGGTGGATTTCGTCGTCGAAGTTGTAGCCGGGGCCGCCAATGCCCTTACCTAGGGGGTCGCCACCCTGCAGCATGAACTGCTTGATGATGCGGTGGAAGATCACGCCATCGTAAAGAGGTGCGTTGGTCTTCTGACCGGTAGCGGGGTGGGTCCATTCGATATCGCCCTTGGCGAGACCAACGAAGTTAGCAACGGTCTTCGGCGCGTGGTTGCCGAAGAGGTTGAGACGGATTTCTCCGAGATTTGTCTTGATCGTGGCAACTGCGGTGTGTTGAGACATAAGGTCAATTCTTACATAGCCAACCTGAGCCTCAGATCCTCGTTATTCAGGGTGCTCACAGCCAAAGCAGTGCGCACACGGAACCGACCGTGGCAGTATGGACTCACCGTTCGACCATCTTTGGAGGTTTCCCGTGGCACT
This sequence comes from Salinibacterium sp. NK8237, assembly GCF_015864955.1. Classification (NCBI taxonomy): domain Bacteria; kingdom Bacillati; phylum Actinomycetota; class Actinomycetes; order Micrococcales; family Microbacteriaceae; genus Salinibacterium; species Salinibacterium sp. NK8237. Next base: position 1,844,861 of record NZ_JADYWE010000001.1, on the reverse strand, counting down.
AACTCGCAAACGCCGGAAAGAACTCAAGCGCTTGAAAGGTCAAGCTGAAGACCTGTGGGCCGACCAAAAGGAGCTGCTTGACCACGCTTCTGCGGTTGTACGAGAGGCGAGCCACCAGGCCGCCAGTTACGCCCGCGAAGAAGTCAGCCCTAAAATCCACAACACGATCGACTCCCGGGTAAAGCCAGTTGTCTCGTCATCCGTTGCTGGAGCCCGCTCAGTGGCCGAGAGCACCCGCTCCAAGGTCAAGGGTGATGTATTGCCTGCTGTCACGTCAGCGCTCGGCACAGCCCTTGCCGCTCTCGAAGTAGCCAAGAACCAGCAGGTTCGGGATGCGTTCGCTCGCGTTTCGGGTCTCGCTGCGACCGCTGGTGAGAAAACCGGGCTCGTCAAGGCACAACCGCAGCCCAAGTCGGCCGGCTTCGGTCGCTACATCCTCATCGGCATTGGTGTCGTTGCTGCAGTAGGCGTCGCGTACGCCGCGTGGCAGACACTGCGCGCGGATGATGACCTGTGGATCGACGACGAAGCAGAAACGGCATAGCCTTTCGCTTTTTCACACCGCGCACGGTGTAGCTCCAACCTCTAAAAGTTCTGGCCCGGTTCACCTCGAACCGGGCCAGAACTTTTTGGCGCGAACGCGCCGCTGGCGTTGCTAGGCAAGCCCGCCGTTCGCAAAGAGTACTTGCCCATTGATCCAGCGTGCAGGGCCAGCGAGGAACGAAACCACTTCGGCGATATCGTCTGGCTGCCCCAGTCGCTGGAGGGGAGCCGCTTGGGCAAGCTTCTCGATTGTGGCGTCATCCTTGCCATCAAGAAATAGCGGCGTCGCGGTCGGGCCGGGAGCCACAGCATTGACTGTGATGTCCTTGCCTCGAAGTTCGCGGGCGAGCGTGAGCGTTATGCCTTCCACAGCGGCCTTGCTCGCGGTGTAGGCGCCATAGGAAGGGAATTGTGTGCGCGTCACCGAGGTGGAGAAATTCACGATCGCGCCGCCCGCCTGCACTCGTCGTGCCGCCAGCTGAGAAACCACAATCGTGCCGCGGATGTTGGTGCGGTGCATCCGATCCAGATCATCGAGCTTGAGTTCAACGATCGGGGCGAGAACCATGATTGCAGCCGTATTCACGACGACATCGATTCGCCCAAACTCTGCCTCGACAGCATCGAAGGCCGCAATCATCTGTACCTCGTTTGCGACATCGCCTCCCACTGCCATCGCGCGCGAACCTTCGGCGATGAGCGCCGACACTGTCTCGTCGGCGCGCGCCTTATTGCCGCTGTAGTGCACGGCAACTGCAACGCCATCCTGGGCGAGGCGCTGAACAACTGCACGGCCGATTCCACCGGAACCTCCCGTGACGAGAGCCACACGCTCGATCTTCGTCTCGGGCGCGTGGGTGCGGGGTGTTGTATTCATTGCGGGCCATCACTTTCTTCGATCGTCGTGTGATTCTCGATGCGGGCAAGTCAGTCATCACATAGTGCACGTTCGTTCTGGCTAAATCTTCCGCCCTCGAGCTGAGGTAGCGCTGCGCGCAGCGTGATTGCGGCGGTCTGCGTCGCGGCTAGCCGCACCTCGGAGGCCCCTTCAGCGGCCTCCTGTGGGGCAACAGCGCCACGGAGGGAGTCGGAGACAGATTCACAGAGAATCGCCGCCACAAGACTTTCGCCCATCTTGCGCGCAGCTTCGAGGGAATGCAAAAACCCCGGCCAGAAGACTGGCCGGGGTTTTTGTTCTTGCTGTGGAGCCTAGGGGAATCGAACCCCTGACCTCCTGCTTGCAAAGCAGGCGCTCTACCAATTGAGCTAAGGCCCCAATTTGAGGAACCTCTTGTGGAGATTCCAGTGGGGGTACGTGGACTTGAACCACGGACCTCTTCGTTATCAGCGAAGCGCTCTAACCGCCTGAGCTATACCCCCGTTGGGCAGATACGAGAGTATCGCATTCTGACCGTTTGGCGTAATCGACTAGTTGTTAGTGAAACCCACGAGGATTCCGCCAGTTAGTCGAACGCTGAAGTTATAAAGCATACTCGAAATTGCGCCTAGTGCTGTACCGATCAAAACGTTCAGTACTGCGACGACTAACGAGAATCCGGCAACCTGTGCGAGCGAGAATGTGCTCGCCACGCTGAAGGAATCGTCGCTCAAAATGTCGCGGAAAATCTCATCGACTTTTCCAAATATTCCGGTGGAGTTCAGCACGATCCACACTAGGAGCGTTGCGACCACGAGAACGATTCCCAGGGAAACCGCTACGAGGAACGAGAACTTCACGGCCGACCAGAAGTCGATGTACACGAGCTTGAGGCGAACCTGTTTCACTGATGTTTGGCGCTGCGACTTGCGCTGCAGCTTCTCTGCGACACTACTCATCTACCGACTCGTCCTTCCCAGCAGGGGCATCTTCGCTTGGAACACTATCGTTTCCAGCTTCAAGTTCTTTTTTCTCGAGGTTTCGTTCGCTGTTTCGTGCGATTGCAATGATCTTGTCGTCCGCTGCGAAGCGAGCAAAGACCACGCCCATAGTGTCACGACCCTTGGCCGGAACCTCAGCGACAGATGAGCGTACCACCTTGCCACTGGCAAGAACCACAAGTACTTCGTCCTCGTCCCCGACCATCAAAGCACCCGCTAAGTCGCCGCGAGTACCATCCAGTTTGGCAACCTTGATGCCCAAACCACCACGTCCCTGAACGCGGTACTGGTCCGCTGCGGTGCGCTTAGCAAAGCCGCCCTCGGTGACGACGAACACGAAACCGCTCTCGGGAACGACGCTCGCGCTAAGCAATTGATCATCCTCACGGAAGCTCATGCCCATGACGCCCGACGTTGAACGCCCCATCGGTCGCAACGCTTCATCGGATGCCGTGAAGCGAATCGACATTCCCTTGCGAGATACCAACAGAACATCGTCGGTGTTCTCCACAAGCATGGCCGAGACGAGTTCATCGCCTTCCCGCAGGTTTACGGCAATGATGCCGCCGCTGCGGTTGGTGTCGTACTCCGCCATAGCCGTCTTCTTCACGAGACCATTGCGGGTTGCAAGCACCAGGTAGGTGGACTGCTCGTAGTCACGGATATCGAGAATCTGAGCGATCTCTTCGCCGGGCTGCAGCGCCAAGAAATTGGCAACGTGCTGCCCCTTGGCATCCCGGCCACCCTCTTGAAGCTCGTAGGCCTTGGCTCGGTACACGCGACCCGTGTTGGTGAAGAACAGCAACCAGTGGTGCGTCGTGGTGACGAACAAGTGGTCAACGATGTCATCGGCACGAAGTTGTGCGCCCTTGACTCCCTTGCCACCACGGTGCTGGCTGCGGTAGTTGTCGCTGCGGGTGCGCTTGACGTAACCGCCGCGCGTCACAGTAACCACCATCTCCTCTTCGGGGATGAGGTCTTCCATGCTCATGTCGCCATCGAAACCCATCATGATTTCGGTGCGGCGGTCGTCGCCGTACTTGGCAAGCAACTCCGTCAGTTCTTCACTGACGATGTTGCTCTGGCGTTCCTTGCTCGCAATGATTGCCTTGAAGTCAACGATTTCGAGCTCAATAGCATCGTGCTCGTCGATGATCTTCTGGCGCTCGAGTGCCGCGAGTCGACGCAGCTGCATGTCGAGGATGGCGCGGGCCTGAATCTCATCGATGTCGAGGAGATCGATCAAGCCGTTGCGCGCATCTTCAACGGTGGGCGAACGGCGGATGAGGGCAATGACCTCATCGAGAGCGTCCAAAGCCTTGAGATAACCACGCAGGATGTGGGCACGTTCTTCAGCCTTACGCAGGCGGAACTCGGTGCGGCGAACGATCACTTCGATCTGGTGAGTAGCCCACTCGGTGATGAAGCCATCGATTGAGAGCGTTCGCGGAATGCCGTCAACAATCGCGAGCATGTTTGCGCCGAAGTTTTCCTGCAGCTGGGTGTGCTTATAGAGGTTATTGAGAACAACCTTGGCCACAGCATCGCGCTTGAGCACGATGACGAGGCGCTGGCCGGTGCGACCCGACGTCTCATCACGGATGTCGGCGATGCCGGCGAGCTTGCCGTCCTTGACGAGATCAGCGATTTTCAGTGCCAAGTTGTCGGGGTTCACCTGGTACGGGAGCTCGGTGACCACGAGACACGTGCGGCCCTGAAGTTCTTCGACATTGACGACGGCGCGCATCGTGATCGAGCCACGACCCGTGCGGTAAGCATCCTGAATCCCCTTGATGCCCAAGATTTGGGCGCCGGTCGGGAAATCTGGGCCCTTGATGCGCTGAATCAGCGCCTCAACCAGTTCTTCGTGAGAAGCATCGGGGTTAGCCAAGTGCCAGAGAGCACCCTCACCAACCTCGCGGAGATTGTGCGGTGGGATGTTCGTGGCCATACCGACCGCGATACCCACTGAACCATTGACGAGCAGGTTCGGGAAGCGGCTCGGAAGAACGGTGGGTTCTTGAGTACGACCGTCGTAGTTGTCTTGGAAATCAACGGTGTCTTCTTCAATGTCCCGCACCATTTCCATAGCGAGCGGGGCCATCTTTGTTTCCGTGTAACGGTGGGCAGCAGCACCATCGTTACCGGGAGATCCGAAGTTTCCTTGGCCAAGGGCCAGTGGGTAGCGAAGGCTCCACGGCTGAACCAAACGAACGAGGGCGTCATATACCGAGGAGTCACCGTGCGGGTGGAACTGCCCCATGACGTCACCGATGACACGGGTGCACTTAGAGAAACCCTTGTCTGGGCGGTAGCCGCCGTCGTACATCGCGTAAATAACGCGACGATGCACGGGCTTCAAACCATCGCGCACTTCAGGGAGCGCACGACCCACGATGACACTCATCGCGTAGTCGAGGTAGGAGCGCTGCATCTCCAGTTGGAGATCGACCTGGTTAATCTTGTCGTGCCGGTCGTCTACGGGTGCATCTTCGAAGGTCTTCTTCGGAGTTTCTTCGTCAGCCATTAAGTTTCAGTTCCAGTCTGTGTCAGTCGCGAATGCGGGCGCCGTGTGCTGTGCTCGAGCTAGATGTCTAGGAAGCGGACGTCTTTGGCGTTGCGCTGGATGAAGTTTCGACGTGATTCAACGTCTTCGCCCATGAGGGTTGAGAACGTTTCGTCAGCTGCAGCTGCGTCATCCAAGGTGACTTGAAGAAGCGTGCGAGTAGCGGGGTCCATCGTGGTTTCCCACAGTTCCTTGTAGTCCATCTCACCGAGACCCTTGTAGCGCTGGATGCCGTTGTCCTTAGGCATACGCTTTCCTTCGGAAAGTCCCAGTTCGGTCAGCTTGTCGCGCTCAATGTCGCTGTACACGTATTGGTGTTGCGCGTTGCTCCACTTGAGGCGGTAGAGCGGCGGTTGTGCCAAATAGACATAGCCCAAATCAATGAGCGGGCGCATGTAGCGGAAGAGCAGTGTCAGAAGCAGCGTTGTGATGTGCTGGCCGTCGACATCGGCATCGGCCATCAAAACGATCTTGTGGTACCGAGCCTTCTCGGGGTCGAAGTCTTCGCCAACACCGGCACCGAAGGCTGTGATCATGGCCTGGACTTCTGCGTTGCCGAGTGCGCGATCGAGGCGCGCCTTCTCAACGTTCAAGATTTTGCCTCGCAGCGGAAGGATCGCTTGGAACTCGGGGTTGCGGCCCTGAACGGCGGAACCGCCAGCCGAGTCACCCTCAACCATGAAGATCTCAGACAGCGACGGGTCTTTACTCGAGCAGTCGCGCAGCTTTCCGGGCATTCCGCTCGACTCGAGCAAGCCCTTACGACGGGTCTGCTCGCGCGCCTTGCGGGCAGCGAGTCGAGCTTGGGATGCCTGAATGGCCTTGCGAATAACGTCGCGGGCCTGCGTGGGGTTGCGGTCAAACCAGTCCCCGAGCTGCTGGCCGGCGATGCGCTGAACGAAAGCTTTGGCTTCGGTATTGCCGAGCTTGGTCTTGGTCTGGCCTTCGAACTGGGGTTCTCCGAGTTTGATCGAGATAACCGCAGTCAACCCTTCGCGAACGTCGTCTCCAGAAAGGTTGTCATCCTTTTCCTTGATGATGTTTTTCTCGCGCGCATAGCGATTCACCAACGTGGTGAGCGCAGCGCGGAAACCCTCTTCGTGGGTTCCACCCTCGTGAGTGTTGATGGTGTTGGCGTAGGTGTGAACGCTTTCGGAGTATCCCGCGGTCCATTGCATGGCTACTTCAAGCGAAATTTGCTTTTCAGTGTCTTCTGATTCGAAGGCAATCACGTCGGGGTGAATGAGTTCGTTTTTCTTCGACTTGTTCAGGTACTCGACATAGTCAACGAGGCCGCGCTCATACATGTAGCTCTCGACGATTTCTTCTTCACCGCGCTCATCCGTGATGGTAATGCGCAGTCCTTTGTTGAGGAATGCCATCTGTTGGAATCGTGCGCGCAGAGTTTCAAAATCAAACTCGACCGTTTCGAAAGTCTCTTTGCTCGGCCAGAAAGTTTGCTGGGTTCCTGTTTCGTCAGTGCTTTCGCCCTGGGTAAGAGGACCAGTCGGTACGCCGTTGGCAAAACTCATTCGCCAGACGTGTCCCTGACGACGCACCTCGGTGTCGATCTCAGCGGAGAGCGCGTTTACGACGGAGATTCCTACGCCGTGGAGACCCCCCGATACGGCGTAGCCGCCGCCGCCAAACTTTCCACCCGCGTGCAGGATCGTCATAACCACTTCAACAGTGGATTTCTGCTCCTGCTGGTTGAGGTCGACGGGGATGCCGCGGCCGTTGTCGCGAACGCGAATCGAACCGTCTTTGCGAAGCCAAATGTTGATGTTGTCGCAGTAACCCGCGAGGGCCTCATCCACAGAGTTATCCACAACCTCATACACAAGGTGATGGAGACCACGGGGGCCTGTAGAACCGATGTACATTCCGGGGCGCTTGCGCACAGCCTCGAGACCCTCAAGGATCTGGATTTGATCGGCACCGTAACTGTCAGCGGCAACATGACCGTTGGCAATGATGTGGCTTTCGGGCACGTCGTTCTCGGGCGTCGATGTCATCTGAAGTTAGGCTCCTGCCGCTAGTTCACGCTGGCCATTCGGAGCGGATAACTCCCTGAGGAGGCGCGTCCGACGGCTTCTGAGATTCTACCAAATTCCGAGAGGCTGCGGCGCTCAAATTGCCTTCTGCGGGAGTTTCTTTAGTAGCGTGACCTATTTTGCCTTCCTAGCCGTAAGTATCTCGCGGGCCCCTACCTGGAATTGATCTGGGGCCTCTTTTCCACGAAGGGGCGTTGGGCCCTTCAAAGCGCACAGATTCCACACCGGCTTCTGGATGCTGTTGAGCGATGGTCGTGGTGATGTGCCCACGCATGAGTCGAAGCTGAGTGGCCCACGCTGTCGAATCGCACCGAATGGTGAGCACTCCCTCTTCAATTCCAATGGGTTCCGAGTGCTCTGCAGTTTCGGCACCCACGATTGAGGTCCACGCGAGGAGTAATTCTGAGCGCGCTAGAGGAGAACTCCACCCCATGCTCATCGTGAGGTTATCCATCACATCGCCGAGCCCATGCGGATCGCGACCGGGGGCAAAAGGCACGCTGGTACCCGGTTCTTTGCGGTTGCGCTTGCGCGCCATGTACGAGCGTTTGCTGGCGTCGCCGAAAATATCGCGAAATCTCAAATAGACCGCAACGTGTTCATCCACGGCGGGATCACGATCATTCATCGTCAATTACCTCGCCTGCCCGGATGCGAACCACATTGGCGGCGAGTTCCGCCGGAACATCGCCGAATACCGCAGCGGTAATGAGAACTTGCTCGAAACCCGCGATCGAAGTAGCAAGTCTTTCGCGACGAGATTGATCGAGTTCGGCGAAGACATCATCGAGAATCAGCACGGGGTCGCCTGCCGAAGACTCACGACGCAACAGCTCGGCGGATGCCAATTTCAGTGCGAGGGCGAATGACCATGATTCACCGTGGCTGGCATACCCTCGCGCCGGAAGCCCGTTAAGGCCGAAGATCAGATCATCCCGATGCGGTCCAACAAGGGTAATTGCGCGATCGCGTTCTGCTTTTCGCACGGATACTAGGGCAGCTGTGAATGCTTCAGTCGCGTCAGCGACCGAAATTATTTCGCCGACCGCGCTAGTGGCTACTGCATTATCCGGGTCATCCTGGCGAGAAATGATGGTTAGCGAATTAGCGAGCGTTGCCCCATGGTCTGCACCAACGATGCGCTCGTAAGCAAGGGATACTTCGGGGCTCAGGTCGGCGACCAAGGCACTGCGGGCGCTGATAATTTCGGCGCCAAAGGCCACGAGCCGCTCATCCCACACATCAAGGGTGCTCAATTGGGTGTCTCGAACTCCGGATGCCCGGGCCGATTTCAGCAGCATGTTGCGTTGTTTCACGACTCGTTCGTAGTCGCTCATTACGCCGCTAAATCGTGGAGAGCGAAGAACGAGAAGTTCATCGATAAAGCGACGACGTCCGGAAGGTTCGCCGCGCACGAGTGCCAAATCTTCGGGCGCAAATAGAACACTCGAGAAATAGCGCGGAAGTTCACGGGTGCGGATGACGGAACGATTGATCTGAGCGCGGTTAGCGCCAGAACGATTGATCTGTACTTCGGCCAAGAATTTTCGTTCGTTATGTTCGAGGCGAACACGCACAATCGCGGCATCCGTCGACTGACGAACCATAGCGTGATCGGTTGAGACACGGTGTGAACCGAGAGTGCTCAAAAAACCTAGAGCTTCGACCAAGTTCGTTTTACCTTGGCCATTGGACCCAACGATGAGTGTGGGTCCTGCACTGAGTTCTAAAGTAAGGCCCTTGTAATTACGAAAGTCTTTGAGCTCCACATGAGTTACACGCATTGCGGCGAAGCTTAGCTCTTGCGGACGCTATGCCCGCCGAACTGGTTGCGGAGAGCGGCGACTGCCTTCATGGAAGGTGAGTCTTCTTGACGAGAGACGAAACGCGCAAAAATCGCGGCGCTAATCGTTGGGACAGCTACGGCCTGATTGAGAGCCTCGTGCACAGTCCAACGGCCCTCCCCCGAATCCTCAACGTAGCCAGCAATATCAGCGAACTCGGGATCTTCTTCGAGAGCTTTGACGAGGAGTTCAAGCAACCACGAGCGAACGACTGTTCCTCGCTGCCACGCCTTAAAGGTGCCGGGAACGTCTTCGATGAGATCCTTGCGGCTATCGAGGAGTTCAAAACCTTCGGCCCAGGCCTGCATGAGGGCGTATTCGATGCCGTTGTGAACCATTTTTGCGTAGTGCCCTGCGCCAACAGGGCCAGCATGAACGAAGCCTTCTTCGCGAGGTCCTTCAGGGCGCAGCGCATCGAAGATCGGCATTGCACGTTCGATATCCGACTTGTCGCCGCCGGCCATGAGCCCATAACCGTTGTCGAGTCCCCAGATTCCGCCAGAGACACCCACATCAACGAAGGAAATTTTTAGTTCTGTGAGCTGATCACGGTGAAGCTGGTCATCGGTAAATCGCGTATTTCCGCCATCAATGACGAGATCGCCCGGTTCGAGAAGTGCCGAGACATCAGTAATTACAGAATCAGTAATGGCACCGGAAGGAACCATTACCCACACAATGCGCGGAGTCGGTAGTGCATCCACCAAGTCAGACAGCTCAGCCACATCGCTAACCTCAGGATTGGGGTCATAACCCGTCACGGTGAGTCCCTGAGCCCGCATGCGCTCGCGCATGTTTCCGCCCATTTTTCCTAGGCCGATAATTCCGAGGTGCATCATGTCTGTCATGAACTATCTCAACAACAGGTTGGGCTGCAGCAGGTACTTATAGTTGTCGCTACCTGGCTGATCCTTTGACGACTGACTCGTAATAAGCACCGGACCAGGCTTATTGGGGTTATCGGTTTTAGTGAACGAAATTCGAACGAATTCCGAATGAACCGAGCTCAAACCATCAATCAAGAATTGCGGCTTCAGAGAGACCACCGTGTCATCGCCGGTCAAGAATGCATCGATGGTTTCGGATGCCTGAGCTTGCTCGGACCCGATTGCCTCCAACGTGACGCCTTCAGTCGTGAAAGTGAACCGCAGCGCTGCTTCACGCTCGAGTACGAGCGACACTCGGCGGACAGCTTCGATGAGCTCGCCCGTGTTCATTACTGCGAAGTTATCCACAGTCTCGGGAAAAAGTCGGCGAACCGGTGGAAAGTTGCCCTTGATGAGCAATGACGTCACGGTTTTCTTGTCGGCTTGGAAAGCAATCAGCTCACGTTCGTCAGAACTAGTGATCGCTACAGAAATTTCTCCGCTGTTGCCGAAAGTCTTACCGACTTCCATCAGAGTCTTAGCTGGCACCAAGGCGGTTGCGGTTTCAACGCCCGAGGCACCAGCATCCCACTCGATGTCGCGAACTGCTACTCGGTAGCGGTCGGTGGCGACGAGAGAAATATTGTTCTCGGAAACCTCGAGTTGAACGCCAGTGATGACCGGCGTTACGTCGTCACGCGACGCAGCGACAGCAACCTGAGAAATTGCGGCGGCGAAAAGGTCGGCCTTGAGAGTTCCCACCTTGTCCGAAATCTGAGGAAGTGAGGGATACTCCTCAACTGGCATACTCGAGAGCGTGAAATGTCCGGTGCCACAAGCAACGGTGATTTTATTGTCTTCAGTGCTGAAACGTACAGGAGCATTGGGAAGTCGGCTGGCGATATCCGCTAAAAGCTTCCCAGAAACCAACACGCGTCCTGGTTCTTCAACCTCGGCAATGATCTGCGTTCGAGCAGAAACTTCGTAATCGAATGATGACAACGTGAGTCCATCATCGGAAGCTTCTATCAATACACCGCTCAGGATCGGCAGCGTTGTGCGCTGCGGCAGCAGTTTTACCGCAAACGAAACCGCCTCGCTGAAGACGTCACGATTGACTTGAAACTTCATGAACTACCCCTAACCGGATCACGCTCTGGCCGTTAATACTGGCACAGCCGATCCACTTGCGAACTACAGGTTATTTGGGATTCAAATTTCATTCTTTAAAGGTCACACTCTTAACCGTTGTGGATTCTGTGAATAACTCGTCAGATTTCATGTAATTACTGGAAACTACAATCGTGTGACTTGTTGACGGCCAGTGGAGAATGCTCACAGTGTTCGTGGAAACTTGAACGACATGAATTCTTGATTCCACAGAAATTTAAATCTGATCAACAATCTTTCCGGCGAGTTGGAATGGTTATCCCCAAGTTATCCCCAAGTGGGAAAACCTATTTTTGGCTGAAACGCTGGTTTTGTTTGATGCGACTGGTGAGCTCAGTGACCTGGTTATAGATCGAGCGACGCTCTTTCATGAGCTCGGTGATCTTCTTGTTGGCGTACATCACCGTGGTGTGGTCGCGATTTCCAAACAGTTGACCAATCTTGGGCAATGAGAGATTCGTCATTTCTCGACAGAGATACATGGCGATCTGACGCGCAGTGGCGATTGCTTGCGAACGGGACGAGCCATAGAGGTCGTCAACTGAGAGTTTGAAGTAGTCAGCGGTGTGATTGATGATGTCCACCGGTGCGATGACGTTGTCTTCATCAAGAGTGATGAGATCTTTCAGCACAGTCTGTACAAGAGCCATGTCGACTTCGGTGCGGTTAAGACTCGCAAACGCGGTAACCCGAATCAGCGTTCCTTCGAGCTCACGGATGTTTGACGAAACCTTCGATGCCATGAATTCAAGGATGTCGTTGCCCACCTGCATTTTTTCGCTTTGAGCTTTCTTGCGAAGAATGGCGATGCGGGTTTCGAGATCGGGTGCCTGTACATCGGTGATGAGGCCCCACTCGAAGCGTGACCGCATCCGATCTTCAAACCCTGTGAGGTGTTTCGGAGGCAGGTCGCTCGTGATGACCACTTGCTTATTGTGATCGTGCAGTGTGTTGAAGGTGTGAAAGAACGCCTCTTGAGTGGAGTCCTTACCCTGCAAGAACTGGATGTCGTCGATAAGCAGAATGTCGATTTCGCGGTATCGAGACTGAAATACAGAAGCGCGGTTATTTGCGATCGAGTTAATGAAGTCGTTTGTGAATTCTTCGGAACTCACATAGCGAACGCGGATGCCCGGGTAGAGACTCTCGGCATAGTGACCGATGGCGTGCAACAAGTGAGTTTTACCGAGCCCGGACTCTCCATAGATGAAGAGTGGGTTGTATGCCTTTGCTGGTGCTTCCGCTACTGCAACTGCGGCGGCGTGAGCGAAACGGTTAGAGCCACCGATGACAAAGTTGTCGAAGCTGTATTTGGGATTCAAGCGAGAGTCACTTCGTCGCGGCGTTGACGCTTCGACGGGTTTCTGGGGTGTCGGCTCAATATATGGCTGCTCAGTGCGTGGAATATCTTGCGAAAGTGCATCTTGCTGGATTTCAGGGTTGACGACTGTGGCGAAGTTCGAAATACCGTGTTCGTCGTCGAGGGCCGCGATCGCATCGATGAATGGTTGACGCAGTCGCTGTTCGAGCATTCCCCGCGTGAGTTCGTTCGGAACCTCGAGGTACAGGGTGCCAGCCATCACGCCTTTTGGCTCAACCAGGTTCACGAAGCCTTGCAACTGAGGAGTAATTCGCTCATCACCGTTGAGGTGTGTCAGAACTGCTTGCCACAGTCCTTTAGTCGGGTCGGGTGTTTCCGACATTCTTTTCCCATCCCTTGGCAGTATTTACTCACAGGGTTATCCACTGGTGAGTACAGCTATTCTCGCTGAAATACTGTGGTCTTTTGGCCGTTGTGCACTGATAGTCATCGTAGTTGTCCACAGCATGTCGTTACCAATAAGGATGTATTCTGTGTGGATAATGCGCCGTTGCGAAAAGTGTGGTTTGACCGCACCCGTTTAACGCCGTAGTTTTAATCAGTTGACTTCTGGCCCTTGGGCCTACCAATTCTTCCCGGCTGCTAGAGCTGGGCCTTGGAGATATAGCTATGAGCAAGAGAACTTTTCAGCCCAACAACCGTCGCCGCGCGAAGGTTCACGGTTTCCGTCTGCGTATGCGCACCCGTGCGGGTCGCTCGATCCTGAGCGCTCGTCGCCGCAAGGGACGCACCGAACTCTCCGCGTAATCTCGTCCGGTGCTGTCTAAGGCAAACCGCGTGGCTCTTCCGAGCGATTTTCGCTTGGCGGTTCGTCGAGGTCGTCGTTACACAGCACCGCACTGCGTTGTCCACATTGTGAACAACGAGCGGTCTCAGGGCGTTCGCTTTGGTTTCATCGTTTCCAAAGCGGTAGGCAATGCGGTTGTCCGCAACCGAGTTCGCCGCCGGCTTCGCGCCGCGGCCGCTCAGCTTCTCCCGAACCTGCAATCAAATGTAGACATTGTGGTTCGTGCGCTGGCAGGTTCTGAGCAAGCTGAGTGCACTACGCTTCAGGCTGAGATTGCAGAAGGGATCGACCGCATCGTGGTGAAGGTATGAGTTCCGTCGTTACATTTGCGATGCTCTTTCCGCGCAACGTGTGTGTCTTTGTGTTGCGGATTTATCGTGCGGTGATCTCGCCTCTCTACGGTGATGTCTGCCGGTATTACCCTTCGTGTTCTTACTACACACTTCAAGCAATTCAAGAACACGGTGTTGTCCGTGGTGTCTGGCTTGGTTCTCGTCGTCTTCTTCGCTGTCACCCGTGGGCCGAAGGCGGAATCGATGACATCCCGGTTCGCCGGCACGACCGTTACCAGATCACCCGGTTCGGCTTTGTTGTAGCCGCAAGCCACGAAAGGGGCTAACTACTTCATGGATCTTTTTGCTTTCTTTGGCAGTCTGCTTTGGCCGATCAAGTGGGTAATCGAGGCAATCCTCGTGGCCTTCCACGAGATCATCACGTTCTTTGGCATGGATCCGGATGCGGGTCTGACCTGGGTTCTCTCGATCGTCGGCCTCGTGCTCGTCGTTCGCGCCGCGTTAATCCCGGTCTTCGTGAAGCAGATTAAGAGCCAGCGCCGCATGATGGAAGTCGCCCCGCAGCTCAAGAAGATCCAAGATAAGTACAAGGGCAAGAAGGATCAGTTCTCCCGCGAGGCAATGTCGCGCGAAACGATGGCGATGTACAAGAACGCGGGAACCAACCCGTTTAGCTCATGTCTTCCTCTTCTCCTGCAGATGCCGATCTTCTTCGGTCTCTTTTCGGTTCTCCGCGAGGCACAGCTCGAGGGTCACCCGGCGGGTGTTGGTCTTCTCAATGCAGATCTGGCCGAGTCCTTCGGCACATCGTCACTTTTCGATATCGCTCCCCTGCACCTTGCGATCAGTACTGCTGAGGGCAACGTTGCCGTCATCGTTACTGCCGTCATCATGGTGATTCTGATGACCGGTTCGCAGTTCATTACCCAGCTTCAGATTATGTCGAAGAACCAGTCGGCTGAGATGAAAGCTAGTCCCATGTACCGCCAGCAGCGGATCATGTTGTACCTACTCCCCCTCGTTTTCGCCTTCTCTGGGTTCACCTTCCCGCTGGGCGTTATGTTCTACTGGCTCGTCTCGAACTTCTGGACAATGGGTCAGCAGTTCCTCGTTATTAGGAACATGCCGACTCCCGGCAGTGAAGCGGCGCTTGCTCGCGAAGCTCGTTTGGCGAAGCGTAATCAGCGCAAGGGAATCATCGAAGAAGCTCCCGAATCAGAATCTGGAACCGCTGTGATTGAAGAACCCAAGAACGTGCAGCGGGATCAACCTGTAAGTAAGAACCGTGCAAAGAAGAAGCAGGGAAAGAAGAAATGACGAACGTTTCTGACATCGACACCACCGCAGTTGAGTCCGCTCCTGTGGAGGATCGCGAAGACCGTACGACTGCGCAGCTCGAGGAAGAAGGCGACATTGCCGCCGACTACATCGAGGAGTTGCTCGATATAGCCGACCTCGATGGCGACATCGAGATTGACGCTCGTGCCGGACGTTCCTACGTCTCTGTAACGTCGAGTGAGGACACCAACCTCCGCCTGTTGTCGAAGCCGGAAACTGTGACGGCTCTTCAGGAACTCACGCGCATTGCCGTTCAGAACAAGACAGGCGCGTTCTCGCGTTTGATTCTTGATATCGGTGGTTCACGGGAAGCTCGTGCAGCTGAGTTGTCGAAGCTTGTGGATACTGCTGTTGAACGTATCGAGTCCGGCGCAGATTCTGCTGCACTTCCGGCGATGTCATCTTACGAGCGCAAGCTTGTGCATGATGTTGTTGCGGAGCGCGGTTTTGTTTCACAGTCAAGCGGCGAAGGTCGCGACCGTCACACCGTCATTACGCGTTCATAGTTTCACGTGAAACATTGACTGATGAGCTGGGGCTTGAGCGCGAGCCCGAGATAGCGACTGAACTCTTTGGATCTCGCATCGATGTGGCGCGAGCGTATACGGAGAGCCTTGCCCTCCGTGGTGAAGAACTTGGACTTATCGGTCCCCTCGAAGTTCCGAGGCTATGGACTCGACACATTATTAACTGCGTGCTCGTCGCTCCCCTGCTTCGCCCTGGTCTCGTAGGAGATATCGGGAGCGGTGCTGGACTTCCAGGGTTGGTTCTTGCAATCGCACGACCCGACGTGGAATTTGTTTTGATTGAACCGATGGAGCGCCGCGTTGATTGGCTCAATGCTGAGTCAAACCGCCTCGGTCTTTCGAATGTCGTAGTCGATCGTTCGCGTTCGCAGGATGCTCCCTACGCTGAAGGACTGACTCAGATTACCGCCCGCGCAGTTACTGCTTTGTCCAAGCTCATCCCCTCCACCGAGCATCTTCTTGCTCCGGGCGGAGAGATGGTCTTTATGAAGGGCGCTCGTATCGATGAGGAGATCGATGCCGCATCCAAGGTTATCCGTAAGGCTCGACTGAAGAATGTCGAGTCTCTTGTTCTTGGTGAAGGGATCACTCCCGAAATCACTAGGGTCTTTCGGGCTAGAGTGGACTGATTCGGTTCCGTTCTGCGCAGCCTTCAATCTCGCCTTTTTGCAACCACACTGAGAGAAAGTTTCACGTGAAACATCCCGAAAGCGAAGTCAACGAACAAGGCAAGTCGTTCGATGAAACAACGCCGCTTGCGCGGGAGGTCGCGGATCTCACTCGCAGACGTGAGGCAGTAGCCTCAGCCTCACTCCCCCTGCCTGAGAATCCCCGTGTTTTCACCGTGGCAAATCAGAAGGGTGGAGTGGGAAAGACGACCTCGACCGTGAACCTTGCGGCCGCTCTCGCCCGCACTGGCGCTCGAGTTTTGGTTATTGATCTTGATCCTCAGGGCAACGCCTCCACCGCAGTTGGTGTGGAGCATCGCTCTGATACTCCGAGTGTCTACGACGTCATGATCAACGATGTTCCTATGGCTGATGTTATACAGAAGAGCCCTGAATTCAACGCACTGTATTGTGTGCCTGCCACGATTCACCTCGCGGGCGCAGAGATCGAGCTGGTTTCTCTTGTCGCTCGCGAACAACGTCTTCGTTCTGCGTTGGACGCTTTCCTTGCTGAGACGACCGAGCAATTTCACTATGTGTTCATCGACTGCCCGCCATCGCTTGGTCTGCTCACCATCAACGCATTTGTTGCGGCGCAAGAAGTTCTCATCCCCATTCAATGCGAATATTACGCGCTGGAGGGACTGAGCCAGTTGCTCAATAACATCAAGCTCATTGAGCGTCACTTGAACCCCCGCCTTCGGGTTTCGACGATTTTGATGACAATGTATGACTCTCGCACAAACCTGGCGAACCAAGTTGTCGACGATGTTCGCCAGCACTTTCCCAAGCAGGTTTTGACGACTGTCATACCCCGTTCGGTCAGAATTTCCGAAGCTCCCAGCTATGGGCAAAGTGTCATCAGCTACGACCAGAACTCCCCCGGATCGCTCTCCTACCTTGAAGCAGCGGCCGAGATTGCTTACCGAGGAGCACGCAAATAATGGCAGCACCAAAACGTACGGGTCTTGGTCGGGGAATTGGCGCGCTCATCCCCTCGTCGGATGAGAACGAAGAACGTCCAGTTGATGTTTTCTTTCCTGGTGGCGAGCTCACTCCGGAGAAACTCCGGTCGGTTCCGGGTGCTCGTCTAGCGAGCCTTTCCCCTCTGGACATTGTTCCCAACTCTCGCCAGCCAAGAACTGAATTCCGTCAAGAAGAACTTGAAGAACTCATTGTGTCTATTCGCGAGATTGGCGTACTTCAGCCAATTGTGGTTCGTCCGGTTGTTGGGGCCCGTGAGGGTGAACCACAGTACGAATTGATCATGGGCGAGCGGCGCCTCCGCGCAAGTAAGCACTTGGGCTTGGCGACAATCCCCGCCGTGATTAAGAGCACCGCAGATGAAGACATGCTTCGCGATGCTCTTCTCGAGAACTTGCACCGCGCGAACCTCAATCCGTTAGAAGAGGCGTCGGCTTACCAGCAGCTTTTGGCCGACTTTGGCATCACCCAAGAGCAACTGGGTGAACGGATTGGACGTTCACGGCCTCAAATTACGAATACTTTGCGTCTTTTGCGCCTTCCAGAAAGCGTTCAGCGCCGCGTGGCCGCCGGTGTGCTGTCCGCAGGACACGCTCGTGCGCTCCTATCGCTTCCTGACAACGCCGGAATGGAGCGGTTGGCAGAGAAAATCGTCAATGAAGAGCTTTCTGTTCGCGCAGCTGAAGCAGCTGCCGGCTCTCTGTCGACCAAGCCTCCACGTTCAAAACCTTCACGAGGTAAGAAGCAAGGTCATCTCGATGAGATCGCGGAGCGATTGGGCGACCGCCTCAACACCCGCGTCAAGGTCTCGCTCGGTGCCAGCAAGGGTCAAGTCGTTATTGATTTCGCCACCGTGGCGGACCTCAACCGCATCCTCGAGGAACTCGGTGACACCGGCTTCAACTCGTAGTTGACTGGTGCGCCTCCTCTTCTTGGTGCACGGTGCGGCGACCGCGGTGCTGATCGTGCGCTGGACAGAATACGGGCTTTAGAATCGGACGGCCCGCTGCATTGCGTGCCTGTTCCGATACTTCCCCCGTTGCGCTAGCGGCCCGGGAGTGCTGGTTATCCCGCGCAGTTTCGGTGGGCGTATCGGTGTGACAGTCTGCTCTTATGGCGTGTTCCGTATGCTTTGCGCTTGATAGCTGTCGTCCGCAACCGAGCAGCGGTTCATTTCACGCTCCTGTAAACAGGGTTCTCACGCTGCCACCCGCCGGCGCATGGGCAGGGGTTACTCCCCCGGATAACTCGATGAGTGCCTCTCGCTCTTCCTTAGGTGCGTAGCGTAGGACATTGTTCGGGAACACCGGATGAAATCTCCCCACGGCTACGCCTAAGGCTCGGTATTTGGCGATCTCGGGTGCGCCTTAGATAGTGCCCTGCGATTAGGTAGCCGTGGTGGCGGGTGGCGGGTGGCGGGTGGCGGGTGGCGGGTGGCGCGTGGCGGGTAGCCGCGTGCGTGCGCCCCCGTTGCGACGAACTTGGACCGCGTTCCCACCCGTTATGGATGGTGGGAGGTTTCACGTGAAACGTTACGAATAGTCGCGCGATCGAGCGATCGATGCCGTGGAATCACCGTGTTTCACGTGAAACTGCCGGCGATCTTTTCACGAACCACATCCATGGACTGCTCCACGTGAAACATTCATTCCTCGGCCGGCACCCGGGCCTTTGATTTACCGATGTTTCACGTGAAACTCACGGACGCGGTTCAACGTGTTTCAAAGAGCGGTCGCAGATGTTCCACGTGAAACACTGCGGGTGTGGGGTCGTTCAAATGGCCAAGGAGATTGCAACCCCAGCAATAGACCATGAATCGGACAACCGGCCAATGAGCCTCCGGCGAGACGGGCTGACCTGCATACTCGACTAAATCGGCAGCGGACTGGCTGAGAAAAACACTTGTACAGGGGCCGACTCACACGAATTCTGGTCCGAGGAGTGGTCCGCTTAAAGCGAGCCACTCCCCGGCTTCGGTGCATAACGCGCTGGCTAGCCTTCCATCGCGATGTCCGCGAGAGCCGCGTACACCCAGCCGAGGTCATGTCCCGCAGCGACGAGTGCTTGGGGAAGAATTGAAGTCTCAGTGAGGCCGGGCAGCACGTTGGCCTCGAGGAACCAGGGCGTGCCCGCGCCATCCACAATGATGTCTACACGCGAAAGGTGACGAAGACCCAACGCGGAGTGTGCGGCGAGAGCGGCCTCGGCCGCGCGGTCCGCCTCACCTTCCGAGATTCTGGCTGGCGTGTAAAAGCGCGTCTGACCGGCATTATAGCGAGCCTCGAAAGTGTAAGCTCCGTCGACTGGTTCGATTTCAACGGCGGGCAGGGCGACCGGCCCCATGCCGCTATCGAGAATTCCGATAGCGATTTCTACACCGGTAATGCGCTGTTCGATGAGAGCAACATCGCAGTAGTTGTAGGCGTTCACCATTGCCTGGGGAAGGTCGGTGCGATCGGTAACAATTGAAACGCCTTGGGCCGACCCGCCCTGAGCGGGCTTCACGACAAGCGCGCCGGAGAGCTCATCGGCGAGTTCATCAAGAATGCTGTGGGCACCAAGTTCACGGAATGAATCTCGAGACAACGCGATCGAGAGCGGCGTGCGGACTCCGACTCGGGAAACGAGTGCCTTGGCGGTCGGCTTGTCCCAGGCGAGGCGGGCGGCATCCGCGCGCGATCCCACATAAGGGATGCCGATGAGGTCGAGGAGACCACGAAGCGCACCGTCTTCCCCACTCGCGCCGTGGAGGGCTGGCCAGACAACATCGGGCTTTGATTCGCGAATGTAGGGAAGCAGCGTGGCATCCGGATCCCGGAGCTCGACGATCTTGCCCTGGGCGCGCAATCCGTCGGCGACGCGGCGGCCTGACCGAAGGGATACATCGCGTTCATGCGAAATTCCGCCGGCAAGAACGAGTACGCGGGTGGGTGAATCGTTCATAGGAGTGTCCTAGCTGAGGTTGGCTGGAGGATTGATCATCGACGGCGTGGGAGGAACAACCGTGAGCGGGGCAGTTTGAGAGAATGTGCTGAGCAACTCGAGCTCCCCGTTGATCACAGTGGAAAGACGACGAATTCCCTCCCGAATGAAGTCAGGAGTCGGGTAGCAGAACGACAAACGCATATTGCTGCGCCCATTGCCGTCTGCGTAAAAGGCCGTACCCGGCGTATAGGCCACTAATTCCTTGACCGCACGGGGCAACATCGACTTCGAATCGAGGTTATCGGGCAGCGTTACCCAGATGTAGAAGCCACCGTTGGGTACGGTCCACTCGAGGTCGGGCAGGTAATCGTCGAGGGCATCCAACATGGCATCGCGACGTTCCCTGTAGACGCCACGGAAGGTATCGATCTGTCCCTTCCAATCAGAGACATTCATGTACTCGCTAATGATGTTCTGGGTAAACGAGCTCGGCGACAACACGGCCGCCTCATTCGCTAAAATGAGTTTCTCTCTAATTGCGTGAGGGGCGAGCACCCAACCAACCCGAAAACCGGGAGCGAGAGTCTTAGAGAACGTGCCCAAGTACACGACACCGTCTTCTTCGACTGAGCGCATCGCGTGCGGCGGCGGGCCATCGAAGTAGAGGAGCCCGTACGGGTTGTCTTCCAACACGAGAATGCCGTTTTCGCGGGCAATCTCTAGTACTTCCAGGCGCCGTTCCCAGCTGAGGGTGACTCCAGCGGGGTTGCTGAAGGTGGGAACTGTGTACAAAAACTTTATCGTCTTGCCCGCGGCTCGCACTGAGGCGATATGAGCACGTAGTGAGTCGGGAATCAGGCCGAACTCATCCATCTCGACATGTGTAATCTCGGCCTGGAATGACTTGAAAACCACCATTGCCGTGACGTAGCTCGGGCCCTCGGCAATAACGACGTCGCCGGGGTTGATGAAAAGCTTCGTCACGAGTTCGAGCGCGTGCTGCGAGCCAGTGGTGACGACGACGTCATCGACGCTGGCGCGGATTCCCTCGAGAGCCATCACTTCGAGGATCTGCTCACGAAGCGCAGGCAGCCCCTGACCGGAACCATATTGCAGGGCGGCGGCACCGCGATCGCGCATCACACGATCGATCGACTCGGTAATGAGGTCTTGAGGCAGGGCGGAAACATACGGCATACCGCCGGCGAGAGACACAACCTCGGGGCGCGAGGCCACCGCAAACAACGCTCGGACCTCAGAGGCCGCAAGGCCGGAGGCGCGATCTGCATAGTGGTCGAACCACTGGTCAAGGTTGTTTGGCTGTGTTGTCATGGGCAATCCCGTTCGGTTGACTTTAAACAATAGGCGTTTGACCCTGAGGACTCGAAACTGAGCGACGTTTATGGCGCGATCTCAGCCAAACCTCATCCTTCTTCGCTCCGAATAAGGTTCAAAGGCGACGCATAGAAAGTCGTGTTCAAATGATGAGGTCTGCTCTGAGAATGGGGAGTTCTCGTCACGATCACTGCATCACTCTGACAGCACTCGACTACGAAATTGAGAACATTAGTGAACGCTCGCACTACCTGGACAGAATCTGACATCGGAGACCTCACCGGCACCGTGGTAATTGTGACGGGTGCGAACTCTGGGCTCGGATTTGAAACAAGTCGTGCCCTCCTCAAAGCAGGGGCGCACGTTGTGATGACGATGCGCAGCGCCGAGAAGGCTGCAGTCGCTAAGGAGGCATTGCTGGACGACCTCGGTTCCGTGTCACTCGAAACAATGTTGCTTGATCTGGCCGATCTGGAATCAGTGCGTCGATTTAGCGAAATGTTTCACGGGAAACATTCGCGGCTTGACCTGTTGATCAATAACGCAGGAATCATGATGACGGATGCCCAACTCACGATCGATGGCTTCGAATCTCAGCTGGGAACCAATCACTTGGGCCATTTCGCTCTCACCGGTCATCTGATGGACCTCATCGAGGCAACTCCAGGAGCGCGCGTTGTGAGCCTCTCCAGCCTCGCTCACCGCTGGGGCTTTATGGAATTCGGCAACCTCATGTTCCACAATGGCTCGTACACCCCTCGCGCGGCGTACGGTCGTTCAAAACTCGCCAATCTGCTCTTCGCTTACGAGCTTCAACGCCGCTTCGAGGCCGCCGGAGTTGATGCAATTTCTGTGGCGGCTCATCCCGGCACCGCTGGCACCGGTTTGGCTGACCACCTCTTCAACCGCTGGTATTTGCGCCCGCTGAAATCACTGCTCTTCGTGGGCATCCAATCCCCGAAACAAGGCGCGAGGCCCTCTCTGCGGGCAGCAACTGACCCCACAGCACAGGGTGGCGACTTCTTTGGTCCCGGGAGCCGTAACGAGCATCGAGGTGCTCCTGTGTTGGTTGAGTCGAACGCTGCCTCACATTCGCACGTTGACGCGACCAAACTCTGGCTTGAGTCAGAGCGTCTGACGGGCGTTAAGTACGAAAGCCTCCGCACACCCACCAAGTAGTGGATGCCGGAGGCTTTCGGCAGAGACTGAGCTTTACGCTAGGAACTCTGCGAGGTCTGCTTCAATCGCAGGCTTCGGCTTTGCGCCGATAACAGTCTTCACGACCTCGCCGCCCTTGAAGACCTTCATCGCGGGGATGGAGGTGATCTGGTACTTCATGGCCATCTGGGGGTTGTCGTCAACGTTGAGCTTGACGATCTTGATCTTGTCGGAGTTTTCGCTGGCGATCTGGTCAAGGATGGGGCCGACTGCGCGACAGGGGCCACACCATTCAGCCCAGAAGTCCACCATGATGGTGTCTTTCGAGTTGATGACGAGTTCTTCAAAGTTGGCGTCGGTTACTTCTGTTGCTGCTGACATTGTTAATTCCTTTGTTCAGTGGGACGTTGAGGGAGTGGGAACTGACGAGCGCCCTTAGGCGGCTTCTTCATCAGACTCTTCGATTCGCGCTGGCTGTACTGCGCCAGCGACAAGCTCGCGGGGCAATGATGCAAGGTAGTGCTCTGCATCAAGGGCTGCAACGGTGCCGGAGCCGGCGGCCGTAACTGCTTGGCGGTAGGTCGGGTCGATCACATCGCCGGCTGCGAATACTCCGGTGATGTTGGTGCGAGAGGAACGACCATCCACTGCAACGGTTCCGTCGGCGTTGATGTCGAGCTGGCCATGTACCAAGTGAGTGCGGGGGTCGGCGCCGATCGCGATGAACAGACCGCTGAGGTCAACGTGTGAGGTAGAGCCATCGACGGTGTCTGTGAGGTCAACGCCATCCACGAGAGTGGAACCGGTAATGCCGGTTACCGCCTTGTTCCAGAGGAACTCAATCTTCGGGTCACTGAACGCACGCTCCTGCATTGCCTTCGAGGCACGCAGCTCATCCTTGCGGTGAATGACATAGACCTTGTCAGCGAACTTGGTAAGGAACGTCGCTTCTTCCATGGCGGAGTCTCCCCCACCGACGACAGCAATCGTCTTCTTGCGGAAGAAGAAACCGTCGCAAGTAGCGCACCAGGAAACTCCGTAGCCGCTGAGGCGTTCTTCGTCGGGAAGGCCGAGCTTGCGGTAGGCAGAACCAGTTGCAAACACAACAGCGAGTGCTTCGTGCACTTCTCCATTGCCGAGAGTGACCTTCTTGATCTGGCCCTCAAGCTGAAGGTCGGTCACGTCGTCGAGAACAACCTCGGCGCCGAAACGCTCAGCCTGCTTCTGCATTTCCATCATGAGCTCGGGACCCTGGATGCCGGTTGCGAAGCCGGGGTAGTTCTCGATCTCAGTGGTCTTCATGAGCTCGCCACCAGCCTCAACAGAGCTCGCGATGACGAGGGGCGCAAGGTTCGCGCGCGCCGCGTAAATCGCAGCAGTGTACCCAGCGGGGCCGGATCCGATGATGATGAGTTGGCGCACTTTTTGTGTCTCCTTGGGATTGTGATTACCCGGTTCAACACATCCTAGCCACGGAGTATTCCGAGTGGCTGGGGCGTGCGGGGCTAACACCCAAGAGTTCGGAGCACCGTCACTTTAAGTTCGCTTTTTCACGCCAAAACTGTGGAAGGGGCGCGCTTTTAGCGGCGGCGCAGTCGAGACACGATCGGTCGAGCAAAGGCGAAGAACTCGGAATTGCGCGTGAGGGCAAGAGTCGCCGCGTAGACGATCAGCATGCCGGTACCCGAAAGGGCGATGGAGGCGAAAGCAGCTGCGAACCCAGAGACGACGAACGACCCCTGCCCAAATCCACCTAGGAGAGTCAGGATGCCGAAGCCGGCTGCGGCCGACGGAATCATCGCCGCGAGGAACCACAGAGCGCGAAGCACGAGAGGAAGGAGCTGGAACCCGGGAACGCGTTTGCGGACCACGATCAACGCAATGATCGTCTGTAGCGTGCCGGCGATGCTGATCATTGCTGCTAGCCCCATCGCAATGCGATCGAGCGGAAAAGTGGAGACGTACACAGCGCCCGCCACATAGACCAAAACCTGAATGGTCTGCAAGATGAAGGGAGTGCGAGTGTCTTCGAAGGCATAGAAAACTCGCTGCAGTATGTACATGATGCTGAAGGGAACCAGCCCGACTAGATAAACGATCAACACGATCGCTAGGGACGATTGCTCGGCATAGACGGTGGAGAAAAGTGCGCTGAACGGGAATGCGATCACCATGAGGCCGATGGCCGCGAACATCAGCAGCATCAGAATCGAGCGTATGGCGGCTGATACGTCGTCGCGCATGGCAGTGAGGTCTCCATCACGCGCATGGCCGCTCATCCGGGTGAAGTAGGCCATCCCGATCGAGACTGAAATCACAGAGTGCGGCAGCATGAAAATGAGCCAGGCAGTTGTGAGGACGAACACCGATGCGGCGACTGAAGAGGCTTCGCTGGCAATCCGGGTACCAACAGCGCCCGCAACCTGCGTGACAAGAATCATGCCGAAGGTCCATGCCGCTGCTTTGCCGGCGTTGCCGAGCCCCACTCCTCGCCAGCGGAACTCCGGGCGGTAGTGAAGACCGGCGCGACGCCAGAAGAAGGCCAAAAGTGTTGCTTGCACCGCGACACCGAGAGTGGCGCCGCCGGCGAGCACTCCGATCATCTGCGGAGTCCAGTCCTCCGAGGAATACCGTGTCACATCGCCAAAGAGCAAGCTGAAGACGAGCAGCCCGATGAGCATCACTACGTTGTTAGCAACTGGTGCCCACGTGAACGGCCCAAACTTGCCGCGAGCGTTGAGAACCTCGCCGAAGAGTGAATACAAGGCGTAGAAGAGGATCTGAGGAAGGCACCAGTAGGCGAAGGCCGTCGCGAGCGCGAACTCTGCTGGCCCAAAGTTGACGCTGGGTCGCGCGTACACCTGCACAAGAAGAGGTGCGCTCAATGTTGCTGCAACTGTAATGACGAGGAAAACGACGATGCCCAGCGTCACTAGACGGTTGATGAACTTCTGACCGCCATCCTTGTGCAGAGCGGCCCGCACGATCTGCGGAACAATGACCGCGCTCAGAACGCCACCAGCCACGATGGCATAGACCGCTTTGGGAAGCTGGTTAGCGATGGCATACGTATCGCTCGTGCCGAACAACCCCAGAGTGTTGGCGAGCACCATTGCGCTGAGGAAACCGAGGATGCGAGAGACCAAGGTTCCCGAAGCGAGAAGCGCGCTCGCACGCCCGATCGTGGAGTTCGTGACCTTGGGCAGACCGGTGGCGGGCAGGGAAACCCCGGGCGCTGGCGTGGCGTCGGGATCGGAGCGGTTAGTCATTTGCCGGCTTTCTACGGCGAACGATGCTGCGAACGAATCCGACCGCAAAAATGACGACTACAAGCGCGCCGAACGCAAGCACGAGGGGAGTCTCCCATCCTGCCTGCACGTTGATCTCGCTGATCGTGGTGGAGCCGACCTTCAGGCCAGTGGTGCTGCTGAGGCTGATTTCGACATCCACGACCCCGTTCGACAACGATTGCACCGGGATCTCGCCCTTGGCTTGAGAATAGGGTTCGATCGTCAGCTTTACTCGGCTATCCCCCACCGCGAGGAGGCCGGTTCGTGGGTCGACCGTAATGAAAACGGTGACGGCCTGGCCAAGATTGTTGCTGACCGATACGGGAAGGAATCCGTTGTCGGCAAGAACCAGAAAGTTGCTGGCCTCGACGACGGTGACTGAAGTACGCAGGTCGCGGGAGTCGACCAAGAATTCATTGACTTCAGTGAGCCAATCCTCGGAATCCTCGGTGTACACGGTGCCAAGCACATCGAGCAATGCAAGCCGGCGTTCGGCGATAAGAGCTTCAGGATCAGCGGCGATCGAGAAAAAGCTGCGTTCCGCCTTCGCCGCATCGAACAGTCGTGAAACATCACTGATGCGGGACTCAGGCTGAGGCGTGTCATTGATTGTTGCCGCAGTGGCCTCGGTCGACGCTAGTTCGCTGAGGTTCACCATCGTGATTGAAGGGCTGGCCGTCATCGTGGCGAGTGCGGCATCCAGTCTCGCCGAGCTGAGTTCTAGTGAGTGATCGATCGTAATCAGCACGGATGCAGTGTCGGCCGTTTGGTTAGAACCGGCGTTCAGCACGGCCTGGCTGAGTGCCGTTTCGGCGGCAGTCACGTCGCGGTCGAGGGTGGATCCGAGTGCGTCATCCATTGCTGCAGAGGCAGTTGTATCGCTCACGAGTGCGGTAACACCATCGATGGTGGTTACTGAGCCGGCACCGGCTTCTCGAGACACGTTCGTCGACGACAGAACGATCGTGCTGTAACCACTATCGGAAAACGCAGCCAGATCACTCGCAACAACCGTGTCCGTGCGGGGAAGAAGAAAACCGTCGATCTCGTAGTCCCAGGCAAGCAAGGATTCCGTAGTGGGGAAACTTGGAATCGCGTTCGGGTCCTCCGCTTGCGCGGTAGCTGTCGAGGCAGGCGTAGGCACCGGAGTGTTACTCACCGCGAAGTTGGCCGAGTCGAGAGCGAAGTCGAAGGAGATGGGTTCTACCGTGGCGCCCAGCTCCGACTGGGTTGCCAAGGTGACATCCGCATTCGCGTAGGACAAAGGAACGATCTCATTGCTGATGAGCGAGAGTCGTTCAAGCCACTCCCTCGCCGAGTCGGGAGCACTTGTGCCGAGCACGCGAATTGAAGCCACAATCATCGGATCAACCGCGATTGCCACGGGCTTACCAGCCATGGCATCTAGTTCGCGCGTGAGAAGACCGAGAGGTTCCGTGTAGTCAGCGAGCGTGTCTGCGTCGAGAAGGCCGCCGCTGCCGGTGGGAACCGTCAACGGAGCAATGATGGCAACGTCGGTAGCCGCGGATGCCGTAGTCAGGGCCGGAACACTGCTGACAGTGGGCGCAGCGCTGACTCCGCTCGCGGCAAGAGTGAGCCCGAGACCGAGCGCCAGAGCGGCACTAAAGACTCTTATGGGCAAGGGATTACCCCGTACTCTCGCGTGGCCAGCATGGTGTGAGTTTATTCGTCCTTGTCTGAATGGTGGGTGCTTTGCGCGGTTGGGGACAAATTGAACTCGTTGCTCGTGCGAAACTAGTCGCATCATGGAGAGTGTTGCCCACGCGATCGAGAGTCTCGGAAAGCTTGCCGACTCTAAACCCGTAGCCACCTTATCGGCGCGCTTCGCTGCTGAAGGTTTCGAACTCGCCCTGGTGGGTGGACCGGTGCGGGATGCGTTCTTGGGTCGCAAGGTCACCGATCTCGATTTTGCCACCAATGCGATGCCCGATGACATCATGCGCATGGTGAAGCCGATTTCAGAAGCGCAGTGGGATATCGGCCGTGACTTCGGCACGATCGCTGCCCGCATCGATGGTGAGTCGGTTGAGATTACGACCTACCGTGCCGATAGTTACGACGGTGCGACCCGCAAGCCTGTTGTCGCGTTCGGTGATTCTCTCGAGAAAGATCTGGAGCGTCGCGACTTCAGCGTGAACGCGATGGCTCTTCGGCTGCCTGAGCGCGTTCTCGTCGACCCGTGGGGAGGCGTGGAACATCTCCTCAGCAAGACGCTGACAACGCCGGGCTCCCCCGAGGTCTCCTTTGGTGATGACCCGCTGCGGATGATGCGTGCCGCACGGTTTACGTCGCAGCTTGGTTTCACGGTCTCCCCCGCGACTGTCGCAGCGATGAAGCAGCTCGCTCCACGCCTCGACATCGTGAGCGTTGAGCGTGTCAGCGATGAGTTGACAAAACTGTTGAAGACGGATGACCCGGTGCCGGGCATCCGCCTCATGGTCGAAACCGGCCTCGCCGACCAAGTGTTGCCTGAAGTGCCCGCCTTGAAGCTTGAAGTGGATGAGCATGCTCACCATAAGGACGTCTACGAACACTCCCTTACAGTGTTGCGTCAGGCGATCGATCTTGAAAAGAGTCGCCCCGGCATTGAAGGCCCCGACCTGATTCTGCGTCTTGCTGCGCTTTTGCACGACATTGGAAAGCCATCGACCCGCAAAATCGAGCGCGGCGGCGTTGTTACTTTCCACCACCACGATGTTGTGGGAGCGAAGCTCGCGACGAAGCGTTTGCGTGCACTGCGCTTCGACAAGGAGACCATCACGTCGGTGGCGCGCCTTATTGAATTGCATCTACGGTTCTTTGGCTACACCGAGGGCGCCTGGACCGATTCGGCCGTGCGCCGTTACGTTCGGGATGCCGGTGACCAACTCGAACGTCTCCACATCATTACGCGGGCGGATGTCACCACGCGCAATGTGCGCAAGGCCGACCGACTGTCTTTTGCCTACGACGATCTCGAAGACCGCATCGCGGCTATCGCTGAGGCAGAGGGAGTTGCTGCAGTTCGTCCCGATCTTGACGGTGAGCAGATCATGGCGATCCTCGGCCTCAAGCCCAGTCGCGATGTGGGCGAGGCGTACAAGTTCTTGCTCGACCTGCGTCTTGATGAGGGACCGCTCGGCGATGAGGAAGCAGAGAAGCGATTGCGCGCGTGGTGGGCTGCCCGCCAGTAGACGCCCGCTAGCGAAAGCGGCTTTTCTTCTCACCTTGAGTATTAGGGTGCCAAGCAACTACACTGGGCAGGTTGTCTGACTGCCCTTAGGCCGTCGGATGAACGTCAACACCCTCCTGTTACAGACCGTCTGTAACCGTTTAAGTCCGAAGGAGGTGGGTTTGTGACGCATCAGTACGAACTCATGGTCATCCTCGATCCAGAGATCGACGAACGCACCGTGGCTCCCAGTCTCGACAAGTTCCTCAATGTCATCCGCAATGACGGTGGCACCATCGATAACATCGATATTTGGGGTCGCCGTCGTTTGGCCTACGAGATCAACAAGAAGACCGAAGGCATCTACGCCGTCGTCAACTTCACCGCAGAGAGCAAGTCAACAGACGAGCTCGACCGCCAACTCTCACTCAGCGAAGCTGTTATGCGCACCAAGGTGCTGCGTGCAGAAGCTGGGTTCGCTCAGGTAGCTGCTGCCAAGAAGGTTGCTGAAGAGAAGGCCGCCCGCAAGGCTGCTGCTCCAGCAAAGACTCCTGCAGCCGCAACCAAGGCTCCTGCCGAAGAAGCAAAGGCTGCTCCGGCACCTGCCGCTCCTGCCGCACCTGCTGCTCCTGCTGACGAAGCCAAGGCTGAAGCGGAAGCTAAGTAACCGTGGCCGGCGAAACAGTCATTACGGTCGTGGGGAACCTCACGGCGGACCCCGAACTGCGTTACACGCAGGGCGGACTTGCCGTAGCTAACTTCACCATTGCCTCTACGCCGCGCACCTTCGATCGAGCATCCAACGAGTGGAAAGACGGAGAAGCACTTTTCCTCCGCGCTTCCTGCTGGCGTGAATTCGCCGAGCACGTTGCCAGCTCACTGACCAAGGGAACCCGCGTTGTTGCGCAGGGTCGCCTTCGTCAGCGTTCCTACGAAACCAAAGAGGGCGAAAAGCGCACGAGCATGGAACTGGAGATCGACGAAATCGGTCCCAGCCTCCGTTATGCAACGACGCAGATCACCCGCGCCCCCCGTGACAGCTCGGCTCCTCGTGGAGTTCAGCAGAACAACGGTGGCGGCGGCCAGGCAAAGGAAGAGCCGTGGGCAGCTAGCGCTCCTGCAGCCTCATCCGGCGACGTATGGAACACCCCTGGTAACTACTCCGACGAGACGCCTTTCTAGGCACTCGACGATCAGTCTTATTTACAGAAAGAAGTAACACTCATGGCAGGAAAGAGCAGCGGCGACCGCCGCAAGCCCATCCGCAAAGGCAAGGACGGCAAGAACGCCGCACCAGCCAAGTCGATCCGCGTAGGCGTTATCGACTACAAGGATGTCGCTACGCTTCGCAAGTTCATCTCCGAGCGTGGAAAGATCCGCGCCCGTCGTATCACCGGTGTTTCCGTTCAGGAGCAGCGTCTCATCGCCACGGCCGTCAAGAACGCCCGTGAGATGGCATTGCTGCCCTACGCCGGCGCAGGCCGTTAAGGAGCCACCGACATGTCAAAGCTCATCCTCACTCACGAAGTGACTGGTCTCGGCGCGCCTGGCGACGTTGTAGACGTAAAGAACGGCTTCGCTCGTAACTACCTCATCCCCCAGGGCTTTGCCGTGGCGTGGACTCGTGGTGGCGAAAAGCAGGTCGAGTCCATCAAGGCAGCACGCGCATCGCGCGAGCACGCCACGCTTGAAGAAGCTCAGGACCTCAAGGCTCGCCTCCAGGCGACCAAGGTCAAGCTCAGCGTTACCGCTGGTCGCGAAGGCCGTCTGTTCGGTTCAGTCAAGCCCGCTCACGTGGCTGACGCTGTTGCCGCTGCAGGACTTGGCGATATCGACAAGCGCAAGATCGAAATCTCGTCGGCGATCAAGACTGTTGGAGATCACGAAGCTACGATTCGTCTGCGCGACGACATCGTTGCAACGATCACCCTTCAGGTGGTTGCTAGCAAGTAACTGTTTCATCACAAGGACGGCGGGCCAGGCGGCTCGTCGTCCTTGTTGTTTAAGCACTGTTGTCAAGCCTTTTATGCACAGGATTACGAAAAATACGGAACCCTCAATCTCTGGTTTAGGCATGTTTTTGCACACTGTGTATGAAAACTAAAAGTGCAGGTCAGGCCGGAGATTTGCGAGATATGTGCCGCTGTTTCCACAGATGTTTCCACAGGTTGTTCACACAGCACCCGGCGTTTCGCCCGAGTTGTACACAGGTTTATACACATCCCCAGTTGTGGGTAGTTGATTCTGCTTCGTAGGGTAAAGCAGCCTTGGAGCGGGTCCCAGTGAGGAGCCCGCCCGAGTGTCAGGGGCTACTCGTATAAATAGAGATGCCCCACTAGGAGGAAAACCATGTCGATCGCGCATCTAGGCCTTTCGGGCGACGAGCGCCAAGCCGGCGAATCGCGAGGCAGCTCACGCGGTGATCGCGTACCTCCCCACGACCTCCTCGCCGAACAGAGCGCTATTGGTGGAATGCTCCTGAGCAAGGATGCCGTCGCCGACGTTATCGAGACCGTGCGCGGAGTCGACTTCTACGTCCCCAAGCACGAGACCATCTTCAACGCCGTGCTCACCCTGTACTCGCACGGCGAGCCCACCGACGTTATCGCTGTCACCGATGAGCTAACAAAGACGGGTGAACTTTCCCGCGCCGGTGGAGTCGAGTACCTTCACACGCTCACTGGCATCGTTCCGACTGCAGCCAACGCCGGCTTCTATGCGACGATCGTCACCGAAAAGGCTGTTCTTCGCCGCCTTGTTGAAGCAGGCACCCGCATCGTACAGATGGGTTATGCCAGCGAAGGCGAAGTGCTCGACCTCGTCAACAACGCGCAGGCCGAGATCTACTCCGTAACCGGCGGAGTCGAAACCGAAGACTACGTGCCCCTCACGACCGCGGTCGAGAGCGCAATCGATGAAATCGAAGCGGCTCGCGGCCGCGACGGTCAGATGATCGGTGTTCCCACCGGATTCGCTGAGCTCGATGAACTCACCAACGGGCTACACCCCGGGCAGCTGATCATTTTGGCCGCGCGACCAGCTATCGGTAAGTCGACGCTGGGTTTGGACTTCGCTCGCGCAGCATCCATTCACCATGATTTGCCATCGATTGTGTTCTCGCTAGAAATGGGTCGAAGCGAAATCGCTATGCGACTGCTTTCGGCAGAAGCCAGCGTTCCGTTGCAGCACATGCGTAAGGGTTCGGTGCATGCCAACGACTGGACCACGATCGCTCAGACGCGTGGTCGCATTAATGATGCTCCGCTGTATATCGATGACAGCCCCAACATGACCCTCGTGGAGATTCGCGCTAAGTGTCGTCGACTTAAGCAAAAAGTTGGCCTGCGCATGGTCATCATCGACTACCTGCAGCTTATGACGAGCGGTAAGAAAGTCGAATCCCGTCAGCAAGAGGTCAGCGAATTCTCGCGTGCGCTCAAGTTGCTCGCCAAAGAACTTGAAGTTCCCGTTATTGCTATCTCCCAGCTGAACCGTGGACCTGAGCAGCGAGCCGACAAGAAGCCAGCGCTCTCCGACCTTCGTGAATCGGGATCGCTCGAGCAAGACGCCGACATGGTGATTCTGCTTCACCGTGAAAGCGCGTACGAAGCAGACAGCCCCCGCGCCGGGGAGGCCGACCTGATCATTGCCAAGCACCGCAACGGGCCGACCCGCACCGTCACCGTGGGCTTCCACGGACACTTCTCGCGCTTCGTCGATCTGCCGCCAGGGTCGTAAGCGCGTTTGGCCGGCGTCTCCGACAGGGGACTGCCACAAGCGGCCTACACTAGAAGCATCCGCTTGTTGAGAAAGAAGGCGATCGCTTGACTAGTGCTCACGCTGAGCCGCTGCCGGCATCCACTGCGTGGTACGTGCCGCTAGCTCGCGCTATTCCCGCCATCGTTCTGGCCATTGTCATTACCTTCTCCGCCGACCACTCGTCGCGTCTGGGCCTAGTGACCCTCGCGAGCTTCACCCTCATCGTCGGTGCTGTGCTCCTGACCGCAAGCGTGCTTTCACGGCACCATGGGATCGCCCGCAATCTCACGATCACGCAGGGCGCACTCTCCATCGCCACCGCAGTCGCGGCGTTCATTGCCTCCGATGGCGGGCAGGCTTACTTCGTTTTCCTGTTGACCGCGTTTGCCGCGATCACCGGCTTCCTTGAGCTCTACCTCGGGCTTCGCAGCCGGGGCCGCGACGCCTCATCCCGCGACTGGATTTTCGTCGGCGGGCTGACCGCGCTACTCGCGCTCGTCGTGCTGCTCGTGCCACCGGGATTCAGCCAGCCCTACACCGGACCCGACGGAATCGACCGCGAGCTCACGTCATCCATTGTGGTGGTCGGTCTTCTTGGAGCTTATTGGGCCATTCTTGGTGTGTACCTAGTGATCGCGGCGCTCTCGCTCAAGTGGAGTCGAACTGATCATGACGTCGTTACCGCAGCCGTGCAAGAGAAAGAAGAATAGTGGCCTCCCCAGATAAGCGTGACCGCACGCGTCCAGCTGAAATTCTCGGCCTTTCTGCGATTTTCGGGCTGTTCGCCGGTCTCGTGGTGTTCATGTCGACTCGTGAGCTGATGCTCGCTCTGATCTTCACCGGGGTCGCGTTCATCGTCTCGCTTGTCGTTATTGCGATGCTCGTGCTCGCCGTGCGTCCCGACAAAGACGAACTTCTTGACATGGATGAGCAGGACCGCGACGCCTCGCACTAGAAATCCCAGCGCCGCTCGTTTTCATTCTCGACTCTGCCGCACTGCCCCAGGGCGCTAGCCGATCGGTGTGATTTGGCGACGCGGTAACGGCCCGCGTGAGGCGCTCTCTCGGGCGTCTCTGTCGCGCGCCGGCTGCGGCGCTATCCGCTCATGGTTCCTTTGACGCTCAGTGATTATTAAGGTTAGGCTTACCTAAGCAACACTCGCTGCAGCGAGTGTTGCGTTTTTACGCCTGACCGTATCTGGTCGCCCGAACATAAGGACACCATGAAATTCTCACGCACTCGGCACGGAGCACTCGTTGGAGTGCTAGCTCTGGCACTGACCGCCTGCAGCACCGCAGCGACCGAAACTGCAGATTCAAGTGACAGCGCCGCGGAAGCGACTGTTCAATTCGAAGACAACAACGGCGCCCAGTCAGTCGAAACCCCGTTGACGTCAGTCGTCGCCACCGACAACCGTACTTTCGAAACGCTCGCAGCCTGGGGCATCGAGCTCAGCGCGGGTGCCGTCGCCCTCATGCCAAGCACGAACCCCTACACCGAGGATGACTCGATCATCGACTTGGGCAACCACGGTGAGCCCGACCTCGAGGCCATCGTTGTCGCCCAGCCCGAGGTCATCATTAACGGACAGCGTTTCGCGCAGTTCCACGACGACTTCGCCAAGCTAGTGCCCGATGCCACGATCGTCGAGCTTGACCCCCGTGAAGGCGAGCCTTTCGACGATGAGCTGAAGCGCCAAACCACTGTCCTTGGCGAGATTTTCGGTAAGCAGACCGAAGCCGCTCAGCTCAACGCTGACCTTGACGCCGCAATCGAGCGAGTGAACGCAGCCTACGACTCCGATGACTCCGTCATGGCCGTCATCACGTCCGGTGGCGAGATCGGCTACTCGGCCCCCAGCGTCGGCCGTACGCTAGGCCCGCTCTTCGACATCTTCGACTTCACCGCAGCTCTTGAAGTCGATGACAGCAGCGAAGACCACCAGGGCGACGACATTTCGGTTGAAGCCATCGCCGACTCGAACCCGGACTGGATCCTTGTGATGGACCGGGACGCCGCGATTCTCGCCGATGACCCGACCTACGTGCAGGGCAGTGAAGTTCTCGAAAACTCCGAGGCACTCGCCGGTGTCACCGCGGTGCAAGAGGACAACCTCGTGTACATGCCGGCAGACACCTATCTGAACGAAGGCATCCAGACCTACACAGAGTTCTTCAACGCTCTTGCTGACGCCTTAGAAGCCGGCAACTAGCATCGGTCTCGCCGTTCGGCGCTGCATCTGACCCACTGCGGGCGGGTGCAGCGCTGAACGGGTATCGCCCACTACGAGGAACACCTACGTAACCGGATGACTTCACTCTTAGCTCCACGGCGGGCCGCGAAGGCTGCCAGCCTTATCGACGGAAAGCTAATTCTTGCTGCCGTTGGCGTGGCACTTCTTCTGGTGGTCTCACTTTTCACCGGCGTCTACGACATCTTTGGGGCGGATGACGGGCAGCAGATGTTCGCGATCACGCGCGTACCGCGGACCGTCGCTCTCGTGCTCGCCGGAGCGGCGATGGCCATGAGCGGACTAGTGATGCAGCTGCTTACCCAGAATCGTTTCGTCGAGCCGACCACAACCGGAACCACCGAGTGGGCGGGCCTTGGTTTGCTGACGGTGACGATCCTCTTCCCGGGTGCGACCATCCTTGCCCGCATGGGCGGCGCGGTGCTTGCCGCATTTATCGGAACCGCGGTGTTCTTTCTCTTCTTGCGCCGGGTGACACTGCGGTCGTCGCTCATCGTTCCCATCGTCGGCATCATGTTGGGATCCGTTGTTGGCGCAGTCTCGACGTATGTAGCGCTGGCGACAGACAGCCTGCAGAGCCTTGCCGTGTGGTTCGCTGGCAGTTTCACCTCGGTGATTCGCGGTCAGTACGAGCCGCTGTGGATCGTCGCCGTGGTCGTCATTGTGATCTTTATCTTCGCTGACCGACTCACCGTCGCAGGCTTGGGGCAAGACATCGCGACCAGTGTTGGTCTCAACTACAACCAGATCTTGCTGTTGGGCACCGGACTGATCGCTGTAGCAACGGGGGTAGTGACCGTCGTCGTCGGCAACCTCCCGTTCCTCGGGCTCATCGTGCCGAATATCGTGTCGATGTTCCGCGGCGATGACCTGCGCAGCAACCTCCCCTGGGTGTGCCTGCTCGGCATCGCCATCGTGACCGTATGCGACATCGTCGGGAGAACGATCATCATGCCGTTCGAAGTTCCCGTGTCGCTCATCTTGGGCGTCGTGGGTGCGATCGTCTTCATTGCCCTCCTGTTGAAGCAGCGCCGTCGTGCATAGTCCCGTGGATGCGCAGGAGACGCCGACTATCGCCGCTGGCTCGCCGGGCGTGACGGGGCCGTTCCCCACCGCGCGGTCTCGACGACGCTACTGGACGCTCCTCAGCATCCTGAGCGTGCTTGCTCTGGCGATCGGGTTTGGCCTGCTCGCCTGGAACAACCCGATGCCGGTGGGTACGGAAGGGTTCTGGCTCATCGCTGAGCTGCGCGCCACCAACGTGATCGTGATTGCGGTCGTGGCCTTCTGTCAGGCGATTGCAACCGTGAGTTTTCAGACGGTGACGAACAACCGGATTCTCACGCCATCCATCATGGGTTTCGAGTCGCTGTATGTGGCGGTGCAGACCTCTGCGGTGTACTTCTTGGGTATCAGCGGCATCGTCGCCCTGCAGGGTCTCCCCCAGTTCTTGCTTCAGATCGCCCTAATGGTGGGGCTCTCGCTGCTGCTGTACGGCTGGTTGCTCACGGGAAAGTACGGCAACCTGCAGATCATGCTGCTGGTCGGCATTGTGATCGGCGGCGGGCTGGGAGCAGTCTCGACGTTCATGCAGCGCCTGCTCACGCCCAGTGAGTTCGACATCCTGACGGCCCGCCTGTTCGGGTCCATCTCCAATGCGGATGCCAGCTACCTGCCGATTTCGCTAGTGCTTTGCCTGGTGGCCGGAACCTTCCTGCTTTCGCAGGGCCGACGCCTCAATATCGTCGCCCTGGGTTCTGACACCGCCACCAACTTAGGAATCAGCTACCGCTTCGAGATCATGCGCGTGCTGTTCTTCGTATCGATTCTGATGGCGGTCTCCACGTCACTCGTCGGCCCGATGACCTTCTTTGGCTTCCTGGTCGCGACGCTCGCCTATCAATTCGCGGACACCTACGACCATCGCCATATCTTCCCGATCGCGGTGTTGGCCGGATTCGTGGTCTTGGGCGGCGCGTACTTCGTGATGAAGAACCTGTTCTACGCCCAAGGAGTGGTCTCGATCATCGTTGAACTTGTCGGAGGAACCGTCTTCCTCATCGTCATACTGAGAAAGGGACGACTGTGATCACCCTGAGCAATGTGGGCAAAAGCTACGGGCACGATGTGACCATTGGTCCCGTCGACCTCACGATTCCCGAGGGCGGAATCACCGCACTGGTGGGCCCGAACGGTGCGGGCAAATCCACGCTGCTAACGATGGTTGGCCGCCTGCTTGGGATCGACTCCGGTCACATCGAGGTCGCGGGCTACGACGTCGCGAAGACTAAGTCGAAAGACCTCGCCAAGATCATCGCGATCCTGCGGCAAGAGAACCACTTCATCGCCCGGCTCACGGTGCGTCAGCTCGTGGGATTCAGTCGCTTCCCGTATTCGCAAGGGCGACTGACCGAAGCGGATGAGGTGGCGATCAACAACTCCATCAACTTTCTGAACCTTGAGGGCCTGCAAGACCGCTACCTCGACGAGCTTTCGGGTGGGCAACGCCAACGCGCCTACGTTGCCATGGTGCTCGCGCAAGACACCGAATACGTGCTGCTCGATGAGCCCCTCAACAACCTCGACATGAAGCACTCAGTTCAGATGATGCAGCACCTCAAGCGGGCCGCTCAAGAACTCGGCCGCACCATCATCATCGTGCTTCACGACATCAACTTTGCGGGGCACTACGCCGACCACATCTGTGCGGTCAAGAACGGCCAGGTAGTCGAGTTCGGTGCTCCAGGGGAGATCATGACGGATGCTGTGCTCACCCAGATTTTCGATACCCCGGTGCAGGTCATTGATGGCCCCAACGGCGCACTGGCCGTGTACTACTAGGGGTCTGTGCCGAAGGCAGCGGGGGGACGCAGAAGGCCGGCCTCCGCGAAGAGACCGGCCTTCTGCAGAGCAACTACTTGGTGTCGCCGAGGTAGTCGACGAGCGAGCTGGCAAGGCCGACATAGGTCGCCGGCGTGAGCGCCTGCAGGCGAGCCTTGGCATCCGCACCAATGTCGAGCCCCGAGATGAACTCGGTGAGGTCGACGGAGTTGATGCGCTTGCCGCGCGTGAGTTCCTTGAGGATGGCGTAGGGGTCGCTGATGGTGCTGCGGCCAGCGGTAACCTCGGCGCGAATGACCGTCTGGATGGCCTCGCCGAGGATCTCCCAGTTGCTGTCGAGATCAGCGTCGAGAGCAACAGGATTGAGGGCGATCTCCTTGAGGCCGCGCTGGATATTGTCGAGAGCGAGCAGCGAGTGACCGTAAGCGACACCCACGTTGCGCTGCGTCGTGGAGTCGGTGAGGTCGCGCTGAAGTCGTGAAGTCACGAGAGTCTGAGCGAGCGACTCGAGAAGAGCGCTCGAGAGCTCGAGGTTGGCTTCGGCGTTCTCGAAGCGGATCGGGTTGATCTTGTGCGGCATCGTCGACGAACCGGTTGCGCCCGCCTGCGGAATCTGGCGGAAGTAGCCCATCGAAATGTACGACCACACGTCAGTGCAGAGGTTGTGCAGCACGCGGTTCGCGTGGCTGGTGGCCTGGTACAGCTCCACTTGCCAGTCGTGCGATTCGATCTGCGTGGTCAGCGGGTTCCAGTCGAGCCCGAGGGACTCCACGAACTCCTTCGAGAGGGCAGGCCAATTCTGCTCGGGGTCTGCAGCGAGGTGAGCAGCAAACGTGCCTGTCGCTCCGCTGAACTTGCCGAGGTAACTGATGCCCTCAATGCGAGTCAGGATGCGGTCGAGACGGTACACGAAGACCGCGAACTCCTTGCCCATGGTGGTCGGCGTCGCCGGCTGACCGTGGGTGTGAGCGAGCATCGCGTTGTCGCGCATGAGCTCGGACTGCGCGCGAAGCGCATCGAGCACGATACGGAACTTGGGCAGCCAGACTTCGCGCACGGCATCCGAGATGGTGAGTGCGTAGGAGAGGTTGTTGATGTCTTCGCTGGTGGCGGCGAAGTGAGTGAGTTCAGCGATCGCGTTGAGACCGAGCTCGTCGAGCTTGGCGCGCACCAGGTACTCGACGGCCTTGACGTCGTGGCGGGTGGTGGCTTCGAGGCGAGCGAGTTCATCGATCTGCTCTTGGCCAAAATCGGTGGCGAAGGCGCGCAGGGCGGTGACCTGGTCGGCGCTCAGCGGGCTCGAACCGAACAGGCTCTTGCTCGTGAGGAAAATCAGCCATTCGACTTCAACATGCACGCGGGCCCGGTTGAGGCCTGCCTCCGAGAGGTACTCCCCCAACGCCGAAACGGCAGGCCGGTAGCGGCCATCGAGGGGGCTCAGTGGTTGAACGGGCAACGGGCTCATGGGGCTCCCTAGTTGTTGGGGGTTGGTGCTGTGATGCCTGGCGTGATCTGACGAAATAGTGAACCGCACGCTTTCTCGATCATGCCGAGGACACGATCGAAGAGTGCGGCATCCGAATAGTAGGGGTCTGGCACATCGACAAGAGGAGCGAGTTCGTTGTCAAAGCTCAACATGGGCTGCACTTTCGACCGATCTTGATCGTTGGGTGCCCACGTGCGCAGAATTCGTTCCTGTCCTCGATCGAACGCGACGATGAGGTCGAACTTGTCAAACCATTCGGGGTCGAACTGGCGGGCGCGATGCCCAGAACCATTGTAGCCGCGTGCTGCGAGGGCATTGATGGTGCGATCGTCGGCGGCCTCCCCCACATGCCAGTCACCGGTACCAGCGGAAGTAACCGCGATGCGGTCCTGCAGGCCAGCTTGAGCAACGAGCTCTCGAAACACTGTTTCGGCCATCGGAGAGCGGCAGATGTTGCCGGTGCAGACGAAACAGACCCTAAAGGCAGTCGAGTCTGAGGATGCTCGCTCGAAAGTCATGCTTCATTCTGTCGCAGTTTCACCTCCTCAACAGCGCTGGTCTACGTATTCCCTTCCCCGATGCGAGCTGGCAACCAGTGCGTGGGGCGGTGTTTGGCGAGAGTTGTGACATCGAAAGGCGACCATTGACTACACCTCTAGATGCGACTGCCCGTGTCGCACTTGAATTTCAAGCCCGACAGCTCCGCATGATTATTGAACGGCTCAGCTCTGTGCGGGAGCTACTCCCCCACGCAGGCATCGACTGGCGCGGCCCGGCCCAAGAGCTGTTCGATTCCGGGGTGCTTGAGCTGCACCGCGACCTAGCGCGAGCACGAACCTTGGTCGAGACGGCGGAACATCGAACGATGTTGGCGCTTCAGCAGATGGGCTCCTATGTCGGATGAACTCATCATCTCCGGTGGTGGCAGTGTTTCGGTATCTACGGAGGAAATGCTCGTTGCTGTCGGCGCACTCCAGCGCACGGCCGAAATGACGCGGGACATCGCCGGTGCCATTCAGATGGTGGATGCCCGGCTCACCATTAGCCAATTGGAGACGCTCGGCATCCCCACCGCTGCCGCCCGCGCCGAGGATGACCTCGACTATGCGTATGCCGATCTCCAGAGGGTCGCTTGGCGCGCAGAAAACTTAGGCAATCTCGTGCGATTCGCTGCCGACAGCTACGGGTTGGCCGAGGCCTTCGCCGAGGGAGTTTCTCGCAAGATCACGGCCGATGCCGCGGCGTGGCTCGGTTTCTTGTTCCCGACGCACGCCGCAGTGTTGGCTTTGTCGGTGACAGCGGTGCCGATTCTGTTGGGGATAACAGCAGCAGCTCTCGTGACGGGCCGTAATCCAGCAGACGTGTTCGTCAGCGAAAAGTTCACTGCTGAACTCAACGAACTCATCAGCGATCCGGCCTATGTGCTCGCTGTTCGCTTCGGTGTGATGAATGCCGATGAGTTCTTGGCCGGAGCCGCAGGGTTACCGCCATCACTAGTGAGCGTCTTGAGCGCCGC
Source organism: Salinibacterium sp. NK8237 (assembly GCF_015864955.1). Classification (NCBI taxonomy): domain Bacteria; kingdom Bacillati; phylum Actinomycetota; class Actinomycetes; order Micrococcales; family Microbacteriaceae; genus Salinibacterium; species Salinibacterium sp. NK8237. Next base: position 1,804,229 of record NZ_JADYWE010000001.1, on the reverse strand, counting down.
GGGTGTTCTGGGGCTTCCCACCGCAGCCGGGGCGATCCAGCGGCTGGGAGGTGTCGCCGGGGTGCTGAAAGAAACACCGGTGCAACTGGTCAGCAAGAGCGACACCACTCGCGTGGAGCCCGCTCATTCTGTCGAGGAACGCGCCAATCGAATTGCCCAACCGACCCCAGATTCGCCGTTTCAGATCCGAATAGAAAAGACATCATTTCCCGGAGAGGACGACTCATTCGAGGTGTACGTTTCCGGAACCGTTGACTTTGCTATCTCTGGCTCAGATCAACCGTTCGATGGCACGAGCAATCTCAGCCTTGCTGCAGATCAGGAAGCAGCGGCGTATAGCGCTGTGGTTGCAGCGATGGCAGAAGCCGGTATTACCGCTGAAAGCGCGGTGGCTTTGACCGGGCATTCTCAGGGGGCAGCGATCATCGCGCGGCTCGCAGAATCGGAAGACTACAACGTCACCGGTTTAGTCGGGTTCGGAGGCAACACGGGTCAGATCAAGATCCCACCAACGGTTCCCACGCTCCTCTTCGAGCACAGCGATGACATCGTTCCGGCTGCTGGGGGGATTCAATCAAATCAGCACGCGGTGATCGTGGAGCGAGAGGTCTTTGGTGGCCGTCCGCTACCCGACGGTGTTATGGCGCCAGCCCATCAACTCGACGAGTATCGAGAAACAGCGCGCCTCCTGGACGGTACAGAGAGTGAATTTCTTCGCGATGCTGTGGCGAACCTAACGCCGACCGTTCACAAGGATGCTGTAACCACCGTCACTAGTTACGAGTACGAGCGGGTGCAGCCTTAGCGCTTGCGGCCGACTACCGGGCGAACCAGAATGCCGATGAACCAGCTGATGAGACCCAAGACGAGCGCGCCAAGCACTCCCCACCAGAATCCGTCAACAACGAGGCCGAAACCGAAGAGACCTGAGATCCAGCTCGTGAGTAGGAGCAGCAGGCCGTTCACGATAAGAGCGAGGAGGCCGAGCGTCAGAACGTACAGCGGGAAAGCAACAATGCGGATCAGATTGCCGAGCACTCCGTTCACAATTCCGAAGACCGCAGCGACCAGCAAGAAGGTCAGAATGACCTCAAGAGTTCCACCCGGGGCGAAAGGAATGATCTCGACCCCGGCAACAACCACCGTAGTCAGCCACAAAGCAAGAGCGTTGATCAGCAAGCGCACGATGATTCTCATACGACAACTATGCAGCACGCGTTTGTACTGCCGCAATGACCATCCACTGAACTGCGGCACAACGAGACGCATGATTCGGGCCGCAGATCGTCACGAGCGTGAAACTAATGCACCCGGTCGCGCCCCTAGGCTGGTGATGTGACCAGCAAACGAGTACAGCTTCGGCCCGAAATCGCCGCCATCGTGCCCTACCGCCAAGGTGCGCCCGCCGCCGCGGATGCCTTCAAGCTGTCCTCCAACGAAAACCCTTACGAGCCGCTGCCCTCGGTGCTCGCGCAACTCTCCACCGCCACCATCAACCGCTACCCCGACGCATCCGCCGCTGTATTGCGTGCGCAGATTGCTGAACGCTTCGGTGTTACCCCCGACAGCGTGCAGGTCGGGGCAGGCTCGGTGGCCGTGCTCGCCCAACTCGTGAGCGCCGCCGCAGCCGCTGGCGACGAGGTTATTTACGCCTGGCGCAGCTTCGAGGCCTACCCACTGTTGGTCTCGGCAGCCGGAGCCACGAGCGTGCAGATCGCGAATCAAGGCGACCACCGGCACGACCTCGCGGCTATGAGCGACGCCATAACGGCATCCACTCGCGTCGTGATTGTCTGCAGCCCCAACAACCCCACCAGCACTGTTGTCACGGATGCCGAATTCCGCGACTTCATGGCAACAGTTCCCGAGAACGTTCTCGTCGTTCTCGATGAGGCCTACCGCGAGTTCGTGACTGACGCCGATGCCGTGTGCGGAGAGACGCTCGTCGGCACGTACCCGAACCTCGTCCTGCTCCGCACCTTCTCCAAGGCGTACGGCCTCGCGGGCCTCAGAATCGGCTATGCCGTTGGCCCCGAATACGTGATGGATGCGGCGCGAGCGGTAGCGATTCCACTCTCGGTAACGGAGATTGCGCAGAAAGCAGCAATCGCATCTCTCGAACATGAAGATGAATTGTTGGAGCGGGTGACCCGCATTAATACGGTGCGCGACAGAATCGTTGCTGGCCTTAGAGAGCAAGGCTGGGACGTGCCCGCCCCCAACGGCAACTTCGTCTGGTTGCCCACCGGGTCAACAACCGACTGGGCTGCAGAGGTATTTCGCTCACACGGGATCGTCGTTCGCGCGCTCGGCGAAGGCCTCCGAGTGAGTGTTGGCGAAGAGGAATCTGTGGAGAAACTCCTAAGAGCAGCCCAAGAGGTTGTCGCTTCAAGGGAAACGATCTAACGCTGGCCGCGTTAGATTAGTCGAATGTCTTATACCGCCGCGACGGTTCAGCTGCTCTCCCCCGAGGGCACGCTCGTTCACAGCGATGCCAGCGAACAGTACCTCCCGTATGTCGACAAGCTCAGTGATGACGCTCTTCAGGAATTTCACCGCCACATGGTGGTGATGCGCCGCTTCGATATTGAGGCAGCGAACCTGCAACGTCAGGGCCAGCTTGCCCTCTGGGTTCCGAGCCACGGCCAAGAGGCTGCTCAGGTCGGTTCGGCGCTCGCCGCCAAACCCCAAGACCACCTGTTCCCCTCCTATCGGGAACACGTCATTGCGCTCATGCGCGGCGTTGACCCGATCACGATCCTGTCGATGTTCCGCGGCCTCAGCCACGGTGGCTGGGATCCTAAGGAGCACGACAACTTCCACCTCTACACGCTCGTGATCGGTTCGCAGACGCTGCACGCCACCGGTTATGCCATGGGCATGAACCTCGAAGGTCGTGCTGGCACAGGCAACCCCGACACCGATGCGGCCGTCATGGTCTACTTCGGCGACGGCTCAACGAGCCAGGGTGACGTGAGCGAAGCAATGGTCTTCGCCGCCAGCTACCAAACCCCGCAAGTCTTCTTCTTGCAAAACAATCACTGGGCTATCTCGGTTCCCGTCTCACGCCAGTCGCGCACGCCGCTCTATCTGCGCGGCGAAGGTTTCGGCATCCCGAGCGTTCAAATCGACGGCAACGACGTTCTCGCGAGCTTCGCCGTGAGCAAAGCCAACCTGGATGCCGCGCGTGCCGGCGAAGGCCCCCGCTTCATTGAGGCCCTCACCTATCGCATGGGTGCCCACACCACGAGCGATGATCCCTCGAAATACCGCGCCAACAGCGAACTCGAGTTCTGGGCTCAACGTGACCCCATCACCCGCTTCGACACCTACCTGCGGGGCCGCGGCGCGAGCCAAGCCTTCTTTGACGAAATCGCGGCTGAGGGCGACGACCTCGCTGCCGACATCCGCAAGCGCATCACCGAGTTGCCGGTGCCGGCCAGCTCGACGATGTTCGACAATGTCTACTCAGACCCGCATCCGCTGATGGATGAACAGCGCACAGCGCTCGCCGACTTCGAGGCATCGTTTGAGGAGGGCAACTAATGACTGAAACGATGACGATGGCTAAGGCTCTCAACGAGGGCATGCGTGCCGCGATGGCTGCTGACGGCAAAGTCCTGTTGATGGGCGAAGACATTGGGCCGCTCGGCGGAGTTTTTCGGGTAACCGAAGGACTGCAAGCTGAGTTCGGCGAAAATCGCGTTCTTGACACTCCTCTCGCGGAGTCCGGAATCGTGGGTACCGCGATCGGGCTTGCCATGAGCGGATTCCGCCCCGTGTGCGAAATCCAGTTCGACGGTTTCATTTTTCCCGGCTTCGACCAGATCACTTCCCAACTGGCAAAGCTGACCGCGCGCCACGAAGGCACGCTTCAGATGCCTGTCGTGATTCGTGTTCCTTACGGCGGACACATTGGTGCGGTCGAGCATCACCAGGAAAGCCCAGAAGCGTACTTCGCGCACACTGCCGGGTTGCGTCTGCTCAGCCCCGCTACGCCTCACGATGCTTACTGGATGATTCAAGAAGCCATCACGAGCAACGACCCCGTGATGTTCTTCGAGCCCAAGTCGCGCTACTGGCAGAAGGGCGAGGTTGACCGCGAATCGGCCGGCATCGCCACTCACTCCAGCCGGGTAGTGCGTGAGGGCACCGAAGTGACGCTCGTCGGTCACGGAGCGATCGTGTCGATGCTGCTGCAAGCAGCAGAGCTCGCCGCCGAGGAAGGCACGAGTGTCGAGGTCGTTGACCTTCGATCGCTCTCCCCCATCGACTACGACCCGATTGTGGCATCCGCCCAAAAAACGGGCCGCGTTGTTGTTGTTCAAGAGGCACCCGGGAATGTGAGCGTGGGCTCGGAGGTTGCGGCTACCGTGGCAGAGCGTGCGTTCTACTCACTCGAAGCACCTGTGCTGCGCGTGAGCGGTTACGACGCCCCATTCCCTCCTGCCAAGCTGGAATCCGTGTACTTGCCTAGTGTTGACCGCATCTTGGATGCTGTTGACCGGGCATTGGCCTACTGACGAAGGAGGCCCCCGTGGCCGTATCTGAATTTCCTCTCCCCGATGTGGGCGAGGGGCTTACTGAAGCCGAGATCGTCTCTTGGAAGGTTGCGCCCGGCGACGAAATCGTCGTGAACCAGGTTCTGGTAGAGATCGAGACGGCTAAGTCGCTCGTCGAACTCCCCTCGCCTTTTGCCGGCACCGTGCAGAAGCTGCTGGTCGAGGAGGGGTCGACTGTTGAGGTCGGCACTCCGATCATCAGCGTGCAGTCCGTTGGCGGCTCAGTTGAGTTGACCGCACCCGGTTCCGGTGAAGACGAAAGCCACGGGATGATGTCCGACGTTGGTGCAGAAAGCAGCGCAGCGGATGACGCTGCCGCTGCTGTCGCTGACACGGCATCCACTATCGCTAACGACGATGACAAGCCCGGGGCTGTGCTCGTGGGCTATGGCACAGGCGGGCATGTCAGCTCGCGTCGTCGCAAGGGTGGGCAGCCGGCGAAGGCTGGCGCTGCCGCCGCCGCAGCGAAGCCTCGCCCGGCATCCGTGCCCGCGTCATTCGCCAGCCCGATCATCGCGAAGCCCCCGATCCGCAAGCTCGCCAAAGACCTGGGTGTTGAACTCGCCGAGGTCGTCGCGACAGGGTTGGCCGGCGAAACCACGCGCGAAGACGTGATTCGTCATGCTTCGCAGGCGAGCGTGTTCCGCAACATCGAGACTCCCGAGTGGGGCGACGAGCGCGAAGAGCGCATTCCCGTGAAGGGCGTGCGTAAGGCCATCGCCAAGGCCATGGTGCACAGCGCGTTCACGGCGCCGCACGTGAGCGTCTTCACTGACGTGGATGCCACGCGAACCATGGAGTTCGTAAAGCGACTCAAGAACTCCACCGACTTTGCAGGCGTACGAGTGAGCCCGCTACTGATCATGGCCAAGGCTGTGAGCTGGGCTGTGCGCCGCAACCCGACGGTGAACTCAAGCTGGACCGATAAAGAGATCATCGTTCACCACTACGTGAATCTGGGTATTGCTGCCGCTACGCCGCGCGGCCTCATCGTGCCGAACGTTAAAGACGTTCAAGAGTTGAGCCTGCTCGAGCTCGCGAAATCTCTCGAACAGCTCACTATCACCGCGCGTGATGGCAAGACGCAGCCCGCCGAAATGTCGAACGGCACGATCACGATCACCAACATCGGTTCGTACGGCATGGACACCGGCACGCCCATCATCAACCCGGGCGAGGCCGCGATTGTGGCTCTGGGTTCGATCAAGCAGAAGCCGTGGGTTGTCGACGGCGAAGTGCGGGCACGTTACGTTACGACGGTCAGTGCGAGCTTCGACCACCGCATTGTCGATGGGGATGTCGCGAGCCGTTTCGTTGCCGATCTTGCGAGTGTGCTGGAAGAGCCTGCTCTGCTGCTCGACTAGGTCGCGGGGCTCTACCGATTTCGGTACAACGGTAGGTAGTGTGGCGGAATGATCTTCAAGAAGAAATCGTCTGCCGCTCAAGCGGTATCCAGTTCCCACCGTCTGGGACTGCGCGAATTGTGGACCGATCGTTTGGGTTCTTGGTCGATCCGGTCTCTGCAGGTGTTGTTGCTCCTGACGCTTATTTCGGTGACGGTTTTCGCGCTCACGCAGCTCAAGCTCGTGGTCATTCCAGTGCTTATCGCGTTGATCCTTGCCGCGGCTGCTAGCCCGCTGGTGGTGTGGATGCGCCGCCACGGTGTCGGTCGCGCACTGTCGGCGTGGGTCACCTTGCTCGGCGGCATCCTCGTGCTTGGCGGACTAATCACCGCGATCGTGTTCGCTGTGCAGGATCAGTGGTCTGACTTGTCAGACTCGGCCGTTGAAGGGTTCGAGCAACTCAAGAGTTTCGCGCTCGACGGACCGTTCCCGATTGATCAGGACGCCCTCGATGAGGCGTGGAACGCGGTTGTCGACTTCGTTACGAGTGCGACCTTCGGCCTTGGTGCGATCCAGGGAGTCTCCGCGGCCGCTCAGGTCGTGACCGGAATTCTGCTTGGCGCTGTGATCCTGTTCTTCTTCCTCAAAGATGGCGACCGCATCTGGGAGTTCTTCCTTCGCCCCATGACCGGCGAGCGTCGTGATCGTGGGCACCGCATCGGCCACACAGCGGTTCGCACGCTCGGTGGTTACGTTCGCGGAACCGCGACGGTGGCCGCTGTCGACGCGTTCGGTATCGGTATCGGACTGCTGATTTTGCAGGTGCCGCTCGCGCTGCCTCTCGCCGTAATCGTCTTTCTCGGCGCGTTCATTCCGCTCGTGGGAGCCACCGTCGCGGGCATCTTGGCCGCCGTTGTCGCCCTAGTCACGAATGGCTGGGTTGTCGCGTTAATTGTTCTGGGAATCGTGGTGCTCGTGAACCAGCTGGAGGGCAACTTCCTGCAACCCGTAGTGATGGCGCAGTCCCTGAGCATTCACCCGCTGGTAATCTTGGTGGCGTTGACCGCCGGAACGATCCTCGGCGGCATCGTCGGAGCCGTGCTCGCTGTGCCGATCGCTGCCGTGGGCTGGGCGATTCTGAAGACGTGGAACGAAAACGGAGAGAAGCCAGCTCCTGCTGGCAAGAAGCTCAAGTAAAAACTGCGAGCTCTGAGCTAGCGGGATCCCAGTTTTTGCTCGAGGAACGAGTTCCAGAACTTTCCCTCGGGGTCATATTCGCGCTGAAGGGCGCGGAAATCGGCCGCGCGCGGAAAGCGCTCGTGCACAACTTCGGCGCCAAAGTGGAAGAGCTTTCCCCAGTGTTGCCGTGGTGCGTAAGGGGCGAGAGCTGTCTCGATCACCGGGAGCAGCGCTGCGACCTCAGCCGGATGCTTGGCCCAAGTGAAGCCGATGCAGAGCACGTCGCGCTCGTAGGCGGGGCTCATCCAGAGCGAGTCAGCCGCTGCAGAACGGATCTCGGAGATCAGCAGGTGCGGCGATATCTGGCTGCCAAGCGTGCGCAGCACCTCCAAGGCCTGCACCGCATGCTCTCGCGATACGTAGTACTCGGTTTGGAGTTCATCGCCGCCATTGGATGGCTCTCCGTCGAGTCGAAAGTGCGGCATCCGCTCTGACCACGGGCCGGAAACGCTCGCCCGCTGGTTTACGTGCTCGGAGGGCCCTTCGTCGGAGTCGTCGTACCAGGCACCGCCAAACAGCGTGGATGCCAAGTCTGGTTCCCCACCGTCGGCTAACCGAGTCTTCAACCAAATCTGCGCGACGGTGGGGCTCGCAAAGTCGGCCAGAAGGCTCACGCTGTAGGCGCTAGCCAGCACCTCGTCGAGGTTGTCCAGCACGGTTTCCCACGGCGCGAAACGGTACACGTCTTGGCGAACTCGGTAGCTGGGCTCGATGCCGAGGGTCAGCCGGGTGATGATGCCGAAGGCGCCAAGGCCCACGGCGATGGCGGGCAAATGCTCGCTAGTGCGGTCAACGTGCACGAGGGAGCCATCCGCGGTGACGAGATCGACGGCGGCGACGGCGGTGGAGAGGATGCCGTTGTGATCGCCGGAACCGTGAGTGCCGGTGGCCGTGGCCCCCGCTACCGAAATGTGCGGCAGCGACCCGGTGTTGTGGAGGGCGAAACCGTGCTTTTCGAGTTCGTTGATGAGGATTCCGTAGCTGGTGCCGCCCGACACGCTCACGGTCATCGCAGACGGATCGATCGTGATCGCCGGGTCGAACTGAGAGAGCGAGATGAGCGCTCCGGGGGTATCGGCGATGTCGGTGAAGGAGTGTCGAGTGCCCAGCGCCCGAACGCGGGGCCAGTGGGCTACCAGCTCTTGCACGTCAGCAACCGTGGTCGGGTGCAGGATTGCTTCGGCGCCGTAGGTGAGGTTGCCTGCCCAGTTTGTGGTGGCGGTTGACATGGCGGTCCTTTCGGTTGCGGCGAATTGCACGCCACGATTGAGGTTATCGGCGAGACACGGATGTTGCCTGATTGGTCGACAGCGCTTCATCGTGTACTCTATTGATAACGAATCTCATTACCACGACTGGCTTCGGCCTTAGAAGGACATTCTGATGTCTCGCTTCACCACTTTCCGACCACGCGCCCTTACCGCCGGCGCCGTGCTTGCCGTTTCCGCTCTCACCCTTGCCGGGTGCTCGACGGAGGCTCCTGTTGAGGAGGATGGCACGATCTCTGTCGTTGCCTCCACCATCGTCTACGGCGACCTTGTCTCCACTCTCGGCGGCGACGCCGTGACGGTCACGAGCCTTATCGACAGCGCAGCGCAAGACCCCCACAGCTACGAAGCTTCGGCGCGCGACCAGCTCGCCGTCTCTGAGGCAGAACTCGTGATCGTGAACGGCGGCGGCTACGACCCCTTCGCGGAAGCGCTCTACGAAGCTGCCGGAGCAGGCGCCATTCTTGTGACCGCGGTTGATGAGTCGGGCCTTCTCGATGATGAAGACCATGCCGACGAAGAAACCGATGACGATCACAGCACGGATGACGGCCACGACCACATCGAGGGCTTCAACGAGCACGTCTGGTACAGCTTCCATGCCATGGAGCACATCGCCGAGCACGTCACCGAGGAGCTGACTTCGCTCAGCCCCGACGACGCCGACATGTTTGACACCAACCTTGCCGGTTACCTCTCTGACCTTGCGGATCTTGAGGCCCAGGCTGACACGATCGCCGAAACTGCGGAGGGCCGGGGGGTAGCTATTACTGAACCTGTCGCCGTCTACCTGCTTCAAGCGGTCGGCCTGCACAATGACACCCCGAGCGATTTCACTGAGGCGATCGAGGAAGGCACCGATGTGCCGCCGTCGGCACTTCTTGAGGTGCTCGCGCTGGTAGAAGATGACCACGTCGCGCTCTTGGCCTACAACGACCAGACGTCGAGCCCCGAAACGGAACGCGTGCGTGACGCCGCTGTCGAGGCGGGACTTCCGGTGGTGTCGTTCACCGAGACGCTGCCCGAGGGGTCAGACTATGTCGAATGGATGACGTCAAACCTCGATGCTCTCGCGGAGGCCCTTGCTTAATGAGCAGGGCAACCGCGTGACGAGCGCCCCAGCAGTTGCCGTAAACGGCACTGCACCTGAAACACCCGTGCTGAGCATCCGTAATGGGGTGCTCGGCTTTGGGTCGCGCACGCTCTGGTCTGGGCTCAATCTCGATGTTGCGCCTGGCGAGTTTGTCGCGGTGCTTGGCTCGAATGGTTCCGGTAAGTCGAGTTTGCTGAAGACGATTCTGGGCCAGCAGAAGCTGGATTCGGGCACGATCTCGGTGAACGGGCATCCGGTTCACCGCGGGGATCGCTGCATTGGCTACATTCCACAGCAGAAACTTGCCGCCCCTGGAACTCCCCTGCGTGGTCGCGATCTCGTGACGCTCGGGGTGAATGGTCACCGCTTTGGGGTGCCAACGCTCCCCCACAGCGTGCGTGTTCGCGTCGATGAACTGATCGCTGACGTCGGTGCGACCGACTACGCGGGCCAGCCCCTCGGTTCGCTGTCTGGCGGCGAGCAGCAACGTTTGCGGGTCGCTCAGTCTCTTGCGGCCGATCCAGTCTTGTTGCTGTGCGACGAACCGCTACTGAGCCTCGACCTGCAGCACCAGCGCGGGGTTTCCGAGCTCATCGATCGTCGTCGCCGGGAGCACGACACCGCGGTCATTTTTGTGACGCACGACGTTAACCCGATTTTAAGTATGGTCGACCGCATCCTGTATCTGGCCGGCGGAAAGTTCATGATCGGCACGCCAGATGAGGTGCTTCGCAGCGAGGTCCTCACTGAGCTCTACGGCACTCCCGTTGAGGTCGTGCGCGTGGGCGGCCGCGTCATTGTGGCCGGCACCCCTCACGGCGACCACCACCATGAGGAGGAGATCGCGTGACTTTCGCAGATTTCTGGGCCCAAGTCGTCAATTTCAGTGACTATGGCGCGCTGCTGAACCTCGTGCGGTTCTCTCTCGTCGCAGCGGCGGTGCTCGGAATCGCTGGCGGGCTCATTGGTGTTTTCGTCATGCAGCGCGACATGGCATTTGCGGTGCACGGCATCAGCGAACTCTCCTTCGCGGGAGCCGCCGCCGCCCTGCTGTTCGGTGCCAATGTGGTGGCCGGTTCAATTGCAGGCTCGCTCGTTGCAGCGATTCTGATCGGGATGCTCGGGGCGAAGGCTCGCGATCGAAATTCGATTATTGGTGTGCTCATGCCGTTTGGGATGGGCCTTGGCATCCTGTTTCTGGCGCTCTACACCGGACGCAGTGCCAACAAGTTTGGGCTCCTCACCGGCCAAATCATTTCGGTCGATAGCGAGCAATTGGGCCTGCTGATCGTGATCAGTGTTGTCGTGCTGGCGGCGTTGTTCGTCGTCTGGCGCCCGCTGACCTTCGACAGTCTCGACCCTGAGGTTGCTGCGGCCCGCGGTGTTCCTTCGCGGATGCTCTCGCTCGGGTTCATGGTGCTGCTCGGCCTCATGGTGGCTGTCGCAGTGCAAATCATCGGCGCATTACTCGTGATGGCATTGCTCGTGACGCCGGCTGCGGCCGCGATGCAGGTTTCGTCGTCGCCGCGCCTGGTTCCTGTGCTCAGCATGATCTTCGGCTTTGTTTCAGCAACCGGCGGCGTTCTGTTAGCGATCGGTGGCTCGTTGCCGATTAGTCCGTACATTACGACGATTTCGTTCCTGATTTACCTGGTCTGCCGGGTGATCGGCGCGCGCCGCGCTCGTGGGGGTCGCCGCAGCGTGGGCCGCGCATCCGGAGCTGAACTGATCACAGCTACCCCGGCGGGGAAATAGTTAGAGTGGTCACTATGAAGCGCAACACTTGGCAGCGAGAAGCGGTAAGGAATGCTCTGACCCAGTCAGAGGGTTTCGTGAGCGCGCAGTCGTTGCACACAGCGCTGCGCGAAGCGGGCAGTTCGATTGGCCTCGCGACTGTCTATCGCGCCCTGGCAGACCTCGCGGGAGAAGGGGACGCCGATTCGCTCCAGCAAGATGGCGAGAGCCTCTTTCGGGCCTGTACGCCCGACTCGCACCACCACCATTTGATCTGCCGCGAGTGCGGAACAACCGTGGAAATCAAGGCGGATGCCGTAGAGCAGTGGGCCAAAAATGTGGCCGCAGAACACGGCTTTACCGATCCGCATCACATTGTTGACGTTTTCGGCTTGTGCCCGGCGTGCTCTAGCACGTAACATATACCGTTGATCGAGCGGTATCTTCCGCTCTCGTACACACATCCCACCCTGATCGAATTCGTGTGAAAACACGGGTGTGAGAAGAATGCAGTGTGTGTGCCGACAAGTGATCTTGGGTAAGGCTTTGTCCTTACGGTAACTAGAACAGGAGTATCACCATGGCAGCAACCTGCCAAGTGACCGGCGCCATTCCCGGCTTCGGACACAACATCTCGCACTCGCACCGTCGCACCAAGCGTCGTTTCGACCCGAACATCCAGAAGAAGACGTACTACGTACCGTCGCTTCGCCGCAACGTAACGCTTCAGCTGTCCGCAAAGGGCATCAAGGTAATTGACGCTCGTGGCATCGAATCCGTTGTCAAGGACCTCCTTGCACGTGGGGAGAAAATCTAATGGCAAAGGCACAGGACGTACGTCCGATCATCAAGCTCCGTTCAACTGCTGGAACGGGCTACACCTATGTGACGCGCAAGAACCGTCGCAACAACCCCGACCGCCTCGTACTCAAGAAGTACGACCCGGTGGTTCGCAAGCACGTTGAATTCCGCGAGGAGCGCTAAACATGGCTAAGAAGAGCAAGATTGCAAAGAACGAACAGCGCAAAGTTATCGTTGCGCGTTACGCCGAGCGTCGTCTCGAGCTGAAGAAGGCTCTCGTCGACATCAACGGAACTGACGAGTCACGCGAGGCTGCACGCCTCGGACTTCAGAAGCTCCCCCGCGATGCTTCGCCGATCCGCGTACGCGGTCGCGACGCCATTGACGGACGTCCCCGTGGATACCTCAAGCAGTTCGGTGTTTCCCGTGTTCGCTTCCGTGAAATGGCTCACCGGGGCGAGTTGCCCGGAATTACCAAGTCAAGCTGGTAGATTCCAAGCGGTTCCGACGTTTTCTAACGTTTCGGAACAACTAACTGCACTACGTCCGAGGAGGACCACCTTATGGCTGACAAGTCGCTAAACCGTACTGAATTCGTAGCGGCGGTTGCCGCAGAGTCTGGCCAGAGCCAGGCTGCCGTTTCCGGCGTCGTTGACGCATTCTTCTCCGTACTCTCGAAGTCGGTCGGTGAAGGAACCAAGGTTTCGATCCCCGGATGGATGGCTGCAGAGCGCACCTTCCGCGAGGCTCGCACCGGCCGCAACCCGCAGACGGGTGAAGCTATCGAGATCAAGGCCAGCCACGGCGTAAAGCTCAGCGCAGGCAGCAAGCTCAAGGCAGCAGCCAAGGGCTAAGTAGCAACTTTAAAAGGGCGACATCCTTCGGGATGTCGCCCTTTTTGTTTTTCCTGCGCCTTTCGGCCAGGAGGGCGCTCGCTTGGGTCCCCGGCCGGGCAAACTCCCGTTTAACCGCGAGTACTCTTGAGGGGTGCTAAGAATCAGCCGGATCGCCGGACCCGCCCTGCTGATCCTTGTTGCAGCCATTGCGGTTGTTGCCGGTCTCCAGTTCGGAGATGGTGCCGCGGTTCCGATCCTCCTTGACCCTGGTGCTGTCGTGCGCTGGGGGCTGCCGATTGCCAAGCTCTTCGTGAACCTCGGGCTTGCGGCGACCATCGGCGGGCTCATGATCGCTGTCTTTGCCATGAGCCCCAAGCGCGACGAGTTCAACATCACACTCGACTTTGCCGCCGCCGGTGCGGCCGTGTGGGCTGTGGCATCCGCCGTTACGGGGTTTTTCACCTTTTTGGCGGTCCGCAACCAGCCCATTGACCTCTCCAGCGCCTTTGGCGACGTTCTCGCAAGCTTTCTTACCTCGACCGAACTGGGTCAAGCCTGGCTAGCCACAGTGCTTATAGCGGCCGTTGTGACCGTTCTCTGCTTCGCCGTGCGCAACCTGAGCGGCCTCGTCTTCGTGCTCGTGCTCTCGGTGGCGGGGCTTATCCCCATGGCGTTGCAGGGTCACAGCGGCGGAACCGCCGACCACGACGCCGCCACCAGCGCCATCTTCCTCCACCTCGTCTTTGCCGCCCTCTGGCTCGGCGGACTTCTCGCGATCGCCATCGCCCGCCCCACGCTCACTCGAGACCGCCTGAGTCTCGTGCTGCGCCGCTACTCGACCATCGCACTCGTGAGCTTCATTGTGGTGGCCGCCTCCGGCTATGTGAGTGCAGAAATTCGCGTTGAGAACTTGGCGAACCTGCTGTCGCCCTACGGCATCCTCGTGCTCGTCAAGGTGTTTGCCCTCATTGTCTTGGGCCTCTTTGGCGCTGTGTACCGCAACTATGCAATCGGCCGCCTCGAAGCCAGCCCCCGCAAAGAACGCGGATGGTTCTGGTGGATTGTCACCGCTGAGCTCGCATTCATGGGTCTGGCCTCCGGCGCCGCCGCCGCCCTAGCCGCGACGCCGACGCCCGTTCCAGAGATCGTGGCAGCAGACTTGCCCGACTCCTCCGCCGCGGCCTACCTCACCGGCTCCCCGCTGCCTCCGACCGTTTCTGCCAGCAACCTTTTCACGCTGTGGAGCTTCGACCTCATCTGGGTGCTGATCTGCGCCTTCGCGATCTTCTTCTACCTCGCCGGCGTGTGGCGCCTCCACAAACGCGGCGATAAGTGGCCGATCTACCGCACCGTGTTCTGGGTGCTGGGAATGCTGCTGCTGTTCTACATCACCAATGGTGGGGTCAACGTGTACGAGGGCTACCTGTTCTCGATGCACATGCTTGGGCACATGACGCTCGGCATGATGATTCCGGTGCTGCTCGTGCCGGGAGCACCCGTCACGCTCGCGATGCGAGCGATCGCCAAACGAACTGACGGCAGCCGTGGAGCCCGTGAGTGGATTCTGCTGATCGTGCACTCGCGCTATCTGGCCGTCATCGGGCATCCGGTTGTCGCAGCGCTCATTTTCGTTGTCTCGCTGTGGGTTTTCTACTACACACCGCTGTTCCGTTGGGCTTCCACCGACCATGTCGGCCACGAGTGGATGATCATCCACTTCTTGGCCTCTGGTTACCTGTTCGTGCAGTCGCTCATCGGAATTGACCCATCGCCACACCGAACCGCGTTCCCGATCCGCCTGCTCATCTTGCTCGCCACCATGGCTTTCCACGCCTTCTTCGGCTTAGGCCTCATGACGGGCACCGGACTGCTACTCGCCGACTGGTACGGCGCGATGGGCTGGGACAACGGAGTGACCGCGCTTCAAGACCAACGCATCGGCGGCGGAATAGCCTGGAGCGTTGGCGAGATCCCCACCATCGCGCTCGCCATCTCCGTGGCGATCATGTGGTCGCGTAGCGATCGTCGGGCATCCGTGCGTTACGACCGCAAGGCGGACCGTGACGGGGATGCCGAACTCGACGCCTACAACGAGATGCTCGCTAAGCGCTAGACGCTCCCGGTTAGGAACGTGAGTGCAGGGCGTGCTCCGCGATGTACGCGCGCAATTCGTTCGGATCCGCAGGCATATCAATCTGGTGCTGCGGAAGGTCGAGCATCGTGCGGTGGGCATCGTCGGTAGTGGGAATGCTGCCAAGCGCCTCAGCGATAACGTCGGGGAACTTCGCCGGCTTTGCCGTCTCCAAGACCAGCATCGGAATACCGGGCTCAACGTGGGCCTGGGCCACAGTGACACCGTCGGCGGTGTGTGGATCCAGCATCACCTGCGTGCTTTCGAAGACTGACCGGATTGTGTTGATGCGATCCTGGTGGGTGCTCGTGCCGCTCACGATGCCGAACTCTTCGCGGAACCGCGACTGCTGCGAGGTGAGGTCGACAAAACCGTCGTCGCCGAGTTGCTGCCAGAGGGCGCGAAGTCGTTCTCCGTCGTTGCCGAGTAGGTCGAAGATGAAACGCTCCAGGTTGGATGCTTTAGAGACATCCATGGACGGGCTCGACGTTGCGAGCGTGTTTTCCGCGTTTCTGGGGCGGTAAATACCGGTCCTGAAAAAGTCATCGAGGACATTGTTTTCGTTTGTCGCTACGACAAGCTTGCGAATGGGAAGGCCCATCATCCGCGCATAGTGACCCGAAAGTACGTTGCCAAAGTTGCCGGACGGCACAGAAAAAGAGACCTCGAAGTGAGCCCGCTCAGGCGCGTCTACGCCATCGGTGACGCGCAGCCAGGACCAGAAGTAATAGACGATCTGTGCGGAGATTCGTCCAAAGTTAATGGAGTTCATCGCGCCCAAATTGTGCGCCTGCTTAAACTCAGGATCATTCAACAGTTCTTTGACGAGCTCTTGGCAATCGTCAAAAACACCGTCGACCACAAGGTTGTGGATGTTCGGCTCCTGCAGCGAATACATCTGCGCCCGCTGAAACTCGCTCATGCGACCGAGGGGCGACAGCATGAAAGCGCTGAGCCGTTCCCGGCCGCGGATTGCATACTCGGCGGCCGAACCAGTGTCACCAGAAGTCGCACCAAGAATGTTGAGCACGCCATCAGATTTCGTGAGAGCGAAATCGAGTGCCTCGCCAAGGAATTGCATGGCAATGTCCTTGAAGGCAAGAGTTGGACCCTCTGACAAACCGACAAGCGTCAGACCGTCACCGAGAGCGGTGACCGGCACAATCTCACTCGACGAAAACTTGGCCGGATCGTAGGCGGCACGGCAAATACGCGCGAGATCGTCTTCTGCAATGTCGTTCGCGAATAGGCCAATGACCGCGGTCGCAAGCTCAGCAAAGTTCAGATCGCGCCACGACTCGAGCAGGGCGGAATCGACCTGAGGAAGGGGTCCAGGAACGGCCAACCCGCCGTCGCTCGCAAGACCTTCGAGGATGACATCGGTGTACGAGCCGAGGGCGTGGCCCCGCGTAGAGGAGTACTGCAACCGGTCCTACCTTTCGTGACGCTGAGGCATCAGTTTATCGGCTGGAGGCGACTAGTACTGCGGCGTGATGGTCAACTGGTCCTCCGGCGCGAAGGTGACGAGGTAACTCGCCGCAAAGCTGACGTCTTTGTCGAAGGTGGAAACCGAGCCGTCGAAAATGGAGCGGACATCGACAGTGAGGTGCGCTGCGCCATCCGTTGCCGGCATGAGCCAGCTGCCAGCCTCGGAGCCGGGCACAAGCGAAACTTCGGGATAGCTCGCCATGCTCCATTCGGGAGTGGTGACGATGCGGTTAGCCATGGGCTGGCCGAACGGGCAACCGGTCGGCAACAGTACGACCTGGGTGGCGCACTCATCGAGCGCGGCGTCCACTTCGCGCTGCACTTGGGCAACCATGGCCTGATTCGCCACAACTTCTAGGCGAGCGCGAACAGTGCCGCCGGGTTCTGTCGCGGCCACCGTGATCGGGTCAGCAGTGAGGAACGTAGAAGAGTGGCTGATTTCGAAGCTGCTCGGCGTCAACACCACGTACGGTGCGGGAACGTCTTGCGCTGGCGTGACGAACTCGGAACCGTTGGCGCTGAACTCTTGAGTGTTGGCCACGGTGATGCGCACGATCGTGAGCGGCGCTGTCACGAACTTCCAGTCGGCAAAGACGCCGAAACGGCTTCCGTCACGCTGCACGGTGAACGTCGTTTCGGTGGTATCGCCATCGAGTTCGAAAACGAAAGTGACCGTTTCGGAGCCGTCGGCGTTGACCTCACGAGAGACAAGATCGACATCGTCGATGGTGCTGAGGGCCGAAGGGCGCAAGAGGTCGTGCGAGCCGGCCAACAGGATGGAGCCGGCACCGGTGGTGTCGATGGGCGTCGCGCCCGAGCCATCGTCGGAGGAAGCCCCAAGGTCTTCGGCTAGTTCAATGTCCGCGATTTGCAGAGCGGATGCCATGTCGTGTCGAGCGAGGGCGGCGAGATAGCTGCGCACATAGCCACTCGAACTGAACAGGGTCGCGTTAACGATCAGCACCGTCGTGATGAAGGCAGCGATGATCAGCCCGAGCACGATAGACCAGGTAACAAGCTCGCGACGCATTCACACATCCTAAACCGCCGAGATGCGAGATAGACGAACCACAGATTGTGGCGCGCGGGCACTGCAGCGGTAGATAGCAGCATTAGGGTGATTGGGTGTCCGAAATAACCCTCTCGCCCGAGCAAGCAGCCGTCTTTGCTGCGATCGAGACGACGCGCGAAAATCTCTTCGTAACGGGGCGTGCAGGCACGGGTAAATCGACACTGCTCAATCACCTCGCACACAACACGTCGAAGCAGATTGTGATCTGCGCTCCGACCGGTGTTGCGGCGCTCAATGTGGGTGGCCAGACCATCCATTCGCTATTCCGGTTGCCGATCGGGGTCATCGCGGATCACGAGCTCGAACAGACCGATCAGTTGCGCAAACTGCTCAACACCATCGAAACCCTCGTGATCGATGAAGTTTCGATGGTCAACGCTGACCTTCTCGACGCGATTGACCGCAGTCTTCGGCAGGCTCGCCAACGCAAGAAAGAGCCCTTTGGTGGCGTGCAGGTCGTGTTGTTTGGCGATCCGTACCAACTCGCCCCTGTTCCGGGTGATCCCGATGAGCGTGCCTACTTTGAAGACCGTTACGAGTCGATCTGGTTCTTTGACGCTCTCGTGTGGCAACAGACCGACCTGACGATCTACGAACTCACGAGCATCCATCGCCAGCATGAGGATGAGTTCAAATACATGCTCAATGCCGTGCGCCATAACGGCGTCACCGCCGAAATCGCAGGCCGCCTCAACGAGGTCGGCGCACGCCCGGCGCCCAACGACGGAACGATCACGCTGGCGACCACGAACAGCACCGTCACGCGAATCAACGCGACAGCGCTCGCGCGACTCCCCGGTCGGGTGCTGACGGCGAAGGCCGAGATTTCGGGAGAGTTCGGCGGTCGCGCCTACCCCGCCGATGAATCACTCGAACTCAAGGTGGGCGCGCAAGTCATGTTCTTGCGCAACGACACTCAAGAGGGCGGCACTCAGCGCTGGGTCAATGGCAGCGTCGGCACCGTCACGAAGATCGCTGACACCGTTTGGGTCGAAGTGGATGGGCGCGACTACGAAGTGAAGCCCGTCGCGTGGGAGAAGTTCAAATACTCCTACTCCGCCCGCACCAAGGCGCTTCGCAAAGATGTCGTTGCCGAGTTCACCCAGTTTCCGCTGCGGTTGGCCTGGGCGGTCACGATCCACAAGTCGCAGGGCAAGACCTACGACAGCGCGATAGTGGATCTCGGTCCACGCTCTTTCGCTCCTGGCCAGACCTATGTTGCTCTGAGCCGCATCAGCAGGCTTGAAGGGCTCTACCTCACGCGACCTCTTCGCCCGAGTGACATCATCGTTGACGAGAACGTGGTGCGCTTCATGTCGCGCGCCCAGCCCATTCCCGCTATTCAGGCCTGACGGTCAAGCAGCACTCCCCTGCTGCGCCCTACTTCACGCTGCCGGCCGTGATTCCCTCGACGATCTGCTTGTTGAAGACGATGTAGATCACGATCATGGGCAAAGTGACGATCGACAGCGCCGAGAAGAGCAAGCCATAGTCGGTTACATACCGACTGGAGAATGCAAGGAGTCCGGTCGGGATTGTTTTGAGCGCGTCATCCTGAATGTAGAGCAGGGCGAGCAAGAACTCGTTCCAGCTCGCGAGTGCCGAAAAGATCGCGACGGTGGCAAGCCCCGGGCGCAGCAGCGGCAGTGCGATCGAGCCGAAGATGCGAAGGTCACTAGCGCCATCGATGCGGGCGGCCTCGAATAGTTCGCCGGGCACGGCATCGAGATAGACCTTGAGCAGGTAGACCGCGAGCGGCAAGCCCATCGCGGTATACGGGATGATGAGTGCCCACCGCGTATCGGTAATGGCGAGTTGGGTGAACATGGTGGACTGGGCGATGAAGTACGACTGCAGGGGAAGCAGCAAGCCGAGAGCCAGTAACCCCATCAGAAGGTTACGGCCTCGGAAGCGGTAGCGGCTGAACGAGAACGCCGCAGCAGCACCGAGCAGCAGGATGGCGAACACCGAAGCGCCCGTGACGATCACACTGTTCAGGGCGTACTGCCCGATGTGGCCGACTTCAAACGCCTCGACCCAGCGGCCAAAGTCGATCTCGGTCGGGAGGGCAAACGGAGTCGCGAAGATCGCAGAGTTCGACTTGAAACTGGAGAACACCATCCAGAGCATCGGGAAGAAGAAGACGACGGCGATGAGAATGAGCGCGCCGGTGAAGAGAACATCAGCGATGCGCAGAGGCGCCGGCTTGCGCATACCGCGACCAGTCCTCGACGCGGGTGCGGGCGCTGACGATGAGTTGCGAGTCTGAATACTCATGAGCGCACCTCCTCTGGCTTCTCGCGATTGACTCTCGTGAAGATCAAGCCAAGCCCCACGACGACGACGGTCAGCACGACGGCCATAGCTGATCCGTAGCCAACATTCTGGAAAGTGAATACAGACTTCACGAGATAGGTGGTTGGGATTTCGGTGGCACCGTACGGGCCACCGTTCGTCATAACGTAGAACAGGTCGAAGCCTTGAAAACCGCCGGTGATGCAGAGCAAGAGCGCGACCGTGATCGCGTTGCGGATCATCGGAACCTTGATGCGGCGGAACAGCTGCCATTCGCCAGCACCATCGAGGCGAGCGGCCTCAATGACCTCCGTGGGAACCTGGTTGAACGCGGCGTAGAAGATGGTCATGTAGAAACCGGCATATACCCAGCCAGAGACAACGCTCACAGCGATTAACGCGGTCGAAGTGTCGCCGAGCCAGACCCGTTGGAGGTCTTCGAGCCCCAACGATTGAAGGGCGGCATTGAGCAGACCGAAATCGTTGTTGTAGACGAACGCCCAGAGCACCGCCACAACAACCATGGGAAGCATGACGGGAGTGAAGATGGCGACCCGGAACCAGAGAGAACCGCGCTGGCGCACGCTCACGAGCCCCGCGAGCACGAGCCCGACTATAACTTCAAGCACGATCGTGATGGCAATGTAGATAAGTACGTGCAGGAAGGATTCCCGGAACAGCACGTCTTGGGCTGCCTTGACATAGTTGTCGATACCGACAAAGACCATGGCCCCGTAGCCGTTCCACTCCGTGAAGCTATAGGCAAACGTCATGACGACGGGGAACAGTACGGCGAACCCGAAGACGCCCATTGCCGGCACCAAGAACAGATACGGGGTGACCGCGCGGTTCGGCTTCATTCGGAGATCCTTCGAAAAGAGTGCTGGTCGTCCACCTTCGGGTGATGGACGACCAGCACGTCATGCAGGCTAACGGGTCAGAGTGTTAGCCCAATTTTTGATCGATGCCGGCAACGGCATCCGCGGGGGAGGTTTGGCCACCCAGGACTTCGGCAAGGGCTGCATAGAGCGCATTTGCGGTCTCGAGGTCGTAGCCGTTGTCGGGCGGGAGCACGATGGCCGGAGCGGTCTCGAGCAGTGCGGTGAGCGACGCGGTGCGCGAGTCGATGTCTTCGCCCGATGCAGCCGACAAGGTCATCGGCGTGAGTTCGGCGCCGATGAACTGCTGAACGTTCTCGTCGCTATTGAGAAGAGCCAAGAACTCGGCAGCCTCATCCTGCTTGGTGCTCTTCGCGTTGACGACGTAACCGGTGACAACACCGATGACGCTCTCCTGGTTGCCCTCACCGGGCATTGCGGGCAGGTTCACGTAGTCGAAGTTGAGGTCGGGTGCCTCATCGATCGCCCAGCTCACGAGCCACGAACCGATAGCGTGCATCGCTGCCTGTCCCTGGAAGAAGAGTTGTGCGCCCTCGTTGTCATCAACCGCGTTGACGCTTTCGTTGACACAGTTGTGGGCGGCGAGCTCCTCGACATAACCGAAGGCCTCGATCCACTCGGGGGTGTTGAAGTCGGTGTCTCCCGCTAGCGCCGAGCTATAAGCGTCTTCCCCCACAACACGTGAGGTCAGGTGGGCGAGCCAGTTTCCGGCAGCCCACAGGTCTTTGTTGCCCGAGGCGATCGGGATGATTCCCTCGGCGTTGAGCGCGTCACAGGTGTCGAGCAGTTCTGCCCAGGTGGTGGGAGGCGTGAGTCCGGCATCCGCAAAGATGTCTTCGTTGTACCAGAGCACGTTGGTGACGTCTGCAGAGTGCGGCACCATGACAACCTCGTCGTCGACGGTGAGCGAGGTGAATACCTCGTCGTCGAAGAGCCCCGCGAGGGGGCCGGATTCCACCGCGTCCGTGAGATCGGCAGCGAAACCGTCAGCGGCACGCTGTTCCAATCGCGCGCCAGCCCATTCAAAGTAGATGTCAGGAGCGTTGCGGCCGTTGAGCAGGTTGGGAAGCCCGATGGTTTGGTACAGGTCGTCGTCTTGGTAGTTCATTTCGACGGTGACGTCGGGGTTGGCGGCTTCGTACTGTGCGGCTACGTCATCCCAGACGCGGATCTGGGCTTCTCCGGGGGACCCCATGGCGATGCGAAGAACATTGTCGTCGGAGCTGTCTCCGGCGGCGGAGCAACCGGTAAGGATCAGTGCTGTGGCGCTGAGGGCGGCGACAGCAGAGAGGGACTTCTTGCGTGTGACTGTCATGATCATTCCTTTGCTGTAGGTGAAGCAGTGTCGGGTGATGCAGTGCGGTGTGGTGCAGACGGTACAGGTAATGCAGGAGGTGCAGGAGGTGCGGGTGGTGAGCCCTCGGCAGAAGCGAGTTCAGCCAAAGTCATATCGAGCAGGTCGCCGAAGACGCGACGGTGGGCTGCGCGAAGAGTGTGCAAGTAGGGGAGAAGACGGGAGGGACCGTCGGCGGTGAGACGACCGGTGGCGGAGAGTTCTGCGATTTCCACGAGCGCACGCGCGCCCACTCGGAACGACTCAAGCCACGGCCGAACCTCGGAAATGAGTTGCGGGTTTGCCACTGGGCCGTCGAGCAATCGGTCTGCGGCACCGAGCATGGTGTGGGCAACTGCGAGCAGGTCGGCGGCAGCGGTGGCCGCATCACCGTACTCCGACTCAAAAGTGAAGCGCTCGAGGGCCTCGCCCACAACCGGCGCATCGTCGGCCGAGAGGCACGAGGAACGAACCGTGTCAGCAAACAGCCTGAAGTCGTCGACGTTGTCTTGGCCAACGACATCCAGCATCGCTTGCTTCCAGCTGGCTTCTGCGTCGTAGTGCTCGGGGTCGCGCAAGTAGTCGGCGATTGTGGCGAAGGGAATCTTGGATGACTCGAAGAGCTCCATGCCGTTAGCAATGATGCCCGTGGAGAAGCGGTGCAAGTGCGGATCTCGACCCTGGTAGGGGCCGATGTGGAGCTCGTGGCCCATCGCGACGTCGTTCACCGGGTAGTTGTCCCAGTAGGTCGCGGGGCGGCCGGTTGCCCGGGCAAAGACGGCAGCGTCGGCAAGGTCGAGGGTGGCGGAGCAGATGGCCCGGCCAGTCCAGAAGAGGTCGATGCGCGGATCAATGCCGCGACCAAGGCGAGTGATGTAGTCCTCGTCGCCGTAGCCCCAATACTGCGTGGGACACACCGTGAGGTGGGTATCGGCGTCGAATTGCGAAAAGACATCCCCAATGAGGGCTTCGTGAGCGGTAACGAGATCGGGGAATGCTGCCACGTCGGCCGGATGTTGCAGCCGGGCCGGGATGTCATCCAGCAGCAGTCCAAAGCTGGTGACGCCCAATTCGCGCACGGCGCTGAACTTGGCGAGCAGCATCTCGATGTCGGCGTTGCTCGAGTACTTCATGGTGAGCCCGGGGGAGAGGCAGTACATGAAGGTCATGTTGTTGTCGTCACAGCGTGCGATGAGTTCGGCCATGCGGGCGAGCTCGGTGCCGGCGTAGGGGGTTCGCCATTCGTGACGAACGAGCGGGTCATCTTTGGGCGAGTACACGAAGGTGTTCATGCCGCGGTTGCCGAGGAAGCTGATGAGGTCGAGGCGTTGTTCGTGGCTCCAGGGCGCGCCGTAGAACCCCTCGATAACGCCTCGAATGGCGAAAGCGGAGGAGTCAGAGACGGCTCGGGAGCGTGGGTTCATGGTGTGGTTACCGGGGTGGTGTATTTGAGGTTGTTGGCATCACCAGCTGTGGTGTTGGCGCTCTGGTAGATATCGGGGGTGACGCCGGCGTCTACTGCCAGTTGAATAGCTTCGGCCATGACCGCGTTGAGAATGGCCGCTCCCACCACAGTAGAGGTGGCGGACACTCGGCTGCTCAACCCGGCGATCTCAACGGCCGCGTCGCCGACGGCGCCACCGTTGTCGATCACCACGGTGGCGAGTTCGTGCAGTCGTGGCCGCGTTGTGGGGCGAGCCTCGGGGGAGGTCGCGTGCGTCAGGCTCGTGAGGGCAATGACGGGGGTGCCATTAGCCATTACCTGTTGCACGAGTTCGGAAGTCACAGCGTTGCTTCCGGAGTTGGATGCCACGATCAGCACGTCGTTCGCAGCGATCGGGTGATCGCGCAGCAGTGCCGAAGCGAGCCCGGGCAGGCGCTCGAGGGACGTGCTGAGCGGTGCACTCGTGTGCAGCATCAGGCCTTCGAAGAGCAGCGGCTGAACGTTGACTAAGCCGCCAGCGCGGTAGTACAGCTCTTCAGCGAGCATGTGGGAATGACCGGTGCCAAAGATATGAACGATGCGCCGGTTGATGAGAACGTCGGCCACCAGTCGAGACGCCGCACGAATGTTCGGAGCTTCATCGGTGCTCAATCGGCCAATGAGTTGAGCCGCTTGCGTGAGATACCGTGCAGCGGGGGAGTGCACATCGAGATTGTGGGGGCTCGTGAGAGTCATTCGGGGCTTCCTTTTTTCCACACGTAAATGAGATCGCGATAGAGATTGTCGGTGTCGCCAGTTCCCAACAGCAGTGCACCTTCGAGAGCCGACGCATCCGCGGGGCGAAACGACATGCCTTCATTGGCGAGGCGCTCGACGAGACGGGCGAAGAGGAGAGTGTTGGGGCCGAGCAGTTTGCCGCCGAGGGCGAGCGGGGCATCATTGCCCACCCAATTCACGCCAACGCGGGCGGTGAGAAAGAGTTCGTGCGCCGCAGCGGTCACGATGGCGTCGGCGACGGCATCCCCCGCAGTTGCCGAAGCGAGCACGGCACGGGCGAACTGGGCAATGCGGTTGACCGGGCGGTAGGTGCTATGAAGGCGTGCGGCGATATTCGTGAGCCCATCGAAGTGTTCTGCCGCTCGTGCCGTCAGGGTGGTGCTTGGTCCGCGCCCGTCGAGTTCCTTGAGCACTGCAGAGATGCCGCGACTGCCGATCCAGAACCCGCCGCCGGCATCCCCTAAGAGATAGCCATCGCCATCAATAGCGTGGGATTCTCCCGATGGTCGCACAGCGAGGCAGGCGACTCCCGTGCCGGTAATGAGCGAGACGCCGGGCTCGATGGAGAGCGCACCCGCGTGGGAGGTGACGGTGTCATCCGCGATCCAGACCTCGCTGGCCCCCGTCGTTGCAGCGACAAGTTCAGCGAGACGGGTGGAAGACGCGGCATCCGCCGGGGACGTAGTGAGACCCATCACGACCCGATCAACGGGTTCGAACTTGCCGTGTATCCAGGCGTTTGTGATCGCGGCAGCAACCGTGCGCAGCGTGTCGCCCTCGAGGCGGCTTACGCCGTCGACCTCAACGGTGCCGGGTTGTGCACTGCTTTTGAGGCGAATTCCAGATTGGCCGCCGTCGACAGCCAGAACCCGAAACATTAGTTGTTCCGCGGCTGTTCGGCCGAGAAAGCACCGCCCGAAACTTGAGCCGTCAGCTGGTACTTGTCGCCGCGGTAGAAGCAATTGGCGATCATGATGATGTTTCCGCGGGCATCAGAGTCCACCATCCGGATGCGCAGGCAGGCCTGGTTTTCGGAGATGGTGAGCAACTCGCGCACTCGTTCATCAGGCAGCACTGGCTCGATCGACACGTTCGCGGCGCCAGGGGCGATGCGATAGCGGCTACTCAGAAGTTCGTAGAGCGAACCCCCGAGGTCGCTGCCGTTGATTCCGGGAACGAGCGCTTGGGGAATCCAGACCGTTTCTACCGCCATTGCTTCGCCACTGCCCAAACGCAGGCGAGTGAAGCTGACCACAGGGTCACCAGCAGAGATGTGCAGCTGAGTGGAGATTGCGGCATCCGCCGGCGCCACTCGGTAAGCAAGAAGGCGGGCGCCCGGTTCGAGACCGCGGTCACGCATGTCTTGAGAGAACGAAGTGAGCCCGAGCAGGCGAACGAAGGGCTGAGGGGTGACGTAGGTGCCGGAACCGTGGCGTCGTTCGACCAGTCCCTCGGCAACGAGAGCATCAACGGCGCGACGGATGGTCATGCGAGCAACGCCCCAACGGGCGCTCAAGTCGCGTTCGCTAGGCAGACTCTTGCCTACCTCGGTCGACGCTACGAGTTCTCGTAGGCGTGCTCTCAAGGTGTGCCTGGTGGTTTCCTCGACAACTGTCACCTCCTCATTAGAGTCCATTTTGACCATCCGGGTAAAGAGCGAAGTAGACCACTCCGGGGTACATTTCGGTGAAATATGCTCGAAACATACAAGATTATGACCTGATTGCACCCGTAAATTCACGGTTGAGGGCAGGCTCGCTAGACCACTCCGTTGCGAAGGTGGAACGGCTGAACTAGACCAGTTGACGCGGGCGATATGGTGAAACCATGAGTCAGATTCGGCCTGCGGGTCCCTACGATCTTCCCGGCACCTACCGAGTCTGTCTTCAGACAGCGGATGCCGGGGCTGATGGGAGCGCTCTCTACGAGAATCCCGACCTTCTTGGCCACATTTACGTTGGTCCGTATTTGGTCGGTGCGCCCGATCTCGCATTCGTGATCGCGGACGAACTCGGAGTCGCCGGCTACGTTCTTGGCGCCGCAGACACGCGCCAGTTTGAGGCGTGGCAAGAGCGTGAGTGGTGGCCGGTATTGCGCGACCAGTACCCCGCGACGGCGGGTGATTCGCTCGACGACGAACTCATCTCGCACCTTCACACTCCGGTCACAGCGCCCGCGGGTGTCGTTGCCGACTATCCAGCGCACCTCCACATCGATCTTCTGCCGCGCGCTCAAGGGCAGGGCCTCGGGCGAACGATGCTCGAGACACTGTTCGAGGCGCTGCGCGCTCGCGGAGTGCGCGGCATCCATCTCGAGGTTGGCGAAGACAATCACAACGCCATCGCGTTCTACCGCCACCTTGGTTTCACAGAACTTGCTCGGGGCGCCGACTCGATTTGTCTGGGAATGGAACTGTCGTGATTCTGCCTAACTCCACTGCAACGCCGCTCCGGGGCGGCCCAACACTGCGTTGGGGTGTCCTTGCCCCGGGGGGTATCGCCACCGATTGGGTTGCCGCGATGCACGCCAACACCGATCAGCGAGTGGTAGCCGTCGCGTCACGTTCTGCGGACCGCGCCGCTGAGTTCGCTAAGAAGCACGGCATCGAGCGCAGCTATGGCAGCTATGACCAGCTGGTGGCCGACCCCGAGGTCGACATCATCTACGTTGCCGCGCCGAACGTTTTTCATCGGCCGCTGGCGTTGCTCGCCATTTCAGCAGGCAAGCACGTGCTCATCGAGAAGCCGCTCGGCATTGATGCCGCTGATGCTCGCGTGATTGTGGATGCCGCCCGTGCCGCAGGCGTGTTCGCCATGGAAGCCATGTGGACTCGCTTCTTGCCGCAGACGACGATCATCGCGCAGCTGCTCGCCGAAGGGGAGCTCGGCGATCTGAAAGTTGTCACCGCCGACTTCGGGGCCAACTTTGGCGCCCCCGCCGGCCAGCCCGTGTTCGACCCGACCATGGGCGGTGGCTCGCTGCGCGACATTGGCATCTATCCCGTCTGGTTCTCTCAGTTCGTGCTCGGCGCTCCCAGCGCAGCGGTGGCAACGGGGCGGATGCTCGCGAGCGGCGTTGATGGGCAGGCGGCGATGATTCTCGACCACGCCACCGGTGCCCAGGCTGTGTTGCACACGACCATGCAGGCCGACACCCCCACGGAGGCCCGCATCAGCGGCACCCGTGCTCGCGTTGAAGTGCGTACTCCGTTTTATGCGCCGAACGGTTTCGCGGTCGTGCGCGATCACGAACGCACCGAGTTCACTGACAGCACGGGTTTGCGTGGTCGTGAGGGACTCGCTTTTCAGACGACGGCGATTGCCCAGCACATTGCGGATGGCCGCACCGAAGCCCCCGAGCATCCGCTCGACACATCACTTACCGTGCTGCGTACGCTTGACGGGCTGCGCGCGCAGATCGAAGCGATGGGCTAATTTTCTCAGGCGCACTCTCCCAATTGCGGGCCTCTAGTGGAGAATTGACGAATGGAATTCTCCTTCGCCTTTACGCCTGACCTCATTGCGGTCTTTCTCACACTCTTCGTTCTCGAAATTGTGCTCGGTGTCGACAACGTCATCTTCATTTCGATCCTCGCATCGAAACTGCCGAAAGATCAGCAGGCGAAGGCTCGCAACCTGGGCCTCACCCTCGCGATGCTCATGCGAATCATTCTCGTTCTGTTTGCGGGCTGGATCATCACATTGAAGGACGAAATTTTCGTCATCGGTGAGCTCGGATTCTCGTGGAAAGACATCATCCTCATTGCGGGTGGTCTCTTCCTCGTCTACAAGGCCGTCACGGAAATACACCACAAACTGGAAGGCGACGAAGAGCACAGCACTGGAGGTGGCAGGAAAGCAGTCACCTTCGGGTCGGTCATCGCGCAGATTCTGGTGCTCGACCTCGTCTTCTCGCTCGATTCCGTTATCACGGCAGTCGGTATGACAGAAAACCTCGTCATCATCATCACCGTGGTTGTGCTGTCGTTCGGAATCATGCTCTTCGCGGCCCGCTTTATCTTTACATTCGTCAACGAGCATCCAACAGTGAAAATGCTGGCCTTGTCGTTCTTGCTCCTCATTGGAGTCTTCTTGATCGCCGAGGGATTCGGGGTCTACATCGACAAAGCTCTCATCTACGCGCCGATGGCGTTCGCGATTCTGGTCGAAGCTCTCAACTTGATCGTTGCGGCCCGGCGAGCGAAACGCGAGGAGCGTCGCCAGCGCCCCGTGGGCCTGCGCCCGCGGTACGCCGATGTCGACGAGTCGATCGCGGTGCACACTGCTCTCGAGGGCCGTTCCAGCGCCGGGTCGGTCGGGCTGTCAAAGAAGCCCGTTGAGGGATCCGTAGATTCTGAAGCTGACGGCGTTCGCGATGAGCGCTCGGGTCTCGGATAGCGCTCAGACCTCGGACAACGCTGCGGGCGCAACAGCAGGCAGCAGAGGAGAACGTTGCCCAAGGCGGGCCGTGCCGGTTCGGCGACACGACCCGCGCGGCAGGCTAGGCGGCCGCTTTCGCGCGCGACAGGTCGATGAACAGGTCGGTGTTGAACTTGTACGCAACGAGCACTTCGTCAATGACTCGGTCGCGTTCAGCGTCATCCCACTCGACAGCATCTAGCTGGTCGCGGTACGTGTTTTTAAACTCTTTGGGCTTCGCAATCTCATCGAAGAGGTAGAAGCCGACGCCGTTGGTTTCGAAACCAAACTGGCGCTGCATGATGGTGCGGATCACCTGCCCACCCGAGAGATCGCCGAGGTAGCGGGTGTAGTGGTGGGCGATGAATCCGCCAGCCCAGTCTTGGGCAGCAACTTCGCGCACGCGGGCCGCATAGGCAGCGGCAGTGGGGAGCGGAGCGATCTGGTCGCGCCAGTCGGCACCAATCAGAAACTCGAGGTCTGCTTCGATTGCGGGCAGGCGCGTGAGCTGCGACGTGATGAAGGGCGCGGCAACGGGGTTGCTGGCGAAGTGGTCGGCGGCCGCTTCAATCGCTTCGTAGATGAAGTAGTGCTGTGCCACCAACGCGATGTAGTCCTCGCGAGTTCCCTTTCCCGTCATGAGGTCTTTCATGAAGTCAGCACCTTCGCTGTCTCCGTGGCTCGACCAGGTGCGCTCGCGAAGTGCTTGCGAGAAAGGAATTACAGCCACGGAGTCTCCTAGATGGGGGTTAGGTGACCCTCACTCTAGTGGGGCGTTTAGACGCCCGGCATCATCCGAAAGTTGGGTATTCGGCTCTGTTAGGCACTGACTCCGGTAGCGCGCTTGTCGGCACCGATGCCAACCAAAAGAAGGATGACGGCGCCCGCGAAGTGCAATGCGTTGTCAGCCGAATTGAGGGCAAGGATGTTGTATTCCGAGCCGACGAGCAGCAGACCAGCAAAGCCGAGCACGAGAAAGCCGAAGCCAAGAGCGGAGTTGACGGCTCGGGCGGTCGCACGGTTGGCGAGTGCGGCGAGCACGAGGGCTGCACCGACCACGATGTGGACAACGTTCTGGAATCCGTTCACGCTGAAGATGTTGGCCAGAAGCGCACCCTCCGTCGCGAAGAATTCGATGCCGCTGGTACGAAAAAATCCGAGCATGCCGATGAGTGCGAAGAATGCTCCGACGGTGGCTCCGAGCATGCGGTTGGGTGATCGAGTCATGATTGTTCCCCCTTGTGCGCACACTAGGTGAGTGCGCATCGTGTGCTCTCTATTCGTAGTCGCATCGAGCAACGTTCGCTAGGGGGAGGGGTAGGTGAATTCTCTCCCGAGCACAATAGAACATATGATGTATGCTGTTTACGCGCAGTGGTTCACTGCGCGCACAGCGATCATCAAAGGCGAAGATGAAGATTACCGGCTACCGCTGCCTCAGCAGCGTCCACAACTGGGGGCGTCCCGTTGGCGACGTGAACGGCTTCGTCGCCTCGGGAATCACCGAATTTCCCATCGTTCTGCTCGAAACTGACGTTGGCATCACGGGTGTTGGTACCGGTTCCCACCGCGACCTCGACCAGATCTTCCCCGCCATCGAAGGCCAAGACCCCCGTGCGGTATCGGCCCTGTATGACCGGATGCTCGCCCAAGTCTTCAAATCAGGCCACGGTGGAGCCACTTTCGGCGGCATCGGCACCTTCGACATGGCGCTGTGGGACATCAAAGCAAAAGCCCTCGGCGAGCCGCTCTGGCGATTGCTCGGAGCGCGCGACAAATTCGTGCCCGGCTACGCCTCGGGCCTCGACATTGCGCTCGACGATGATGCACTCTCGAGCTTCTACGTCGGCATGGCAGAGCGAGGCTACACCGCCGGAAAACTGAAGGGTGGGCGCGACCATGAGGATGACATCCGTCGCCTCACGCTTGTCGAAGACGCCCTCAGCATCAATGCTCGCAAGCCCGGGCTCATGCTCGATGCAAATGAATCGTGGAACCTGAAACAGGCCGAACGTTTCATGGCAAAAATCGAAGATGAGCTCGACCTCACTTGGATTGAAGAGCCCTTGCGCCGCTGGGACGCCGCTGGTCACGCTCGCTTGAGCCGCTCCATCCGCGCCGCTGTCGCTACCGGCGAGAACCTGACCGGGCTCGAACAGTATTCGCAGCTCTTCGATCTCGGCGGCATCGACATTGTGCAGGTCGGCAGCGTCTGGGGGATCACCCACTTCTTGCGGGTCGCGCACGCCGCACACAGCCGCAACCTGCCGGTGAGCCCGGTGGGCCTCACTCTCAATTCCGCGCTTGCTGCTGCCGCGGCATCCGTGCCCAACCACCTCACTGCCGAAGTGCAAGACGTGAACGCGCCCTTCGGTGTCACGATCGATCAAGAGTTCATCGATGGCGGAATCGTCGTCGGAGACACCCCCGGTGTCGGAGTATCGATCGACGAAGAGGCCATCGCGGCGCAGGCGACAACCCATGCAGGATGGTTGGCTCCCGGCGGCCCTCATGTGCGCTCCGAACGTGCAGGGCTGCGGCTCGTCGGTGAATAGTCCGGCCTATTGCCGGGCGGAGTGCCGTAGCTCAGCGCACGGAGGGGCTCCCCTATGCTGGGTGGATGGATCTTGTGAGTGCCGATGATGCTGCGCCCAAGTGGCTAGCGAATGGCGAAGTAGGCCGTGCGCCGGCCGCTCGACTCGGTGTTGCGGTCGTTCGCGAGATTGTGGACTCGATCGTCACTGAGCAAGTCCCCGCCGGCACAACCCTTCCTCCCGAAGGCACCTTGAGCTCCCACTTTGGAGTGAGCCGCACCGTGATTCGAGAGTCCGTGAAGCGGGTTGAAGAAAAAGGTCTTGTTACCGTAGCTCAAGGCCGCGGAACCACCGTCAATCCCGCAAGCTCGTGGAACATGCTTGACCCGGTAGTGCTGTCCTCCCTCGTCGACAACGACGACACTCTTGGTGTGCTGGATGAACTCGCCGTCGTGCGCGGAAGCCTCGAAGCCTCAATGGCGGGTGCTGCTGCCACGCGCCGCACCGACGACGATCTCGCCGCCCTCCGAGCGCTCACGCAGCGCATGGAGACGAGCCTCGGCGATGCCGAAGAGAACAACCAGGCTGACGCAGAGTTTCACCACCGCGTGATGGAGCAGTCGGGCATCCGCCTGGCGGCAAACATCACCGGAATCCTCTTTGACCGCGCCCTCTCGAGCACCCGATTCGTGGGAGCACCCGCCGATGAAGACTCACTGCGGGTCACTCTCGCCGAGCACGTAGCCGTCTTGGATGCCATTGAGCGCGCAGACAGCAAAGCCGCGTCTGAAGCGATGGCGACCCACATCTCGCGCGCGTGGCTGCGTCGCCGCCCCACCGCATCCTGACCTTCGGTCGCTCGAGGGTGTAGCTCGCGTCGCGTGCTGCCGCCACGTTCGCACCTGTCCGCAGGCGGAGAGCCTTAGCCCTTGGTACCGCCCGCGGTCATTCCGGTGACGAGGAAGCGCTGCGAGAACAGGAACAGGATCAGCACGGGCGCCACCGACAGCAGCGTTCCTAGCGCGAGAACCGGTAGCTCAATCGTCGTCGAGCCCGCATTGGTGGGGTTGAACTGGGGAACGTTCGCGAGCATTTCTGCGAGCCCGACCTGAATCGGTGCGCCCTTGCCCGGCACGGTCACGAAGGGCAGGAAGTAGTTGGTCCAGTTGGCCACGAAGCTGAAGAACCCGACCAGTGCGATCACGGGTACCGCGAGCGGCATCGCGACCTGGGTGAAGACACGGAACTCTCCGGCACCATCGAGGCGGCCGGCATCCAAGAGGTCACGCGGCACGGTCGTGGAGAAGTAGATGTAGGTCAGATAGACGCCGAACGGAAAGAACGAGTACGGCAGGATGACGGCGAGCGGTGAGCCAATGAGGTCGACGGCGCTGAGCTCGAGAAAGACCGGCAGCACGAGGGCGGTGTTGGGGATGAGCATCACGATGAGCGTGGTCGCGAGCAAGAGCTTGCGGCCCTTGAACTCGGTGAGCGCGAGAGCGTAGCCACACGGGATGCTGATCACGAGAGTGAGCACGAGTGCTGCTCCCGAGTAGAGCGCGGAGTTGCCGAGCCAGGTCCACACAAGGCCGTCTTGGTAGGCCACGAGGCTCGCCCAGTTCTCGGCCAGCGTGCTGAAGCTGCCGAACGAGAACGGGAAGTCGAGTAGCAGCTGCCGGGCATCCTTCGTCGGAGCAAACAGCAGCCACACGATGGGGATTATGAAGAACGACACGAAGACGACCGTGATGGAAGCGCCGAGTACTCGCCAGAGCCACTGGCCGGGGCTGCGTTCACTGCGACGTGCGGTGAGTGAACTGTTAGTCGCGCTCAAAGAGACCTCCACGGAAGACAAAGAAACTGCTCAAGCCCAGGGCGACTGCGAGCAAGACGAGCGAAATTGCTGCCGAGCCGTTGAAGTCGTTTTGCTTGAACGCATACAGGAAAGCGAGTTGGTTGAGCGAGTAATCCTGAGGCACAACACCCTTGCTCGCGATCGAGAGAACGCGAGGCTCCACGAAGAGTTGGGTTCCTGCCGCGAGAGAAAGGATGGCCATGTAGGAGATCCACTTGCGCAGCAGCGGGATCTGGATGTGCCAGGCCACGTTGATGGGGCCAGCGCCGTCGATGCGAGCGGCTTCCATAATCTCCGAAGAGATGTTGTTGAGGGCGCCGTACATGATGACGATCCAGCCACCGGCGCCGGTCCAGAACGCGATAATCGCGAAGATGACGGGGAGCTGATCGACGCGCACCACTTGCACGAACGAGTCGAAACCGAAGGCGTCGAGAATGAAGGAGACAGGGCTCACGGCGGGGTCGAGCACGAACAACCACAGCATGACGCTGGATGCTCCGGCGAGGGCGCCCGGGATGTAATAGAAGAAGCGGATGCTGGTCGAGAGCCAGCGGGTCTTGATGGAGTGGGTGATGATCGCGAGAAGAACGACGATGATCACGAGCCCCACAAGCCAGACGGCAACGAAGAGAGCCACGTGGCCGAGGGCGGGTAAGAAGCGGTAGTCGCTGAAGATCTTGGTGAAGTTGGAGACGCCAGCGAAGCTGCCGTTCTTCGTGAACGCCAAGTAGATGGCGTAGATGGCTGGCAGCACACCAAACGCGATCAAAAAGAGGGTGTAGCCGCTGGAGAAGGCCGCCCCCACTTGCGCTTGTGAGCGCGAAAGTGAGGGTGAGGCCGAGCCGCGGGGGGACCGCTGCCGACTCGTGCGAGAGTCGGCAGCGGCCTTAGTCGTGGATGTCACGGTCGTGGATGTCACGTGTCTCCTGGGTAGAGGTGTGGCGGTTACTGAACTTGGTAACCGACTACCTGCGCTTCATTCTGCATTTCTTGCTGCCAGGCATCCGATAGTTCTGCAATCGACTTGCCTTCGGCGAGACCCGGAACGATGATCTTGGCGTAGGAGGTTTCGATGCTGAAGTCGGGGTAGCTCCACCCGCTCCACACGGAGGTGGCGGCAGCGTTCATGGCGCCGGTGAAGTCTCCACCGAAGAATCCGCTGGACTCTTGGTCGGCGAGCCACGATTGCGCAGCGGCGTCGTAGGCGGGGAGGCCGCCGGTGCCGGCCACGGCTTCATCGCTTGTGATGAATTCCATGAAGGTTTCCACCGCGTCGAGGTTCTCGGAGTGGCTCGAGGCGTACCAGACGCCGCCACCGATGTTGCCGGTGACTGCTTCTTCGCCTTCCCAGACGAGAGGTGCTGCCGCGGCCCAGTCACCCTCAGCAGCGTTGATGTTGCTGGGATTCTGGATGAGCGCTCCGGCGTACCAGGCAGCTCCGGGCAGCGCGAGCAGCTTGTCTGACTGCTCAACGAATTCGGCGCTGAAGAGGCTGTCGGAGATGAGCGAACCGTTGTCGTGCATCGTGTCGAGCATCGCCGTCACTCGCTGGGAGTTCGGGTCTTGCAGGTCGGAGATGAAGGTGTCGCCGTCGAGCTGGAAGATCGGTGCTTGGCCAGCCCAGTAGTAAACGTAGGGGCCAACGAAGGAGTCGCCGATGGAACCGAGGAAGTAGCCGGGGTTCTCGTCAGCGAGCTGGGCGCCGAGTGCTTCGTAGTCTTCCCATGTAGTTGGAACGTCGTAGCCGAGTTCGTTGAAGAGGCTTTCGTTGTACCAGAACAGAACCGGGGCGAGGTCGTTACGCAGGCCGTACACGGTGCCATCGACGGTCACGGGGTCGAGCGCGCCGGCGGTGAAGCCGTCGAGGAAGTCTTGCTCGAGGTAACCGTTGTTGAGGGGTGCAGCGAAAGCCTGGTTGCCGTTGGTCTCTTGCGCGGCCCACGAAGCGTCATTGGTTTGGCTGGAGAAGACGGCGTCTGGCCACCCTTCGCCGGCCTGATCGGCGAGCGAGATCTTGGTCTTCAGGGTTCCGGATGCACCGGCCGAGCCATCGTCGATCACGAGGTCGACATCAATCTCGGGGTGAGCCTCAATGAAGGCTTCGACGGCGGACTGGCGGGCGGCATCCGCCCAGATGGTGATGGTGGAGTCGGCGACTTGTTCCGCGGCGGCGAAGCCGTACTCATCGTTGAACTCTGCGGATTCGCTGCTGCAACTAGCGAGGAGTCCGAGCGCTGCGACGGTCGCTACGGCAGTAAGAAAGCGGCGTGATCGCTGGGGGCCAAAGTGCTGTGGTGCCATGTCGGTGGTGCCTTTCTGGGTCGACATCGTTGACGACTAGCCGCAGATTGCGGTGAGAACAGTAGATCATACGTGTGACGTTTGCGCAATAAGCGCTATAGAGAGGCGCGACACCCGCCTGACGGCGGGCTCGGAGGCAGTGCGGAGGCAGTGCGGAGTCGGGGCGGAAGCGGTGCGTTAGCTGTGGGGTCGAGCTTCGACGCCGAGCTTTTCGCAGGCGGCGTCGTAGAGCTTCACGATCTCATGGCGGATCTCCGCGCGCTCGGTAATCTCCGTGCTCCAGGGCACCGTGACGTGATGTTCGATGCCGTCGACATCCGAGTACTGCCACGTTCCCTCAGTGCCGTCGAAGGACACCATCGCCGCTGAAATGGCGGAAGATTCTGCGAAGGCACGCACGATGAGCAGGTTGTCATCGTTGTGGTCGCTGTTCATGTGGGCGAGTACTGCGGACACGATTTCTTCACTGAAAGTAGTCACGGGTCTACGGTAGCTGGGAGTCGTGGGTTTTGGGGTTGTTCCATACCCTAGAGGGGTATAGCGTGGCGCCCATGGATCACTCGCATCACGTTGCCCAATTCCGCCGCCTGTTCTGGATCATGCTGGTGATCGCGGTGCCCGTGACGGGTTTCAGCATGATGTTCTCCGAGATCATCGGCTACACGATCCCGGATGTCGCGGTGTTCCACTGGATCTCGCCAGTGCTCGGCACGGTCATGTATTTCTGGGGCGGAAAACCCTTCCTCACGGGCGGCTACTCTGAGCTGAAGTCGCGCCAACCGGGAATGATGCTGCTGATCTCACTGGGCATCACGGTCGCGTATGTCGCGTCGCTGGCATCCACTCTGGGCCTCATCGACCAGGCCCTTGAGTTCTGGTGGGAGCTCGCGCTTCTGCTCGTCGTGATGCTGCTCGGCCACTGGGTCGAAATGCGGTCACTGGCTCAGACCTCAAGCGCACTCGATTCTCTTGCCGCTTTGCTTCCGGATGAGGCGGAGAAGGTTGAGGGGGACGACTTCGTCACCGTGCCGCCGTCTGATCTCGTTGTGGGCGATGTCGTCATCGTGCGTCCCGGCGGACGAGTACCCGCCGACGGCGAAGTGATTGACGGTTCAGCCGAGGTTGATGAGTCGATGATCACGGGAGAGTCGCAGCCGGTTTCGCGCGGCGAGGGCGACCGCGTTGTGGCGGGAACCGTGGCTACCGATAACTCGATCCGAGTGAAGGTCACCGCGATTGGCGATGATACGGCGCTCGCGGGCATCACCAAGCTCGTTGAAACGGCGCAAAACTCCTCGTCGCCCGCCCAGCGCATTGCCGACACCGCCGCAGGCTGGTTGTTCTGGTTCGCTCTCGGTGCCGCCGCGATCACCGCCACCGTGTGGACCCTCGCGGGCAGCCCGGATGACGCGATCGTGCGCACCATCACGGTGCTCGTCATTGCGTGCCCGCACGCTCTTGGCCTTGCCATCCCGCTCGTCGTCTCGATCTCTACTGAGCGCGCGGCTCGTGCCGGAGTGCTCGTGAAAGACCGCATCGCCCTCGAAACAATGCGCAAGGTCGACACCGTTCTCTTCGACAAGACGGGAACGCTCACGAAGGGCGAGCCCGCCGTCACTCACGTCGCGGCGGTCGGGGATGCGAGTGAAGATGACGTTCTTCGACTCGCAGCGGCAGCGGAGAACGACAGTGAGCATCCGCTGGCCAAGGCGATTGTGACCGCCGCGAAGGATCGCGAACTCGAACGAGTAGGCGCCTCCAACTTCAGTTCGTCGAGCGGTGTTGGCGTCGAAGCTTCTGTTGATGGTGCGACGATCAGCGTGGGCGGGCCGAGCATGTTGCGCCAGCACGACCAGCAGCCCATCGATGTAACGACCGAGTGGGCGGCAGACGGCTCGATCATTCTGCACGTGCTCTCTGACGGTCACGTGATCGGGGCAATTGGGCTCGCGGATGAAGTGCGCGAAGACTCGCGCCAGGCGATCGATGCGCTGCACGCGCAGGGCGTCACCGTGGTCATGATCACGGGAGATGCGGATGCTGTTGCACAGTCGGTAGCCGCAGAGCTCGGGATCGACCGGGTGTTCTCGGGCGTGCATCCAGAAGACAAAGCCAGCAAGGTCGCCGAACTGCAGAAGGCGGGCGACACCGTCGCAATGGTCGGCGACGGCGTGAACGATGCGCCAGCGCTCGCCCAGGCGGATGTCGGAATCGCGATCGGTGCCGGAACTGACGTAGCCATCGCCTCGGCCGGTGTTGTGCTCGCCAGCGACGACCCACGCTCGGTGCTCGCCGTGTTCGAACTCTCGCGTCGCAGCTATGCCAAGATGCGCCAAAACCTGTGGTGGGCTGCCGGCTACAACCTCATCTCGGTGCCCCTCGCTGCTGGCGTGCTTGCCCCCATCGGCTTCGTGCTGCCGATCTCCGTCGGAGCGCTGCTCATGTCGGCCTCGACCGTTGTTGTCGCGGCGAACGCGCAACTGCTGCGCCGCCTCGACCTGCGGCCCGAGGCGGTTATTGCGCGCAAGGACTAGCGGCCGAGCCAATCGCCATCCACGTTGAGGATGAGCCGGGCTTGGTTTGCTAGTCGGTGTCGGAGGAGAGTGATCTTGGTGGCTGCCATCCCTCCTGCTTCCGAATTGCTCGCTGGATACTCAGGCTGATTTCTCGCAGCTGACTCTGTTGTGCCTTTGTGAGCGGATCGAGGACGAGTTCCGTGACCGACGAAGCGTGCACCGGGGTGGCCTTGTCGAGCATCTCCAGCCCGGCCTCGGTCAGGCTGGTAAGCATTGACCGCCCGTCCAAGGGGTCTCGAGTGCGCTGCGCCCAACCCCGTCCCTCGATACGCGACACTGCTCGAGATAACCGCGAAAGCGAGCTGTTCGCATAATCCGCCAGAACGGTCATCCTCAGCGTGCGGTCCGGCGCGTCAGCCAATGCGAACAGGATGCCGTACTCAAAGTGCGTGAGGTCGAAACCGCGAACCAGAGGGGCGTCGAGGGCGGGTGGCAGCCATTCGAGCACCGTCGCAAGTGCCGCCCACGTCGCGAGGTCATTTCCTGTGAGGCGGTTCGGGGCGCTGGAATCAGTCATGTCTACACGCTACAGGTTTACTTGACTGAGCAACCGAATGAGGTTAGTTTTTACTTGACTGGGCAAATAAAAAACGAGAGGTCCCCACGACCATGGATATGCAGCTGGAAAACAAACGTGCCTTTGTGAGTGGTTCGTCGCAGGGGATCGGGTATTCGATCGCGAAGGCGCTTCTCCGGGAGGGCGTAGCGGTGGTCATCAACGGCCGTGACGACAGCCGGCTTCAGCAAGCGCTGACGAACCTCCAAGCTGAAGTACCTGGTGGGAACGTGACGGGTATTGCGGCGGACTTTGCCGACGCCGCTGAAGTGCAGCGCCTCCTCGATTCGCTCGGTGGCGTCGACATCCTTGTTAACAACGTCGGCCTCTTCGATTTAACGCCCTTCGCCGAAATACCCGACGATGACTGGTCGCGCTATTTCGAGGTAAACGTGATGAGCGGAGTCCGACTGTCCCGAGCGTTGATGCCCAGGATGATCGACGCAGGATGGGGCCGGATCATCTTCATCGGGAGCGAATCAGGCGTAAACATACCCGCTGATATGACTCACTATGGCGTAACCAAGGCGGGCATGCTCGCTTTGAGTAACGGCCTAGCCAAGCTCACCCGCGGTACCGGCGTGACGGTTAACACAATTCTTGGCGGCCCGACCTACTCAGACGGAGTAGCCGCTACCATCCGCGACATCGCCGAGGCGCAACGGCTCTCGACGGATGATCTGAAGGCGACCATCATAGGGGGGAACCAAACCTCTCTCCTCGAGCGCTTCATCGAGCCTGCCGAAATCGCGAACCTCGCCGTCTATCTCTCGAGCCCGCTTTCCTCTGCAACGAACGGAGCCGCCGTGCGCGCTGACGGCGGAGTACTGACCGCAATGCTGTGACCGGCGCAGGGGGCAGCGCCGCTAGCCGACGATGGTGGAAGCCAACAGTGTGTGCGTGAGGTCTACCGGCCCAGCCACCCGCCATCCACGTTGAGGATCGCGCCCGAGACGTAGTCGGAGGAGCGCGATGCGAGGAACACGGTGGCACCCGCGAGGTCGCTGCCGACGCCCCAGCGACCGGCGGGGATGCGGTCGAGGATTGCCTTCGAGCGGTCGGGGTCGTCTTGCAACGCCTGGGTGTTGTCGGTGGCGATGTAGCCGGGGGCGATCGCGTTCACGGTGATGCCCTTGCCCGCCCACTCGTTGGACAGTGCTTTGGTGAGGCCCGCGATGCCGGACTTCGCTGCCGTGTAACCGGGCACGTTGATGCCGCCCTGGAAGCTGAGTAGCGATGCCGTGAAGATGATCTTGCCGCGACCACGTTCGATCATCGAGCGAGCGATCGCCTGCGTGAGGGTGAATTGGCTCGACAGGTTCACCTGGAGCACGCGATCCCACAGCTCGGTGGGGTGTTCGACGGCGGGGGCGCGCTCGATGGTTCCGGCGTTGTTGACGAGGATGTCCACGTTGCGGGTCGAGAGTGTCTCGCCCAGCGCGGCTACGGCATCCGGGTCGGTAAAGTCGCACGCGATGCCCTCAAAGGTGCGGCCATACGAGGTGACCGCCTTCTCGATGTCGCTGCCTGAGGCCTCGATCGAGGCGCTGACGCCGATGATGTTCGCGCCGGCAGCGGCGAGTGCCTCGGCCATGGCGAAGCCGATCCCGCGCCGTGCGCCCGTGACGACCGCGGTGGTTCCGGTGAGGTCAAACATGCCGTTCATGGGTCTGGCTCCGTTTTCGATCATTATGCATCGGGCGGCCGTGACCGGCGGTGGAGTCGATCTGGTCAATCGACTTACCAAAGCCCGGGCGCACTAATACACTAGGCAACTATGGCCACTTTGAGTGATGTTGCAGCTCGCGCCGGAGTATCCGTCTCAGCGGTGTCTCGCGTGCTGAGCGACAAGCCCGGCGTGCGGGTGAGCGTCGCAACGCGCCAGCGAATTCACGACGCGGCTAAAGAGCTCAACTATCGCCCCAATTTCACCGCCCGCGCCCTCAAGTCGTCGCGCACCCATGCGGTCGGTCTCGTCGTTCCCGGCGTCACGAACGCCATTTTCTCCGAACTCATGCGTGGGGTCGAAGAAGAAGCGAGGGCGAAGGACTACATGGTGCTGATTGCCAGCACCGAACGACTGCCCGAAGGCGAAGAGTCGATTCCGCGCCTCATGGGCGAGGGGCGGGTCGACGGGGTGATCGTGCAGTTCGGCGATCATCTGAGCGGTGACGACCTGCGCACTGTGACCGAAAGCGGCCTGCCCGTCATTTCGGTCAACGCGATCAACCCGGGCAGCGGCGGCTCAGTTCGGCTCGATGACGAAGCAGGGATGCGGTTGGCAACGCAGCACCTCATCGAGCTGGGGCATACCCGCATCGGCTATGCCGGCGGCCTGCCCACCTCAGAATCGGGCCAGCGACGGCTCGCCGGTTTTCGCGAAGCCATAACCAGCGCATCCCTCGCCATCGACCCCGCGCTGGTCACCGATTTCGGCTACTACCCGAAGGATGGCGTGCAGGCCCTCACCGTGATGGCTGAGGCTCCAGCGCGACCGACGGCGGTCGTTGTCGCTAACATCAACGCAGCGCACGGTGTGCTTTCCGAAGCACGGCGGCTGGGCATCCGCGTTCCCGAAGAGCTGTCAATCGTTGCGATGCACGATACCTGGACTGCGGAGATAGCCTGGCCGCCCCTGACCTGTGTGCGGATGCCGTTGTACGAACTTGGCCGCAATGCCATGGCAAACCTGTGGGATTTCATCAACTCAGGAACCGCCGAAAACCGAGTAATCGCCGACCCAGCACCGCAGCTGATCGTGCGCGAATCCACTGCGCCGCCCGCGCACTAACACTCCACGGAGGAGCCAACAGTGAAAACCAGATCAACTCAGCGTGGACTTGAACTGACCGAAATTGGCCTCGGTGCCGCCCAGCTCGGCAATCTGTACCGCGAAACCACTGACGTCGAGGTGGAAGAGGGCGTGGCTGCAGCGTGGAACGCCGGAGTGCGCTATTTCGACACAGCGCCGCACTACGGGCTTGGTCTGTCTGAGCGACGCCTTGGCGAGCAGCTTCGCACGCACCCGCGCGACGAATACGTGATCTCCAGCAAAGTGGGAAAGCTGTTGGTGCCTAACCCGGGTGGAGAGAACCGGATGGATGACGAAGGCTTCGCGGTGCCGGCAGTCACCAAACGACAATGGGATTTCAGTCGCGATGGCATCCTGCGCTCGGTTGAAGCCTCGCTCGCCCGCACCGGCCTCGACCATTTCGATGTGCTCTACCTCCACGACCCCGAAAATCACTTCGAACAGGCATCAACCGAAGGAATCGGCGCCCTTATCGAACTGCGAGAGCAGGGGATGGTGAAGGCCGTCGGTGCCGGCATGAACTACGCCGAGCCC
Source organism: Salinibacterium sp. NK8237 (assembly GCF_015864955.1). Classification (NCBI taxonomy): domain Bacteria; kingdom Bacillati; phylum Actinomycetota; class Actinomycetes; order Micrococcales; family Microbacteriaceae; genus Salinibacterium; species Salinibacterium sp. NK8237. The sequence goes on along the minus strand of NZ_JADYWE010000001.1, from coordinate 1,762,325 downwards.
CTCGCCGAACTCATTCGTCGCGCCGATATCGACCTCGTCATGTGTGCTGGCCGGTTCACTCTCATCGATGACACCGCGCTCGCCGAGCTGATGCCACTTGCCCTCGAACGCCACGTTGGGGTCGTTGTTGCCGGCGTCTACAACTCTGGACTTCTTGGCCGCAATCGTCCAAGCCCCGATGCGACGTTCGACTACGGCCCCGTTCCGCCGGCAATTCTTGAGCGGGCCAATCGCGTCGCTGACGCGTGCGAAGCCCACGGCGTCACGCTTCCCGAAGCTGCTATTGCGTATGTGCTGCGGCATCCGGCGGTCGTCTCCGTTGTTGTGGGAGCCCGCGGCGGCGAACAAACACAGTCGAACATTGATCGCTACGCGGCCACCATGCCCGAGGGGCTGTGGCGCGACCTCGAAGCTGCCGGGCTAGTCGCCGCGCTCTAGCTCTTCGGCGATCGCCTTGATCGCGAGAAGGCGGCGATCCCACTCGGCGCCGATGGCATCGAGGCGTGTGGCAGCTTCGCTAAGTTGCGCCCCGAGCACGCGATAGCGCAGTTCGCGGCCCACTCGAACGGGCTCAACGAGCCCGGCATCATGCAGCACGTTCAAGTGTTTGGCGATGGCTTGGCGCGTCACGGGCAAGCGTGCGGCGAGGGCGGATGCCGAAGCGTCGCCTTCTCCGAGCGCCGCCAGAATGCTCCACCGGGTTTCATCCCCGAGGGCCGCGAAGACGGGGACGAGTGTGGTGATCATGCGCCCTCGAGATAGGCGACGAGTTCGTCGAGTTCGGAGTCCCAACCACCGCGGTGGTCTTCCATATTGGCCGCGGGGTCGTCGCCGAAGTTGAAGCCCGTTTCAACGACGGTGAGTTGCGTGCCTCCCTCGATGGCATCCAAAGTGAACCGGAAGACGGTTGAGCGCTTCGGGTCGATCGGCTTAGTGGGGTCGTCAGTTGGTCCGCCCCAGCGATACGCGATCACGTTCGGTTCATCGAGTTCTTCGACCTGCACCGGAAAGCTGCCATACCCCTCAAAGGTAAAAGTGCCGGTTTCGCCAACCGCGACAGCGTCGAACGTCGCGACCTCGGGGAACCAACGCGAAAGGTGTTGCGGCTCACTGATGGCGGCCCACACCGCGACGACCTGCGCCTTGATGGTGATGGTTCGCCGCACGGTGAACTCGTCGTTGTCGACGACGGCGGGTGGGTTGCTGGTCATGGCCATGATTCTCTCCTCAATTCGCGGAAGACTGCAACCCGATAGTTGCATTAACTTTCAGCGAGTGCAACCAATTGATTGCAGCACGCTTCCCAACCGCATTGCGAGTGCTCGCGGCATCCGTAGGCCGCTGTCGCTCGTTACTAAAAAAGAGGGGCCGAGCCCAGCGGCCCGACCCCTCCTCGTTCTCGTGTGTAGTGCTACTGAACGGTCACGCTGACCGGCTGCGATGCGGTCTCGCCGTGGGTGTTCACGAACACAACGACCAGTTCATGCGTGCCGGGGGTGATGCCAGAGAGCTCGACAGCGACGTGCTGCGCAAGCGGTGTCTCTGCCGTCAGCTCCCCTTCGCTCACCACAGCACCGTCTAGCTCGAAGCGATACTCGCTGGCATTCGTACCCCACCAGAGATTCGCGAACGCCGTGAACGTCGACGACTTCGCCCAGTTGTTGTGGCTCGCCGTGGGGCGACCGGGGTCGGCAGACGTGACCGTCACCGTGGTGGTTGATGTCGACCGCACGCCCTGCGAGTTCACGAGCTCACCCGTGTACACGTAGATTCCGTTCGGTTTGTCAGCGAAGTCGACACTCGCCTTCTGTGCGTAGACCGAAGTCGATTCCGGCAGAACCGTGTTCACGAGTTCCCCATTTTCATAGAGACGGAAGACGCTGCCCTGGGTGCCCCACCACATGTTCATCTCCACGCGGTAGTTGCCGTCGTGCAAGCCGTAGGCCCACCCGCTGGTGTTGGAGAGAGTTCCGCGCGACGGCAGTTGAGTTGCGCCATCGTCGAAGGGAAGCACCGTGAGAGTTACCGATTCTTCGGTGACCAAACCGTCTCCGTTCGTTGCTGTCGCCGTGAGCACGACATCCGCACCCACGAGCCCAGCAAGTTCTTCAGCAGAGATCGTTGCATCTGCGGCAACATCTTCGCCGTTGAACGTGACAGCAAGCGACTGGATGCCGCTCTCTGCGTCGCTGGCCGTGACGCCCAGCTCGAGGGCGGTATCCGCAAAGATGACCCCGGATGGCATGCCGGCGAGCACGGGAGCCGTCTCGTCGGCGGCTATCGTCGGCTCGCAGAGTGCGGTGAGGTAGTCGTCAGAAGCGACATCTGGGTCGGCGGAGACGGTGACAGCCTGGCAACCAGCGCCCACGCCGGGGAGGGTCGCGAACCCGCCCTCAACATCGACACCGGTCAGTGTTCCGTTGAGGTAGACCCCGGTAGTTCCGTCAGGCACCGGCACGACCAGATCGGCCGTCGTGTTTCCGGGGATCTCCGTGACGAGGCGAATCGTGCCATCCTCAGCATGGTTGAAGGCTGCACCAATCTGACCCTTGACGGTTGGAACAGTGATGCGCGCCTCGTCGACGCCACCCGGCTGCGGCTTCACTTGGAAGGTTTCGTAGCCGACCTCGATCGGCTCGATGCCGAAGAGCCCTGCTGGCACATGGAATGCCGGCGAGGCAGCCCAGGGGTGCGAGTAGGTGAGGTTGTTCTTCTGCGACGGGTCCCACGCCTCCATCGTTGAGCCAGCGCCGAGATTGATCATGTTCATCCAGCTGGATGTACCTTCATCGGTGAGGAGCCCGACTGCGGCATCCGCGGCGCCACCATCGAAGAGGCCCGAGATCGAGAAGCCGGCGCAGTACACGCTGCACGCCATGCCCTTCGACGCGACAAAGTCGGCAACCAGCGCAGACTCGTCATTCTCGGGGACTCCGAAGGAGAGAGCGAAAGCGCTTGCGTGCAGTGAGTAGTGACCGGTGAGGACACCGTCGGCATCCATTCCATCGTCGTAGCTGCCGGTGTCTTCGTTGTAGAGCAACTCGTTCATGGCGTCGCGCATGCGCTCAGCCTGAACGGTGTAGCTTGCCGCATCGTCAGCGAGGCCGAGAGCCTCAGCCATCGAAGCCATGTCGACGAGTGAGCGGTACGCCAAGGCATTGATCACCGTGTTGTATTCGCGGAACTCGTAGTTGTCACGCTGGCTTGTTGGCCAGTCGACAATGTCGCAGTCGGTGCGACTAGCGCAGCCGTCTGAACCCGACGTTTTCTGCACAAGGCCAGTAGCAGGATCAATCCATTTGGTCGGCATCTTGTCGACGAGTGATGCGTATGACGTCTCGACCTGTTCGAGATTGCCAGTCTGGCGCCAGGCATCATGGACCGCCAGCACCACGTACATCGGCCATTCGGTAGGCCAGGTGCGGTTGTTGGCGAAGTAGTCCATCGAGTAGCGGCCGAGCGAGAGATCTTCCATGAGGTAGAGGGATGACTTCAACTGGAGATAGCCGTCTGCCTCATAGTTGATGCGCTCGCGAGTCCACGAGTCGGTGTAGAAGTTCGCGTTGAGCGCTTCGATCGAATTCTTCGACAGAGAATAGACCTGGTTGAGGTTGTCATCGGATGACGTAAAGGTCGATGCCTCTTCGTTGAACGGGTACACGAGCGCAAGTGCCTGAAGGTTCTCGGCGGTTACCGGCTCGGGAGCATCCAGAATCTCGAGGTAGCGGAACACTCGCATGCCCCACGTTTCGATCGTCTGCTCACCGTCAGTGAGTGTCGCAACATCCCGGTACTCGTTGGTGTTCGTTGTGAGCTTGTACTTGACCGTGTTCTCTGCCGAGGTGATCTCACCGAAACGGAGTTCGACGGTATCGCCCGCTGCGCCATCGGCGATGTCGTAGCTGACGCCACCGATCCAGGTGCGACCGAAGTCGACGAAGTAGTTTCCGTCACCCTTGTCAACGATCGAGATGGGGTCGTGAAGCTGCTGTTCGACCTTGGCGATGGGTGTCGCTTGCAGATCAGGGAAGGCTGGCTTCTCGACTGCGCCCGACCATTCGGAGTCATCGAAACCCACGGTGGTGTAGCCGGTGGGGAACTCGCGAAGGTCGAGGTTTTCTTTCGGGGCGGTGTAGCGCGACGAGCTGATCGATCCCGCATCCGGAAGCACCGGTGAACCAGGAAGAGCGGTCCACGATTCATCGCTGCCGAAGGTTTCTGTTGAACCATCGGCATAGGTGACGACGAGCTCGCCAATGAACTTCTGAAGCGAAGCATCGGCCGAATAGGCCTGGATGCCAATTGCATTCGCCTCGCCCTGCTCGAGCAGCGCGGTGACATCGAAGCCGTCGTAGCGGTTCTCCGTTCCGATGCGGTTCGTCGGGCCGAGGCCCACAAACTCGCCATTGACGTAGGCCTTGAAAGCGAACTGGCTGTGCGTGCGGAAGTCTCCAGCCGTGGCGAAGAGTGTTGCTCCGGTGATGGTCTGGTCACTGAGTTCAACCTCGGTGCGCAGGAACGCCCAGTTGGTCGTGATCGTTTGCGCTCCGGGAACGGAGAGGAGGCATGCGCTGGACTTACCCACCGTGATAACCCCGTTGTCGAGAGAGCCGCACGCGAGTGGGCTAGAGCCGGCCGGGTCAAAAGCGAACAGTTCTTCGCCATCCGGTGCGGTGACCGTGAGGGCGCTGACCGTTCCGCCTTCGGAACCACCGGTGCGGAAGCCGACGCCGCCGGAGGCGAATGCAGCGTTGGTGCGTTCGTCGACCTGCACGCCAGCGACCGATGTGGTGATGGTCGAGCCCGACACGGTGATCTGAATATCGACCGGAACGTCTGGCGTGATGGAGCCGCTCGGAAGCGACACGGCGGGAAGCGCGACGTACTTGCCGTTGGTCAGGGTGTGAGGAACGAGCTGGTTCTTGTCGGCTCGGAACTGCCACATGTAGGCGTTGGAGCCATCGACGCCGCGCACGAAAATTCCGAGCGCAACCGTGGTGCTGATGGTGGTGTCGAGCGTGTAGTCGACCCACGGTGCAGCCGCGCCGGGGTATTCGGAGAATGCCCAGATGGGTTCAGCATCCCAGTCGCTGCCGACCGCCGTGCCAAACCACGTTGGAGTGGCGGATGCCGATTCAGTATCGTCGGAATCCCACGTGGTGACACTCCAGAAGTAGCGAGTGGCGGCGGCGAGAGGCTCTCCGCCATAGGCGACATCAGTTTGGTCGGTTGAGGAAACCTTGCCGGAATCCCAGACGTCACCGTTGCCGTTCGCAGCGGCATCCGCGGTGCTCGAGACCCGAATTTGGTAGGCAGACTGAACGATCGTGTTGACGTACCACGAGAACGTGGGGTCTTGGAGATCATCGAGATCGGCGGGCTTCTCGAGCCCATTGATGCGCAGGCCGGTCGGGGCGGTTGTGGCCGCGGCGGCGTGCGCAAAGGTTGAGGTGCTGAGGGCGAGTGAGGTGATCAGGAGCAGGAAAGCCAACGCGGCGGCGACTGCTCGGGATGGACGGAGGACTCTTGGCGACATTGCCAGTTGCATCGGCTTCCTTGCCTGTGTTGCGGTCACGACATCGTGACACGGTGGAACCAGTCTCTGAATCGATTCAATGGTGACGGACTCGTCTACCCCTGTCAAGGGGCAATAAAAACGATTCATGCTTAGTGCCGCTTGTCGATTTCCGTGGAGCGGAGTCACGCCGTTCGCGCCTAGCCGCGAACGGGCGGCTAGAGTCACGCGGTTGTCGAGTTCGTGGTCGCCGCTCGCAGCACTCTCTAGACTGACCAGCAGCGAAGGGAAGAAACCGTGACATTTCCGATTATCGACGCCCACCAACATGTGTGGGATCCCAACCGGGCGCACTACGACTGGATGAATGATTCGCTCGCGCCCATCAACAAGAAGATGACGCTGGCCGACCTTCTTCCGGAGTTGCGCACGGCCGGCATTGATTACACGGTGCAAGTGCAGTCCGCCGACAACTCGGATGACACCCGATTGATGATGGAGTCCGCTGCCGCCCACAATGAAGTGGCGGCGATTGTGGGCTACGTGCCACTCGAGCGGCCAGAGCAGGCTGCACGCATTGTGGAATCCTGGAAAGACGACACTCGCATGGTGGGAGTGCGCTGCCTTGTGCACAACCAGCCTGACCCCGAGTGGTTGCTGCGACCGAACGTCGACGAGGGACTCACGGTGCTTGAAAAAGCCGGGCTTACCTTTGATGTGGTTGCCGAGTCGCCCGAGCTTCTCGCCCTGTTGCCCGAACTGTCGCGGCGGCATCCCGAACTCAAGATGGTTGTTGACCATTTGGGCAAGCCGCCGATCGATCTCGATGAGCGTGAGCCGTGGTGGACTGCGATTGCGGAGGCGGCCGAGAACCCCAATGTGTTCGCGAAGGTGAGCGGTTTGTATTCCGCCAGCGGGGATGCTGCTGCGTGGACCGCCGACAGCGTGCGCCCTTTCTACGAGCGCGCGCTCGATGTCTTTGGGCCGTCACGGTTGATGTATGGCGGCGACTGGCCGATCTCCATTTTGGCCGGCGGTTATCGGCGCGTATGGGCCGGAGTGTCTGCGCTTCTTGAAGGTGTGGATGCTGTCGACCGAGAGGCGATTCTTGGGCGTACCGCTGCAGATTTCTATTCGATCGATGACGCCAGAATTGGCTTCTAGCGCTCGTTAGCTGACGGCCGTTTTCGTTGCGTTGGCCGGAGGGCCCTCGCAATGCTTGCACATGATTGTCCAGTGGTATAACGTTTGATCACGCATCAAGGGACGCTGTGGCGAAAGGGAAAACTGTGAAACGAGTAGCTCAAGTGATCGGTCTTCCGCCCGAGAATCGCGAGGAGTACGAGCACTACCACGCTGCCGTGTGGCCGACGATTCTCGACCGACTCGCCTCCAGCAACATCCACAACTATTCGATCTACCGGCACGGCGATCTGCTGTTTTCCTACTTCGAATACACCGGCGACGATTACGACGCTGACATGGCGGCCATCGCGGCCGACCCCGAGACGCAACGCTGGTGGGCGCTTCAAGAGCCCCTTCAGCGACCCTTGGATGATCGCGCCGAGGGTGAGTGGTGGAAAGAGCTTCCCGAAGTTTTCCACACCGACTAATTCGAATTTCATTCCGATCAAGGAGCACCTTTCACGATGACCACCATCACCAGCGTTGACGTTTACGACGTGCGCTTTCCGACGTCACTCACCGCCGACGGCTCGGATGCCATGAACAAAGACGCTGACTATTCGGCCGCCTATGTTGTACTCCGCACAGACGAAGAGGGCGTCGCGGGCTACGGCTTCACCTTCACGATTGGCCGAGGAAACGAGATCTGCGCGCTCGCTGCCGAGCAGCGGGCCGCACCTCTCGTGGGTCGGGATGTCGACTCCATCGTCGGCGACCTTGGTGGCATTTACCGCGAGCTGAAGTCTGACTCGCAACTGCGCTGGCTCGGCCCAGAAAAAGGTGTTGAGCACTTGGCGATGGCCGCCGTGATGAATGCCGTGTGGGATCTCGCTGCTCGCCGCGCGGGCAAGCCGCTCTGGCGTTTGCTTGCCGACATGACTCCCGAGCAACTTGTCGATACCGCCGACTTCCAATACCTCACCGACGCTCTCACTAAAGAGGAAGCAGTCGCGATGCTGAGCGAACTCGCTCCCACCAAAGAGCAGCGCATCGCCGAACTCACCGAGAGCGGCTACCCCTGCTACACAACGAGTGCTGGCTGGTTGGGGTACTCCGACGAGAAGCTGCGCATGCTCTGCCAGGAGGCTGTGGATGCTGGCTACCGCCACATCAAACTGAAGGTCGGGGCGAATCTTGAGGAGGACATCCGTCGCTGCGGTATCGCTCGCGAAGTGATCGGCGATGACGCGAAGCTCATGATCGACGCCAACCAGGTGTGGGATGTCAATGAGGCGATTGTCTGGGTGAAGGCGCTCGCCGAGTTCAACCCGCTGTGGATTGAAGAGCCGACGAGTCCGGATGACGTGCTCGGCCACGCCACGATCCGCAAGGCCGTTGCCCCGATCGGTGTCGCCACGGGAGAGCACGGCATGAACCGGGTTCTCTTCAAGCAGATGTTCCAGGCCGAGGCCATCGACTTCTGCCAGCTCGACTCGGCACGCCTCGCCGGCCCAAACGAGATCATTGCCGTGTACCTGATGGCCAAGAAGTTTGGCGTTCCGGTCTGCCCGCACGCTGGCGGCGTTGGCCTCTGCGAGCTCGTGCAGCACCTCTCGATCTTCGACTACGTCGCCGTATCGGGCACGCTCGAGAACCGGGTAACCGAGTTCGTCGATCACCTGCACGAACACTTCGTTGACCCCTGCATCGTCGAGAACGGCGCCTACCGCGTGCCGATGGCACCGGGCTACTCGGCGCAAATGCACGAGTCGTCGGTCGCCGAGTTCTCGTTCCCTGCCGGTAGCTACTGGGTTGGTGCGGCAGCGGCCGTAACGTCGTAGCGGCGGCAGTGGAAGCGGCAGCAGCGGTGGCCTTAGCTGCCGCAGGGCCGCCCAGTTGGCCTTGTCATGTTCAGCAATCACGCGGTGAGCATTCAGGCATCAGGAATAGCGTGACTGTGCTGCTGGTTTCCCCCAGCAACACCTTTTCCTTCTAGTTTGGAGCGCCATGAATCTCACCCAGCAGCTCAAAGAACGTGCCGACAACAGCGCAGCGACAAAGTCTGCCGAAGACACTGCAACGTTGACGAACTCCGTGACCGAAGTCGAAAAGGCTGGCATCGTCAACAACGCGCTCAAGGTCGGCGACACCGCTCCCGACTTTGCGCTGCCGGATGCCGAAGGCAACACCGTGCGCCTCAGCGAACTGCTCAACAAGGGCCCGGTCGCAATCGCGTTCTACCGCGGAGCCTGGTGCCCCTACTGCAACATCGAACTCAAGGCGCTGCAGGACACCCTGCCCGACTTCCGCGCCGCTGGGGCAACGCTCGTGGCGATCTCGCCGCAAACTCCAGACGAGTCACTCTCTCTCGAAGAAAAGCACAACCTCGAATTTCCGGTGCTGTCCGACGGCGAGCTCGAAGCTATCAACGGCTTCGGACTCCTTCACCCCGTGGATGACCGCACCAAAGCCTTCTATGAGAAGTCGGGCTATGACCTCGTGAAGTCCAACGGTGCGACCGGCTGGCAACTGCCGCTTCCCGCAACCTACGTGATCGCGCAAGACGGCACTATCGCGTACGCGTTCGTGCAGGCCGACTACAAGTTGCGTGCCGAGCCCGCCGATGTGGTTGAGGCCATCAAGTCCCTTTAGGCCGTCGGCCACGCGCCGATCCCTAGCGCGTGGCCCCCGCCCTCCAGCTCAGGCGTAGGCTGGCGGGATGATTGAAACTCAGACCCTTGTCGATGGCAGTTGGGCGTGGATTGCTCTCGCGATTGTCACCGCCGGTCTTGCGGAAATGAAGCACCGTCGGCGCTGGGTGTGGTTTCTCCTCGCCCTCATTTTCGGGCCCATCGCCACTGCACTCGTCGTGATCTGGCGCCGCCCCGATTCCCCCTTCGGAAGGTAACACCGCATGACTCACCAGTTCTCCAGCTACGTTGCGATCGGAGACAGCTTCACTGAGGGCGTCGGAGATGAACTGCCGAATGGTCGGGTGCGCGGTTGGGCAGACCAAGTTGCTCTCGGCCTTGCGCTCGCATCGCCTCAGCCGGTCACCTATGCGAACCTCGCCATTCGCGGACGCCTTCTCGCGCCCATCGCGGGAGAGCAGCTGAAGGCTGCTGTTGACCTCCGCCCTGAGCTGATGAGCATCAATGGTGGCGGAAACGACATCATGCGCCCCAAAGTTTCGCTGGAATCGATCACCGACCAGCTGCTTGCCGCAGTCGACACGGCCACGGCCAGCGGCATCCACGTTCTCTTACTCAGTGGCGGAAACCCGAGCAAGCACTTGCCGTTCGGATCGGTAATGTCTACGCGCGGCGACCGCTTGGCGCAAGAAGTTATGTCGCGGGCGTCGAAGGACAACGTGACGTTCGTCAACAACTGGGCTGATCAGGAGCTCACGAAGCTTCAATATTGGTCGGTCGACAAGCTTCACCTCAACGCTCGCGGGCATGCCCGGGTGGCGAGCAATGTGTTGTCGGCGCTCGAGATTCCGGTGCCCGACTTTGCGGCCGACGAGGGACCAGCGGATGACGCCCGCCCCCGCACCGCGGCCTACTGGCGTGAATACGTGCTCCCTTGGATCGGCCGCCGTCTCACCGGGCGTTCCTCGGGCGACAACCGGGAACCGAAGAGCGCGACCCTGCAGCCCGTGGAGATCGCGGGGCGCTAGGTTTCGAGGGGGGTTGCGGGTCCATTCGTTGTGGATAGCGCTCGTTAAAAATGAAACCGTCGTGATCAAATGATCTACGACGGTTTCCGAAACCCGCTCGGCCTGTGCCGGGGGGAATATGCATCAAGAATAGCTTTCATCCCTTGATTCCTCAACCCACACTGAGCGAGCAACGAGCCCTCATCGCGAGCCTGGCGAAACAGAGACTGCGACGCTTCCGTGAGGTTACAGACGGAGACCGCGACGCTATTTCTCTTTATCTCTTGGACTCCGAAATCGCTTCGCACTTGCACGCAGGGGTGCGTTTCGTTGAGGTCGGGTTGCGCGAAAAAATGCATCGATCATTATCGGAGTTGTATGGCGAGCGTTGGTTCGACGATTCTGCGGGCATTCTTGACGAGGGCACGATCCGCTCTATTGCCCAGGCGACGGCTCAAGTGGGCCCCCACGCCTCGGCAGGCAAGGTGGTCGCTCAACTGATGCTCGGCACGTGGGTGGACTTGCTTGGCCGAGGCGAAGTGAAAGCCGACGGGTCTAAAGCGCGTTACGTGCGAGATGTGTGGGAACCTGCGTTCAAGCACTCATTCTCAATCCCCCGCTCTGAGCTGCGCGCACTGGCGATGCGTATTAACTGGGCGCGTAACCGCATCAGTCATTGTGAGCCTGTTGTATTCGGGCTCCCCATGCCGGGGCTCGGTGAACCTGGACACAGGGTGCGCCGATCACCCGAGAGATTGTTCACGGATATCCAGACGCTCGTAGCGGTCATGGAACCCGGTCTCGCGCCGTGGATTGCTGGGTGGAGTCACACGAAAGCGCTATTCCGTCACGAACTCGCCGTGCGAGCGTTGAGCCACGTCGCGAATGACTCTTCTGTGCGCCTTCAGCTCTAGCTCAGCGCAGCGAGCTAGTTGCGCGCGGCGAGCAGCTCCGCGAGGCGCGGCAACTGGGTCTCATCGGCGAGTGCCGAACCGACCGCAACAACCTTCGCGCCCGCGGTGAGGTATTCGCCGGCGTTGCCCGCATCCATTCCACCGGTCGCGACAAAACGCATCGCGGGGAACGGTCCACGCATGGCGCCAAACCAGCTAGTGCCGAGAAGTGATGCGGGGAAGGCTTTCACCCAGGTGAGGCCAGCGGCTTGTGCGGTCTGAACCTCGGTGGCGGAGGCGACGCCCGGCAGCGGCGGCATGCCCGCTTCGAACGAGGCGCGAACGACATCGAGATCAAAGCCGGGGCTCACCGTGAAGGCTGCTCCGGCATCCGCAGCTTGGCGCACGTGTTCGAGGGTGACGACGGTTCCGGCGCCGACGGCCTTGCCGAGCTCCTTGCCGGCAGCAACGACGGCGCGCAGTGCTTCAACATCTTCCTCACTCTGGATGGGCACCTCTACCGAGTCGATGCCGAGCTCCCACGCAGTGCGCGCGAGGGCAACACTGCGGTCGACGCCGAAGCCACGAAGGATCGCCATGAGGGGCTGACCGTCGAAGAGCTGGTCGAGGGATTCGTTAGAGATCTGAGCCATGAGAGTGAGCCTTTCAGCGGTGTGGGGGAGAAGAGTTAGAGCGTGGGGAGGTCGGTGGTGGATTTCAGCACGAGGGCAGCGCGGTCGTGGCCGAGGCCCAAGCGCTGTTCCGGAGTGAGCCCGGTGAGGTAGCCGCTGAGGTAGCCGGCGGCGAACGCGTCGCCAGCTCCGACGGCTTCGACGACGTCAACCGTGTGGGCGGGAACGAAGACGGTGCCCTCGGCGCTGAATTCTGTCGCGCCGACGTCGCCGTCCTTAATCACGAGGATGCCGGGGGCGTCGAGCAGTGCCCGCACTTCTTCCGGCGTGGTCGTGCCCCACAGCACTTCGGCTTCGTCGAGGCCGACGAGCACGATGTCTGCTCGGCGGGCGAGAGCGAGGAGAGTTGGCCCGGCCTCTTCGATGGGCCACAGCGCGGCACGGTAGTTCACGTCAAAGCTCACAACAGTGTCGCTGTGCTGAGCGCGATCGAGAACCGACTCGATGAGTGCAGCGCAGCTCGCCGAGAGAGACGGCGTAATTCCCGAAATGTGGGTGAGGGCGGCCTGCTCGAACGCGACGTCCGCCAGATCGTCGGCGGTCATGGCCGACGCGGCTGAGCCGGCGCGATGGTAGATCACACCGTTTCCGGGATCTTTGAAATAGAAGCCGGTGGGAGCATCCGTGCTGAACTTCACGAGGCTCGTGTCGACACCGCGCTCGCGGAGTTGGCGCTCGACGCGGCGGCCGAGAGCATCCGACCCCAAGTGGCTTGCCCAGGCGGCGTGATGGCCGAGGGCGGACAAGTGAACTGCGACGTTTGATTCTGCGCCACCGGTTTCGAGGTGGAACAGCTCAGCCGTTTCGATGGGCTCGGCGACCGTGGGCGTAATGAGCACCATGGTCTCGCCGATCGTGATGATCTCCGGCTTCGTTGTCGTTTGCACGGTTCCACTATCGACCATGTGCGCATTCTGTGCAACACTGTTGCAGATAGTGCAACACATCGGTGTGACGTGGATGCCGCACCACACCGCCAGCAGAGGGAGCCCGGATGTCGCAGAGCGTTCGTCGAGCAGCGCGCATCATCGACTCGATTGCCCGGCATCCCGCAAGTGTCAGCCAGCTAGCTGCCGAGTTTGAGGTGCACCGCTCCACGATGTTCCGCGAGGTGCAATCCCTCGAAGAGGTCGGTTACCTGCGCAAGCGAAAGAATGGCGAGTACGTGCTCGGCTTGCGACTGATTGCACTCTCGCACCTGGCATCCGACAGTCTCGATCTGGCCGAAATTGCTCACGATCGCCTCGTGAAGCTTCACCGCACAGTGGGCAACACCATCCATCTCGCTGCCATTGTTGACCACAGCATCGTCTATGTCGACAAGGTCGAAGACACCAGCGGTGTGCGCATGTATTCGCGCATTGGCAGCCCAGCGCGGCCGTACTGCAGCGGCGTCGGCAAAGCGATTCTCGCTGGGCTCGATGCCTCTGACCGGGATGCCGTGCTGCGAAACGTGGTCTGGGAGAAGTTCACGGCGAAGACTCTCACCACCCGCCCCGACCTCGATGCCGAGCTCTCGACCGTCTCAGCCCGCGGCTGGGCGGTAGACGACGGCGAGTTCGAAGACTTCGTCAACTGCATCGCGGTGCCGATCTATGGCCCGGCTGGGGTGGTCGGTGCGCTCTCGAATACGGCGATCCGGATGGTCGCTGACCTCAACTCCCTCAAAGCCAACCTGCCGTTGCTGCAGGACGTCGCGCGCGAGATCTCGGTGGAGCTCGGCGCGGCCTGAACGGAAATTTTCTCGCTTTTTCGCCTAGGGTTGCAGCATGACCACAATCACCGCGTTCCTCTATCGCCTCGGCGCGACGGTGGCGAATATCGCGCAGAGCTTTCTGCAAGCAAACGGCGGTGGTAACGGCGATCCTCAGGCACTCGACGAGTCCGTCAAGCGGGATCGCGATTCGGATTCACCCACTTCGGAGCAGCGCGACAGTTCCGAGCAACAAAACGATAGCTAACTTGGCACCGTGGGCAGGACAGCGCGATATCTAGTTAGTAGAAACTTTGCGTTGCTGTGGGTGGCGCAAGCCACTTCGTCGTTTGGGGAATTCGTTCTCGGCGCCACAGCCACGGTGTGGCTGGTGCTCGATCTCGCCCGCAACGACCCGTTGCTTCCTACTTATGTCGCGGCTGTTGTGATCGCTTCCTCGGCGCCTCGGCTTTTCATTGCTCCGTTTGCCGGAGTCTGGGTCGATCGTTGGCGCGCGAAGCCCACAATGGTCTGGGCCGACGTGATTCGCGCTGCACTGATCGTTCCCGTCATCGCGATTGCGAGCACTGGCCCTAGCAAGCAACTGATGATTGGCTCGCTGCTCTGTTTGTTGCTGGGTATCTCGGTGCTTTCGCAGTTCTTCAATCCGGCACGCGCCGCGCTGATGCAAGTAGTGATCCCCGCCGAACGTCGAGTGGATGCCTCGAGCAAGAGCATGTTCGCAGGCTTAGGCGTCGCGGTCATTGCTGCTGCGCTCGGCCCGGCGCTCTTTTCCCTCTACGGTGCTATCCCTGCCTTGGCCGCGAACATGCTGACCTTCCTTGTCTCCGCACTCGTAATCGCGCAGACTCGAAACCTCGCGGTGATCCCGATCTCAGAACCCGAAATCGCATCATTTTGGTCGCGTTTTCGCAGCGGGATCGTCACGGCCTGGCGCGTGCGTTCGATAAGGATGGTTCTCATCGGCGTTGGGCTCTACGGCGTCTCGCTGGGGATAAACAATGCGGTGCTGTCCCTTTTCGCTCTCGAAACACTTCGCCTCAGCGCTGCCGAATATGGAATGGTCGCCGCAAGCTTTTCGCTTGGAGGCCTCATCGGAGCTGCGTTCGCTGCGCCGCTGGTGCGCAAGGTGGGCAGTGAGCGACTTTTTCCTAGCGTGATCGTCGCTCTTGGTCTCTGCTATTTCGGTTATGCCTTCACGCGGGATTTCTGGTCAGCAGCAGGGATGATGCTGCTCTGTGGTGTTGGATTTGCGGTCTATCTGGTTGCGCAGGGGCCCATTTTGCAAGCCTCAACACCGCCGGGATTTATGGGGCGAGTTACGGCAGTGAGCGTACCTATTCTTGGCCTCTCGTCTACCCTTTCCACCGTGATTTCGTCGCAGCTTCTCTCGTACGCCTCAGTGCGCGCTGCCGATGCTGGGTCAAGTTTGGACCCGCGGGCGTATGCGATCGCCATTGCGGCAGGCGCGACTGTGCTGTGCATTGGTGGGGTAGTTATGACACTTGGCGCCCACCAAGAACCGAGGAAAACAGCGTCCTGGGTTTCGTCCCCTGAGCGGCCGAGCTAAGCGAGCGAGGCGCGCACGCGGTCGCGTTCGGGTTGAGGCAAGCGCTCCGTCGCGCGGCGAATGGCGGGCCGCGGCATGCTCGCGGAGTGGGTCGCCAGAAACGCGCGTACGGCATCCGGATGCACGGCCAGCAGTTCGCGCAGTACCCAACCGAGCGCGCTCGAGACGGTCTTGCGCCGGTCGTCCACGCAGTTCGCGAGCAACTGAAGGCACGGGTCGATCGGCATGAAGACGGCGTTCTTGCCGCTGTAGTGGATGAGGCTCACCATCGCGATACGCCGTTGCCATTCGCTGTCGGAACGGCTCCACTCCTCGAGTGTCGGATACACGAGTTCTGGCTGGTCGGCCAGCGCGAACGAATACAGCCGAGCCAGGTCATCGGCGTGAGCCCAGTTGTCGATGCGCCCGATCCAGCCGACGGTGGTGCTCCAGAGTTCGGCGCCGTCAGCCGCGGTCCAACGGCGTGAACCGATCCGGTGCCGATAGAAATCGAGCGCCGCAAACATCACATCGCCGTTGTTGGCGAGGTTCCAGATCCCATCCCATGCAGCGAGGACGGATGCCGAATCCTGGTCGGTGAACGAGAAGCCAGCCGCAACTCGGCGGCGGCGGTCTGGCGTGCGCAGACCGAAGTAGGCGTAGCCGGAGCGGCGATCGGCCCGCACGAGTTCACCGCGCTTGGGCGAGATCTCCGTTTCGCGGGCGAGCGCGGAAAGCGCACCGAGTACTTCGTCGTGGTGCTGCTGCGCTGTGGGGGAGCTCACGCTCTACCCTCCCACAGCGACTGCAGCTGTCGTGCGATGGCGGCTTAGGAAACCGCGCTCGATGCTGCCCACAGGTTGATGCCGGCATCCTTGGCGTGCTCGTCGATTGCAGCCAGCTCGGAATCCTCGAACGAGAGGTTCTGAACCGCGGCAAGGTTTTGCTCGAGCTGAGCGACGCTCGAGGCACCGATGAGGGCGGAGGTGACGCGATCGTTGCGCAGTGCCCACGAGATGGCGAGTTGTGCGAGCGACTGGCCGCGTCCGGAAGCGATGTCGTTGAGCGCCTTCACACGACCGAGGGTTTCGTCGTTGAGCATTCCCGACTTGAGCGAGCCGCCCTTGGCGGCCCGCGAGTCTGCGGGAACTTCGCCGAGGTAGCGATCGGTGAGTAGTCCTTGGGCGAGCGGCGAGAACGCGATAACGCCCAAGCCCAGCTCTTCCACGGTGTCGAGAAGTCCGTCTTCGACCCACCGGTTGAACATCGAGTACGAGGGCTGGTGGATGACCAGGGGCGTTCCGAGGTCATTCATGATCCGCACGGCTTCGCGCGTGAGTTCGGGCGAGTAGCTCGAGATTCCGGCATAGAGAGCACGGCCCGAGGTGACGGCAGTGTGCAGCGCACCCATCGTCTCCTCCAGAGGAGTGTCGGGGTCGGCGCGGTGCGAGTAGAAGATGTCGACGTAGTCGAGACCAAGGCGGTTGAGGGACTGGTCGAGGCTCGCGAGCAAATACTTGCGTGATCCCATCACACCGTAGGGGCCGGGCCACATGTCGTAGCCGGCCTTGCTGGAGATGATCATCTCGTCGCGGTACGGACGGAAGTCTTCACGCAGAATCTGGCCGAAGTTCGACTCGGCAGAACCGGCGGGAGGGCCGTAGTTGTTGGCGAGGTCGAAGTGAGTGACGCCGAGATCGAAAGCGCGGCGCAGAATCGCACGCTGGTTGGCGAGCGGCTTGTCATCTCCAAAGTTCTGCCAGAGTCCCAACGAGACGGCGGGCAGTTTCAGGCCACTACGCCCCACACGGCGGTAGGGCATCGGTTCATAACGGGCATCATCAGCGACATAGACCATTCGCTAATGCTGCCATAACTTTCCTCACGAAAGCAGGGAACGGGAGTTCCGCCTCGGGACCGGTGTGCCGCTGAGTAAGCCCGATCACACACCGCGGGTCCAGGGGAGCCGTAGCATTGGGCTCATGACAAAGCCCCGCGCCTCAACTCTGTGGCGCGCTGGCGTTCTTCTCGCAATCCTCGTTGCGATCGTGATCGTCGCGTTGACCGTGCAGGTCCCCTCTACGGATGAGATTCACGAATGGACGAAGAGCGCAGGAAGCCCGGGAATCGCCATCTTTGTGGCTGGGTACGCGCTTCTCACGCTCACTCCAATACCGAAAAGTGTGCTCAGTATCGCGGGCGGGGTTGCCTGGGGGCTCTGGATCGGCAGTCTCATCGTGCTGATCGGCGCCCTGATCGGCGCAGCGCTTTCGTTCTGGCTCGGACGATACTTGGGGCGGGATGCCGTCGAGCACTTCACCGGTGGGCGAGTGCGCGTTGTCGATGACATGTTTCAGCGCCGGGGCCTGCTGTCGGTGATTGCACTTCGCCTCATCCCCGTGCTCCCGTTTACCCTCATCAACTACGCCGCAGGGTTGACTGCCGTGCGCGTGCGGGATTACGCCCTCGGTACTGTCATCGGCATCATCCCGGGCACGCTCGCGTATGTCGCGGTGGGCGCTTACGGTGCAGAGCTCAATGACGGTTTCTACTTCGCGCTCGGAGCCATCGGGGTCCTCGCGGTCGCTGGTGTACTTGTGGTGAGGCACATCCGTAAAAACGATCCCGTCTTAGAGAACGACCAGATCGTTCCGCCAGCTGACGAGCAGATTGCGCCCGAGCCGGTCTAGCCCCCAATAGCTGCCCGGCGTCGCCAGCTTCGGCAATTGCGCGGCTAAGAGGGAACCGTCCAGAGCGCTTCGCACGGCAGAGAAACTGTGACGGAATCGCCAGCTGAGAGAAGAGTGCCGGGGGCTGCCTCGGTGCGGATCTCGGCGTCTCCGACTCGAACGAGAAGCTCGCGACGCGGGCCGCGCTGAATGGCAGAGGTGACGACGCCGTGCAGCTCGCGCGGGCCCCGACTCTGGCACGCGGTGGCATCTGAATCGCGAGTGACAGGTGGCGAAGCATCCGTTCTGTTATCGGGGACGCGCGCTGAAGCGGAGACCGCTTCCTGGCGGAAGACGAGCGTTGCGGGGCCCGATTCAACCGTGGAACTGATGGCGACGGCGCCGATCGCGGAATGATGCACCCCGTTCCTGACCTCCCCGGCGAACGCATTCTTGCCGCCAAGAAGTCGAGCAACCGCGAGCGATGCCGGCCGGTGAAAAACGTTGTCGACGGTGTCGTGTTGCAGCAACTGACCGTTCTCAAGGACAACGATCCGTTCGGCCATCGCGCTCGCCTCATCACGGTCATGGGTGACGAAGAGAATGGTCGGATTCACGGCCTCCCGAATGCTCGCAATCATCGCGTGCATCTCATCTTTCAGCCCGGGATCGAGGGCGCTGAACGGTTCGTCGAGCAGTAGTACGGAAGGCTTTGCGGCGAGAGCGCGCGCCACAGCGATTCTCTGCTGCTGGCCGCCCGAAAGCGAGTGTGGCGAGCGGGATGCGAATGCCCCCATCTGCACCAGCTCTAGGTGCTCGCGGGCGCGCTCCCGAGCCTGCCCACGGCTGAGTCCTGCCGCGCGATCGGCAAACGCGACATTGTCGAGCACCGTCAAATGCGGAAACAGCAGCGGGCGCTGGAACACCATCGAGATACCGCGCTGCTCCGGCAGAAGCGCTGTGACATCCCGACCGCTGAGGCGCACTTGGCCACCATCGGCATCCTCAAGACCGGCAATGATGCGCAGAATCGTGCTCTTGCCCGAACCGCTCGGCCCCACAATCGCGGTGCTCGTGCCCGGCAAAATATCGAGGTTCACCTCGCGCAGCGCGGCAGGAGAGGCGGCCGAATAACTCTTCGTGATGCCCGTGAGGGTGATCGCAGAGGTCTCCACGTTAGTGGTCTGGGTGTGAGTGGTCATCGTTGCTTCCCTGGGTCGAGATTGCGGGTGCGAGCAATGAAGCCCAACAGGATGAGGGGTGGAATGACCGCGGAGAGCGACAACACCGCCACGCTTGATTCGTTGCCGACACCGGATGCGCTTGACGCGATGATGAGTGGCAGTGTGATCATATGGCCGCCTCCCACCACGAGCGTGATGAGGTAATCGCTCCAGCCGACCAAGAACGCCAAGAAAGCAGAGCGTGCCAACGCCGGAGCGATCAGGGGGAGGTGAATGCGCCACAGCGTCAGCCGTGAGCTCGCCCCGAGCGTGCGGGCAGCGTCATCGAAGCCATTGTCGTAGGCGGAATAGGCGGCGCGCATCGAGAACGTTGTGTACGGAATCGCCACCGCAACGAGCACGAGAACCACACCAATGGCCGGCGGCACCCACGCGCGCAGCAGCAGCACATTGAGGCCAAGCACTGCAGCGAAGGGCGGAAGCAGCACGGGGGAGAAGAGAAGAACGGTAATCGCCTTACCGAAGCGAACGTGACCGCGCGAGAGTGCGCGGGCGGCCATTGCTCCGAGCGGGGTCGCGATCGCGGCCACCACAAGCGACAGCAGCAGCGAGTGGATGAAGGCGAGCCCGCCGCCGTTGGCGAGAGCGGCGGTGAGGCCGTCGGTGCCGGCTTCCATCGGGAACGCGGCGGGGTGCATCCATTGGTTCGCAAACGACCACAGCACGAGGGGTAAAAACGGCAGTGCAAACCACAGCGCGATGAGCGCGGTCGAGAGGATGCGCAGCACACGGGCAACGCCGCGAGACTGAGTCAGCGGGCTGCCGTGGTCCCCGGGCATCCGCCGGGGTGGGTGCGCGACCGGCTTATCGAGGTTGACGCTCGTGGTTCCGGCGCTCATTGCCACGCTCGCATCCGTCGGAGACCGAGCATGGCGACGCCCACGATCGCCGCCGTGAGAAGCAGAGTAATCACGGCAACGGCGGCAGCCTCGGGCCGAGCGGTGAGGCTTGCCGAGTTGAATAACCGCAGCGCCATGACCGAGAGCGGCTCGGGGTAGGTCTTGCCTAGCAGCCACGCGACCTCATACGAACCGAGCGTGTAAGCGAAAGCGATAGCGGATGCCACGAGAAGAGACGGGGCGGCCAGTGGCAAAACGACGAAGCGCAGCCGGGCTCCGCGGTGAGCGCCGAGCACAGCGGCAGTTTCGTCGTAGGACGTGATGCGGGTGGCGAGGGTGCCGACAATGATGAGCGCGACGAAGGCGGATTCTTTCCACGCGTACTCAGCGATCACGGCAAACCAAGTGGGGCCGGCGACGAGCGCGGGCCACGATTCTGGCGGGATGCCGAGAATACGGGCGAGCACGCCAGAGTCGGAGAGCAGAAGGCCGACGCTCGCAGCTCCGACGAGGTGGGGCACGGTGACGGCCGCAGCGCTGAGGGCGCCCACGATGCGGCCACCCCAGTTGCCCGAGATGATGAGTACGGCGGTGAAGAACCCGACTACGGCAGCGATCGCGGTTGACACGACGGCGATCCCCAGAGAAAGCAGCGCGGAGCCGAGCAGGTCGTCCGCGCTGCCGAACGCGTCCGTGCTGAGGGCTGGCGCGCCAACAAGTGGCATGAGCCCGAGACTTTGCACCACCGTGGTGCCGATGCCGCCGATCACCACAATTGCGACCGGGATGATCGCCGGGAGCACGAGAAGCGTGGCACGCATCCCGTGGCGTCGCGGCCGACTCTGCACCGCCGTCATCAACGAGCAGCGATCGTAGTGCGCCAACCGTCATCGAGTGCAGGAACCCATTCGGCCGAGAGTTCGGGGTTGGCATTCTGCGAGAGGATGTCGAAGCTTGGCACAACAGGCGACTGCGGCAGGGCATCAAACAGGGCGCGATCATCGGCGGAAAGCACATCCAAATCCAGCACCGTGAACTGGCCCCACACGGCAGGGTCGGCCTTGGCGACCTGCTGCTCAACCGAGAGGGCTTCATTCGCGACGACCATGGCTCCAGCAATGTTGCCGGAGTTGCTCGGGATGCCGAAGAAGCTGGCATTGCCCAGCGTTCCGTCCTCCACAGTGAGCACTCGTGTGGTCTCGGGGAGCGTGCCGTTCTCCACGAGTGCGGTGAGCGTGGCGGGACCATACGTCATCATCAAGTCGATCTCGCCATCGGCAAACAGCTTCGTCAGTTGTTCCGAGGTTGCGGGATACGTACTGCCTTCGCGCCACAGTGACGGCGCGAGCTGGTCGAGTCTCTCGTAGAGGGCGGGGGAAAGTTCGGCGAAAGCGTCATCGCTGTAGACCGAAGGAACATTCTCGTAGCCACCCGAGACGCTGTAGAGCACCTCGCGCAAGAAAGCGGATCCCGTGAAATCGGGAGCAGCCGGGTAGGTGAAGCGACCGGGGTTATCTTCGGCCCAGTCGAGGATGCCCTCGATGGTCGTCGGAGGGTTCGGCACCGTGGCCTCGTTGTAGACGAACGAGAACTGTGCCTTGTGCCAGGGAGCCTCGCAGCCATCCACAGGAGTGCCGAAGTCTTCGGTGAGCAGTGGGTCAGAGTCGGAGACCAAGGTCATGTTGGGCAGCAGGTCTGTCCACTCGCAGAACCAAGCATCAGCCTGCTTGCCAGTGCGGAAGTTGTCGCCATTGATCCAGACGAGATCAACAGCGCCATCCGTATTACGGCCAGCCTGCAGCTCAGTGAAGACACGGTTGAGCGCATCCTTGGTGTCGGCAATCGGAACACGTTCAAGAGTGACGCCCTGCACCGCCGCAGCCGGAGCTAGTACATCGTCGACGTACGCGTTTCCCTGATCGTCGCCGCCCCACATCCACAGTTTCACTGTTTGGCCTTCGGCAGCGATCTGCACGTCAGCCCAGTCGAAGAACTCAGGGCCGCGAGGAGTGGTCGTTGGTGCCGAGCACGCGCTCAGGGCCAACGCGGTCACTGCTGCCGTAGCAAGCGCGGGAAGGACGCGGCGGCGGGCAGTGGTGGGGGAAGCCGCACGACGAAACGGTAGCCAGATCTGCACGCAGGTGCTCCTAAGTAATTGAGGGCTCACGGGGAACTGTCGAGATGCCCCGCACAGCGCACTCCAGATTAAGCGCGAACAACTTATTACTTCAGTAAGCCACATCACATACGGACTTCATAGCTCCGACATAGCATTGCTCAAATGAAAAATAAACGCGCCTCAGCGCTCTGGAAAGCTGGCGCGTTCGTCGTGTTCCTCGTGGCCATTGTCATTGTGGCGTTCACGGTAGAGATTCCGAGCGTTGAAGAGATTCAAGCGGCAGCAGAAGGCACCGGCGTGCTGGGGGCCCTGATCTTCATTCTCATTTATGCGGTGCTCACCCTTACGCCAGCGCCGAAAGCCGTGATCAGCATTGCCGCAGGGCTCGCGTGGGGATTGTGGATCGGCACCTTACTCGTGCTCGTGGGCGCCGTTATCGGGGCAGCCCTCTCCTTCTGGATTGGCCGCCTGCTTGGCCGCGAAGCTGTTGAGCAGTACACGGGCGGCAAGGTTCGCGCCGTTGACGAGATGCTACAGAAACGGGGCTTGCTCTCCATGATTGCGTTGCGACTCATCCCCCTCATCCCCTTCACCGTCATCAACTACGCGGCCGGCCTCACCGCGGTGCGCGTGCGCGACTACATGATCGGCACGACCGTCGGCATCATCCCCGGCACCATGGCGTTCGTCGCGGTCGGCGCCTATGGCGCTGAACTCAACACCGGGTTCTTCATCGCACTCGGAGCACTCGGCGTTCTCACGATCGGTGGCGGGATCGTTGCCGCGCGACTGCGCAAGAAAGACGCTGTCGCCGCAGCGGCCGCCGGTGACGAGGATGCCGCCAAAGAACTCGACGCGGAGAACGACTAGCCGTGCTGGATGCCCAACTGCGTCGAGCGGTCAGTCGACCGCTCAACGGCATGGCATCCGCCCTCGACGTGCCTTGGATCACGCCCGACCGCATCACGATCGCCGGGCTCGTCGTCGGCCTGAGTAGTGCGGCGCTCGCCGCAACGCAATGGTGGAGCCTCGCGCTCATCGCGTGGCTGCTGTCGCGAGTGCTGGATGGGCTCGACGGAACTCTTGCTCGACGGCGGCTCGCTGCGGCATCCGTTTCGGGTCGGGATGGCGTGAATGCCTCGAGCTCCGCTGCTGCGAGCCAAGCGGGCGGCTTTCTCGACATCGTCGCCGACTTTGTGGTCTACGGCGCGACGGTCCTTGGTGTTGCGATCGGTGCGACCACCGCATTCGGGGCGCCCTGGTGGCCGTTCTTGCTCGTCATGTTCAGCTACTACCTCAACGGTGCCGCGTTTCTCGCGTTCTCCTCGATCGCTGAACGCACCGGCCGAACGGTCTCAGACGAAGACAACCGTTCCCTGTTCTTCCTCGGTCGTATTGCCGAAGGCGGCGAGACGGTATTCACTCACGCGCTCTGGCTGATCGTGCCGTTCTTCGCATGGCAGATCGCGATTGTGTGGAGCATCATCGTGTTCGTCAGCGCCACCCAGCGGATGATCGTCGGCTACCGCCTGCTGCGCTAGTCCTTCGGCTTTCCCAACGTCGCCCGGCGAACCCGAGCCAACAGTTGGATAGCTGACTTCACGACGCCGCTCTTCAAGCGGTATTGAACGTCAGCAATGGCCGCATTCCAGAGGGCATCGCTGAAGGTCGGGTAGGCGTGGGTCGCCGAGGCGAGCGCGCTCGTGGAGAGTTTCGCGCTGACGGCAAGTGTGAGCTCTCCGAGGCTTTCCCCCGCGCGCGGTCCGACGATTGTGCCGCCAAGTACCCGGCCGCGAGTGTCGACGACGATCTGCGCGAAACCCTCTTCTTCACCTTCGGCAATGGCGCGGTCCGTTGAGAGGTGTTCGCCGGTATAAACGCGGTGCTTGCCGGGCACGGCATCCGCCGCGGTGATGCCGACGGCTGCGATTTCGGGCGAGGTGAACGTGACGCGGGGCACAAGCTGGTCATTGAACTTGCGGCGTAGGCCCAGGGCCGCGTTGGTGCCTGCAATGCTGCCGCTTACTCCGGCGATGTGGCTAAACTTTGGCAACCCGGCGGCGTCGCCGGCCGACCAGATCTGCGGGTTGGAGCTGCGCAGCGAGGCATCGACATCGATGAATCCCTCGGCCGTGATGTTTACGTCAGCGGCCTCGGGGGCGAGAGTCCCCACGCGGGTTGAGCGCCCGATCGCGGCCAGCAGGCGGTCGAAGGGCACACGGGTGCCGTCATCGAGCACGAGCTCTCCGGCCAGTCCGTCGGTCGAGATGACCTCGGTGGCAGAGCGACCGTTGAACACGGTGATGCCGTCGCCGTCGAACGTCGCCTGCAGGATGCTGCTGGAACGCTCATCCTCAGTGGGAAGGATGCGGTCGCGGCGGTTCACAATCGTCACGGCGGAACCCAGTCGGGCCATTGCTTGGCCGAGTTCACTTGCGATCGCACCGCCGCCCAGCACGACGAGGCGCGGTGGTAGTTCGTCGAGTTCCCAAATGCTGTCGCTCGTGAGCATCTCGATGCTGTCGGTGCCGGCGAACTTGGGGAGACGCGGTTCGGTCCCTGTCGCGATCACGGCCTGCACGAACGTGTGGCGAGTGCCATCGATTTCTAGCGAGTGGCGACCAGTGAAGTGAGCATCCCCGTGGATGACCTCGATGCCGAACTCGGCAAAAGCCTCGGCGGAATCGTGCGGCTCGATCGTGGCAATCGCATCCTTGACGTGCCCCATCGCCCGCGCAAAGTCGATTGTTACGTTGTCGGCGGTGATGCCGAAGCGCTCGGAGGTTCGCATGACGTGAGCGGCATGCGCTGTAGCGATCAGTGATTTCGAGGGAACGCAGCCGGTCCAGAGGCAATCCCCACCGAGACGGTGGCGTTCGACCATCAACACCCGTGCACCAAACCGGGCGGCGGTCTTGCTGGCGACAATTCCGGCGCTGCCGGAGCCGATGACGATGAGATCCCACTGAGCGGGCATGCGTGTTCCTTTCGAGAGGGCGTTTGCCCCCAGTCATGTTTAGCAGCGCATTGTTCAGCGAACCGTACGCTAGATCACAGTTCTCAACGAGGGCTCGCCCGTAACATCGGGTCATGGCTACCGAAACTAACGCGAACACCGTTCCTGCAGACGCCCCCCGCTACGACGGGCTCAAGGCCGTCTTCATCAACTGCACGCTCAAGAAGAGCCCCGAGATGAGCCACACCCAGGGGCTCATGGATTCCAGCATCCAGCTGATGCGCAGTGCCGGAGTGCACGTCGACAACGTGCGTTTCATCGACCACGACATCGCCATCGGCGTCTATCCAGACATGCGCGAGCACGGCTGGGAGAAGGATGCCTGGATGGACGAAGTCTGGCCCCTCATCGAAGCGGCCGACATCCTCGTCATCGGCGGACCGATCTGGCTGGGCGACAACTCCTCTGTCACGCGGATGCTCATCGAGCGTCTCTATGCGATGAGTGGCGAGTTCAACGACAAGGGCCAGTACGTCTTCTATGGCAAGGTCGGCGGCGCGCTCTTCACCGGAAACGAGGATGGCATGAAGCACTCCGCCATGTCGGTGCTCTATAGCCTTCAGCACATTGGCTACGTCATCCCTCCCGCAGCGGATGCTGGCTGGCTTGGCGAAATCGGCCCCGGCCCCAGCTACCTCGACGAGGGCTCAGGCGGTCTCGAGAACGACTTCACTAACCGCAACACGACCTTCATGTCGTGGAACCTCATGCACCTGGCCTCGATTCTCAAGAACGCCGGCGGTATCCCCGCCTACGGAAACACCCGCAAGGCGTGGAACGACGGCGAGCACTTCGGCTTCGAAGCCAACCCCGAATACCGCTAGAGAGTAGAGGCGAGCATGCCATGATGGATCCCTGTGGCGAGAGAGTGGCGTCTGCCCCTCTGGCGGGCGAGCGCCCGTGGTCGCCGCAGCGAAGGGATTCTGAACCACTCATGCCAATCGACAACGGTTCATTTAGCTGCCTAAGCGAAGTTGACCTGTTCGCCGACCTGTCGCCTGCCGAGATCGAGCAGATGGACCGCATGGCGCCCTCGCGTTCGTATGCGATGGGCGAGTTGGTGTTCAGCCAGAGCCAGCCCGTCACCGCTCTTTTCATTTTGAAAGAGGGTCGCATCCGCATCTTCCGGGTCACCGAAGACGGCAAGGCCCTCACGATGGCGATCCTCGAGCCGGGCGCAGTCTTTGGCGAAATGATGATGGTCGGCCAGCGCATGTACGACAACTACGCCGAAGCGGTCGACAACGTCGAAATCTGTCTCCTCAATACTGCGGATGTCGAGCGGTACCTCCTCTCTGACCCGCGCATTGCGATTCGCATTTCGCGCCACCTCGGCGAGCAAGTCGTCCGGCTCGAAGAGCGTCTCACCGATCTTGCGCTTCGCCCGTTGCAGTCCCGCGTGTGCAGCACGCTGTTGCGCCTCGCCGAAGCAGCCCCCATTTCGCGCTTCACGCATCCGACAATCCGCCTCAGCCACGATCAGCTCGCTGGACTCCTCGGTGCGACCCGCGAATCCACAAGCAAGGCCATGTCTGATCTGGCCAGCCGCGGAATCATCCGGCAGGGCCGCGCCCGCGTCGTCATCCTCGACGCGGATGCCCTGGGCCAGCTCGCACGCCAGTCCAGCTAGTCGCGCGGCACAGCCGAGCTACCCGGGCAGTAAGAATAACTCTCTTCCGCCCAACCGGTGGCCGGGTTACTCTTCAATCATGAACAGTGGACGCGACGACAACTCAGTGCTCGCCGTAGCTCAACGCCGGCGGATGACGGCGGTTGCGGCATCCGCACTGTTGTTCAGTGTTGCGCTTGCCGGTTGTGCGCCCGTGGAGCCGGAAGTTTCGGTGCCTGCCGCGTCACCCTCTCCAGCCGCTCCGGACTCCTCCAGCTCCACGCCGATCCCCACACCGGAGCCGCTCATCATTCCCGGTTGCGACACCCTGCTCCCCTTGAGCGATGCCAAAAATCTGTTCTCCCCTGACACAGAAATTTTCACCGAGGATGACATCATCCCGCCCCTCACCGACGATGTCCCTGAGTTCGCGGATGCCGCTTCGAACGCGACGATTGCCAAGCACTGCATTTGGGGTTTGCCGCGATCGGATGGTGGGTTCAACCTTGCGGTCGCTGACATCACCGAGGCCGATTCGGCTGCGCTCTCTACGGCGTTGAGCGAATCTGGGTTTGTGGGGGCAACTGAGGGTGGTCTCACTACTCTGGCGCGCACGGCAGATAACTCGCTTAGCGTGGGGAGCGAATTGCACTATCTCGCGGGAGACCTCTGGATTTACGTCAACGCAACGAGTGCTGATCTTGCCGTTGATGTTGCCGATCGTGGCCTCGAAGCCATGCGAACAGCGAACCCCACCCGCACCTACTGATCGGCAGTAATCCTCACAGTTCGGCTACAACTGTGTAAAAAGAAGACAGATAGGTCTACCCTTCAGGCATTGCTACGGATGCGAGGGGGACCCCAGTGAGTGACCAACTACGACCTGTCCGAACTTCTATCGCGGCGGCATCCGCGACTCTGATCGTGATTGCGCTGGCGGGCTGCGTGCAAGACGAGACGGGTGACGCGGTAGACAACGCGACCGAACCATCAGCGGTGCCCTCAAGCGAGTCAATCGAACCTAGCCCTGACCCAACTCCCGTTGTTGAGCCTCTCGTTCTCCCCGACTGCGAGACGCTCATACCGTTGGATGATGTGCACGAATTTGCCAATGACCGGTCGGAGTTATTGCAAGAGGATGACGCTGTCCCGTTTCGCGAGATGGAACTCGCCGAACTTGAACCGATTTCTCAGAACGCCACAACCGCTCGGAGGTGCCTCTGGGGGCTGCCAAGCTCTGGTTATGGTTTCGAGGTCACAGTCGCTGGCGTCTCTGAAAACGATGCGGCTAATCTCATGACTGCACTGCGCGACGAAGGGTTTTCAGAGCAAGTGGCGGGCAGCGCGAGCACATTCGAGTTCTTGACCGTGCAGCCGGGAGGTGACTTTTTCACCAGCCATTATTTTGATGGTGATTTGTGGCTCAGGGCGGCAGCTCCTCCGTACAACGAGTTCGCTGCCGATGTCACCGCGCGAGTACTGGAGCAGATTCGCGTAGCGAACCCCACGCGCGCCTACTGACTCCTGTCTTCCTCCGCTAACGTCAGTAGCAACCATCCGTGTGCCGTCGGGCGCACGACTTGTCTACCCGAAGCGCGAGTGTCATTGCGCCTGGCCAGCGTGTGGTGGCAATCAAAACGACCGTAAATCAAGTTTGCACAGTCAATCTTGATCATGTACGTTTTGTCTAGCCATCCAATGACGGATACGGCCTAGGAAGGAACCTGGATCCAAGTGATTACACCTCTTGATTCCAAGAAATTGCGAGGCCTCGGCATCGCATCGCTCTTGGTAACAGCACTCACGCTCTCCGCCTGCACAGCTCCCGAAGAAGAATCCACACCCGACGCCAGCGACCTCCTGATTTCTCAGGAAGCCTGCGACCGCAACGCCGCGGCGGGAACCATCACTTACATCTCCGGCTACGGATACTCGGCCAGCGCTGGCCAGCTCGACGTATTCCTCGCCGAAGAGCTCGGCTACTTCAAGGACATGTGCCTCGACGTAGAGATCAACGCCTCCGGTGCGAACGGGCAACAGCTCGTCTCCTCGGGTCAAGCTGAGTTCACCGCCCTCGGTTCGGCATCCGATGTCATGCTTGCCGCCGCCAACAGCTCGAACCTCACGGCAGTAGCGACCTACGGCAACACCCCGCCGTTCTCGATCTTCGCCAACGAGAAGATCACGAGCCTCAAGGATCTTGAAGGTGGTTCGCTCGGCTACTTCATCAACCTCACTCCGATCGCCTCCGCCATGTTGGATGCTGCTGACGTCGATGTCAGCAAGGTCGAGCTAATCAAGATGACCAATTACGACCCCACCGTGGTCACCCGCGGTCAGGTCGATGCCATTGTTGGCTACGCCTCGAACCAGCCCGAGAACCTTCGCGCTCAGGGCCTGCCGTTCAGCGAGTTCTTCCCCTCAGATGTTGGTGTTGAAGGCACCTACAACGTCATGGAGGTCAACTCCGAGTTTCTCGCCGAGAACCGCGAAGTCGCCGCTGACTTCATGCGCGCTTCGCTGCACGCCTTGCAGTTCTGCCTCGACAGCTCTGGCGAGTGCATCGACATGATCGCCCAGCTCGCCGAAGACAACGGTCAAGGTTCTGCCTTCCCACGCGATCAGCTCGAACGCACCTGGAATGTGGAATCGCAGTGGGTCAAGGACAGCAACAGTGGGCTCCCCGGAACCCAGACTGCTGCTGACTGGGCGGCCGAGTACGAACTCGTCAAAGAGTTCGGCAACGTCGACACTCTTCCCGCTATCACCGACATGATGGATGAAACGCTCGTCGCTGATCTCTATGCAGACGGCGAACTGATCTGGCCGGGCAACTAACCCGACCACCCCGCTCGGATGCCGCACCACTCCACCCGGTGCGGCATCCGGCTTCACAACTCAGGGAGTAACTGTGGAAACCGCACAGCCACACGCGGGCGTTCATATCGAGAACGTCTCTAAGAGCTTCGGCCCCGAGGGGGCGCGCACGCTCGTGCTCAACCACGTGAGCCTCTCGATCAAGATGGGCGAGTTCGTTTCGGTGATCGGCCCGAGCGGGTGCGGCAAGTCGACACTGCTCAAGACGGTCGCCGGCCTCATCGACGCCGACAGCGGCACCGTCATGGTCGACGGGATGACGGTGAAAGCCGCGACGAAGAACAAGATGATCGGTCTTGTTCCCCAGTCCCCAGCGCTGCTCCCGTGGCGTACGGTGCTCGACAATGTGCGCCTACCGATGAAGGTGAACCCGAAAGCGAACGCGAACCGCAACCTGCGCGACCCTCGCGAGATTCTGGAGTCATTCGGGTTGGGCGCTGCGCTCGACAAGTATCCCGGTCAGCTTTCGGGTGGGATGCAGCAGCGCGTCGCTATTGCTCGCGCGTTCGTGTTTGACCCGAGTGTGTTGCTCATGGACGAGCCCTTCTCGGCGCTCGATGAGATGAAC
Source organism: Salinibacterium sp. NK8237 (assembly GCF_015864955.1). Taxonomy (NCBI): domain Bacteria; kingdom Bacillati; phylum Actinomycetota; class Actinomycetes; order Micrococcales; family Microbacteriaceae; genus Salinibacterium; species Salinibacterium sp. NK8237. Next base: position 1,732,238 of record NZ_JADYWE010000001.1, on the reverse strand, counting down.
CGTGACGCTCAACGTTTGGGCCTGCTCGATTTCTGGCAGTCCAACCGCAAAGCGGTCATGTTTGTGACTCACTCGGTGCCCGAGGCGATCATGCTCTCTGACCGCATCGTGGTGATGGGGGCGCATCCTGGCCACATCGCCGAAGTTATCGATGTTCCCCTGCCACGTCCTCGCACGATCGACGTGTACGCGACCGACGAGTTCCGCGATCTTGAAGGCCACGTGCGCGAAACGCTGCGCGAAGTGATGGGACAAAAAAGTGCCTAAGTCACGCAGGAACGAGGAACGCATGTCAACAACCGACACGTCAGCACTGGCCGTTCAGTCGGCGACAAGCGCTACCGGTCGCCGCTTCTCGCCGCTGGCCTCGGCCAAGTTCAAACAGAACTTGCGCTGGACCAACTGGGCTCCCGCCGTCATCACCTTTGTGATTGCGGCAGCGCTCTGGCAGATCACGGCGATCGCGAACCCGTACGTGATTCCGACCATCGACCAGGTGTGGGTGAGCCTCATCAAAGATGCCGATACGTACTGGGCGAACATGCTCGTGACGGGGCTAGAAGTTCTCGTCGGTGCGAGCTCGGGCATCATCGCCGGGTTCATCTTGGCGATCATCATGGCCGAGTTTCAGGTCATGGAACGCGCGGTTATGCCGCTCGTCGTTGTCGTGATGGTGACTCCGATCGTGGCCATCGCTCCCGCGCTTGTCGTGGCGTTCGGCTTCGGCATGACGCCCAAGTTCATCGTGACCGCGCTGGTCGTGTTCTTCCCGATGCTCGTCAACTCGCTTGCCGGGCTGCGAGATGTGGATGACCGTGCTCTCGATGTGATGAAGACACTGCATGCCAGCCGCTGGGAGATCTTCCGCGACCTGCGTTTCACCGGGTCGATGCCCTACGTTTTCGCGGGACTGCGTATCGCGCTTCCGCTGGCGATTGTCGGCGCGGCTGTCGCCGAGTTTGTCGCGGCCGGCCAGCAGGCAGGGCTCGGATCACTCGTCACGATCGCCGCAGCCCAAGCCAATTTGCCCGTCACGTGGGCCAGCATCGCGCTGCTCTGCTTCATGGGCGTCGTGCTCATTTCACTGCTCGCTCTTGTGCGCAAACGAGTGCTGTGGTGGAGCGACGGGGCCGCCGTCGGCCGCTAGTTTTCGGCTCCCCCCACCTTTTCCCGCTACAACTTTGACTTTTGTCAGCACTACCTGACTTTTTCACCACCACGAAAGGTTTCATCATGAAGAAGCTTCGCTTCGGTCTATTCGAGAACCCCCAGGCCAACGACTCGGGAACGTCCACGTGGCGTCACCCCGACAACAAGCGCGACATGTTCGACCGCCTCGACTACTGGCGTGAGATCACGACCATCTGCGAAGAGGCCGGCTTCGACTTCATGTTCTTGGCGGATGCCTGGGGCTGGGCTGACGTCAACGGCGAGCGTCCCGAGATCTGCTCGGTCGAGGGCCTCGACCTGCCGCGCCTCGATCCGGCGATTCTGGCTGCTGCCCTCATCTCGACCACCACGAATCTCGGACTCGTGCTCACGGGATCCACTCTTCTTGAACAGCCCTACGCTTTTGCTCGCCGCATTGCGAGCCTCGACCACCTCTCGGGCGGCCGCATCGGGTGGAACGTTGTCACGACGGGTACCGCCGAAACGGCATCGCAGGCTTTCGGTGTTCCGATGGTCGCGCACGACGAGCGCTACGACATGGCCGATGACTTTATGGAGGTCGTCTACAAGCTGTGGGAGGGCGCGTGGGAGCGTGACGCGCTCGAGCGTGACAAGAACGGTCGCTTCGCTGATCCCGCCAAGGTTCACCGCATCGAGCACGATGGCCCGTACTTCAAGTCGCACGGTTATGGAAACTCCTCGTACTCGCCGCAGGGCACCCCGGTGCTCTTCCAGGCCGGCACCTCTCCGCGCGGCCGCGAGTTCGGCGGCAAGCACGGTGAAGCTGTCTTCCTCGGTGGCGGAGCGGTCGAGAAGGTCGCCGAGCAGGTGGCATCCATTCGTGAAGAAGCGGTGAAGAACGGTCGCGCCGCCGACTCGGTCAAGATCATGTCGGCCTTCACGTGCGTGATCGGCGACACGGCTGACGAAGCCAAGGCCAAGCTGCAAGCGGTGCTGGATGCCGAGAGCCCCGACGTTGCTGTCGCCTCCTACGCGTGGTTCACGGGCCTCGATCTCTCGTCCTTCGACCCGGCGACGCCGATGAAGGAGCTCCACACCGAGCTCTCGCAGACTCAGGTCACGCGCTTCGGCGACCAGACCGTCGGCGATGTTCTCGCTCAGTGGCACGGCAATGGTGTGCGCAGCAAGCCCTTCGTGGGCACTGCTGAGCAGATCGCTGACGAGATGATCGCTCTCGCTGAGGGCGCCGACCTCGACGGGTTCCTACTGACGCCGATGATCCAGCCCAGTTCGACGGTCGAGTTCATTGAGAAGGTGCTGCCGATTCTGCGCGAGCGGGGAGTTGCGGGCGAAGGCTATGACGCTCCGACGCTGCGCGAGCGTCTGCTCGGCACCGACGATTCGATCTTGCGCGATGACCACCCGGGTGCCGCCTACCGGGCGACGGCCGCGGGTGAAGCGAAGAACTAGCTCGTAGCGCGGCGAGCGGGGCGGTCGCCATCTTCTCCGGCAAAGACGTAGTCGCCAGAGCGGATGCGGCCGATCACGTCTCGAGCCCACTGCTGTTCTCCGCGCAAGCGAGAGGTTGCCAGTTCGAAGATTTCGCGCACGTAGGCGGGGGTCGAGGTCGAGGTTGCAACATCACCAATGTGGTACGTATTGCTGGCGATGCGGGCGTCGATTTCGGTGACGCGGTGTTCGAGGCCGGCGAGCACTTCTTCGCGCTGCAGGGCGTACATAAACGAGGTGAGCACCATGACGGGCTTGGTGTCGAAGACTTCGACTGTCCAGAGGGCGTCGCGCAGCATCCGGAGCAATTCGACTTCGCCGGCTTCGGTCATGCGGTAGGTCGTGCGTTCGGGGCGGTTACCGGCAGATTCGGTGCCGTTCTCGGCGAGATAGCCATCGTTGGTGAGCGACCGCAGGGCGTTGTAGATCGAGCCGGGTTGGATGTTGGCCCATTCGTCGATGTGCCAGGTCATCAGTTCACGGCGCAGAAAGTAGCCGTGAACTGGTTGGAACTGGTTCACAGCTCCCAGTACGACGAGGCGAGTTGTAGTCGACATGCCCCCAATGGTAGGCCAAGCGGTCGGCGCGCAGGGCAGAAAGTTAGTTGTTTACATGATCAAAAATGACTAACATGTAGTCATATGTTCAAACTTGACTAGCAGTCGCTGGTTGAACATTTCAAGCAAAGGAGTCCGCCCATGTCACATCAGACGACCGCGGAAGAAGTTCCCCCGCAGGTTGCTCTTCGCCGAGCACTCTCGCTCTTTCCCACCGGCGTCGTCGCCCTCGCCGCCGTCGTCGATGGCACCCCAACCGGCATCGCCGTCAACTCCTTCACCTCCGTTTCCCTCGATCCACCGCTCGTGGCCGTGTGCCCTGCGCGCACCTCCGCCACCTGGCCTGTGCTCGCTCGCGCCACCCGCATCGGGCTCAGCGTTCTCGGCGCCGATCAAGAAAGCACCGCCCGCAGCCTCGCCTCCCGCACTGGTGACCGCTTCGCCGACGTCGCGTGGCGTGCGACCGAAGGGGGAGCCATCCACATGGATGGTGCCGCTTTGTGGCTCGAGTGCGAGATCCGCAACAGCTTTGATGGCGGTGACCACGAGATTGTGGCTCTCGAAGTCATCCACTCTGAAGCGTTCCCCGAAGTCACTCCTCTTGTCTTTCACCTCAGCCAGTTCCGCGGCCTGTAGGGCGCGAGCGTGCTCGCGTCACGGGTGCGCGCCACGGCTAACGAGCGTGGCCCGAGCACCGATTGCGGTGGCCTAATGGAGCATCCGCCCACGCTGAGTTTTCGTGGCACCGTCGTGCACGGTGACAAGCGTGGCCGCGAGCTCGGCTTTCCCACCGCGAATATTGCGGTCATCGATCAGCACGCGCTGCCGGTCGACGGTGTGTATGCGTGCTGGGTGAGCTTTCCGCCTGCTGCGGCACGTCACGGCGCCACGATCAGCATTGGCGATAACCCCACGTTCGACGATGTGACCGAGCGTCGGGTCGAGGCTTTCATTCACGACTTCGACGGCGATCTCTATGGCGCCGAGGTCGAGTTCACGGTGCACGCCTGGTTGCGTGGAATGTTCCGCTACGAGAGTCTCGACGAACTCATCGAGAAGACGGCAGCGGATGTCGCCTCATCGCGCCTCGCGCTGCTCGCTCCCGCCCGGCTGTCGTAGCTTTCGCGGCTCCCCAAGTTTGCTCATCTGAGCACTACGCAGCCGGGATTTCGTTAGTCTTAGGCCATGCTTCTCAGTGATCGCGACATCCGGACCGAACTCGCCTCTGGCCGCATCGGCCTTGACCCTCTCGATCTCGACATGGTGCAACCGTCGAGTGTTGATGTGCGGCTCGACCGCTTCTTCCGCCTCTTCGACAACCACAAATACCCGTTCATCGACCCGGCGGTTGATCAGCCCGATCTCACTCACCTTCTGGAGGTGGATGCCGACCAGCCGTTCATCCTTCACCCCGGTGAGTTTGTGCTCGGTTCCACGTTCGAACTCGTGACTTTGCCCGATGACGTTGCCGCTCGGCTCGAGGGCAAGAGCTCGCTCGGGCGCCTCGGCCTGCTCACCCACTCGACCGCCGGCTTCGTTGATCCCGGCTTCTCGGGTCACGTCACCCTTGAGCTCAGCAATGTTGCGACCTTGCCGATCAAGCTCTGGCCCGGCATGAAGATTGGCCAGTTGTGCTTTATCAAGACGACGTCGCCGGTCGAATCGCCTTATGGCTCGGGTCAATACGGTTCCCGTTACCAGGGCCAGCGTGGTCCAACGGCGAGCCGCAGCTTTCAAAATTTTCACCGCACCGATGTGCGAGCGAACGATGCGGGTTCGCTCGGGGGCTAACTCGAATGAACGTTAGATCACGATTCCGTTTTTAGTAGTTGTCGAATTCTCACCCTCGCATATTGTTGCGTTCATGAACACTTTCGGGGGATCTGAAACACGCTCGGCACGACCACTTATCCGTGGTCTCGTGGCTGCAGCATCGGCAACTGTGGTTGCACTGTCACTAGTCGGGTGCACCCCGGCCGTAGTCGAAAATTCGCCTGAAGCCTCGCCAGCGGTATCGCCGAGCAGCGCGCCTTCGGAATCAGCGGCTCCCGCGGTCGAACCTCTCGTGATCCCCTCCTGCGAAGAGTTGCTTCCGCTGAGCGTGGTTGCCGATTATCTTGGTGACACCACTGAACTACTTAGCGTAGAAAACACGGGGGAGTTCGAACTCACCTGGCCTGGGCGTTACGAAGGATTCGAAGACTTCCTGGCCGAGGTTCCGTTGAGCCAGCAGTGCACGTGGGCTCCCGCCGGCAGCTTTGAGGTCTTTGTCGGCTTGATGGTCGCCGATACCTCCAACACCGACCTCGATGCGCTGCGCGCTCAGATTCTCGCGTCGGGCTACGAAACTATTGAGAACGACGGAGTCGAAACCTATGTCGGCGAAGCCGAAGGTTCATCGGCCAGTCGGTTCCCGGCGCACGTGCTCATCGATGACCTGTGGATCTACACGACGCCCTACACGCGAGACTTGAGCCTCAGCTATGCCAATAGCGCTCTCGAAGAGATCCGAGCCGCCAACCCCACGCGCGGCTACTAAGCGCGGAGCTGTACTGAGGGCTCAGTGCCGGTCACGTGTGCCGGCGCTGGGCGCCTAACGCTGAGCGTCGAGCTGCTCCAACTGCCAGCCGAGCCACGGGCTGAACGCGAACGGCGTTGCGGCCACGGCGCTGTGGAGCGATTCGGGGTCAACCCAGTCAAACTCGTCGACCTCTGCAGGGTTCGGGGCTGCGGCATCCGTCGTCACTGCACGGTAGACGGGGCAGATTTCGTTCTCGACGATGCCAGAGGAGTCAACGGCGCGGTATCGAAAGTCAGGCAGCACAAGTTGCACGTCGCCGACAGTGATGCCGAGCTCGTACTTGGCGCGGCGGATGATCGCGTCAGCCATGTCTTCGCCGGGGGCCGGATGCCCGCAGAACGAGTTAGTCCACACGCCGGGCCAGGTGAGTTTCGAGAGAGCGCGGCGCGTGACGAGCACCTTGCCGTCGGCGTTGTAGACGTGGCACGAGAAGGCGAGGTGCAGGGCGGTGTCGATGGTGTGTACGAGAGCCTTGTCGGCAACACCAATGTGTTCGCCGGACTCGGAGAGAAGTACAACCTGCTCGGGGATTTCACTCATGATCGCGATAGTCTGCCTAGGTGGAACGAATCGAAATGCCGCACCCCATGTGTCGGCCTGCACTCAGCCTAACCAATGTGTCTGAGCCTGCCGAGGGCGGGCGCGCGTGAGTTCACGCCTCAAGCTGTATGACCGGGTGGCCGAAGATGCTGCCAGCATCGTCATCCGCAGCTATTCCACGTCATTTTCTGCGGCATCCCGCCTCCTCGGCACGGATGTTCGCCAGCATGTCGAGAACATTTACGCTCTCGTGCGGGTGGCCGACGAAATCGTTGACGGCGGAGCCGAAGAAGCCGGTCTCGACGTGATCGCGACGGGCCGTCAGTTGAACGAACTTGAGAAAGAAACCGAGAACGCGATCGCGAGCGGCTTCAGCTCGAACCTCGTCGTTCATGCCTTCGCGCTCACCGCGCGCGAGGTGTCGTTTGGTGCAGAGCTCACGGCTCCCTTCTTCGAGTCGATGCGCATGGATCTCAACCAGAAAGAGCACGACCAGGCCAGCTTTGATCGCTACGTCTACGGCTCCGCTGAAGTTGTCGGTCTTATGTGCCTGTGTGCCTTCCTGCACGGCCACGATGTCAGCGACGAGCAGCGAGCCAAGTTCGAGCGCGGTGCACAAGCGCTCGGCGCAGCCTTCCAAAAGGTCAACTTCTTGCGTGACCTCGCCGACGATTTTGAGACGCTCGGCCGCAGCTACTTTCCGGGCATCGATGTTGCCTCGTTCACCGAAGCCGAAAAGATCCGACTGCTTGATGATCTCGATGCTGATCTGCGGGATGCCGCCATTGGTGCCGAGCTGCCGGCGAGCAGCAAAAAAGCGGTTGCGCTCGCGCACTCTCTCTTTGCCCAACTTTCCAAGCGCATCCGGGCAACTCCGGCGAGCGAATTGGTGAAGACCCGGGTGCGGGTTCCAGATGTTGTGAAACTGCGGTTGGCTGCGGCGGCCGCGATAGGAGTGACTCCTCGACCATGAGTGACGTTGTAGTAATTGGTGGCGGTATTGCCGGGCTCGCGAGTGCGGCACTGCTGGCTAAGGAGGGGCATTCGGTCACGCTGCTCGAGGGCCGCCCTGAGGTGGGTGGCCGCGCGGGGCTGTGGGAGCACGAAGGGTTCCGTTTCGACACCGGGCCGTCGTGGTATTTGATGCCTGAGGTGTTCGATCACTTCTACAAGCTCATGGGCACGAGCGCCGCCGAGCAGCTTTCGCTCGTCACCCTCGACCCTGGTTACCGGGTTTATTTTGAGGGAGAGAAAGAAGCGCTCGACATTTCAACCGAGCTCGAAGAGAACCTCGCGCTATTCGAGAGCATCGAGCCGGGTTCGGGTGCCCGCATGCGCAAGTACCTCGTCTCGGCCAAAGACACCTACGAGCTCGCGAAGAAGTACTTTCTCTACACGAGCTTCGCTGATCTGCGCACGAGCGCAACGAAAGAGGTGCTCGCTAAGGCGGCCCGCTTCATCCGCTTGCTTATCGAACCTCTCTCGAGTTTGGTTGCTCGCACAGTCAAAGACGATCGTCTGCGCAAAGTGCTCGGCTACCCGGCCGTCTTTCTCGGCTCCTCGCCGTACCTCACCCCGAGCATGTACCACCTCATGAGCCACCTCGATCTGTCGGACGGCGTGCTCTACCCGATGGGCGGCTTCACCCGGGTGATCGAGAGTATTGCCGACATTGCGCGCACGGCTGGCGTCGACATCCGCACCGATTCAACGGTCACGCGCATCGTGACAGTCGCGGGCGTAGCGCGCGGCGTCGAATATACGGATGCCGCGGGCAAGACCCACACGCTGAACGCCGACACCGTGGTGTCTGCTGCCGACCTGCACCACACCGAAACCACGATGCTGGCTTCGAGCGAGCAGACTTACCCCGCTGGTTACTGGGAGAAGAAGGTTCCTGGCCCGAGCGCGCTCCTGTTGTATCTGGGCGTGAAGGGTGAGCTTCCCGAGCTCGAGCACCACACGCTGCTGTTCATGAAGGACTGGCAAGAGGGCTTCGAGGCCATCTTCGGTAATGAGCCGAAGGTGCCCGAGCCGGCATCGCTCTACATTTGCAAGCCGAGTGGTGTTGACCCGAATGTGGCGCCCGAGGGTCACGAGAATGTGTTCGTGCTCGTGCCGATTCCGGCCGACCCCGCTATCGGTCACGGTCAGCTCGCCGGTGCTGGCGCTGGCGATGTGCGCATCGAGAAGCTCGCCGACTCGGTGATCTCGCAGATCAGCGAGTGGACCGGCATCCCCGACCTCGCCGACCGCATCACTGTTCGTCGCACGGTTGGCCCCGGCGACTTCGCCGATGACCTCAACGCCTGGCGCGGCACCGCGCTGGGCCCGGCGCACACGCTCAAGCAGAGCGCCTTCTTCCGCGCGGGCAATGTGAGCAAGAAGGTCAAGGGGCTCTACTACGTGGGTGGGTCGACCATCCCGGGTATCGGCCTTCCTATGTGTCTGATCAGTGCCGAAGTGCTCGTGAAGCGCCTGCGCGGCGACACCTCTGCAGGCCCGCTTGCCGAGCCGCTCATGCCCGTGGTCGCACCGGAACCAAGGCCCTGGCCGTGATCGTTCTCTACCTTCTTGCTCTGCTGATTTCCCTCACGGGAATGGTCGTGCTCGATCGACGCTTTTCGCTGTTCTTCTGGCGGGATGCCCGGCGCGCCCGCATCGTGTTGCCGGTCGGCGTGCTGTTCTTTCTTGTCTGGGATCTTCTCGGTGTCGGCCTCGGCATCTTCTTTCGCGGCGAGACCGAGTTCATGACCGGTCTGCTCGTGGCGCCGGAGGTTCCGCTCGAAGAAGTCTTCTTCCTCACCCTGCTCTGCTATCTCACGATGAATGTCTATGGGGCACTCACCCGCCAGGGCGACAGCGCCTCCGCTGCTTCCGCCAGCGCGACCGCCACCAAAGCTTCCGCTAAACCAGCGACCGAGCCGCGGGCGAGCGCGTCATGACCTACTGGCTCCTGAATGCGGTCTTCTTGGTGATCGTGGCGGCGCTCGCAGTGTCCGCGATCGCCACCTCCCGCGCACCACGGTGGCGTGCAATTGCGATTACCGCCGGCATCCTGCTTGTCATGACCGCGGTCTTCGACAACGTGATGATCTCGGTCGGCCTGGTGGGTTACAGCGCGGATGCCATCAGCGGCGCTTTCATCGGCGTCGCCCCGCTCGAAGATTTCGCCTACACAGTCGCGGCCGTCGTCGGGCTGCCGTGCTTGTGGATGCTGCTGGGTTCTCGCCGAAAGGACTCCCATGCTTAAGGATCTGTTCCTCTCGTCTCGCCCGCTGAGCTGGGTCAATACGGCCTTCCCCTTTGCGGCCGCGTACTACCTGACCACCGGCGTCATCGACCTCACATTCGTGCTCGGCACCATCTTCTTCCTCGTGCCCTACAACTTGGCGATGTACGGCATTAACGACGTTTTCGACTACGAGTCTGACCTGCGCAACCCGCGCAAGGGCGGAGTCGAGGGTGCGCTTCTTGCCCCGCGGATGCACCGGCCAACGCTCATCGCCGCCGCCATCACGACCATCCCGTTCTTGATCTATCTCGTGATCGTCGGTAACCCTCTGTCGTGGTTAGTGCTGCTGATCAGCATGTTTGCCGTTGTCGCTTATTCGGCCAAGGGTTTGCGCTTCAAGGAGCGACCGTTCCTCGACTCGCTCACCTCAAGCACGCACTTTGTGTCGCCTGCGATCTACGCGCTCGTGCTCGCCGGGGCCGTGTTCACTCCGCAGCTCTGGGCAGTGCTTGGTGCATTCTTCCTCTGGGGCATTGCCTCGCACGCCTTCGGTGCGGTGCAAGATGTGCTCGCCGATCGTGCCGCCGACATCTCGTCAATTGCGACTGTCATCGGAGCACGCGCCACAACGCGCTTCGCAGTCATCGCGTACTTGGCTGGCGGCGTTTTGCTGCTCTTCTCAAGCTGGCCGGGCCCACTCGGCGCCATTCTGGTGCTGCCCTATGCGGCGATGTGCGCGCCATTCTGGAACATCACGGATGCCACAGCCGAGTCAGCAAACCGCGGCTGGAAGAACTTCCTGGCCCTCAATTTCGTCACCGGGTTCTTCGTGACGATGCTGCTCATCTGGTGGGCGTTCATCCGCTAGGCGGAGCCGCCTACAAGGTGCGGCGTGAGGTTGCGGGCCATAGTTTCGAGCACCGTCACCGTGGTCTCGTACTGTTCAGGGGTGACGCCCTCGGTCGCCTTCTCGCGCCCATCCGCAATCACGATAGTGAGCCGATCGACAACGGCGCGGCCGCGGTCAGTGAGGTAGTACAGGGCGCCATCCGTGGTGAGCCATTCGCTCTCCACCAACTCGGCGAGCGACTCGACCGACGTGGTGTGCAATCCCTCCGTCGGTGGCACAGCGCTATTCGCGCGGTCAAGGAAGGGCGCAATTTCGATGTCGAGCAGCTCGACACCGGCGGGGGCCTTCGATAACACGGTGAGTAGCTGCCATTGCCGGCGGGTGATTCCGTGCTCTTCAAGGGTGGTGGCGAAGAGCTCGTCAACGATGCGATCGACGAGTTTCACCCAGTAACTGATGGGTTGTTTCGTGTCCATAATCTGACACTACGCCTCACACCGCGATCTAGTAGACGTAACCGAGTTCTTCGGGGTAGTCGCCCAGCGCCGTGAGCTGCGTGGCGGCCTGCTGCAAGTGCGACAGCGTGAGGCCGAGGGTGCGGGGGCCGAAGCTGACGCGGGCGACACCTAGCTCTGCGAGGCGCTTCAGCGGCACATAGCCAGGCCCGCCAATTACCGAAATGGGGCCATCGATCTGAGCAATCGCCTGAGCAAGCATCTGCTCGTCACCAAGGCCGAGCACGAAAATGCAGTCAGCGCCCGCAGTGAGGTAAGCGTTCGCACGGGCGACCATGTCATCCCACTCGCCGCCACCGGCCAACACATCGACGCGGGCGTTGATCGCGATCGGCACACCGGTGGCATCGCCAGCCGCGCGCGCTGCAGCAACCCGAGCCGCGGCATCCTCGAGCTCAAAGAGCGGCGCCTTGGCTGGTCCCGAGCTGTCTTCGATGTTCAAGCCAGCAGCTCCTGCCGCGATCAGTCGTTCGACATTGGCCTGCACGCCCGCAGCATCTGGCGAATAGCCCTTCTCGAAATCAACAGAGACAGGGATCTCAACAGCAGTACAGATAATGGATGCCGCCTCCAGCGCCTGCTCAACAGTGAGGCCTTCGCCGTCGGAGACTCCGCGCGCAAAACTCACCGCATGGCTCGCGGTGGCAAGGGCGCGAACCCCCGGAGCCTCAGCCACGGTGCGGGCCGTAATGGCATCCCACACGTTGGAGACAATAAGAGGAGTGCCAGGAACGTGAAGCGAACGGAGAAGTTCGGCGCGGGCAACGGACGAAGTGGGAGCAGTTTCGGTCATGAGCCAAGCATCCCCCTCACGGATGCTCGGCGCCAGTGAATTTCGGACTCGAACCGAACTAGTCAATAACCGACTGCTTGGCCTTCACCGGCAGCATGAGCGCAATTCCGGCAACGAGCACGATGACGATGCCAATGAGGCCGAAACGAGTGTCGCCGGTCATCACCACAAAGAGCGTGAAGAGGCCGGGAGCCAAGAAGCTCACCGCACGGCCCGTCGTGGCATAGAGACCAAAGATCTCGCCCTCGCGCCCCACCGGAGTGATGCGCGCAAGGAAGCTGCGGCTTGCCGCCTGCACTGGTCCGACGAAGAGCGTAAGGAAGAGGCCCGCGATCCAGAACCCGGTTTTGGCGTCGCCCACGAAGAGCACAGCGAGGCCGGCGAGCACGAGGCCGATGAGAGAGCCGATGATCACATTCTTGGCCCCGAGCTTGTCGTCGAGCCATCCGCCAATAAAGGTACCGATGCCCGCAACCAGGTTGGCCGCAACCGCGAAGTAGATGACCTCGCTCGGGCTGAAGCCGAACACCTGCGCCGCAATGATGGCGCCAAAGGTGAACACGGCCGCGAGACCGTCACGAAAGACAGCGCTTGCGAGCAAGAACAGCAACACCTGCGGGCTCTTCTTGGCAAGAGTCTTGATGGTGCCGAAAAGCTTGGCGTAGCTGGCAAAGAAACTCACCCGGTTCTGGCGGGCGCCGGCAGGAATCTCGGGCACTGCGATCAGCACCGGAATGGCGAAGATCGCAAACCACAGTGCGGAGGCAAGCACTGCGTAGCGCACGTCGAGGGCGCCGCCATCGGTTCCAAACGGAACGTTCAGCAGACCATTGCCGGTCTCGCTACCGAAGTTCTGAATGAACAGTACGAGCAGGATGATCAGCAGCACGATTCCGCCGATGTAGCCCATGCCCCAGCCGAAGCCCGACACCCGGCCCACCGTCTTGGGAGTGGAAACCTGCACGAGCATTGCGTTGTAATTCACGCTCGCAAACTCGAAGAAAACGTTGCCGGCAGCCAAGAGCGCAGCACCGAGATAAATGTACGACGGCACCGGAGCGACGAAGAACATGGCGCCCATCGCGAGCACAACAAGGCCCGTGTTGATCGCAAGCCACAATTTTCTGCGACCAGAACCATCCGATCGTTGCCCCAAAATGGGAGCCAAAATGGCGACAAGGATGCCCGCAATCGTGAGCGCACCCGAGATGACGGTCGTGTTATTTGCCTTAGCGAGAACGAGCGCCGGGTTCTTGTCGTCATCGCCTGCGGCGGCAACGATCTCGGGGTCGATGAATAGACCACTCGCCAGATACGTGCTGAACACGAAAGTGGTGACGACGGCATTGAACGCGGCGGAGCCCCAATCCCAGAGCGCCCACGCGCGCACGCGACTCTTGGGAATCGGCGTATCCGCGAGGAGTCCCTGCCCCACAGTGCCAATGGCGCGGGTATTAGAGACGCGCGGAACAGCGGGAACGTCAGGAACGTCGTTGTCGGGAGTCTTGTCCGTCATGCGAACAGGCTAGTGGTGCGCAGTAAACAATTGGCGCTGAAGTTGTGGTGCGCGTGTTGGGGGCCGCGTTTTTCGGCTCGCGACGCTCGCAAAAACTAGACCACTTCGCGCACTTTATTTTGTAACCCGATGAGCGTTTCTGCACCGGGTGCGGCGGCTGCGTTCGAGGGTCGGATGCGTGCCTAATGTTCCTCATAAGCGGGCTCAACTTGAGAGATCGTCGGGGGATTCAGCGGCATTTGTTGTTTCCTGTAACGAAGCACAAATAGATTCAGTTCGGAACTATCCGTGCAAACGGGGACAATTCGGGGTACATTTGGGAGCAGTAGACCTTGTCGTACACCTCACCCACTGAAGTAGGCGATTGGTCTCGTTTTTTGCAAACGCAGTTCATGCTGCGCGGACTCGTACTCTTCATCTGCATCTCCGGCCTAACCCCCGACGATTGTTGATTCGTTCGATCTCCATGACCAACGCACCCACACCGTAAGGCCATCTTTGTGAAGCTTTTTCTACGCCCTCTGCTCGTTGCCGCTCTGATCGCAGCGAGCATCACGGTTCCCGTCTCGGCAGCAACAGCGGCGGGCGATCCCGACGTGCAGCTCGATCGGGCGGTTAGCGCTTCGACGCTGTATGGCAGTGATGTCTCGGTGACGCTCTCGGCACAGCAGTCCTCGGTGCCCGCGATTAATTCTTACAACTTGACGTTCACTGACGTGCTCCCTGCCGGGGCAACGCTCACCGACTCCAGTTACCCCGTCAGTCAACAAATCCCGCTCCCCGGCGGAGCGACGAAGCTCATCTGGGACAACGTGGCCGACCTCTCGGCAGGGACCGTTGTGCCGCTGACGTACTCGTTTTCTTACGACACGGCCATATATGACGTGGATGACACGTTCACGAGCACTGCTGAGGCGTTCGTTAACTCCAACCCTCGTGTTGTGGTGGAATTTGATCCCACCACCGGTGAAGTCGACGAAGACACGCGCACTGGGTGGGACACGGCAGAATCGTCAACCACGGTGATCCCGTTTGAGCTGACCAAGGGTGAGCCGAGCACCGAATCAGAACTTTTGCGCGGTGTTCACGACTACAAGTCTGTCTACACGCTGGAAATCACAAATAACAGTGTCACTAACAGCACCAACTTCTCTGTCGTCGACTTTCTGCCAGCCGGGCTCGAATTTCTCGGCTGCACGACCCAAGACAACAGCACTGCAGGCACCGAAGAGTATGCCGGCTCGGGGCGTATCGATGACACACCGCTCCCTGCCGCGGTGAACTGCAACGGGTTCGTGCCCACGACGTCAACGGTGACAGTCGACCCAGACGGTGCCGGGCCGCTCCCCAACGATGTTTATACCCGTGTGGAGTGGGCTTCCCTCGGCACGATTGCCGCCGGAGCGTCTCTCACGATTGCCTATGCTGCAGCGATCCCGTTGCGCGAAAACGTCGCCGCTTCGGGCGAGGCCACCGCAAACCTCGACAACAACACGGGAGACCTCACCACTGACGAGCAAGAGCTCACCAACTACGCGGCCGCGACCGGCACCTACGGCGCAGCGGAGTACACGGATGATGCCACCGCCACCGTGACGGCCGAAGACGTGGCCATCCAGAAGTCTGTCGACCAAGACTCAATTGCACAGGGTGGCACGAGCGTATGGTCGCTCGATTTCCAATCCTCGGAGTACGCGCTCTCCACCAGCACAATTAGCGTCATCGACACCATTCCTGATGGCCTCAACTACGACACAAGCTCGCTCACTCCTGAATCCGTTGTGACCAACGCTGACGGCACGATCACCGTGACCTGGAATGCCGCAGCGTTCGCCGCGGCATCCGCGTCGGGCACCATCACGCTGACCACGACCACGCGGACCGACTACCGCAACGGTGGCGGTCCGGTGAGCTCGAACGACTCGTGGACGAACTCGGTTGCTCTTGCCGCGACTGCAGATGTCATCACCGACAGCGATGCGAACACGACCGAACTGACCGTGGTTGACGAGTCCAGTGCCGGTCAAACGGCGCTGGGTATCACCATTGACAAGCGCGTCGCGGAGCCGGCAGATGTCGCTACAACCTGCGGCGCTGAAACAGGCTTGGTGTTTAGCGACACCGTCACCGGTCCTTTCCACCCTGGTGATCTGGTCTGTTACGAGCTGACCGTCGATTTCCCCGGAATCTTGGACACGCTCGAGGCCACCGTTACCGACTTCCTGCCTGCAGGATTCACCTACGAAGCATTTGAGTACACGCCAAACAGCACCATCACGGATGCTGATGGCATCGACTTCACCCACACCGCCGGCTCGTCGTTGCTGAGCTGGGACATCGGCGAGGTGGATGCTGCATCCGAGTTCCAAGTCTTTATTGCAGCGCGGATCTCTGATCCGGCTGCGGTAACGGATGGGTCGATCGTCGCGAACATCATGAAAATGACCTATGAAAATAGCGCAGGCGATGTATTCCAGTTGCGTGACCAGGCTGATACCGAGCTCGAAAAGCCGATCGTGAGCGTGGCCAAGGGAATTACGGAGCTCAACGACGCTGCGATCCCTGGTGCCCCCGTAGACGCGGCAACCGTGCAGGCGACTGACCGCCTAACGTACTCGGTCGTTGTTGCCAACACGGGAAGCCAAGCAGCAGAAAACATTTCGGTCCTGGACAACCTGCCGAGCCTGTTGGAGTGCTCCGATATTGAAAACATCAGCCCGGATGGCGACTGCATAGCAGGATCCCCGGACTCCATTGAGTGGACAATCCCGGGCCCGCTGGCCGCAGGTGACAGTTACACCGTGACCTATGACGTGATCACCCCTGCCGATTCTTCACTGGGAGACGAGTTCCTCAACACTGCTGGCGTTCTCTCCTACGACGGAGACACCAATAACGGGGATCCTCAGGAGTACATTCCTGAGAACAACATCGATCCCGCGCTCGAAGACGATGCCAACAGCGACCCCGCCAAGGACACGGCTACGGCAAACGTTGACCGCCCCACCGTCGAGAAGACCGCGACAACGTCGATCGATGACGTGGGAAACAACGCTGGCGCCGAAGCCACGATCGGCGAGCTCATCACCTACACGGTGACGACCACGATTCCTGAAGGCGGCAGTGCCTACAACGAGCCTGCGGTGACTGACGTCATTAGCGATGATCTCGCGATTGTCGATACCCCCACGTTTACGATCAACGGTGTCGATGCGGGGGATGCGGATGTTGATGGGCAACTCGTTACAGCACCTCTCGGTGCGACCTATGTGAACGACGCTGGCAGCGGAGATGACATCGTCGTCCTGACCATCATCGTGCGGGTGCTCGACACTCGGGAGCCCGACGCTAGCGGCCCGGTCCGCGGTGACACAGTCTCTAATGACGCCACCTTCACGTGGGATCGTGTTGATGGCGGAAGCGACTCCGGCGTGAGTGACAGCGTGACGACCACGATCGTTGAACCTGACATCGCTCTGGATAAGGCCAGCAACGCTGTGGCTGGCCAAGTTGTCGCAGGTCAACTCGTTGAGTACACCCTCGAGTTGAGCAACAGTGGCGGTGCCGGGGTTTCGACCGCCCATGACACCATCGTCGTTGACACCCTTCCGGACACCGTTCAACCCATCGACGAAGAAGGCGACCCCGTCTCTGGCGACCAGACCCTTCCCGGCGGTGGCGAATGGGTTGAACTCGACCGCACCATCACCTTCACGGTCGCGAGCCTTGCTCCCGGCGCGTCCACCATCCGGAGCTACACGGTCGTCGTCGACGACCCGCTTCGTGGTGGCGCCACCATCGTGAACACCGTGGATGCCACGACAACGTCGATCGCCGGCACTGATCCTGACGAACGCACCTCCGATTCAGCGCTCGGCACTGAGGCTGGTGGCTATCAAGACTCCAGCATCGTGACGCTGCAAACACCGGGAGTTGACGTCAACAAGACGGCAACCCCGGCAACACGCACGATCGGTGAAGTTGTTACCTACACGGTTGAGGTGACGATCCCGAAGAGCGTTGTTGCCGACGACACCACGATCATCGACACGATGCCGGCCAACGTGCGTTTCGGGGAGTTCCTTGACTCTGTGTGTGACCAAGAAGGTGCCCCCTGTGCGGCAACCACCGAGGTTATCGGTGCGCCAAGCGCGACGGACCGCACCATCGGTTTCTTTATTGGTGACTTTGATCCTGCTGCGGCAGAAGACCGGGTCATCACGTTCCGCTACACGGGGATCGTGACAACGGCGGCGACAGACGGCAGCACGCTCGTCAACACTGCGTGGCCCTACTGGAACGACACGAACCTCATCACGGGAACTCCGACGACAGTGCCAGAACCGGAAACGTTCGATGCTGACGGAACCCCGTCCACTGCGAACACTGACATCGTCGAACCGACGCTCACGATCGATAAGAACGTCGATGGCCCGGCTACTGGCCCGGACACCCGTCGTGCGCAGCCTGGTGACACTCTCGATTACTCAATCATCGTGACCAACACCGGCACCTCGCCCGCCTACGACGTTACGGTGACAGACACTCCCGATGACCGCGTTACCGCGTTCACCAGTACAGATCCGGAGGGTGTGACAAACACTGACTCCGACCCCTCCGATGGCACCTTGAGCTGGACAATTGCTGGCCCGCTCGAGATCGGCGACTCCGTCACCATCACGTATTCCGTGACGATGCCGCTTCTCGACGAGACCGATGAAAATGTGGATTCGGCCGAGGTCGTCAATACCGCAGACATCTCGCAATACTTCGGCGTTCCTGCGGCTGGCCGCGATCCGTCGATCGACTACAACGACTACGACAACGTGACTGAAGATGTCGTGAGCGTCGAACTCGATCTCGCTTCAATCGGTGACTACATCTGGTACGACGTCAATAATGACGGCGTGCAGGATGCTGGCGAGCCTCTCCTCGAAGGCGTCGGTGTGACCGTCGTGTATCTCGGCGCCGACGGCATCTTCGGTACTGCTGACGATGAGACGTTCACGACCGTTACCGACTCGCTCGGTGAGTACCTGGTCGAGAATCTGCCGGGTGGGACCTACCGTGTGACTGTGGATGCCTCCACTCTGCCCGCGGGCATGACGCCGAGCTTCGACCTTGATGGCGGCGCTACAACGCCCAACGGTGTCTGGCAAGGCTCGCTCGCCGAGGATGCGGCAAAGCGTGACGTCGACTTCGGTTACACCGGCACCGGTTCGATTGGCAACTACATCTGGTTCGACCAGAACATCGACGGCGTTCAAGATGCCAATGAGCCTGGTCTCCCCGGCGCGACCGTCACGGTTGTCTCCGGCGGGCTCGATGGTGACCTCGCAACCACGGCGGATAACATCACGTTCACGACGTCGACGGATGCCAACGGTCAATACACGGTGAGCGATCTGCCTGCAGGTCCGTACACCGTGACCGTGACTGACTTGCCCGCGGGATACGTGGTGGTCTCTGATCCGAGCGGCGGAACGAGTTCGACATCCACGACGTCTCTGACGGCGGGCCAGATCCGCACCGATCAGGACTTCGGGTACAACGGCACCGCATCCATCGGCGACTACGTGTGGCTTGATCGCAACAACGATGGCGTTCAGGACCCGACCGAGCGCGGAATCAACGGCGCTCAAGTTCGGCTGACGTGGTTTGGTGAAGATGGCGTTGCTGGCGGTGGAGATGATGGGGTGTTCCTCACAACGACTGACTCCTCCGGTGCTTACCTCTTCCCGAATCTGTTGCCGGGGGAGTATTCGGTCGAAATTTTGGGCGGTCTGCCTGACGGGGTTGAAAACAGTTTCGATCTGGATGGCAACAACGATTCGCAAACTTCTGTATCGCTTGCCCTCGGAGAGGCGATCGACGATGTCGACTTCGGCTACTTCGCTGACTCCGTTATTGGCGATCGTGTGTGGTGGGATGTTGACGCCGATGGTGTTCAGGATCTAAATGAGCCTGGACTGAGCGGTGTCGACATTCGGGTCACCTACTTCGGAGCTGACGGCGTTGCCGGTGGAACTGGTGCTGACGCCGACGACTTCTATTTCGCTCAGACCGACGCTGAGGGCGACTGGATCATCATCAACATTCCGGACGGTGAGTACCTCGTCGAGGTAATCGGCGGTATTCCTTCTGGATTTGCGCCGACCTATGACGACGACAGCGGAACGGTTGGTCCCGACGAGACTTCGGCGATCACACTTGACGGCTCCGATCTCAATCAAGACTTCGGTTACACCGGAGATTCCAGCATCTCTGACACTGTCTGGCTCGACCTCAACAACGACGGCGTCGAAGATCCGGGTGAGCCTGGTCTGCCGAATGTCGACGTGACTCTGGTCTGGTTCGGGCCAGATGGCGTAGCGGGTGGCGGCGATGACCTCACATTTGTGGAAACTACGGATGCTAACGGCCAGTACCTCTTCGATGGTCTGCCTGAGGGCAACTACTCGGTGACTGTTGACACGGCGACTTTGCCGGCGGGCCTGCTGCCGACATTCGATGCTGATGCTGGCACGAACCAACCGACGCCAGGCACTCCAGCCTCTGGTGTGGACGCTGACTCCACGACAGCCGTAGCGCTCCCGGCGGGAACAGACCTCGAAAACATCGACTTTGGATTCGCCGCCACTGGTTCGATCGGTGACACGGTGTGGCTCGACCAAAACGGGGATGGCATCCTAGATGACGGCGAAGCGGGGATACCCGAGGTGGGCGTCACTCTGACCTGGGCTGGCCTTGACGGCATCCTCGGCAACGCTGATGATGTGGTCTCGACCACGACAACAGACGTCGACGGAAACTACCTCTTTGAGGGTCTGCCCGAGGGACTGTTCCTGGTTGAGCTGGATAACCTTCCCGCGGGAGTCGTTGCAACGGCTGATCCCGACGGCGGGTTCGACAACGCGTCGCAGCTCATCCTCTCCGCTAGTGAAGAGAACCTCGATCAGGACTTCGGCTACGCCGGTGACGCTGGCGTTGGCGATCTGCTCTGGCTCGATGTCGACAACGATGGAGTCCAAGGAACGAACGAGCCCGGTCTTGCTGGCATTGTGATCACGGTCACGAGTCCCGGCGCCGACGGTGTGTTCGGCACCGACGATGACATCATCATCACGACAACAACGGATGAGAATGGCAACTACCTCGAAGAGGGGCTGCCGGCCGGAGAGGTGCAGGTCTCCTATGACCCCACTACTCTGCCGGAAGGCTACGTGCCCAGCGCGGACCTCGACGGTGGCGACCTGTTCGACACGACGACCACTCTCACCGCGGGCGAGACTCGCGATGACGTTGACTACATCGTGATCGGAAGTGCCACCCTCACCGGTGTTGTCTTCGATGATCCTGATGGGGATGGCATCCGTGACAGTGGAGAAGTGGGCATTCCGAATGCAACGGTCACTGTGGTGTGGGCTGGACCAAACGGTCCCGTCACGATCACCGTCATCACCGACTCCAGCGGCGAGTGGGTTCTGACGAACCTGCCTGCGGGAACCTACACGGCAACCGTCGACCTCGACACGGTCGACTCGGACTACCGACCGACGACGGGAACGTCGTCGACGGTAGAACTGCCTGCCTTCGGTTCGCGTTCCGTCATCCAGGGACTCACTACGATGTTGCTCGCCTTCACCGGCACCAACATCGCCTCGGGTGGTGCGCTCGCAGTGCTGCTCCTACTGGCAGGGCTACTGCTCTTCGTTCCGAGAAAGCGCGCTGGCAGCACAGAGAAGCGGGCGCTGACGTCAGGTAAGTAACAGGGATTCACGAAGAGGCGCGGTGAGTGCGCGGGACTACAAGTCCTGTTCGCACTCACCGCGCTTTTCTGCGTTGAGAGGGTTTTTCGCGGTGGGCACCCGTAGTCCACACTTGTGCCGACAAAACGGGTGACGTAGACGCGTCTGTGTACCCCTCTATGTGGGCTATTGGGGGGACTCGTGGCCAATTAGGGTTGAGTACGGTCTACCCGACGAACCACCCGACATCGCGTTCGTCTTGAGCGGCCCAACCCGACACCACCCGAATTAGCTTCGGCCTGCTCCCGAGATTTTTGCAGGCCCAAGGTCAATCCCGAAGGTCTTACCCGTGAAGTTTTTGCTGCGCTCATTGCTTGTTGCTGCCCTCTTAGCCGCCGGAATTACGGTGCCTGCCGCAGTCGCAACTGCCGCCGAGGCAGACATCGCCGTTGACCTCGACCGCCAGGTGAGCGCATCAACATTGTTCGGAGACGATGTCTCCGTGACGCTCACGGCACAGCAAACCTCGGGAACTAACGCCTACAACCTCACGTTCACCGACATCCTGCCCGCGGGAGCAACGCTCGTCACCAACTCCAGCTACGGCGCACCGCAGCAGATTCTACTGTCTGACGGCAGCACCAAGCTCATCTGGAACAACGTTGCTGACCTCTCGTCTGGCGCCGTCGTTTCTCTGACCTATTCGTTCACCTACCCGACGACGGGCACGTACAGCGTCGGCGACGTCTTCACGGGTACGGCGGAAGCGTTGGCCAACACCAACGAGCGCACGCTGGTGAAGTTCGACGCCAACACCGGTGACGTCATCGAAGACTCACGTGATGTCGGCGGAGCCGCAGAATCAAGTACCACGCTCGTTCCCTTCGTACTCGACAAAGCCGAGCTAACCACCACGGAATCTGAACTGCTGCGCGGTGTGCACGATCACCAGACGGTGTACGAACTCACCATCACCAACAACGGTGTGAACCCCAGCTCCGACTTCACCATCACCGACTACCTACCAGCGGGCCTAGAGTTCCTCGGGTGTGAGGCCGCCGATAACAGCGCAGCCGACACTGAGGAATACGCCGGGTCTGGTCGCATCGTTAATTTCCCCAGTGCGGTTGATTGTGACGGCTTGGTCCCGACCACGAGCACCGTTGTGGTTGACCCTGATGGAGCTGGCCCGCTCGCCGAGGCCGTCTACACAAAGGTTGTGTGGACTATCGATCGCGAGCTCGCGGCCGGCGAAGTAGTGACCATTGCCTATGCCGCTGCGATCCCGCTGCGGGAAAATGTTGCGTTCGATGGCGAAGCGACCGCGAACCTCGACAACAACACGGGTGACCTCACTCATGACGAGCAAGTGCTTACCAACTACGCCGTAACGAGTGGCACCTATTCCGGCGATGGTGAGAGCTATAGCGACGATGCCACGGCCACCGTCACGGCAGAAGATGTCGCCATTCAAAAGACTGTCAACGTGGATGCCATCACTCAGGGCGCCGAGAGTATCTGGACTCTCGACTACCAATCGTCGGAATATGCGCTTTCCACGGGAACCATCGTGATCACTGACACGATTCCCGACGGACTCGAATTCGAAGGCAGCAGTCCCGATCCGATCTCCGGGCCCACCTACAACGACGACGGAACGATCACCGTGTCGTGGGATGCAGCAGCGTTTGAGAAAGCATCCGAAGTAGGAAAAATTGAGGTCTACACCTCGACGCTCGCCTCCTACCGCCTCACAGGCGCCGGCGATGTGGAGCGTCCCGTCAGCTCGAACGACTCGTGGACGAACACCGTAGACCTCACGACCTCCACCACCATCATCACCGACAATGACGCCACGACTTCAGAGATCGAGATTCTCGACACCTCAAGTGCCAGCCAACAGGCCGAGGGCATTACCCTCACCAAGCGGGTCGCTGAGCCGGTAGCCGCGATGGACGACACGTGCGACACGATCAGCACACTCGATTTCAAAGATGACGTGGCCGCTGGCGCCTTCCACCCCGGCGATTGGGTCTGCTATGAGCTGACCGTCACGTTCCCGAGCCAACTCGACACCCTCGACAACGTCGTGAATGACTTCCTGCCGGCCGGTTTCACCTTCATCGACTACGCCGAGACCACGCTCAACAACGTTGAATCGACCTTCGTGCCGGTAGTTGCTGGCGACCCGTCTCGACTGCTCACGTGGAATATCGGAAACGTTGACAAGGGAACAACGTTCCAGGTTCTCGTCACCGCCGAGATCACTGATCCTGCGGTCATCTCCGATGGCGACATCACGTCGAACCTCATGAAAATGACGTACAAGAACACGGCCGGCGATGTCTTCCAGCTGCGTGACAGCGCGGACACTCTCGTCGAGAAGCCCATCCTGGCGCTTTCCAAGGGCATCACCCAGGTTGACGGCGAGGATGTCTCCGGTTCGCCGAGCAAGAACGTCACTGTTCAAGCGACCGAAGTAGTCACCTACGAAATCCTCGTGACTAACGATGGCGGCCAAGACGCCACGAACGTCGAAGTCTGGGACACTCTTCCCGATGTGTTGGACTGTGCTGACGTCGTCGCAACGTCACTCGGTGACGGTTCTTGTGACTCCGGAATCATCACGTGGAAGCTTGACTCGCTCGCCAAAGATGAGACCAAAACCCTCACCTATGACGTGACAATCCCGGCGAATTCTTCGGCTGGCTACAGCTTCAAGAACACCGCAGGCGTTCGCGTGTATCAGGGTGACGCCAACACGGGAACACCCACCAACTACTACCCCGTCGATAACATCGATCCGACAGTTGAACCGCTGGCCAACAGCGTCGAGGCGATAGACGAGGCGATAGTAAAGATTGCTAGCCCGACGATCGTCAAAAGCGCGGTCACTTCGGTCATTGACGACGACAACAAGGTCGCTGAAGCAACGATCGGTGAACTTGTCACGTACACGGTGACCACGACGATTCCGCAGGGTTCCAGTGTTTACAATCAAGCGGTTGTCACTGATGTAGTGAACTCACGCTTGCTGCTTGTCGGTACGCCGACCTACATCCTGAGCAACAGCTCAGTAGGAGCCAGCGGTGATGCAGTGGTTGGCGCGAACCAATCGGTTACTGTCGCGCTGCCAACGCCCTACGAGAACTTGCCCGATAGCGGTGCCGACACCGTCGTTCTCACGATCACGGCACGTGTTCTTGACGCTGCTGGTCCGTCACTCGGAAACACTGTCAAGAACTCCGCTACCTTCGCTTGGGAACATGCCAACGGCGCTCAAGCATCTCCGATTACAAGCAACGAGATCAGCACGCTCATCGTCGAACCCCGCATCGCCGTGAAGAAAACAAGCGATGACAGCGACGGCATTGTCGAGCCAGGCCAGCCGGTGACCTACACGGTTGCAGTGAGCAACGGCAACGGCGGAAATGTGTCGACAGCGCACGAGACTGTTGCCGTAGACAAAGTCCCCGATTCCGTTGAACTCGTCGATGCTCTGGGCGATCCTCTTGAAGACGGTGACCCCGTCGGAGCATATGGAATCTGGCACGAGTCAGATCGCGAGATCATCTTCACGCTGAACGATATTCAACGAGGCGAGACTGTCTCGCTCAAATACGACGCCAAGGTTATCGACCCCTTAGTGAGTAATTCAGCGATCTCCAACACGGTGGTTGTGACCACTACTTCGCTTGACGGTGCGGCCACCGGTGAACGCACGTCGACGTCCGGCAAGACTGGTTACCAAGCCTCGAGCACCGTAACGCTGCGGGCGCCCTCGATCGGCGTCGCGAAGACTGCGACGCCCTCGAGCCGCACGATCGGTGAAGTGATCGATTACACGCTCGTTGTAACGATTCCTAAGGACGTTATCGCCTACCAAACAACGATCATCGATCAGATGCCAGCGGATGTTCGCTTCGGGTCATTCACGAGCATCGAGTGCGATGAAGCTGGCAGCGACTGCACCGGAATTTCCGAGTTGCCCAGTGCGGCAATGGGGGGAACGCCGGCGGCAGGCGATCGCAGAATCGGATTCGACCTCGGCAACGTTGACGCCGCTACAGCAGACCGTGTCGTCACCATCAAGTACTCCGGCGTTGTCACTACCGCAGCAGAGGACGAAGACACCCTGAGCAACACTGCCACCCCGCGGTGGAACTACACGGACAAGACCTACACCGGCTCAGCAGCTGTGCCTCCCAACAGCTTCTACGACACTGCAGGCACCCCGTCAACCGCAGACGTGAAGGTGACCGAGCCTGCGCTGACGATCAGCAAGGTCGTTGCGAGCCCGGCTGGCGAAACCGATGCGCGTCGCGCCAAGCCAGGTGAGACTCTCACCTACACGGTCGTGGTTTCCAACAAGAACGGCACCTCGCCCGCCTACGACGTAGTGGTTACTGACACTCCTGACGTTCGCGTCACTGACTACAAGTCAGACGCTATCGATGGAGTCGTGGCAAGCACCGACAACGGAACTTCCGCGGGAAGCCTTGAGTGGACCATTGCCGAGATCCCCACTGGCGGCTCGGTCACGATCACGTACACCGTGACGATGCCCCTCAACAGTGCAACCGTTATTGCGAACCCGACTGTCGTCAACACGGCTGACGTCACAGAGTACTTCGGTGTTCCTGAAGATGACCGAACTGTTCCTGCGGACTTCAAGACCTACACCGACGTCGAAGATGACACCGTCACTGTCACGCTCGATGTCGCCTCCATCGGAGATCGCATCTGGTTCGACATCAACAACGACGGCACCCAAAATGACGCAGAAGCCGGTGTCGTTGATGAGCCCGGGATCGCTGACGTAAAGGTCACCGTGCTCTATGCGGGTGCGGATGGCGACTTTGCGACAACGGACGACAACGAAACCTACTCGGCAGTGACCGACAGTAACGGTGACTACCTTGTTTCCGATCTTCCTGGTGGCAACTACCGCGTGACCGTTGACGCTGCCACCCTGCCAGCTGGCATGACCGCAAGTTACGACCTCGACGGAGGGGCTGACACCCCGAACGGCATCTGGCAAGGACCTCTTGCCAGCGACGCCGAGAAGCGCGACGTTGACTTCGGCTACACCGGCACCGGTTCGATCGGTGACTTCGTCTGGTTCGACCAGGACAAGGATGGCGTTCAAGACTCCAACGAGCCCGGCCTACCCGGCGTAACTGTCACGGTTGTCTCTGGTGGCCTCGATGGCGATCTCGCTACGACCGACGACAACATCACGTACACAACCACGACGGATGCCGCTGGCGGCTACACGGTAGCCCTGCTTCCTGCAGGCCCGTACACGGTTACGGTCAGCGGAGCGCCGACAGGGTTCGAACTTGTTTCCGACCCCATTGGTGGAGCAGATGCGACCTCGAACGTTATTTTGGGAGCTGGCGAAGACAACGAAGACCAGGACTTCGGCTACGCCGGAACCGGTTCGATCGGCGACTTCGTGTGGCTTGACCGCGATGGCGACGGCGACCAAGACTCAGGTGAGCCCGGCATCGTCGGCGCAACCGTTGAGTTGACCTGGCTTGGTGCTGACGGAGAGCTCGGCGGTGACGACGATGCTGTATTCGTCACGAAGACCGACGCTGACGGTAAGTACCTCTTCCCGAACCTGCTGCCCGGAGACTACTCGGTAGCTGTCACGGACGGCCTGCCCGAAGCCGCGGTCGCAAGCTACGACCGCGACGGCAACAACGACTCGGTGACTCCCGTGTCGCTGGCTCCTGGCCTGAGCATTGACACCATTGACTTCGGCTACGACGTGACCTCCGTCATCGGAGACCTCGTGTGGTGGGACGTAAACAAGGATGGCGAGAAGACCGCTGATGAGCCGGGGATCCCTGGTGTGGGCATCCGCGTCACCTTCCTCGGCGCCGACGGGGTTCTCGATACAGACGACGACGGCGATGACCTCATCTTCACGGCAGAAACTGACGAGAACGGCAACTGGGCGATCACTGAGATCCCTGACGGTAACTTCATTGTCGAGGTAGTGAGCGGTGTGCCTGCAGGCTTCGCCCCGACCTTCGACAACGACAGCGGAACGACGTCACCTGATCAGGTTTCTCGTGTCACCCTGGTCGGCTCTGATCTCAACCAGGACTTCGGCTACGTCGGCGATTCCAGCATCTCAGACACCGTTTGGCTCGACCTTAACCAGGATGGTGTCCAGGATGACGGCGAGCCCGGCCTGCCCGATGCTGTTGTCACCCTCGTCTGGTTCGGCCCGGATGGTGTTGCTGGCAACGGCGATGACGTGACCTTCACCGACACCACCGACTCCACCGGCAAGTACTTCTTCGGCGGACTGCCTGAAGGCAACTACACCGCAACGGTCGACACCGAGACTCTGCCTGCCGGAGTGACGCCGACGTTCGATGCGGATGCTGGCCCCAACCAGCCCACCGAGAACACGAAGGCTTCTGGTGTTGGCCCGAACTCGACCACTGCGATTGCGCTGCCGGCCGACACCGATCTCGACAACATCGACTTCGGTTATGTCGGAACGGGCACGATCGGTGACACCGTCTGGCTTGACCAGAACGGTGATGGCATTGTTGACGACAGCGAATCTGGCATTGCTCAGGTTCTCGTGACTCTCACCTGGGCTGGCCTCGATGGCATCCTTGAGACTGAGGACGATGTCGTGAACACGCAGCGCACCGACAGCGAAGGCAACTACCTGTTCGAAGATCTCCCCTCGGGACTCTTCACGGTCGCCCTGAGCGAATTGCCTGCTGGCCTCACTGCTACGGCAGATCCGGATGCTGGTTTCGATGACACCTCCAAGCTCACCTTGCTTGGCGCAGAAGCGAACCTTGATCAGGACTTCGGCTACCGCGGCGACGCGGGTGTTGGCGACCTGCTCTGGCTCGACGTCAACAACGATGGGATTCAGGGCGAGAATGAGCCTGGTCTTCCCGGAATCGTGATGACTGTCACAAGCCCCGGCACCGACGGCGAGTTTGGCACTGACGACGACCTCATCGTCACGACAACGACCGACGAGAACGGCAACTACCTCGTCGAGGGACTGCCGGCTGGCGAAGTGAAGGTCTCCTACGATCCCACGACGCTGACCGAGGGCTTCGTGCCCAGCGCTGACCTTGACGGTGACGTGCTCTTCGAAACGACGACCGAACTCATTGCGGGCGAAACTCGCCTCGACGTTGACTTCATCGTGGTCGGCAGCGCAACGCTCAACGGTGTTGTGTTCGACGACCCGAACGGCAACGGAGTTCGTGACAGCGGAGACAAGGGCATCCTGAACGCCACGGTCAACGTGGTCTGGGATGGCCCGAATGGTCCGATCACGATCACGGTCGTTACGGATGAGAACGGTGCGTGGGAACTCACCTCGTTGCCCGCCGGAACCTACACGGCAACTGTCGACTTGGATTCGGTCTCGGCCGACTACCGCCCATCGACGGGAACAACTTCAACGGTCGAGCTGCCTGCCTTTGGCACACGCTCGGTCATCCAGGGTCTCACGACGCTGATGCTCGCCTTCACGGGATCGAGCATTGCGCTGGGAGGCTTGCTCGCGGGACTGCTGTTGCTCAGCGGACTGTTCCTTCTCTTGCCTGCACGTCGGGTGCGCGGCGGAGAAAAGCAGCCGCAAATAGCGAGTAATTAGCAGCACCAGAGAGTTGACGCGGTGAGGGGAAAGAGTTCACATCTTTCCCCTCACCGCTCTTTCTATTTCTCAGCGTCGCTGGTTACCAGTTCCACTTTTGATTGACCCCACCACCGCACTCCCAGATTTGCAGAGGCGTTCGATTTGCTGAACTCACGCCGCGCGCATCAAGGCAGGTGCCCGAGAGAGCGCTGACGATGTCGCCGCTCGCCGAGTTGAGATACCACTGTTGAGCGGCTGTTCCGTTGCACTCAAACAGCTGAACTCTGGTGCCGTTAGTGGTGTTAGCTGCCTCCACGTCAAGGCACTTGTCGAACGCACGAACGGTGCCGTCAGAACGGATATCCCAACTTTGGGCATCCGTTCCATTGCAGGTGTAGAGCTGCACTTGGGTGCCATTGTTCGTGTTGGAACCAGCCACATCGACACACTTTCCGCCGATGCCGGTGATGGTGCCTTCAGCGCTGTCACCGCCAGTGCCGCCGTCGCCGCCCGCAGAGCCACTGCGAGAGTAAACGCCGACATAGTCAACGAGCATCGGTGCGCCCGAGGTCGTGGCCGCTGTCGGGCTGCCCGGCCACACGCCACCCATAGCGACATTCAGGATCACAAAGTAGCCATGATCCGTCGCGTTCGCCCACGTCGTAGCGTCGACAGCGTTTTCATTGATCGTGAAGTAGTTCTCACCGTCGGCGTACCACCGGATCTCTTCTACGTCACCCGAGCGATCCCATTCCATAGCGTAGGTATGGAAACCGGATGTTGCTCCTGGCAGGTTGTAGGTGCCGCTTGCCAATCCGCCTGGCTCGTTACACGGGCCACCGGGCAGCGTTCCACAGTGCAAAGCACCATGGCTGCTTTCGCTGCCGTTTACCGCTTCGAGGATGTCGATTTCGCCGATTCCGGGCCAACCGTGCGCGGCTGTGCCCCGAGCTCCTTCACCGAGCATCCAGAACGCTGGCCAATAGCCTTGCGCTTGGGCGCCCGAAACGCTCGGCTGCATGATGGAGGCTTCGACTCTCAGCACTCCGTCGGCCGGAGGTTCAAAGTCGGTGCGTTGGGTTTCGATGCGACCAGAGGTCCAGTTGCCTGCGGCATCCCGGATCGGCTTAATCGCAAGGTTTCCTTCACCATCCTGATAGACGTTCTCGGTGCTGTCGGTCATGTAGGCAATCTCGCCGGTGCCCCAGTTGTTGGCGCCACCCGGATAGCCGTGTCCGATGTCATAGAGCCAGTCGTCAGTGTTGAGTCCCGACCCGGCCGGGCTGGTGAAGTCGTCTAGAAAAACGACATCCCAGCCCGACGCGGGAGCGGGGGCGCTCGCGGAGGCGGGTGCCGCACCCACGAGCGCCGTGCACGCAACAGCGGCTACCAGACCGTAGGTCGCCAATCGAGAGCGACGGTTGTTGCGTGCAAGCTGCACCTCACCAGTTTTCGTTGTAGTTGTCATTACTGGCGCCACGGTCCCCACTGGTCAGCACCGGGCACGTCGCCCAGCGTCCACCAGCTTGCGGTCCAGACTGAGCCGCCGTAGCTGACGGTGTCACCCTTGACGTAGATGGCGACACTCGACCATGCTGCGGCGCTGGGATCTGTGGGGTCAGTCGGATTCGTTGGCTCGGTCGGATCTGTGGGATCCGTCGGTTCGGTTGGGTCCGTGGGATCGGTCGGCGTGACCGGTCCGGGTTGGGTTACTGGTCCGGTGGTTGCTGCGTTGAGACCGTCCGTGAGCGTTTTCGCGAGTGAGCCGTCCTTGTTGCCGGAGAGGTCCCACCACATGGCACCGCCGAGGCCCGTCTCGATGATGTAGTCCGTTTTGGCTGCAACCGACTTGGCGTCGTCATACGACCACCACTGGTTGCCGTCGTAGCGCCACGACGCTCCGGCTACCGGGTCGAAGTATCCGGTTCCGAGGTCTTTGATGACGTCGTAGTTGTTGTTTCCTGCCTCGGAAACTCCACTGGCGGCACCGGATGCGGGTCCCCACGGTTCACTCGACGAAGCTCCTTGCCAACCGCGGCCATACATTGCGAGCCCGATGCCGAGCTGCGATGGCGCAATTCCGGCATCCGTGTACTGTTCGACCGCTGATGAGACGCTGTAGCCGCCTGTGCCACTGGGGTTCTTGGGGTCGGGATACAAGTTGCCTTGATGCCCAGTTTGACCAGAGGTCCACGCCCCGGTGAAGTCGTACCCTTGCACGTTTCCAAAGTCGAGGTAGTCGAACAGTTCGGGATCATTCCAGCCTCCAGACTCGATGTCTGAAGCGTTTGCGGGAAGGAACGCGCTCAAGGTGTAGTGCTTGCCGGTTGTTTCGCCGTAGGCATCGAGCTGCGTACGGAATTCCTTGAGGAGCAGACGGAAGTTGTTGCGGTCGTTGACAGTGTCAACGGTGTTTCCTTCGAGGCCATTGTTCGACCCTGGCCATTCCCAGTCGATGTCGATGCCATCGAACACTCCTGCTGCGGCCCCGTCGCCACCTCGGCCGTCAATGACGGGAAGGTTGCCTTTGATGTAGAGGTCAATGCAGGAAGACACGAGGTTCTCGCGAGAGTCAGCGGTTGCCGCTGCTGCCGAGAAGTTCTTCGACCAGGTCCACCCACCGATCGAGATGATCGGCTGAATGTTGGGGTTCTCTTCTTTCAGCTGCTTGAGCTGGTTGAATGAACCGGCCAGCGGCTGGTCCCACGTGTCGGCAACGCCAGAGACTGAGTTTGCTGCGGTGTAGCCCATTCCGAAGTCGGCCCACGCATCCCCGGCACCGTCAGATCCGGTGGAGCCTGAGCCTTGGGCTTGCTGCCCGATAAAGCATTCGAGGCTTTCGTTGTGGATGTTGCCGAAGGCGTAGTTGATGTGGGTGAGCCCGGCCGCGGCTCCGGAATCTTGCAGTTGCTTCAGTTTGAAGTCGCTCGAGTAAACGCCCCATTGGGGGAAGTAGCCGACGTTGCGGTAGCCGTTGAGGGCTGTCGGGGTTTCGTCGGCCGCGGCCGCGGCGGCGGCGAATGCGCCCGTCTGCGGTGCCGCAGTGGCGGCGGGGGCAATAAGCGCGCTGGCGAACACCGCGCTCGCAGCGGCGAGGGCGATGCCGGCGAAGCGTCGAGATGATCTCTGATGAGTCATGGAAAATGTGCCTTCCTGATGAATGAGTGTTATCGAAACGTAACAATCATGAGGAGGGATAGCGTCAGCAGAATCCACACTGTCTGAGCGTCGCGTGCGTAGTTTCCCGTAGTACTACGTAGTGGCGCTGCCAGCGCGACGGCGGGGGTTTTGCCGCGACAAATGGCCAAGCTGCGTTCGTGAACGAACGCCCACTTTGGCGAAGATTCGACCTAGATGGGTTTCGATGGTTCGCACAGACAAGTGAAGCTCGTGCGCCGCCTCACGGTTGGTCAACCCTTCGACCACGAGGGCAGCGATCTGTTGCTCCCGATGAGTCAGGGTGTTCATCCACTCGGGATGCGGTTCGTCGCGACTGAGCGTCGTGGGCGGTGGCACAGCGGTGATGTGCCGTTGCGGCTGACGGGTCGTTGCGTGTTCTGCGCGGTGTCTGGCCGGAAGAAGATCGACAGCAGGATAGAGCGAGGTGTGGTCCCGCTGGAGCGCATGGATCGACGACATCGCCCCGGAGGGTAGCGCAAGATCGGCCGCGGTGAGGCGGTGCACGCGGGCGCGGTGCTCGTCGCCGAGACGGAGATAGGCGGTCGCAATCTCCCATTCGATTCGCGCCTGTTCGAAACTGGATGCTTGCTCGTGGCTGATTCGTCTGGCCTGCACGAGAAGGTGCGGCAGGTCGTCACACGTGGCGATGGCAAGTAGCCCTCGAATATTCGTTGCTCTCTGAGTGGCAGTGTCGATCGGCTGGCGCGTGAGCGCTTCGCGAGCGGCGGCGGGGTTGCCCGCTGCGAGCCAGAGCTGTGGCTCGTCGGGAGCGGGAAGTTCGAAGGCGCTGAGCTGACTGCCTGCACGGTTGCTGCAGACCAGATTCATGAGGGCTGCAGCTTCACAGACCTCGTTCGCAGACGACGCGACTATGGCCTCGTTCACAAGGTTTTCCCGGTGGAGCGCTGAGGGATCGACATGAGACAAGAGCTGCGAGAGCGCTGTGCCGGCGGTGGAGGCAGTGCCATCAACGAGGGTGCTGTAGCGACCGAGCGCCGCTACGCCGAGACCGGCAAACGGTAGCCGCACCGGCAGGTCATAGGCGGCATCCTCGAGCAGTGTTTTCGCGCGAACGACGTGGCCGAGCGATGCTTCGGAAAGGGCGAGTGCCACCCGGAGGTGGGCTTCGAGAAGAGGCGTGGCGGCGTAGGCAAGGGCTCCGGCGCGTCCGGCCTGCCGGCGAGCGGGGGCGAAAGCGAGAAGCGAGCTAGAAAGCAGGTTGCTCGAGGCTGCCCACTCTCCATTGCCGGCGAACCCCAAAGCACCGGCGAGCACTGCGTAGCCATCGAGTGCGAGTGGTGCTGTGCCGATGTTGCGATCTTCTTGGGGGTCCAAGCCGAATGCGGCGCACCACTGGCGGGCGACAGCGACAAGCCAGACGCTCTCGCGGATGCCTTTGCCGAGTTCTTCGCCGCGCTCGAGAAGTTGTCGCGCCGCGGTGTGATTGCCGCGTTCTGCCGACAGCCCCGCGGCCAGGATGAGTCCGGCAACCACATCCGATCGGAGTCGCTCGTCGGTGGAGTCGGTGGCGGTTGGTCGTTGCTGCTGAAGCTGCTCTACAAATTTCAGTACTTCATCGATGGGCACGTAGCCGCGGGCGTAAGTGACAGAAACGATGAAGGGAGCGAGGGCTTTTGCCGCCCACCCCGTATCGTCACAGCGCATGACGCCGTTGAGCCAGTCAACGGCGTCGTCGACGAATCCAGAGTGGAGAGCCGTTAGTCCAGCAAGGAACTCGACGGACTGCGTGAGGTGCGCCGGGGCGTGGCTGGCAGCTTCGCGAGCAATTTCGTGGGCCCACACCGCGTCGCCGCGAAGGAATATTCGCTTCGATAGGGTGACGAGATCTTTCGTCAGTGCGGCATGGCCCTCGACGGCGGCGACAGAACGATGCCACACCGAAAACTCGTCGCCAGCCTCATTCGCGAGAGCATCCGCGAGGCGGTGATGGGCTTCAGTTCGCTCGGACACGCTCGCATGCGCAGAAACGTAAGCCCGAACTCTGGGATCTGAGATTTCGAATCGTCCCGAGTTCAGCGTAAGGAGTGAGCAGACATCGCTGCGGATGAAGGTGTCGACATCGATATGGGCTGCCGTGCACAGAAGTCGAGTCTGGTCAGTGACGCTGAGTGCCGCCAGAAGCAGAATCTGGCGCCCCGTGGAGTCGAGAGCGGCAACGGAAGCGCCGACAACCTCTTCTACGAGTGGCGTTGGTGGCAAGGGGTCAGGAAGCTCAGCATTGCCGGCGAGTTGTTCTGGCCGCAATTGAAGAGCCGTTTCGACAATCATGCCGGGGTTGCCGCACAGCGAGCGGTTCAAGATCGCGGCGACTTGAGGAGATGTTTCGCGCTGGTGCCCGTGCACCAGCAAGTCGAGGGTTTGCGCTGTGGTCACGGGTGGGAGGGTGCGGATTTCGAGCGGGCGATAGTCGAGCGCGGCGATGGAGCTCTCTTGGGCGGTGGCAAAAAGCACGACTCGAGGTGACTGTCCAGCGGCCAACTCGAGGATGACTTCCCGGGTATTCGCGTCGACAAGATCGATGTTGTCGACCAGCATCACAACGAGCGTGTCCGAGTCAACGGAATCAACGATCTGGTGATGGTTGCGGGTGATGTCTGTAGTGGCGGAGGGGAGTGAGCTGGCGTTGAAACGAATGACGTGGGGCGAATCGACCGCAGGCGTGGTGCTGAGTTCTGCAGCCAATCGATGGAGAAACTCGGCCTTTCCCATGCCACTATCTGCCGCCCAAATGACGCCTCCGGATTGGGCATCGACAATGTTCAGCGCGTAGGCAATCTCCGAATCACACTGGGGTGAAGGCCATCGGGGGTGGCCGAGTTGTGTTGATTGTTCACGGATCAAGTCAGCGTTATTTCGCTGAGCACTGCGCACGAATCGCCTCCGGGTTGCTGATCTTCGCAGAATGGGGAAATATCATTTTTACCCCACTTTGGGGGTCACTGGCTGTGAATTGCCACAGGCGACGACTGGGGGCCCGGGCTGCAGGCGTTTCGGGCGGTCCGACCCAGTACTTGAGTCACTCCCACTCAACTTTCAGCTACGCGGCTTGACTCTCGACGCGCGCAGGAGCAAACTTGATACAGCGCGACTCAAGTTCGTGCTTCACGAGACTTAAGGAGTAAGAGCACATGGCTCGAGCAGTAGGTATTGACCTCGGAACCACCAACTCGGTAGTTGCCGTCCTCGAAGGTGGAGAACCCACCGTCATTGCAAACGCCGAAGGAATGCGCACTACGCCTTCCGTCGTCGCATTCACCAAGGATGGCGAAGTCCTCGTTGGTGAAACCGCTAAGCGCCAGGCCGTCACTAACGTCGACCGCACCATCGCATCCGTCAAGCGCCACATTGGTACTGACTGGACCGTTGCTATCGACGACAAGAAGTACACCCCGCAGGAAATCTCCGCTCGCACGCTTGCCAAGCTCAAGCGCGATGCCGAACAGTACCTGGGTGAAGACGTCACTGACGCAGTAATCACCGTTCCTGCTTACTTCAACGACGCTGAGCGTCAGGCAACGAAGGAAGCCGGTGAGATCGCGGGCCTCAACGTT
This sequence comes from Salinibacterium sp. NK8237, assembly GCF_015864955.1. Lineage (NCBI taxonomy): Bacteria > Bacillati > Actinomycetota > Actinomycetes > Micrococcales > Microbacteriaceae > Salinibacterium > Salinibacterium sp. NK8237. Next base: position 1,696,878 of record NZ_JADYWE010000001.1, on the reverse strand, counting down.
CTGCGCATCATCAACGAGCCCACCGCTGCAGCACTCGCGTACGGCCTCGACAAGGGTAAAGAAGACGAACTCATCTTGGTATTCGACCTCGGTGGTGGAACGTTCGACGTTTCGCTGCTCGAAGTGGGCAAAGACGACGACTTCTCCACCATCCAGGTCAAGTCGACCTCGGGTGACAACCGCCTCGGTGGTGACGACTGGGACGCCCGCGTCGTTGACTACCTGATCCAGCGCTTCAAGGACTCGACCGGTGTTGACGTTTCTGGCGACAAGATCGCGAAGCAGCGCCTCAAGGAAGCTGCCGAGCAGGCCAAGAAAGAACTCTCGTCGCAGATGACGGCAAGCATTCAGCTTCCGTACCTCTCGCTCACCGAGAACGGCCCGGCCAACCTCGACGAGACTCTCTCGCGCGCCAAGTTCGAAGAACTGACCGCAGACCTCCTCGAGCGCGTCAAGAAGCCCTTCAACGATGTCATCAAGGAAGCCGGCGTCAAGCTGAGCGACGTTGCACACGTTGTACTCGTGGGTGGATCGACTCGTATGCCCGCCGTCGTTGAGCTCGTCAAGAAGCTCACCGGTGGCAAGGAACCGAACAAGGGCGTAAACCCCGATGAGGTCGTAGCCGTTGGTGCTGCACTTCAGGCTGGCGTATTGAAGGGCGAGCGCAAGGACGTTCTGCTCATCGACGTCACCCCGTTGAGCCTCGGTATCGAGACCAAGGGCGGAATGATGACCAAGCTCATCGACCGCAACACCGCCATCCCGACCAAGCGCAGCGAGACCTTCACCACGGCGGATGACAACCAGCCTTCCGTGTCGATTCAGGTCTTCCAGGGTGAGCGTGAGTTCACTCGCGACAACAAGAACCTCGGAACGTTCGAGCTCACCGGCATCGCGCCGGCACCTCGTGGAATCCCGCAGGTTGAGGTTACTTTCGACATCGACGCCAACGGCATCGTGCACGTGTCCGCTAAGGACAAGGGCACCGGCAAGGAGCAGTCGATGGTCATCACGGGCGGTTCAAGCCTGTCGAAGGAAGACATCGAGCGCATGGTTCGCGAGGGCGAAGAGCACGCTGCAGAAGACAAGGCTCGCCGTGAGGCAGCCGAGGTTCGCAACAACGCTGAGCAGCTCGCGTACTCCACCGGAAAGCTCATCACCGACAACGCTGAGAAGCTGCCGGAAGATGTGAAGACCGAGGTTCAGGCTGACGTCGACGCGCTCAACACTGCGCTCGCCGGCGACGACGAAGCAGAGGTCAAGACCGCGTTCGACAAGCTCACCGAGAGCCAGCAGAAGCTGGGCGAAGCAATCTACAAGCACCAGGAAGAAAACCCTGAGGCCGCTGCAGAGGGCGACACCGCTACCGCTGATGAAAGCTCTGACGAAGACATCGTCGACGCTGAAGTTGTTGACGAAGACGAAGCTGACACGGACAAGAAGTAGATGCCTGACAAAAACAAGGACCACGACGACAACCAGGATCCGGTGACTCACGACGACAGTCGTGTTGATCCGGAAATCGGCGACGTGAGTGCGGCCGACTCGGCTGCTGCAGAGCAATCTGCGGCAGCCGAGGGGCAGCCTTCCTCTGACGAGGAGCCTGCTGCGGGCGCCACGAAGGCCCCCGATGAGTTGAGTGAAGAAGACAAGCGTCTTCTTGAGGAAGCTAGTCGGGACCTCGTCGCTGAGATGCGCGATCAGATGTTGCGCGCTCAGGCTGAGCTGGTGAACTTCCGAACTCGCGTTGAGCGGGATCGAGTCGCGAACCGCGAAGCCGTGATCGCCGACGTCATCCGGTCGTTGCTGCCTGCCCTCGATGATCTCGATCGTGCCGACAAGCACGGCGACATTGTCGAAGGCACCCCCATCGCTCTTGTTGCGCAGAAGATCAACTCAAGTTTTGAGCGGTTCGGGTTGCGCAAGATCGGCGAAAAGGGCGAAGTCTTTGATCCTGCGTTCCACGAGGCTGTTGTTCATTTGAACGATCCTGAGGCGACCGAAAACACGATCGCTGATGTCGTTGAGCCGGGCTACATTCTTGGTGAGCGCGTTGTTCGTGCCGCGAAGGTTGCTGTCTCCGGCCCCACTGATTAGGTCGGGGGTGGCGTGTAGTGGCTAGCCAAGATTGGTTCGATAAGGACTTCTACAAGGTTCTCGGGGTGTCGAAAGATATCTCCGAGGCCGAGTTGAAGAAGACCTATCGCAAACTCGCGCGTCAGTTTCACCCGGATTCGAACCCGGGAGATCCGAAAGCCGAAGAGCGCTTCAAAGAAATTAGCGAAGCGCACTCCGTGCTTTCTGATCCGGAAACGCGCAAAGAATACGATCAGGTTCGTGCCATGGGCTCGGGCGCTCGCTTCCAAGCGGGCGGCCAGTCTGGCGGCTTCGAAGATGTCTTTGGTGGCATGTTCGGCGGCGGCCAGAGTTATGGCGGCCAAAGCTATGGCGGCGGTCAGGGCTATGGGGGAGGTCAGTCGAGCGCGAGCTTCGAAGACCTTCTCGGTGGCATGTTCGGCGGTCAAGCCGGTCCTGGTGGTGGCCCCGGATTCCGTGGTGGCCCCGCAAAGGGCCGCGATCTGGCAGCAAACACGACGCTAGATTTTGCTACCGCAATTAACGGCGAAACGATCAAGCTCCAGCCGGCCGGCGGTCGTCCGATGAACGTCAAGATTCCTGCGGGAGTCAGCGACGGTCAGAAGATCCGCCTCAAGGGCAAAGGTGAGGCGAGCCCCAATGGTGGCCCCGCTGGCGACTTGGTGCTCACGGTCGCGGTGCGCAAGCATCCGGTATTCGAACGTGACGGCAACAACCTTCGGGTTGTTGTGCCCGTGACGTTTGCGGAAGCTGTGCTCGGCGCCACTATCGAGGTGCCGACGCTGAGCGGTGCACCAGTGAAACTGAAGGTTGCGCCGGGAACCCCGAGCGGGCGAGTATTGCGAGTAAAAGGTCGCGGAGTCGCTACGACGAAGGCAACCGGAGACCTGCTTGCCGAAGTGCAAGTGGCCGTGCCTAGTCACGTTCCGGATGCTGCACTCAAGCACCTCAAGGCCTTTGCTGAAGCGATGCCCGCAGAAAACCCGCGGGACGATCTGATTGCTAGAGCCAGGAGCTAATAGTCATGGATGAGCTGAGCCCAGCCTTTGCTATCGCCGTTGCGGCGGAGTTGGCGGGCATGCATCCGCAGACACTGCGACAGTACGACCGTCTGGGTCTCGTGTCTCCCACGAGAACCAGCGGTCGTTCGCGGCGTTATTCCATGCGCGACGTGATGCAGTTGCGCGAGATCGCAGCCCTCAGCGCTGAAGGTCTCAACCTCGAAGGCATCAAACGAATCCTTGATCTTGAGAATCAAGTATCAGAACTCAGCACGCGCGTTCGCGAACTCGAAGCAGCGCTTGCTGATGAACTCCTTTCGAAGCCCGGCCGCCGCGTCTTCGCTGCCGGTTCTGCTGGTGAGGTGATCTCGCTCAAAGCGGGAACCCGCGCCCAGCGCGCCGACCAGGTCGAACTGTGGCGCCCTTTCCTGCGTCGCGATAACCAACTCCCACGGTGATCGTGAGCATCCGATGATGTTCCGTGAAGCTCCACCACTCGGCGGTTCCCCTATCTTGCGGCAGCGCTGGAGCGAAGTGACCTTCCTGCACTGGCAGGTTGATCCGGCCATCGTGGCTCCGCTGCTGCCTGAGGGATGCCGTCCCGACACGCTCAACGGCAGCACGTGGGTGGGACTCATCGCCTTTCAGATGTCTCAAAGTTCATTCTTTGGCGGGCCCCGCATCCCGTGGCTCGGCGACTTTCCCGAAGTCAATGTGCGCCTCTACTCTGTCGATGCCCACGGACGACGCGGAGTGGTCTTCCTTTCCCTCGAGGCGTCGCACCTGATTCCAGTGCTCACCGCGCGGCTAGCTTTTGGCCTGCCCTACCAGTGGGCATCGATGAAGATCGGGCAGCGAGACGGACAGATTGCCTACAAAACGAAACGGCACGGACGACCGGATGCGGCATCCCACATCATTGTGAAACCGGTAGATGACCCGGCGGCGAGCGTTGCGCTCGCGGCTGACCCGCTGGCAACGTTCTTGACCGCGCGGTGGGGGTTTCACGAGACTCATCGTGGACGCACGATCTACTCTCGCAACCACCACGAACCGTGGCCGTTGCAACCGGCCGAATTGGTCTACCTCGATGACGGTTTGCTCGCCGCTGCGGGGTTTGAGGGTCTAGCCGATCGCGTTCCCGACTCGGTGATGTACGCGAGCGATGTGACGACGGTGTTTGCGGCACCCCGTCAGCCGGCCCTTGCGCGGCAGCCTCGACCGAGTGCAATCTGGACATCCGCGCCTTCTGCGTAGGTATTTGCAGAAATATTGTGGAATTGCATAGACAATTTTGTGCAACATGGTCTCATCAGCACAAATGAGCATTGCCTCTTGCACTCGACAGGGACATGATGAGTAACCACACCGTCACACAAGCACAACACGATTGAAACGATGAACCTAGAGAATAAGGGCACGGGGATAGTTCCCGTTCGCGCGTCATTTTCTCGGTTCATCGCCGCAGGCAACGACGCCGAATAACGCAGGAGGCACCATGACGACAGTTCGCGCAGCAATCACACAGACCACTTGGACGGGCGACAAAGAGTCGATGCTCGACAAGCACGAGCAGTTCGCTCGGGATGCGAAGGCGCAAGGCGCCCAGATCATCTGCTTCCAAGAGCTTTTCTACGGTCCGTATTTTGGGATCACTCAGGACAAGAAGTATTACCGTTACGCCGAGCCTGTTGATGGCCCGATCGTTACGCGCTTCCAGGCCCTGGCTAAAGAGCTCGACATGGTCATGATTCTGCCGATCTATGAAGAAGCGATGACCGGCGTGTATTACAACACCGCCGTCGTTGTTGATTCGGATGGCACGAACCTCGGTTCGTACCGCAAGCATCACATCCCTCACCTCGACAAGTTCTGGGAGAAGTTCTACTTCACGCCCGGCAACTTGGGCTTCCCGATGTTCAACACCGCCGTCGGCAAGGTGGGCGTTCACATCTGTTACGACCGCCACTTCCCCGAAGGATGGCGCGAACTGGGCTTGAACGGCGCCGAGATCGTCTTCAACCCCAACGCGACGAAGCCCGGCCTCTCCAACCGCCTCTGGGAGGTCGAAGGTCCAGCAGCAGCAGTGGCCAACGGCTACTTCGTACTTCAGCCCAACCGTGTCGGCCTCGAAGACAACGAGTACGGCGACGAAGCCGTTGACTTCTACGGCACCAGCCAGGTCATCGACCCCCGCGGAAACTTCGTCGGCGAACGTGGCTCAGGCACCGATGAAGAGATCATGATTCGCGATCTCGACATGGACCTCGTGCAGGAAATGCGCGACGACTGGCAGTTCTACCGTGACCGTCGCCCCGACGCCTACCTGTCGATCCCTAAGTAAGCCATAACTCCAGCCCCAGATTGTTTTGGCGTCTGGGGAACAGTAGGCACACGACACGCAGAGGAGCGAATCATGGCCACCACTCTCATTTCCGGCGGTACGGTCGTCAGCTCAACGGGGCGCGCCCCAGCAGACGTCCTGATCGACGGCGAAGTAATCAAGGCAGTGCTGTCGCCTGGCAGCACGCTTTTTGGAACCGACATTGCGGCATCCGTCGACAAGGTCATTGATGCCACGGGAAAGTACGTCATTCCCGGTGGCATCGACGCCCACACGCACATGGAGCTGCCCTTCGGTGGCACCGCGGCAATCGATACGTTCGAGACGGGCACTCGCGCTGCGGCGTGGGGCGGCACGACCTCGATTATCGACTTTGCGGTGCAGACCTTTGGGGAGCGCATCCAGGATTCGCTCGCTGCGTGGCACGGCAAAGCGGCGGGCAACTGCGCCATCGACTACGGCTTTCACCAGATCGTCGGCGACGTCACTCCCGAGTCGCTCAAGGCGATGGAGAAGCTGCCGGACGAGGGCATCACGAGCTTCAAGATGTTCATGGCGTACCCCGGAGTTTTCTACTCGGATGACGCACAAATCCTCAAGGCAATGCAGGTGTCTCGCGACACCGGCTTGATGACGATGATGCACGCCGAGAATGGGCCGGTCATCGACGTTCTCGCCGAGCAGCTCGTGGAGCAGGGCAAGACTGACCCGTATTATCACGGTGTCGCTCGTGCCTGGGAGATGGAAGAGGAAGCGACGCATCGAGCGATCATGCTCGCGAAGCTCACCGGCGCCCCGCTCTACATCGTTCACGTCAGTGCGAAGCAGGCGGTCGAACAGATCGCCACCGCTCGTGACCGCGGCCAGAACGTCTTTGCTGAGACCTGCCCGCAGTACCTCTACTTGAGCCTCGAAGAACAACTTGGTGCGCAGAGTGAGCAGTACGGCCACTTCGAGGGTGCCAAGTGGGTGTGCTCGACTCCGCTTCGTTCACGCGAAGAGGGCCATCAGGATGCCATGTGGCAGTCGCTGCGCACGAACGATGTGCAGATGGTCTCCACCGACCACTGCCCGTTCTGCATGAAGGACCAAAAAGAGTTGGGCCTTGCGGACTTCCGCAAGATCCCCAACGGCATGGGAACCGTCGAACACCGCATGGACCTCATGTATCAAGGTGTTGTCACCGGCGAGCTCACGCTCGAGCGTTGGGTCGAACTGACGAGCACCACCCCCGCTCGCATGTTCGGAATCTACGGACGCAAGGGTGTCATCCAGCCCGGCGCCGACGCCGACATCGTGGTCTACGACCCCAACGGTCACACCTCGATCGGTATGCCGGTCGACGAAAATGGCAACCCCACCGGCAAGAAGCACCACATGAACATGGACCACGCTGCCTGGGAGGGCTTCGAGATCGATGGTCACGTTGACACTGTTATCTCGCGCGGCAAGGTCATCGTCGATGACGACCAGTACCTCGGCACCAAGGGTGACGGTCGCTTCATGAAGCGCGGCCTCACTCAGTACCTGACCTAAACGGTTTCGCTGCAGCATCCGCTGGCTACCACCAGCGGATGCTGCACTTTAAACGACCTTCCACCACGAATGAGGAGCCCCATGGACTTCGGAGCAGTACTTCAGACCAACCCGCCGTCAGCACGAACCGTTCAACTCGCGAAGCTTGCAGAGGCGCACGGCTTCACCTACGTCTGGACTTTTGACTCGCACATCCTGTGGCAAGAGCCCTATGTGATCTACAGCCAGATCTTGGCCGAGACACGCAAGGTGATCGTCGGACCGATGGTGACCAACCCGGCCACGCGCGACTGGACCGTCACGGCGTCTACCTACGCCACGCTCAACGAGATGTACGGCAACCGCACCGTCTGTGGCATCGGCCGCGGCGACTCGGCTGTGCGCGTGACCAACGGCAAGCCCACAACGCTGAAGGATCTGCGGGAGTCGATTCACGTCATCCGTGAACTCGCTAACTCGCGTTCGGTCGAATACGGCGGAGCACAGTTGCAGCTGCCGTGGAGCAAGGGTTCTGAACTCGAGATGTGGGTTGCGGCCTATGGCCCGCTCGCGCTCAAGCTCACCGGTGAAGTCGGAGACGGCTTTATCCTGCAGCTCGCTGACCTCGATATTGCCGCCTGGATGATCAAGAAGGTGCGCGACGCCGCTGAGGCTGTCGGTCGCGACCCGATGTCGATCAAGTTCTGTGTTGCCGCGCCGATGTACATCGGTGATGACTGGGAGCACATGCGCGACCAGTGCCGCTGGTTCGGAGGCATGGTGGGAAACCACGTCGCTGACATCGTGAAGAAGTACGGCTCTGACGGAGACGTGCCGAAGGCGCTCACCGACTACATCGAAAAGCGTGAAGGCTACGACTACAACCAGCACGGCCAAGCGGGCAACACGCACGCGGCGTTTGTGCCCGACGAGATCGTCGACCGGTTCTGCGTCATGGGGACCGCCGAGGAGCACATCGAGAAGCTCGAGAAGTTGCGCGAACTCGGTGTCGATCAGTTCGCTGGCTACCTGCAGCATGACAACAAAGAAGAGACCATGCGGGTCTACGGCGAGACGGTAATCCCGGCCCTCACCGAAACAGTGACGGCGAAGGTCTAACCCGATGACGGCAACCCGAAACGATCAGCGTGGGGAGGTTGCCGTCCGCCCTGCGAGTTCGCCGGGTGCGGTGGCTAACCCCGCGCGCACTCGGCTGCTCGGCGGCTTCCTCTGGGGCATCGCTGGCGTAGCGCTCATCGCACTCATCTGGGAGGGCTACAAGTTCTTCGGCCCAGACAACGGCGTACTCATCGGCGAACTTCGCGTGCTTCCGCGCACGACCGACCTCGCTATGCCTCACCTGTGGGACATGATGACGCGGCTCGCGGAGCCCGTCACGCGAGCAGATGGTGCGCTTCCGCTCTGGGCAGTCGTGGCGCTTGCCTCGCTCATGACGCTCGGAATCGCTGCTGCTGGCTGGGCTGTCGGAGTGATTGTGGGAGTCGTCTTCGCGCTCCTCATGCAACGCTGGCGTCTCGCCGAATTCGGTCTGCTTCCCTGGATCGTCATCAGCCAAACCGTGCCGCTCATCGCCTTCGCGCCTATCGTCAAAAGCTGGGGCTCGCGAGTCGAGATCGGTTCCTTCGAATGGCAAGACTGGATGTCGGTGGCGCTCATTGCGAGCTACCTGGCGTTCTTCCCCATCACCGTTGGCGCGCTCAAGGGACTGCAGTCTCCTGACCGCATCCACGTTGAGCTCTTCGACACGTATGCCGCTGGCTACTGGCCGACGCTCGTGCGACTGCGCTTGCCCGCAGCCGTTCCGTACCTTCTGCCTGCGCTGCGACTCGGAGCAGCGAACGCTGTCATCGGCGCGGTTGTCGCGGAAGTATCGACCGGACTTCAAGGCGGCATCGGACGCCTACTCATTCAATTTGCCGGTCAAGCATCGGGCGATCCCTCGAAGGCGTGGGGCCCCATCTTCGGCGCGATCGTGCTCGGCCTTGTGGCCGCCGGTTCCGTTGCGCTGCTCGGCATCATTCTCAAGGACTACAGACGAACCGAGGAGGCCGCATGAGCGACCAGATCCCGACCACCACTCCCGCCGCTGAAACGATGACCGGCGCTGCTGGTGCCGACGCCGCCGTGGAAGTTCGCGGACTCAACAAGCAGTTCCAGACCGCCTCGGGCGTCGTTCATGCGCTCGAAGGAATCGACCTCACTGTTGAGGCCGGCGAATTCGTCTCGCTCATCGGGCCGTCGGGCTGTGGCAAGTCAACCCTCATGAGGCTCATTGCTGACCTCGATGTTCCGACCTCGGGCGAACTGACCGTGTTCGGTAAGACCGCAACGCAAGCTCGCCTCGACCAGGATTACGGCATCGCTTTTCAGCAGGCCGGGCTTTTGCCGTGGCGCACTGTGGCCGCGAACGTTGCGCTTCCGCTGGAACTGCACGGGGTGGCATCCTCTGCCCGGCGCACTCGCGTTGCTGACCTACTCGAGATGGTTGGCCTCACCGAATTCGCTGATCGTTTTCCCGACCAGCTGTCGGGCGGAATGCAGCAGCGTGTGGCGATTGCCCGCTCGCTCGCGGAACAGCCGCGACTGTTGCTGATGGATGAACCATTCGGCGCCCTCGACGAGATGACCCGCGAGAAGATGCAGACCGACCTCGTGCGCATCGCCGCCGATACCGGAGCTGCCGTCGTGTTCGTGACCCACTCGATTCCTGAAGCCGTGTTCCTCTCCGACCGCGTTGTGGTCATGTCGCCGCGACCAGGTCGCATCAGCGACATCATCCCGATGCGATTGGATGCTGCTGACGGCCGCGAAGAACGCGACGACGACCTGCGCGAAGCATCCTCCTTCTTCGAGATGGTGACCGAAGTGCGCGAAGCACTGCACGGCGGAGCCTCGGATGCGGAAAACCCCGCACCGCGCTCCGCCCGGGGAGTGGACACTCGATGACGACAAACACGACAGCTAACGCGATCATTGGCGCCGGAACCGGAGCCACCCGCAGCAAAGACTGGAGCCCGCGCACGGAGTCGATCCTTCGCGTGGTCGCGCCCGTCACGCTCGGAATCATCGTGCTCGCCATCTGGCAGTTTCTCGTCACCGTCGGTGGCGTCTCCGACTACCTGCTGCCGAGCCCGACTTCGATCATGGCGGAACTGGTCGCGTACTGGCCAGCCGTCGTCTCGGCAACGGTGCTCACCGGAACGAACAGCCTCCTGGGTTTGCTCGTCGGTTCGCTGCTCGGAATCGTTCTCGCTGCGGTCGCCGCCCGGTGGCGCATCGCCGACCAGATGAGTGCACCGATCATTGCTGCGCTCGCGGTCGTTCCGATCGTGGCTCTCGCCCCGGTGCTCAACTCCATGTTCGGGGCCGACAGCCAGTTCGGTCGCCAAGCGATTGCCGCGATCGCCTCGTTCGTTCCCATCTTCATCAACACCCTGCGCGGATTCCGCCAAACGCGGCCAGTGCACCGTGACCTGATGAAGGCCTACGCGGCAAGCTCCGGACAGATGTTGCGCTCGCTCACCCTGCCGACAGCCCGCCCCTTTATTCTCACTGGCATCCGTATCGCTTCGTCGCTCGCCGTTATCTCCGCCCTTGTGGCGGAATACTTCGGTGGACCACGCGGCGGCCTCGGCAGTCTGATTGCGACCTCGGCAGCCTCAAGCGCGTATTCCCGCGCCTGGGCCTATGTCGGGGCATCCATCGCACTCGGTCTGCTCTTTTACCTCGCGACGCTCGCACTCGAACGACTAGTGCTGCGCCGTGTACCGACCGGGGGCTCCCGATGACAGCACCCCGCGCAGAACAGGGAAGGAGATAACCGCTCCACCAGCTCTACCAGCAGTATCCACTTGCACCGTGAATCTGGAAGGTCTGACATGAAGTTCACCAAACGCCGCGCACTCGCGGCTGGAGCGTTCGCCGTAACGGCAGCGGTCCTCCTCGCAGCATGCTCCACCACAACCGATGAGGGAGACAGCGGATCAGCTGAAGAACTCACCGAAATCAAGCTCCAGCTCCAGTGGCTGCCCCAGGGCCAGTTCGCTGGTTACTTCGCCGCAGTCGATCAGGGCTACTTTGAAGAAGAAGGCCTCAGCGTCGAAATCATCCCGTCGGGTGGCGACATCGTTCCGCAAGACGCTCTCGCCAACGGCGACGTTGACTACGCCGTAGCTTGGGTTCCCAAGGTTCTCGGCTCCATCGAGCAGGGCGCTAACCTCACCGACATCGCACAGATCTTCCAAAAGTCGGGCACCCTTCAGGTGTCATGGGCTGACTCGGGCATTGACTCCGTCGCTGACTTCGAGGGCAAGAAGATTGGCTCGTGGGGCTTCGGAAACGAGTGGGAGATCTTCGCAGCAATGGCTGCTGAAGGACTCGACTCCTCGACCGTGCAGATCATCACGCAGGACTTCAACATGAACGCCTTCCTGCAGGGCGACATCGACGCCGCGCAGGCCATGACGTACAACGAGTACGCTCAGCTGCTCGAGTCGACCGACCCCGACACCGGAGAGCTGTACCAGCCTGAAGACTTCAACGTCATCAGCTACGAAGACACCGTTGGCGCCATGCTCCAGGATGCAATCTGGGCTGACACCGAGCGTCTCGACAGCGACGAGGACTACCAGGAGACCACGGTCGCCTTCCTTAAGGCTGTAGTCAAGGGCTGGATCTACTCGGCTGAGAACCCTGAAGATGCTGCCGAAGGCACCGTCGCTGCCGGTTCCGGTTGGGGCCCCAGCCACGAACTGTGGATGGTCAACGAGACCAACAAGCTGATCTGGCCGGCCGAGAACGGCATCGGCGTCATCGATGAAGCCGCGTGGGACCGCACCGTTGAAGGCGCCATCAGTGCCGTCAACGAGACGGGCGCAAGCCCCATCACCACGGCACCGCCGGCAACAGCATGGTCGAACGACTGGATCATGCAGGCACTTGAAGAGCTCGAAGCCGAGGGTGTTGACACCACCGGTTCCAGCTTCGCACCGATCGACGTCACCCTCCTCGAGGGCGGCAACTAGTCACACTGAATAACCGCTAGTCGGATGCCGCCCTTACTCTGGTGAGGGCGGCATCCGTTGCGTTCACGGCGTCACACCAGCGCCCCGCACCACCTTCGTGCCATCTCCTTGCCACCCCGGATCGAAAGGCCTCGCGCCATGACCGAGCAGAACACCGACGACCTCGATGCCTACGCGCTCGAGCTCGATCAGGCGCACATCTTTCATTCGTGGTCGGCGCAGACTCCCGCCCATGCTTCGGCCGTGAGCATCAAGAGTGGGCTCGGCACCCGCGTGTGGGATCACGCCGGAAACGAATATCTCGACTTTTCTAGCCAGCACGTCAATGTGAATTTGGGGCACCAGCATCCGGCCCTGCTTGAGGCTATCCGGGTGCAGTCTCAGCTGCTCGCAACGATCTCACCGCCGACGGCCAACATCACTCGTGGCGAGGCGGCAAAGCGATTGGCGGCGATAGCGCCCGAGGGATTCAATCGCGTGTTTTTCACGAATGGCGGCTCTGACGCCAACGAGAATGCGATGCGGATGGCGCGGCTCTACACCGGGCGCGACAAGATTCTCTCGGCGTACCGCTCGTATCACGGCAACACCGGCAGCAGCATCGTCGCCACCGGTGACCCGCGCCGCATCCCTAACGAGTTCGCGCGCGGCCACGTGCACTTCTTCGGCCCTTACCTGTATCGCTCCGAGTTTTGGGCGACGACGCCCGAGCAAGAAAGCGAACGTGCGCTGCAGCACTTGCGGCGCGTGATCGAGGCCGAAGGCGCAGAGACGATTGCCGCAGTACTGCTCGAACCCGTGCCGGGAACTCCGGGCATCATGCTTCCGCCGCCCGGTTACCTTGCCGGCGTGCGCGAACTGTGTGATCAGCACGGCATCCTGCTGATCTTCGACGAAGTGATGTGTGGCTTCGGGCGCACCGGCGAGTGGTTCGCGTTCGACGCCTTCGATGCGCGACCCGACCTCATCACCTTCGCCAAGGGCGTGAACTCGGGCTACGTTCCCATCGGCGGTGTGATCATCGACGACCCGATTGCGGCGCACTTCAACGACCGGGTGTTCCCCGGCGGGTTGACGTATTCGGGGCATCCGCTTGCTGCTGCCACGATTGTGGCCTCGCTCGACACCATTGCGTCGGAGGGCGTGCTCGAGCACGTGCGCGACATCGGGGAGAACCACATTGGCCCGGCGCTTGAGGCTCTTGCCGAACGGCATGAGGCCATTGGCGAAGTGCGTGGCCGCGGAGTGTTCTGGGCCCTCGAACTCGTCACCGACCGGGCGACCCGTGAACCCGTGCCGGCCGCAACGATGGGACGCATTCGGGCTGGCCTCGTGGAGCGCGGTCTGCTGCCCTTTGTGGCGGAGAACCGCATCCATGTGTTGCCGCCGTGTGTCGTCACGCCTGCCGAAATCGCTGAGGCGATGGAGATCTACGATGCGGTGCTGACGGCCGAACTGGCGTGAAACGTGGCACTCTGGTGTCATGACGAGCGACACCGCCGCGAAGCTGAGGGCGATTCCAACACTTGTGGGCACAAGCCCCGCCCTCAACAACGCTGCGCTTCCCGCAGACCCGGTGACGCTCTTCTATGAATGGCTTGAGGCTGCGCTTGAAGCGTCTGTTGCGGAACCACTGGCGATGACTCTCGCCACCGTCGATGCTGAGGGCACTCCCGATGCAAGAACCCTCATCGTCAAAGATGTGGATGATCGGGGGTGGGCGTTCGCTGGCCCCCGAGCCAGCGCCAAAGGGGTGCAGCTTGCCGCGCATCCGGCCGCAGCGCTCAACTTCTGGTGGCAACCGCTTGTGCGCGCCGTTCGGGTAAGAGGCCCGGTGCTTGAAGCAAGCCGAGCCGATAGCGAAGCTGACTTTGCATTGCGAGATGCTGCAGCGCGGGAGAATGCTGACCCAGACGGCTGGGTTCTGTGGCGGCTGAAGGCTGAGCACGTCGAGTTCTGGCAGGGATCCACTGACCGAAAACACCATCGGATTATCTATCGCCTGGTCGATGGAGTCTGGGTGCGAGAGTGACTGCCGCGCGCCGATAGTGTCTCGGGAGTCGCACAGGCAGATGGACAAGAATCGGCGGAGGGCAGCCGGAAACTCACACCTTCAGAAGAGTAAGAGCAATGACACCACTCAGCGCGGATAGGGTTCAGCGTCGCGTTGACGCTGCGCCCGCACAGCGCGTGAGCAACTCCTTTTCGCGCATACTGCGAGCGTCGTGGCAGTTTGTTGCGATGGCCTGCCTCGCGCTGGCACTCATCACGGGCATTGTGGCGATGCACTCACTCGTGTCGTCCACCTCGCATTCTGAGTCGGCGATGGCGGCCACCATGTCGATGGGGAGCGCCACCGTCGAGGAAGCTACGTTGATTACCCCAGCGCTCAGCGCAGTCGACTGCTCGGGGTGTGGTGGCGACGCATCCATGGCTCTCATGTGGTGCGTGCTCGCCCTCCTCACCGTTTCGCTCCTCCTTGCCTCGCCCAGACTGGTGCGGGGATGGGGTCAATACCTTGAGCAGCGGTTGATCGCTCCGGCGCAGTCTCCGCGATGGGCGCGTGTGGTGCCGCCGCCGCATCCTGATCTCCTAGCTCTCTGCATTAGTCGCACCTAGGAGGCGCACTGTCGATTTCGTTTCGACGCGCCATACGCGGGACCGTTCTGGTCGCGCGCCTTTAATGACTAATTTGGAGAACTTGAGAGATGAAAATTCGTTCCTCGGCTACGGCCGCAATTGCCCTGACTGCACTGCTCGCGCTCTCGGGCTGCGCAAACGCTATGACCCAATCTGGTCAAAGTCCGGACGCATCGCCCACGGATTCGGTCACGATCGCTGATGCGAACAGCGCGGATGTCATGTTCACGGCCATGATGATTCCGCACCACGAACAGGCAGTTGAGATGGCTGACATGGTGTTGGAGAAAGACGGCATCGACGAGCGCGTGGTGACGCTCGCCCAAGAGATCAAGGCAGTTCAAGGCCCCGAGATCGAGCTCATGACCTCGTGGATAGAGGGCTGGGGTGTTGGGATGACAGACGGTATGGACGGCATGGGTCACGGCGACGGGATGATGAGCGACTCCGACATGGCCGACCTCGAAGCAGCAGACGGAGACGATGCGTCTCGCTTGTTCCTCGAGCAGATGATTGTGCATCACGAGGGCGCTATCGACATGGCTGAGCTGGAAATCGATTCGGGACAAAATGCGGATGTCCTTGCTCTTGCCCAGAAGATCATGGATGCGCAGACCACCGAAATTTCGCTCATGCGGAGCATCATTAGTTCGCTATAGCGACGTGGGGTCCGCCGTTCTCGGGCGGCGGGCCCTTGCCATCGTGCATTGCTCAATTGGCTTGGGAACGGAAAGGTATTTGTATGGCTACTCGCACAGACAAAATTTCGCTCATGGGCTCAGTGTCCTTAGGCACGGGGGTGATGATCGGCGCGGGAATTTTCGCTCTCGTCGGCCAGGTCGCGGAGTTCGCTGGAGACTTCTTCCCGCTCGCGTTCTTGCTCGGCGCGATAGTCGCCGCTATCAGCTCCTACTCCTACGTGCGCTATTCGAGCGTGAACCCGTCCTCGGGCGG
Organism: Salinibacterium sp. NK8237; assembly: GCF_015864955.1. NCBI lineage: Bacteria > Bacillati > Actinomycetota > Actinomycetes > Micrococcales > Microbacteriaceae > Salinibacterium > Salinibacterium sp. NK8237. The sequence continues at coordinate 1,681,282 of NZ_JADYWE010000001.1, read as the reverse complement.
AATCGCGATGTTGCTGAAGGACGCCTACGGCCCCGGTGTCGCCGCCGGCTCGTTCTCGCTTTTCATGTACGTCTCAATGGTGGTGGCTGAGAGCCTGTTGGCGCGAACCTTCGGCACCTACCTGCTGCGACCGTTTGGGCTGCAAGATTCTGTGATTCTGGTTCCCATCTTGGGTGTTGCCGCAATCGCTGCCGCGGCGATTGTGAACTTCGTCGGCAATACTCTCGTCGAGCGCTCGGCAACCATCACCGCGGTCGCCAAGATACTCGGCATCGCGGTGCTCGCGATTGCGGGGCTGCTCGGTGTCGCCGTCGGCGGCGACGGTTTCTTAGCGAAGTCATCCGGAGACCCCATCAGCATGGTCGGAGTGCTCGCAGGAACAACGCTGTGCGTTCTCGCCTATAAGGGCTTCACCACAATCACTAATCAGGGCGATGATCTTCGCGATCCGAAGCGAAACATTGCTCGCTCGATCCTTATCTCGCTTGCGATCTGCACCGTGCTGTATCTGCTGATCACGGTGTCCGTTGGTTCGAGTATCGGTGCGAGTGGAGCGGTGGATGCTCGCAACTACGCATTGGCGCAAGCGGCGGAGCCCTTCTTCGGCGCGTGGGGTGTCGGCATCACCGTTGTGATCGCCGTGGTCGCGACGCTCTCGGGGCTGCTCGCGAGTCTGTATTCAGTGTCACGGCTGTACGGGATGCTGCAGGAGATGAAGCAGGCTCCGTCGCTGCCGAAGTCGGTTCCCCACCAGCCCATGATCATCACTGCCGGGCTGGCGATTCTCGTCACCGTGTTTCTCGATCTCAGCCAGATTGCGTCGATGGGTGTCTTTCTCTATCTGACGATGGATATGGCGGTGCAGTGGGGTGTTATCCGCCGACTGCGGGCGAAGATTGAGGCCCGGATATGGTTGCCGGTGCTGACCATCGTGCTGGATCTCGCCATCCTGATCCCGTTCACGGTTCTTAAGGTTCAGAGCGATCTCTTTACAGTGATCGTGGCCGCTGTGGTGGCGGCCGCCATTGTCGCGGCTCAGGTCGTGACGGTTCGCATGCGCACGCGCTCGCAGAGCTGACCGGCAGGCTCGCGCCGCGCCCGCCCGCGTCCGACATCCGCTACTCGCGCTCGTCGGCTCCGCGGGCGAGGCGTTGCGAGACCCACACGGGAATGAACGACGCGAGAATCACGACGGTTGCCACGACGTTGACGAGGGATGCCTCGTTGGGTCGTGCCATCTGGTTCATGATCCAGAGCGGCAGGGTGTCGACTCCGGGCGGGGCCGTGAAGATCGTGACCACAACTTCGTCGAAGCTCAGCGCGAAAGCGAGAATCGCGCCGGCAACGAAGGCGCTGCGGAACTGCGGGAACGTCACGAGCCGGAACGTCTGCAGCGGGGTCGCTCCGAGGTCGCGGGAGGCTTCTTCGATGCTGGGGTTGATGCGGCGCAAGCGGGCGAGCACGTTGTTGAAGACCATGACAATGCAGAAGGTGCCGTGGGCGATGATCATGCCGAAGTATCCGACCTCAATGCCGATCGGTTCGAGCACCTGGTTATAGGTGTTGTTGAGGGCGACACCGGTCACGATGCCGGGTAGGGCGATTGGTAGCACGACGAGCAGGTTCACGGTCTGCTTGCCGAAGAAGGTGTAGCGCTGCAGGGCGAAGGCCACGAGCGTGCCGAGGATGAGGGCGATTGTCGTTGCGCCGAGGCCCACGATTACCGAGTTGAGCAGGGCGGCCCGGATGGGTTCGCTCACGAACGCCTTCTCCCACCAGATGGTGGAGAACTCGGCGATCGGCCAGCTCGATAGGCGCGCGGCGCTGAAGGAGTTGATCACGACGAGAAACAGCGGGATGTACATGAACGCGAGGGCAATCGCGACGATAGTGCCGAGGGTGAACTTGGCGCCGAGGGAGAGTCTCAACATGGCGGCATCACATCCGTTCTAGTGCGCCGGTGCGCTGCACGCTGACGAGGTAGATGACAACAAAGGCGATCGGCACGAGCGAGAATGCGGCGGCGATCGGAGGGTTCAGGTTGATGTTCGAGGCGATGATGCTGCCGATCATCTGCGTTGACCCACCGACGAACTTGGCGGCGATGTAGTCGCCGAGGCTCAGCGAGAACGTAAAGATGGAGCCGGCGATGATGGCGGGCTTAATAAGAGGGAGAACCACGGTGCGGATCGTGAATCCGGCCCCAGCGCCTAGGTCAGACGACGCGTCGAACAGGTTCGGTGGCAGCTGGCGGATCGCGGTGTACACCGGCACGGCCATGTACGGCAGCCACAGATAGGTGAGCGTCAGCACGACGGTGACGATGCTGAAGCCGGGGCCGCTGATGCCGAGCGGTCCAAGCATTGAGTTGAAGAAGCCTTCTTCGGTGAAGGTGATGCGCATGGCCAGAATCTTCACGAGGTAACCGGCCCAGAGCGGGAGAGTGATCGCGACAGCCAGAATGGCGCGCAGTTTGGGTGAGGCGACCTTCGCCATGAAGATGCCGAGCGGAACCGAGATCAGGATGCTCAACACCGTGACCGCGAGGGCGATGCCGAGAGTGCGCAGCGAGGTGGTGGCATACGCGGGGTTCGCGATGATCTGCTCAAAATTGCGGAGAGTGAAGCCCGGTTTCACTTTGGAGGTGAACGGGTCGGTCACCCAGAACGCCGTCACAAGAAGCATGACGAGCGAGAAAATGTAGATGCCGATGAGCCACAGCATGGGCAGCGCCAGCAGTGCCGAGAGTTGCGCGCGGCGATTCATGGGAGTCCGATCGGTTGGTGCGTGTGGGGAGCTGCTGGTCGAAGCTTGCTGGTCGAGCGAAGGATGAAGGGGCGAGGGGTGGGTTGGTGAGGCCCACCCCTCGGTCTAGTTAGCTCTTAACGGAGAGCCAGGCATCCGTCCACTGCTGGAAGTTCGTGCAGGTGACGTCAGTGCGGCCATCGATGCACTGCTCGATGGGGGTGGTCCAGAACCAGACGTTGCTGAAGTACTCTTCGTCGGTGGCGTTGAAGTACTCGCAGTGTGCTGCGGCTTCGTCGCTCGTGTCGCAGAAAGCAGCGTTGGCGGGAGCCATACCGAAGTTGGTGGCGATAGCGCCGTTCACTTCGGCGGAGCTGGTGTAGTCAACCCAGGCGTAGGCACAGTTGGGCGACTCTGACTCGGCGGCGATCATCCACGCATCCGACCATCCGGTCGAACCCTCTTCAGGAAGAACACTCTTGAACTTGTCGTCGTCGGTGAGCTTGCGCAGGATCTCCCACGAGGTACCGAGTGAGGTGGTTCCACCGGCGAACGAGGTGATCTGTGCGGCAGGGTCGGCCCAGTACTCGGAGACGATCGTGTTCTGCTGCTTGAGCAGGTCGATCGCAGCGTCAAGCTGCTCCTGGTCGAGCGCGTACGGGTTGGTGATGCCGAGGTCAGGCTCGTGAGCCATCAGGTACACGGCAGCGTCAGCGATGTAGATCGGTGCGTCGTACGCGATGATCTCGCCGGCGTAGGGGCTGTCGAGCTCCCACGCAACATCCCAGCTCGTGGGCTCTTCGGTTACAACATCGCTGTTGTACTGCAGGATGTTGGCGCCGCGACCAATGGGAACACCATACGACTGGCCGTTGATGGTGTCATAAATCTGACCCTTCATGCCCTCAACGATGTCGTCACCGAAGTTAGGAACGAGGTCAAGGTTGATCGGCTGAACGTCGCCACCGGCGATCAGGCGAAGGCTCGCGTCACCCGAAGCGGAGACGATGTCGTAGTCGCCCGTGCGCATGAGCTGAACCATCTCGTCGCTGGTTCCAGCAACGCGCCGGTTGACCGTGCATCCGGTTTCTTCAGTGAATTCGTCGGACCATGCCGGCTCAACGAAGCCGCTCCACGCGACGATGTTGACTTCGCTTTCCATCTCGCCCAACTCTTCGAGCATGGGGATGTCAGGAACGTCGATAGAAAGTCCACCGGTTGCGGTGCTGTCGGCCTCAGCCGAACAGCCGGTGAGGGCGAGAGCGGCGACGGCGATGAACGCTGCGCCGGTCATGATCTTGGATCTCATGATTACTCCTTGATGTGATGCGTGGGTGCTGTGCTGTGCTGTGCTGTGCTGTGCTGTGTGGATGTGGCTGGCCCGGTTGTGCCGGAATCGCCGGTATTGCAGGGGTGATCTGTTAGCCGATGCGCGAGGCGTGATCGGTGGTCCATTCGACGCGCACCCGGTCGCCGCGCGCGAAGGCGGATTCGGCGGAGGGGTGATGGTCGTTGGCTCGTTCGGCAATCACGCGAACACCCGATTCGGTATCGACGAGAAAGCGCGTGGTTGGTCCGGTGTAGACGGTTTCGGACACCGTGCCGAGCAGGGAGACGGTGCCGGCGCTCGCCGCGGTGTCGGCGGTGAGTAGGCGCACACGTTCGGGGCGCACGCTCGATTGCACGCCATCCGCAGAGAGTTCGGCGGGGATGAGGTTGGAGAGCCCCAAGAAGCGGGCGACGAATTCGGTCGCCGGGAATTCGTAGACTTCGCGGGCGGTGCCGACCTGCTCGACGCGGCCGTTATTGAAGACGGCGACGCGGTCGCTCAGCGTGAGGGCTTCTTCTTGGTCGTGGGTGACGAAGATGAACGTGATGCCGACTTCGCGCTGAATCTGCTTGAGCTCGATCTGCATTTCTTCGCGCAACTGCTTGTCGAGGGCGCCGAGCGGTTCGTCGAGCAATAAAACTTGGGGGCGCAGGATGAGCGCGCGAGCCAGAGCGATGCGCTGGCGTTGGCCACCCGAAAGTTGGTGGGGGAGGCGATCGGCCACGGCCGAGAGGCGAACCTGTTCGAGCGCGACGCCTACCTGGGTTGCCCGTTTGGCCCGGCTGACGCCGGCCACTCGGAGGCCGTAACCGACGTTCTCGGCGATGGTGAAGTGCGGGAACAGCGCGTAATCCTGAAATACCGTGTTGACCTGGCGCGCGTGAGGGGGAACGGCGGTGACGTCAGTTCCGCTGAGGTGGATGCTGCCGCTCGTGACGTTTTCGAAGCCAGCGATCATCCGCAGCACAGTGGTCTTGCCCGAGCCGGAAGGGCCGAGCATCGAGAGAAACTCGCCCGGCTTCACGTCGAGGTCAAGGGCCTCGACCGCGGTGAAGTCGCCGAAGGTCTTGGAGACACCGGCGAGACTGACGGCGCCGGGCGCAGGAGTGGGATCCGTGGCGGACGGGGCTTGCTGGGCGGACGCATGCACGAGTGACTCCTTGGAACGACGGCGATCTCTGAGTGAGAGTAAACCTATAGAACCAGAGTTCATATTTCAAGCGTGTGTCCGAATCGTCACAAAAGGGCAACGGCTCAGGTGATCGGTGCGAGAATTGGCCAATGCACTCGACCGACTCGGCAGACGCGCCGCGAAAAAGTGCGGTGGTCGCCGACGACACCGCACGCTCTCGCGATGCCTCGAGGCCCGGCCGCTTGCAGGGTGCGCTCTTCCAGTCGATTGGTGATGCCGGTCGCGCCGAGCTCGTGGAACGCCGTCTCGCCAGTGCAATTACGGGCGGACACCTGCGGGCCGGGGAGCGTCTTCCCTCCGAAAACGACCTCGCTCGAAGCTTCGGCGTAGCGCCGACCACCGTGCGCGAATCCCTGCTGGCGCTCCGCAGCCAGGGCCTCGTGGTGACTCGTCGCGGTCGCAATGGCGGCAGTTTCGTGGCTGACTCGGCCGACCCCGTAGCCCACGCTCGCACCGCCTTGGCCGCAACATCCCGCGTCGCCCTTCGTGATTTGGGCGCCCACTATGCGGCCATTACCGCTGCGTGCGTTCGTTTGGCGGCGCGCCGAGCGGTGCCCTCCGAGGTGCAGCAAGTGCGCTCGCGCCTGGCCCGCCTCGACGAATCAGATCTCGAACAGTGGCGCAGCACCCTCGACGATGCGCAGATCGAACTCGTCGCGCTGAGCCAGTCGGCTCGACTCACTCGTGAACAGATGCGATTGCAGGCCGAAATGTCGCCCATGCTTCGCCTGATTGACGTGGATGAGAGATCCCGCCGAGCCCAACCAGTGCTGCTGGCCAGTGTCGTGGATGCGGTGGAAGCCGGCGATGACCACGAAGCTGTTGCGGCCACCGAACGCATGGTGGATGCCGTGATCAATGCGCTCATCGATCTGCAGTCTCCATCACGCTGAACTAGCGGTGCAGGGCATCTGGTGCATAGGATGCCACGAACAGGATCAGTCAGAGTAGGCGGCACCCGATGACCACGAGCGATAGCGCAACGCAACGATGACGACAGCAACGAGCACCGGCATGAGCACAGCAGCTCGCGCGGCGGCCATCGTCTCCCAGTATTTCAGTGCCCCGATTGCCAGCCTCGAAGCCACCGCACTTCTGCTCGGCACCGAGCTCGCGGCATCGGGAAACCTCGGCCCGCTCTCGTCTCAGCAGATTGACGCGCTAGTGGAACCGCACGCTCTCGCGACGGTTGCGCTGCCCGATGTTCACATCTACGGTGCCGGGTTTATTGCAGCCGTTGGGCTGCTGACGGATGAGCGAAACCACCTTTCGTGGTGGCAGGGCGATGACCCCAAACGCCTGCTTTTGGCCGCACAATCGGTGAACAAAGAGCACATCGATTACAGCGAACTCGAGTGGTTCCGTGTGCCGATGGAGACGGGTCGCGGTCATGTTGCCGGGCCCTATGTCGACTACCTGTGCAGTGACGAATACACGATCACGATCGCCGCGCCCGTGCACATCGACGGCACGTTCGTCGGCGTAGCCGGCCTCGATTTGCTGATCGATTCGGTCGAACGGCAGCTGCTGCCCAAGCTCGCCGAACTCGGCGACAAAGTGACCCTCGTCAACAGCGTCGGCCGCGTCGTTATCTCGACGGATCCGCGTCACGCGACCGGCGACGCCGTGCGCGGTGGCGCGCTTGCCGAACTCGAGCGCACTGCCTGCGAGGGCGTCGCGCTGGAGATTATTGCGGAGTAGTTGTGGTCAGCGAATGCTGAGATGCAGGGACACCCGACCAGTCGAGTGCCCCTCCGTCTGAGCGACTAGGCGGCTGCTCGAATGATTACGCCAGCCACCGTGCCGGGTTCGGCGGCCATGGAGAGATGTCCGCTCGATACCCGGGTAAGGGTGGAACCGGCGCGCTCGGCCATCCAGAGTTGAGTTTCGATGGCGATGCTGTGGTCCTCATCACCAGCGACGTACCACGACGGAAGGGTCTTCCAAGCCTGATTAGCGCGTGCGGGTTCGCTGAGCGCGCCGTAGGTTATAGGGCGCTGCTTAGCAAACAGCGGGGCGGCGATTTCCTCGGGTAGGCCGTTGACGAAACCACCCGCGAATGCGCCTGGCGTGAGGTAGAGATCAACGTTGTGGTCACCGGGGAAGGGCGCTTTTTCGAACAACGCAGCCGCATCCACCGGACCGGCGCGGCCGGCGAGATCGAGAATGGTCTCGCCCTCTTCGGGAACGAAGGCGTTGAGGTAGACGAGGGCCTTCACTTCGGGGTGGCTCAGCGCGGCCCCGCCAATGACGGCACCGCCGTACGAGTGGCCAACCAGTACGACCGGGCCGCTAGTGCGGGACTTCAAGAACGCGCTGAGGTAATCGGTGTCGGCGCCGAGGGCTCGCAGCGGGTTCGCGAAATGTGTCACCGTGAATCCTTCGGTCTCGAGCAGCGCGTCGACGGCGTTGAACGGAGCGGAATCGCTCCAGGCGCCGTGCACGATGACGATAGTGGGTTTGTTCCCGGCGAGGGGTGAGGTGGAAGCGTTCATGATGGATTCTTTCTGTGGATTGGGAGAAGGGGTCGTGTCGTGCGCATGTAGACGAACTAGTAACTCTACGTCTGAGTACATAGTGGGGCCTCGTTGACGAAAGCGCAAGACTGTAGACGAACTAGTTCCCCTATTGCTGTTCTATGATGGGAAATCAGAGCTAAGGAGACCGATATGAGCTCGTCCACGTCGGCACATCAGCAGGCAGCCGCCCCCGCACGCTCGAGCACCGCCCGGGGAGCGATCACTCGGCAGCGAATCGTGGAGGCCGCCGCCGACCTCTTCTACGCGCAGGGGCTCCGCGCAGTCAGTGCCGACAAGATCATCGAGCGGGCCGGGATCACTAAGGTCACCTTCTATCGGCACTTCCCGAGCAAAGACGACCTAATCGTGGCCTACCTCGAGCGCCGGGCCGCGTGGGAGCGGGAGACGATCCTCGGCGCGAGCGCGGAGGCGCACGGCGACGTCGATGAGACCATTCGTTTAGTCGCAGAGGGGATCGGTCAGGAAGCCTGCACTCCGGGCTTTCGGGGATGCCCGTTCATCAATGCCGCGGCCGAGTACGCGGACGCCGGTCACCCCGTGCGCGCGGTCGTAGACGATCACCGCACTTGGTTTCGGTCGATGCTGGGGGAGCTCACAGCATCCATCGGGATCGATGACCCCAGGGTCGCCGACGAGCTCATGATGCTGCGCGACGGGGCCATGGTCAGCGGTTACCTCGGCAGTGCCGACAAAGTTAGCGCCGCCCTGCTCTCCGCGTGCAGAGCGGTGATTTCATCATCCCGAACGGCCGCCCACCCCACAGCGTGATCGAACGCGACGCAGTCGAGACGTGAAGAAGTTGTTAGTGCCGAAAACTGGCTGCCTCGCGTAAATGTCGCTAGTTCGCGGCCCGAACGCACAAACGGCCTCCCGGTTATCCCGGAAAGCCGTTTGAGGGGGTGTGCGCGTGCTTAGGCGGCGGCGGTGGCCAGCTGCTCGGTGCGTACGGATGCCATCCCGCGCGACCAGGCAGTGAGCTGGTCGACCATTGGGGCGAGGGTGCCGGCGTTCTGAGCGGTCGGAGCGAAGATGGTGAAATTCTCGAAGTCGGTGAACAGCGAGAACATGACGGTGCGCTGCACGTGAGCGATTTGCAGTTCGGAGAGCACTCCGCGCAGGTGCTCGACCGCGCGAACGCCGCCCATCGAGCCGTAGGAGACAAAGCCGGCGGCCTTGTTCTTGAACTCAGCGTTGAGGAACGAGAGCGCGTTGAGAAGCACGGGGCCTGCGGTGTGGTTGTACTCGTGGGCTACGAAGATGAAGCCGTCGAATTCGCTAATCTTGGCTGACCACGCCTTAGTGTGGTCGCTCTGGTAGTTCTGGTACGACGCGGGATAGGGCTCGTCGAGCATCGGAAGATCGAAGTCGGCGATGTTGACGACTTCGAACTCAGCGTCGTCGCGGGTCGAAACCTGGGCGAGAACCCATTCGGCCACGGACTGGTTGACGCTGCCCGGGCGGCTGGCGCCCGTGATGATCGCAATCTTGGTCATGCTGTATCCTCTTAGGATGAATTTTGTTGACGTGTCACTAAAGATGTTGTCATGTCATCAATAAGGTGTCAAACTAGTTCTTGCGAGCGATGAAAAGGGGCTGTGGTGACGAACGCACGGGAGATAGATGACCGCGAAAACGCCGTGTGGCGCGGTTTCGTTAGCGCAACGCTGCAGCTGGTTTCGTCCCTTGACAAGCAGTTGGCGCAGGATGCTCAGCTCTCTGGTCCTGAACACGCGGTACTCACGGCGCTCACCGAACACGCAGAGAAATCCGACACTCTCTTCCGGGCTCGCGACCTCGGATTGTCGCTGGGCTGGGATCGCAGCCGACTCTCTCACCTGCTCAAGCGGATGGAGGCTCGCGGCCTCCTCGAGCGCATGAGCTGCCCCTCGGATGCTCGCGGCCTCGACGTGCAGATCACCGCCGCGGGCCTCGAAGCAGTGCAGCAGGCATCATCCGGTTATACCGAGTTTGTCCGCACGCACTTCTTTGACGTGCTGACCCCGGAGGAGCAGGATGCTCTGGTTTCGGTCAGTCGCAAGATCAAGGGCACGCTCGAGCCGCAGTGCGACTCGGAGGGGGCTGCCTCGTAGTTGCGGATGCGTCCGAAGCGCATCCCGTGCAGCTATTCGGGGATTTCGTCGATTGGTTTCTGGCCGGAGCTGACGGCGAGGGCTATCAGCGCGACCACTGAAATGGCGAAGAGCGCGAACCCCGCAACGGTCGCAGCGGCGACCCAGTCCGCAGCCCAAATCGGGTCGAGCCCTTGCTCTTCGCGGAGACGGTAGTTCACGCCTTCGATCACGGTAAGTACAACGGCGGTGAGTAGCCCGAGGCCACCCACCACCGAAAACCAGACGATGGCGCGCTTCACTGGGCAACGCTTTCGGTAGCGGTAGCGGTAGCGGCAGCGGCAGCACTAGCTGTAGCCGCGGCTTCGCTCGACTCCGGACGTTGCCCTGCTGCTCCGAGCATTTTCGTAAGAACTTCGAACTGCAAGTCATCGCGCCTCGGAGTGCCGACGCGCTCATCCCCGTAGGGAAACGGTTTAGTGATGCCGGTGCGCACGTAGCCGCGGCGTTCGTAAAACGCGATGAGTTCTTCCCGCACATCGATCACGGTCATCTGCATCACAGTGATTCCCCACTCCCGAGCCGCGTAGTTCTCAGCCTCGGCGAGCACGACGGATCCGAGTCCGCTGCCCTGCTGAGTGGGATCGACCGCGAACATCCCGAAATAGCCCGTGCCGTTGACATCCGCCACATGCGCGCACGCCACGAGTTGATCGCCACGTTCGGCGATCAAGATTATTGAACGCGCACGAGTGAGATCCGCTTCGAGCGCTGCGGCGTCGATGCGCTCGCCATCGATCAAGTCGGCTTCGCTCGTCCATCCAGTGCGGCTAGCTTCGCCGCGGTACGCCGACGTGACCAGTGCGACCAGGGCGGGGATGTCGTCGGTTGTTGCTGCGCGGAAGGTCAGGGTCGTCATGGCAGCAGCTTAGGTGGTCCTAGTCGAGTTGCTGCAGCCAGTTTTTGAGTGTCGACTGGAGCGCTTGGCGATCGGCTTCGGGAATCGAACCGATGAGTCTTTGTTCGTTGGCCATGTGGTCGGCGAAGGCAGCATCGATTACTGCGCGACCACGCTCAGTGAGTGCGACCGTGCGTCGTCGACCGTCACCATCGGTGGGGCGCCGAATCACGAGCCCCGCCTCGGTGAGTCTGTCGAGACGTTTGGTCATTGCTCCCGTGGTCACCATGGTGTGTTGGGCTAGTTCGCCGGGGGCGCGCTCGAAGGGCGCGCCTGCGCGGCGAAGTGAAGCGAGCACGTCGAATTCGCCTTCCCCGAGCCCGTGTTGTTCGAAGACGAGATTCAGTTCAGCGGTGAGCCGATTAGCTACCTGATGCAGTCGCCCGATGATGCCCTGCGGAGAGACATCGATGTCGGGGCGTTCGCGGCGCCATTCTTCTTGAATGCGGTCGACCCGGTCGTGAGAATCCATAGTCGACTATATCTTCCACGGAAGCCGCAATACCTTCCGCAGAAGCTATAATAGCTTCCATGGAAGTTATTCGATGGCGTTGGGTTTTGATCACCGCAATCGCACCCATTGCGTGGGGGTCAAGCTATTTTGTTACTCGCCAATTCTTGCCTCTCGATTATCCGCTGTGGGGCGCAGTTCTTCGCGCCCTCCCCGCCGGGCTAATCCTTCTTGCGCTGGCCCGCACACTGCCTCGCGGATCGTGGCGGTGGAAGTCAGTGGTGCTTGGCGCCCTCAACGTTGGCGCATTCTTTATCCTGATCTACGTTGCGTCACAACTGTTGCCGTCGAGCATTGCTTCCACAATCATGGCGACGTCTGCGGCCATGCTGATGCTCATCGCCTGGCCGCTCCTCGGCGAACGGCCCGCCCTGCTCTCATTGCTCGGAGCCGTGCTGGGCTTCACTGGCGTCGGCGTTATGGTGATGGGTGGTGTTGGCTCGATCGACCCGCTGGGGGTGGCCGCGTCGCTGGCCGCGATGATGATGTCGTCGCTCGGTTTTGTGTTGACCAAGAGGTGGGGCAGCGAGCAGAAAGTTCTCGCTGTCACCTCATGGCAACTCATCGCGGGAGGAATTCTTGTCTTGCCATTCGCGATCATTGTCGAAGGAAATATTCCTACAATGGATGCTCCTGCCGCGATCAGCTTCGCCTACGTGTCAATCATCGCAACGGCCATCGCCTACGCCGCGTGGTTCGGTGGCCTCCGGCATCTTCCGGCAGGAACGGTCGGGCTGGTTGGTCTTCTCAACCCCGTCACCGGGGTGCTGCTTGGTGTAATGCTCGCATCGGAGCACTTCGGGCCCCAGCAAGCCCTCGGCATCCTGCTCGTCCTCGTGGGCATGGCTCTCGGCAAGAAACGCGGTGTCCGCCGCATGCGGCAGTGCGATTAGCGGATGCCGTCGTCAAGCTCATGTGTTCGTCCGCATCTTGCGGTAAGTTGCAGTGCAAGCTAGCGTGTAATGCATGACAGCGGATGTGGGCACTCAACTCCGAAAGGGCGTGGTCGAATACTGCGTGCTTGGCCTGCTCTCGCGCGAGCCAATGTACGGCTGGCAGCTTTCGGAGCAACTCGTCGCCGCCCAGATGATCGCGAGCATCGGCACGCTTTACCCCATGCTGTCGCGGCTCCGTAGCCAAGGGCTAGTCACGACCTACGACGAGGCTTCTGCCTCGGGGCCGGTGCGCAAGTACTACCAATTGACTGCACAAGGTTCAGCGCAACTCGAAGCATTCCGTCTCCAGTGGGAGCCGTTTGCGGCGACCGTTCTTCGATTCGTGGAAAAGGAAACACAGTGACCAACTCACTCCCCACCGTGACTAGCGCGTACCTCGCTCAGCTCGAGACGAATCTCTCGGGTGTGCGACCCGACGTGCGCGCAGAGATTGTGGCGGGCATCCGTGAAGAGCTTGAGGGGCTCAACGCCGAAGCTGCTGCCGAGCGGATCCAAGACCTTGGCGACCCTGCGTTCATCGCCGCCGAAGCGAAAGCCGCTACTGCGGATGATGCCGCACCAAGCTCATCACCGTCCGCACCACAGTTGCAGCCACAGCCGGTACCGAGTCGAGCGCTCCCGATTACCGCAGTGTTGCTGCTGATCGTCGGCACCTTCGTCGTCCCCGTGATCGGTCCAATTGTCGGTTTGGTGCTGATGTCGTTTTCGGTGGCGTGGTCAAGGCGCGAGAAGATTGTCGCGTGGCTGACTCCGCTCATGGCGTCTGCGCTCTTTATCGGTCTGAACATGCTGGTCCGGGCCCTGTCTGACTCAACATCAGACGCGACACTCAACCCCTTGGGTTCCTTCTCTGGCCTGGGTGGATGGCACGCGATGTTCTTGCTCCCCTACCTCGTCCTTCCTCTCCTCGGTATCAAGCTCTTCGTTCGCGCAAACCGACACAACTGGCAGGCAGCGGGCGCAACTCCCTTGTCGTGATCAGTTCATTCACCGCCGGGAGTGTGAGTCGCAGTGCCCTAGCGTCGGTGACGCATCAGTCGGTCTGCGGCCTATCGGGGTCAGTGCACTGCCCGCTGCCGAGGCCGTTCAGCGGTGCGCCGCCATTGCCGCAGAGTGAGCCACCTGTCGGTGCCTCGTCGACCACAGTTGTGGTGATAGCTGTCCACCCAACAATTTCCCCGGCAAACACCGGGACAAGCTTGCTGTCGACTAGCTGGACGGTGCGCTCACCGATGAGGAGCCCAGTATCCGGGTCGATGATGATTTCATGGAGAAATCCATCGCTTTCTTCGCGGCCGAAGGCGACTCCCGTTCGGCCGTTGAGCGTGGCTGCCTCGTCGGTGATTTCAACGCCAGGGATTCCTGCCACAGCTCGATAAAGAGCGGCACGAAGCTCCGCCGGGACCACACCTGTTCGCAGCGTTGTGGAGATAAAATCGAACGCCTGCCCGTCGGCGCTCACGCCGTGACCTGCAGTCACTCGATAGACATAGTTGAGCAACCGCTGGGGGTCGCGCGGCAACTCATCCAACCTCCAGTCTCGAGGTTTCGAATTGTCGAATCCGCCGTACGGCGCCCGGCTGATTTCCTCCTTATTGAAGGTTGCCTGAGCAGCCTCCTGCGCTTCCTCTTCGAAGCCTTCGCCAAAGACCTTGATCGCTGCTCGCGGTTCGGTTACGAGAACCCACTCGTCTGAGTGGTCGGCAGGAATATACAGTTGTGAATTTTGGGTTCCGAGATAGGCAAAGTTCTTCCAATCCGCGGTCTGCCCGCCTCCTTCGAAGACCGCCTCGGTATCGACCTTCAGATACTGGCCGGGGCCCACAACTGGATCGGAATTCTCAATGGCGGCGGCCGCGGCGTCGCTGAGTGCGGATGCGGCAGCAGCATCCGCCCCACCTTGCCAGCCGGCCAAGCCGAGCAGGTCAGTGAACACGAGAGTGGCCACGAGTGCGCCAGCAGCAAGGGCGGTGGTGCCGCCGAACAGCGCAAAGCGCTTCTTCGAGTTGGGCTTAGCGATTGCTGGCTGTAGCCCGATGTGTTCCACGAGACCTCTGCGGCCTCGGCTGAGAGCGTCTGCTGACGGATCGGCAACATTCTTACCGAATGCTCGGAGCTGTTGAAGTTCGTCCACGATCCACCTCCTGTGCTGGCGTGATGCCGGCGGATAGGCGCAGCACTCGCCGCGCGCGATTGAGACGTGACCGAACAGTCCCGACGGGAATGTTCAATGCGAGTGCAACGCCCTCATAGTCGAGGTCGCCCCACGCGTACAGCAGCAGCGCATCCCGGTCGCGAGCAGGCAGCTTGCGAATCGCTCCTGCCAAAGCCCGAACCGAGAGGTCTGCGTCGAGGCGATCATCGTGATTCTCAACGACCGTCGCCGGTGGCCCGGAGGCCACGACCGCCCGCAAGAACCGCGCTTCAGAACCCCGATGCTTGCGAATCAGCACTGTCGCGATTCCGAGCAACCACGGCAAAGCACTCTCGAAGGCGCTATCGAAACGGTTGCGCCGCTCGAACGCCACCAGAAAAGTTTCGGCCATGATGTCATCCGCTGCGTCAACGCCCGCTCGCCGGGCGGCATACCGATAGACGGATGTCGCATGGCGGTCGTACATCTCCGCAAAGACCGCAGGGTTATCCCACGACCTCCGGATGATCTCGTTATCGCTAGTCACACTAGGTATTGCTCGATGGCTTGAATTAAGTTCACGATTGGCTCCTCGGGCGAGCGTAGCGCAGCGAGGTCTCCTGCGTCTCGTGCGCCGCCAATGGCAAGAAATGCTCGACGGTGGGGAGCGCAGTTGTTACGGTGGAGGCGTATCGAGCGCTGTGGCGATACCGCATCTGCTCGTAATTCTGCGATAGCCCAAGACACTAGGAAGCGCGCTCATGAGCCAGACGGCTGACACTCTCGAGGCGAAACCCCGCGTCGCCGCAACGCCAGCGTACGCCGCACTAATTCTGGGCATCGCTGCTGCCGCCCTGTTCTCGCTGCCTGTTGCCGCGACGCTGATCGGGATAGCAGGGTTGGCTACCGCACTCTATGCGCGTCGAGTGTTTCAGGGTGCGAACTCGAGTCTCGGCACAGTGCCGTCGCTGCTCGGAGCTGCACTGAGCATTTTCGGAATCGTGAGCTCCTTTCCTTGGCTCTTCGCGATCGTCGTGGTGGCGTTCGCTCGCTGAATACGCACCAATCGAAGCATCCGCCGAAGGAGTCGGGAGTGTCGGAAACCACCTGCCATATGTCAATCTTGCTCGACGGGTTCGTTGCCGGGCCGGAGCAAAGTGTCGACAACCCGCTCGGTAAACGCGGGATCGAGCTGCACGGTTGGCACATTGGTGACGAGCGCGCCAACGACGCCGACGAGATCGCGGCCGCCTGGCTCATGCGCCCGCGCGGTGCATATGTCATGGGCCGCAACATGTTTGGGCCGATCCGTGGCGAATGGGATTCGGGCTGGCGTGGGTGGTGGGGTGCCGAGCCGCCGTACCACGCCCCCGTTTTCGTACTCACCCATCACCCGCACGAGCCGATTGAGATGGATGGCGGAACAACTTTTCACTTTGTGACCGAGGGTTTCGATGCAGCCTTTGCGCGCGCGTGTGAAACTGCTGGCAGCAAGGGCGTCGATATTGCGGGCGGTGCATCCACTGTGCGGCAGGCACTCCTTGCCGGCGTAGTCGACGAGTTGACGCTCGACATCGACCCTGTTCTGCTCGGGTCTGGCGAGCGACTCTTCGACGGGATCGAAACTTTTGGATTCGAACCCGTGGAGGTCCTGCAATCACCGCTGGCCACCCACATCCGCTACCGCCGAGCGAGCTAGCTTCTGGATGCGGCGGTGGCGCGCCAAGCGTCGCCGTGTTGCGCCGAGTAAACACTGCGCCAAGTTTCCCTATGCAAACTCCAAAGTGAGTATTAGTGTCGTCTCCAATGCCACTGGTATCACCGGTGTCACTCGGTTATCTGCACGATGTCGTGCCAGTTTGCGAGCGCGACCCTACAAGGAGCGGAGAATTTAATGGGTTCCCTTATTCTCATGATCATTGGCTTGGGCGTGATGGCCGCGGGCTATTTCGTTTACTCGAAATATCTGGCGCGAAAGGTTTATCAACTCAACGATGACTTTGTGACTCCAGCGCATGAGCTCAGCGATGGCGTGGACTACGTTCCCACGAATAAGTACATTCTGTGGGGCCACCATTTCACCTCCGTTGCCGGTGCAGCCCCCATCGTCGGTCCGGCAATCGCCGTGATCTGGGGCTGGCTTCCGGCACTGCTCTGGGTCACTCTCGGCACCGTGTTCTTTGCCGGAATGCACGATCTCGGCACACTCTGGGCTTCGACCCGAAACAAGGGACGCTCCATCGGCGCTCTATCCGCTCGGTACATTGGTAAGCGTGGGGCCAACCTCTTCTTGGTCGTCATTTTCCTTGTTCTGCTCATGGTCGTTGCGGCATTCGCCGTTGTGATCAAGAACCTGTTGATCAGCACCCCGGGTGCGGTCATCCCGGTGTGGGGCGCGATTATCGTTGCCCTTCTGGTGGGTGTCGCGGTGTATCGACTCCGCTGGCATTTGGTGCCCGTTACCGTAGTCGGTGTCGTCGCCCTCTATGGGCTCATCTTGATTGGCGACAAGTTTCCGGTGGTTCTCCCCGAATCAATTCTGGGGATGACTCCGGCGACATTCTGGATTCTTGCGCTGTTTATCTATGGGGCAATCGCGTCGCTGCTGCCGGTGTGGGTTCTCCTTCAGCCGCGGGACTACATCAATGGTGTGCAGCTTTTCGTCGGTCTGATCCTGCTCTTCGGATCCGTTCTCCTGGCTACGCTGTTCTCCGCAACGCCGCCGAATATCGTCGCGCCGATGATCAACATGAACCTTCCCGAGGGCACGCCGAACATGATTCCCTTGCTGTTCGTGACCATTGCGTGTGGTGCCATTTCTGGATTCCACGGCATGGTGGCTTCCGGCACCACGTCGAAGCAACTCGACAAGGAGACGGATGCTCGTTTCGTCGGCTACTTCGGTGCGGTGGGCGAGGGCCTGCTCTCGCTCGGAACGATCCTCGCCGTCATCGGTGGATTCAAGTCGGTTGCCGAGTGGAACGAGATCTACAGTTCATTCGGTTCAGCCGGAGTCAACGCCTTTGTCCAGGGCGGCGCCACGCTGATGCAGAACGGTATCGGGTTGCCTGAGTCGTTGAGCGCCACACTGTTGGCGACGATGGCTGTGCTGTTTGCCGCAACGACGATGGATACCGGCATGCGGTTGCTGCGCTTTGTCGTTCAAGAAGCGGGCGAGGTATTCAAGCTGAAGATAGGCAAGATCTCGGCGACTCTTATCGTTGTGGCGCTTGGCCTCGGGTTGACCTTCTCGCAGGGCCTCGGCGGCGAGGGCGGCTTACGCATTTGGCCGCTGTTCGGAACGACCAACCAGCTGATGGCCTCGCTGAGCTTGTCAATCATCGCGGTTATCTTGATTCGTAAGGGCCGTAACCCCATCACCGCCCTGGTGCCTCTTGTGATCATTTTCGGGATGGCATTCTGGGCTGCTCTCGTGCAGTTGGGCAGTTTCGCGAATCCCAGCGACCCCGATTGGATGCTCTTCGCGCTCGATGTGATCATCATCGGGGCCAGCGTGTGGGTCGCGATCGAAGCGATCATCGCGATGCGCAAAGCCAGAGACTCGGAGCCGGAAGCTGACGGTGCCGATGCTGCGCTGACCAGCTCTCAGAAACATGTCTAGCTGAATGGAACCGTCGACTGCGGGCCAACGCTGGGAGAGATTCTCCCGGCGCTGGTCGGCGTTCCGCGATGGCCTTCAGGATTACTACGTAGGGCCGTACCGCCAAATGTTCAGGCGGGAACAGCAAGATGAAGACGACCTGTTCATGATTGCTGTTCTCGGTGAAGCCCTTGGTGTGCCCGATCCGGCCGCTTATTACACCGCCGAGCTGATGCCGGCCCTCTGGGAAGACTTTCACTCTTGGCACCGCCGGATGGGAATTCCCCGCTCACCATTGGATCAAATCGGATGTTGTTGACACTCGCGACCGCACGCAAAGTTCTCTTTGTCGGGGGCAAGGGCGGGGTCGGCAAAACCTCGGTGGCATCCGCTTTGGCTCTGGCGCGTGCTCGCAGTGGTGGACGGGTGCTGCTCGTCTCTACTGATCCCGCGCACAACCTCGGGTACATCTGGGAGATGTCGCTGTCAGACACGCCCGCCCGTGTGTTCACCGCGCCGAGTGGCTATGTGGATGCCGTCGAGGTTGACCCGCACGTCACAATCGAGCGGCATTTTGCGGCCGTCACCACCACCATGATGAAGCTCCTTCCCGAACGATTGCACCCGTCAGCGAAGGCGCATCTCGCGCTCGCGAAAACAGCTCCGGGCAGCCACGAGTCGGCCACGCTTGAACGGATCGCGGAACTCATGGAGCAGGGTCTCGATGAGTACGATCTAGTGCTGTTCGACACCGCACCGTCTGGCCACACGCTGCACTTGCTGAGCCTTCCGGAGAAGTTGAGTGGATGGACGGATTCACTTCTGGCCAGCCGCTCGAGATCGGACCGTTTCGCTGCGGCGGCGCGAGGACTTGTTGGTGGTGAGCAAGATCCGGAATCTGCAGCCGACTCAGAACTCAGACGCACCCTGCTCGCCCGGCGCGACCGTTTCGCGCGCATGACGAAGACGATCACCGATCCCTCGACCACCGGTTTTGTGGTCGTGACTGTTGCGGAAACCATGCCGATCGCGGAGTCTCTCGACATCGTCAATCAGCTTCACGCGCTGGGTGTCGATATCGCGGCCGTGGTTATCAATCGTCGCTCGCCCACGGATGCTGGCGCTTTTCTGAAGGAACGCAGCAAGCGCGAAGAGGCGTCCCTCCTGCCGCTCCGGGAGCATCTCGGCGCCATTCCGACAACGGAACTACCGCTCCTGGGTCGTGATATGACGGGTGAGGATGCGTTGGAGGAACTCGCGACGCTGATTGCCGCGCCCTAGCGCGGCGGCCTCGGTTCCGGCTCACGGCCTGCTGCGCGACCATAATGGGTCAATGCCGATCCTCAATAAAGACATGACGCTGTGCATTTCGCTGGCCGCCCGGCCCTCTAACCTCGGCACGCGATTTCACAACTATCTGTACGACGAACTCGGCCTGAACTTCATCTACAAAGCCTTCACGACCAGCAATATTGAGGATGCCATCGCCGGCGTTAGGGGCTTAGGCATCCGGGGTTGTTCCGTTTCGATGCCGTTCAAAGAGGCAGTGCTTGAGCTTGTGGATGTTGTCGAGCACTCCGCCGCGGCGATCGAGTCGGTGAACACGATCGTGAACAATGACGGCGTGCTCACGGCATCCAACACTGACTATGAGGCTGTCGCGGATCTGATCGCCCGCCACCAGCTCGACCCGAGCTTGTCGGTGCTGGTTCGCGGATCGGGTGGCATGGCCAAAGCGGTTGTCGCCGCCTTCCACGGTGCCGGTTTCGCTGACCTGACGGTGCTCGCGCGCAACGTCGCGGCCGGCGAAGCGCTCGCCACGAAGTATGGCTACCGCGCCGTGAGCGTCGACCCGCAGCCCGGCCACGCGGTGATCGTCAACGTCACCCCGCTCGGGATGGCAGGCGACTCCGCCGATGAATTAGCGTTCACGCCCGACCACATTCGCGCCGCGCAAACGGTGTTCGATGTGGTGGCATTCCCGGCCGAGACACCGCTCATTCGGGCCGCTCGGGATGCCGGAAAGCTCGTCATCACGGGCGCCGAAGTCATCGCACTCCAGGCTGCGGCGCAGTTCGTTCGCTACACCGGCGTCACGCTGACGCCCGAGCAGATCGCGCGTGCTTCGGCGTTCTCGCGGGAGTAAGCTGCCGAGTATGGCTCAAGTCTTTCGGCGTGCCAAGAGCACGCACGTCCTTGTCGCAGCGGCGGGTCTCCTGCTGACGCTCGCCGTCGTTCTCTTTGGGCCATACTTTTTGCGCCATGGCGCGGCTACTGCGGAGTGCGGCCAGCAGCTGGGCGGAGCAGCGGGCGGTGGCGGTAGCTACTCAGTAGCGTGGATGCCCGTTCCGGTGCCGGGGTGGGAGTGCAGCTTCCGCCCGGGTGGTGCTGCGAACGACACCGTCGAATTTCTGCCGTGGTGGACGTGATTCGGTTCTCGAGAGAGTAGTTCTCCCCTTCGGTAGCGCCGTGTAGTTTCAAGTAATGCCAAGCTACGTAGGCTCCGATGAAACAACGCTTCATTACGATGTCGTGGGTTGCAACGGTGAACCGATTATTTTGCTTGCCGGGGGAGCCGCGCGCCATCCCAGTTACCTCGGCGATCTCGCCGGGCTCAGTAAAAGTCGCCAACTTATCGTTGCCCATCTCAGAGGTGTGGGTCGCTCGCGGATGCCCGTGGCCGAAGAGCATGGCTCGTACTGGAATCAAGCTGACGACATCGAACGCCTACGGATGCACCTAGGTCTTGATCGCGTGGTTGTCGTGGCGCATTCCGCCGGCACCAGGCTGGCCATTGCGTACGCCGCCCAGTTCACGAAATCTCTTTCCCGGATGGTGCTGATCACCCCGCCGGCGACATACCTCGTCGGCGAAGCATCCGATGTCGAAGTTCTGAGCCAGAAACGACGGGGAGACCTAGTTTTTGAGTCAGCTTTCGCCGCACTAGCTGCAGGCCCACGAGTAACGGACGATGCCGGTTACAACGCGTGGCAGCAGCAAACAGCGCCCGCAGGCTACGCACAGTGGGGCGCGAAGGAACAAGCCCACGCCCAGATCGGCAACTGGAGCCTGGCCGCGGCGAAAGCGTACTTCAGCTTCAGCCCGCCAACTAACTTTGCCCTGCGGTTGGAAGATATCTCAGCGCCCGTGCTTGTACTCGCCGGCGCCGAGGACAGCCTCACTGGCCTCGCCCCGGTAGTCGCCCTTGCAGACCTTTTTCCGTCTGGGGTCGCCGAAGTGATTGAGCGCAGCGGGCACTATCCGTGGGTCGAGCAACCCCAAGCATTCAGGCGAGCGATCGATGCTTTTCTGGAGGATTAGAGGGCCCGGACTGACGGGCCCGCACCATTGTTCCAATCGAAGAGCGTGAGATGTCACAGTCCCGGCCGCTTTCGTGAAGGGTCGATGCGGCCGTGACCCCCGAGCTCAATGAGTTTGTTCCGGATTCCCCGCGACGCTGGCTCTCGCCCGTTCGATCTCGACGCTTAGTCGCCTCGAGGCCCGGTTGGTTTGCTTGCTCGATACAGAACGGGCACGAAGACAACGAACACTCCCGCTCCGATCCAGCCGCTAATCGGCGCGATCGCGGGGACGAAGAACAGGGCGATGGTTCCCACGAGAACGAGCGCGCCCGCAAGTGCCGCGAACGACCTCATCCCGTACAGCGAGATGAAGGTGAGGTAGTGGGCGCCGACGATGATCAGCGAGGCTGGGAAGAATAATTCGGGGGCGTAGGCGCCAAGGGCGATGGCGACAAGAAGCCCCAGTGGGATTGTGAAGGCTGACTGCATTGCCAGGCCAATCGAGGGATGCCCCTTCGGAAGCGCGCTCTCGCCTGGCATGAGTTTGAGGATGACAGCGGAGAGCGGAAAAATCAGCATGCCTCCGAAAAAGAGGGTGACCATCGCAGCCCCCGGTGACACAAGGAAGTAGACCGCGTTTGCGACGCCCCAGAGGATCGCGGACACGAGTGGACCGCTATACCCGCCTCGGTAGATTCGGCGAACATCCGCTTGTGCCTGAGCTATCGTCATGCTCTATTGAAGCAGGAAATCTCGTCGTTCTCCGGGCGGGTGACTGCTATTTGTCCACAATTCAGGACGGGATGACGCCCGCCAATTCCAGTGCAGGAAAGATAACAGCCGACGAACTCGTCATCAGGTTCACCGCGAAGAGTGAGATCGCGATGGGCATGAGTCGTTTCTGTTTCTGAGCGATCAGCGATCAGCGATGAGTCGGTTTAGTAGGTGACAGGTGCTCAAATTGCAGTCACAATGGGGATCTGCAACGGAGGTGTAATTGATGGCGCGACTCAAAGCCCAGAAGACCTCCCGGCTGCAGCTCGCATTGCTTGGCATCGAGGCGGCTATCTTCGCGACTGCGCTCATCGTCGCTCAAATCGGCAGTTATGGGGTAATGCTTGCGCTCTTCCCTCCCCTGTGGTTGATCGCCGCGGTGGCGTTGATGGCAGGCGTGTCCAACGAGGGCACTCGCACCGCGCGCACGACGGGCGCAGGAATTCTCGGTTTGGGCGCATCACTGGGGCTGCCCCTGTGGGTGTTCGGAGTCACGCTTATGGTTTACCCCGATGATGTGGAGCGAGCATGTGCCGAAGCTTTCGGTAAGGCAGGGCTCGGCCCGGATCCAGAGATTGTGCGGAGCATGGTGCCACCCGGCCTATTTTGTGTGCCCGAGGGCGGCGGATCGGCTCCGATTCTCGCGAGCTCAGCATCCGATCTGCTGGTGGGTTTGGGTATTCTCCTTCTCATCATCGCGACGTTGGCCTGCGCAGTTTTTCTCAGTGCTCGTGCGCTGAGTTCAGCAGTGAGTGAACGCGGGATGCGTTCACCCGCGGCAAGGTGACGGCGGGTCTACGGGAACCTCGTCAGCACCCATTGCGGGCACGTGCGACGATCGCCGCCTGCGGCCGCTCGCCCGGCGAACGCCTGACCTGCGAAGTGGCGACATCAAAGCCCGCCGCACGTAGCTCGTCGCTGAGTGCATCCTCCGACCACCGGAATGCGGGAGCGACAGCGTGCGCGAACTGCTCAACAACGGGTCCTTCGAAGAAACCAACAAGAAGGGTGCCGCCGGGGTGCAGCGCGCGCCGAAATTCTTGCAGGGGGAGCTGGATGTCGACGGGCTCGTGGTGGATCAGGGAGAACCACGCGAGCACTGCAGCTATGGAACCGTCTGGCACTTTTAGATTGTTGAGGGATCCAGCGCTGAAAGGCACGTCGGGGTAGGTGCGCTGAGCGCACTCGATGAACTCGGGCACTAGGTCGATGCCGTGGGCCAATAGCCCCAGCTCGGCAAGGAAGTTCGTCCACTGGCCTGGACCACAACCGGCATCAATGACGCTGCTGCCGGGCTCGATGCCGCGGGCCCACGTCTCGACCAGCTGACGATCTTGCGGATGCACGGCATCCATCGATCCGAACCGCTCGACGTATTCCTGTGCCCGAAGTGAATACGCAGCGCTGACTTCCTCAATCACGATCTTCAGCTTAGGTGGGAGGGTTCGCATGATCGGGGGCAGAGAGAGCAGGGCGGCGAGATTGCACGACTAGGTGCGGAGCGGAGCGTCTTGCCGCACCCTGATTTTCGTATTACATTAAACGTATGAGTACAGGTGAATCGGTAAACGGCGTGCCCGTCACTGAGGAGCAAATAGCTGCATGGGCTGCTGAGGCAGAGGCGGGGTATGACGTCGCCAAGTTGAAGGAGCGCGGTCGTGGCCGCCCTGGGCGAGGTGCCGAGCCTTCGCAGGTTGTGGCGCTTCGGCTCACTCCAGATGAACTTGCCGCGATCGATGCCCGCGCGGCACGCGAGCACAAGACGCGGTCGGAGGCGATCCGCGACGCACTCACCTCATACGTCGCGTGAAGGTTCACGATTCGGCGCTCAAGCACGGCGTTCGGTCAGAAGACTCAATCCAAGCTGCGACATGGGCGCTCTGGCTCGAAGACCTTGATGATGATTCGCCTGCGCGCCAGCTGCGTTTAGGATTCGACACGCAAGGTCGGCTCCTTGAGACAGTTGTTCTCATCTTCGACAGCGGAAACGAGCTAATCATCCACGCTATGAAGGCTCGGCCTCAGATGCTGGATTTGCTGCCCTAGGAGGTCCCCGCAGCCAAGGTGCACCTGGTGCTTGCTAAAGCTGACGGATGTGACGCAACTCGTGAAGCGTTCCAGCTCGACCAGCGTCAATAACCTTTTCTTCGCCGTCAGCGTGCCAATGGTGCTTCTCGTAAAACTGGATCGCTCGGTTGTTGCCGCTCAGTACCCATAGGTAGGCCTGTTGCCAACCTTCGGTGCGTAGTTCTTGTTGTACTCATTGGAGGAGTGCATGTCCAATTTTTCGCGACCAGAAGTCGGGGTGCACGTACAGTCCTGCGAGCTCGCCGAGAGGCGTCATTCCATCCTCTCTCCCGCCGCCGAAGGATGCCCACCCTGCGGTACGACCGTCGACCTCGGCCAGCAGCAGCCGATGGGAAGGGCAGCGTCGCCATCGTAGTTGCGCACGGCGAAAGGCCGAGGCGTCCGCTGCCCGACGGCTACTCGCGCGCCGAACCGGCGTCACCCTAACTCCCGACCAGATCGCGCGCGCTTCGGTTTTTTCGTAGGAGTAGTCGCAAGAACGCTAGTGTCTCGTCGGCATGTGTGGTGTCGATGCAGCAGACAACACCCTCCCGGAGTGGTAAATTGCTCATGTTCGGCCACCGCTATCAAATGCACAGCGGTTTCAATGAGCAATCAGTGAGGGAACTCATGACAAGTGCAAGGGAAAAGCTCAGGCGCTTCTTGTCGCCATGGTGGGCGGTGGCGTGGTTTGTTGCGGCCATCGTGTGGCTGGTTGGGCTTAATATTCTCTATATTGAGGGCGGCGCCACCAACGACTTGTTGGGATTCATCTCGATCGTTCCGATCTGGTCACTCACGATCTACGTCGTGGTTCAAAATGCGCGGCGACGGAAGGGTGACGCTGGACCGCACGAAGAGACAGGTCCCGAATGATGGGAACAGATAACACTGAGTCGTCAGGCTCCCGGTTCACACCGCACCCGCGAGATTTCGAGGGCTTTCAGATGCCATCATCCGTTCCGCCCGGTATGCGCCTCGAGCTAAGCCGTGCTCCTCTGAATCCCGGGCAAGAGCCGGTTTTTGAGGAATGGATGAAGGTGCTCAACGATCGCTATGACGAGCACGAAGCCGCTGTCTCAGCGGAGCGCCAGATCTTCGAGGCGACGTTCAAGAGCACCGAAGCGGATGGTCAGGTGTGGATCTACCACCTCAGTCTCATGGGTGCTGAGGGCGAGCCCCTCGACGAGCAGCTCCAGATGGGAGCGGATCACGCAGCGTATAGCCGGCGCGCAAAAAAACCTGGTTGGGAAGAGCTTGAGCCCAAATTCATGCTCACGCCGAACCACCTCCGCGAACAGATGGAGAAGTGGGCAGCGACTGGAGTCGCGTAGCGGTCCATCCGCGCACGAGCTACGCCCGCACCGACACCGTCACCGTGAACTTGCTGTTGCGCCCGGCCTGGCGGGTGGGGCCGACGGTGCGGTTCAGGTAGTCGCGATACCCGAGGTGGGTGTTGAAGACGACCCACAGTTCTCCGCCGGGTTTGAGCACGCGGCGGGCGTCAGCCAGCATCCGCAAAGCAACGCCGGCATGCACTGTCGCGCCGGTGTGGAAGGGCGGATTGCACACAATCAGATCAGCACTGGCCGTCGGCCGTTCGGTGAGGGCATCTTCGCGCGCTGCCTCAACTCGCGCTCCGACACCGTTCGCGTCGGCCGTTTCGCGGGTCGATGCCACGGCGGCACTGGACTGATCAACGGCAACCACGTGCAGGTCGGGGCGGGCGAGAGCGAGCGAAACGGCGAGCACGCCGGTGCCGCTGCCGAGGTCAACGGCGGTGGCGGCATCCGGTTTCATTTCGGGCAAGAACGTCAACAAGAATCGCGTGCCCATGTCGAGGGCGGCACCGGCGAAAGCTCCACCGTGGGCGCTGACTGTTAGCTCATCGACGGGAAGTTCTGGTTCGCGCAACACCGACGTGACCGGGTAGCGAGCTTCTACGGCGTCGCGCTTTGCGCCCAACGAGGTGAGCGTGCGTGACTTCTGACGCCCACGGCCCGCGTTCACATCATCGAACGAGCGACCGAGCACCTCATTCATCGCCAACGTCATGTGCTTAATGCGGCCACCCGAAATCACGGTTACGTCAGGCGACGCGAAGCGGGCGATGGCTTGGGCCCATTCATCCAACTCGGCCAGGCTGCGCGGCAACTGCATCAACACCAGCCGTGCGCCCTCGAGCAACTCGGCACCCAAAGCGTGCGAGCTGTAGTGCGGGGCAAGGTCGCCGGCGTTCTCGGCCAGAGCAAGCTCCGACACCAGAGAATCCTGAAACACGCGGATGCCGCGGCAGTCGTGCAAGGTGGCCGCCCCGAGGGTGAGCGCCCCATAGTTGTCGCCCATCACCACCAGCTCGCCCGGCTGGGTATCGGCCAACTGCGAAGCAGCCTCATCGAGAATGAGGCGATCGCTGGCATCCACCGCAAAAAGATTGGGGGCTTCCACGTCGGGCCAACGTCGCAGAGTGGCGAACAGGTGCTCAGACATGGGGACTCTTTCGGTGGCGCGGCACCGCACACAGCGCGTGCGGCGGAGCCTCAAGCGTAACCGAGCGCCCTGCACCCGCCCGGCGAACAGAAGCGAGCGAAACCGACGAACCGCAGGCTGAGCGCGCTAACCAGCCCGTTAACCCAGAAAGCGAGCAGCCCCGGCACTAGGTGGGGCCACTCGCTCACGGGAATCTAGTTGTAGCCGCGCGTGATGTGGGGCTCGTCAATGCACAGAGGGCATTCCTCGAGATGCGCCGACGGGATGCAGTCGCACATTAGCTATTGGGAACGAGCGTGTACTTAGTAGAGAGGTACTCGTGGATGCCTTCCGAGCCGCCTTCGCGACCGATGCCGGACTGCTTGACTCCGCCGAAGGGGGCTGCCGCGTTGGAGAGTACGCCAACGTTGAGGCCCATCATGCCGGTGTCGAGGGCATCGATCATCCGGTTTCCACGGGCAAGGCTTTCGGTGAACACATACGAGACGAGTCCATATTCGGTGTCGTTCGCGAGGCGTACGCCTTCGGCTTCGTCGGTGAACTCAACGATCGAGACGACCGGTCCGAAGATTTCTTCGCGAAGGATGTCGCTGTCGGCGGGAACGCTCGACACGATCGTGGGCTCATAGAAGCTTCCTTCGCCCTCAACGCGCTTGCCGCCGGTGACGAGGGTCGCGCCGCGCTTCACGGCATCCTGAACCAGTTCGTCGGCCTTGTCGACAGCCTTGTCATTGATGAGCGGACCAATGTTGACGCCGTCTTCGGTGCCGCGACCGATCTTCATGTCGGCGACGCGAGCGGCAATCTTTTCCGCGAACTCGGCAGCAACTGAGCTGTGCACGATGAAGCGGTTTGCTGCGGTGCAGGCTTGGCCGATGTTGCGGAACTTGGCCGCAATTGCGCCGTCTACAGCCTTGTCGAGGTCGGCGTCGTCGAAGACAACGAACGGGGCGTTGCCGCCGAGTTCCATCGAGGTGCGCAGAACGTTTTCGGAGGCCTGCTTGATGAGCGCCTTGCCGACCGGAGTGGAGCCGGTGAACGAGAGCTTGCGCAGGCGAGAGTCGGCGATGATCGGCTCCGACACTTCGGAGGAGCTTGAGGTCGTGACGATGTTGAGCACGCCAGCCGGCAGGCCGGCCTCTTCGAAGAGCTTCGCCAGGAACAGGGTGCTCAGTGGCGTGAGCGCTGCGGGCTTCACGACGACCGTGCAACCGGCGGCCAGTGCAGGGGCAATCTTGCGGGTGGCCATCGCGAGCGGGAAGTTCCAGGGCGTAATAAGGAAGCACGGACCAACCGGACGCTGCGACACGATCATGCGACCGGTGCCCTCAGGGGTGTTGCCGAAGCGACCCGAGATGCGCACGGCCTCTTCGCTGAACCAGCGCAAGAACTCGCCGCCGTAGGTGACTTCACCGTTGGCCTCGGCGAGCGGCTTGCCCATCTCGAGCGTCATGAGCAGGGCGATCTCGTCGCGGTGCTCCTGCACGAGGTCGAAGGTGCGACGCAGAATTTCGCCACGCTCGCGAGCAGGTGTCGCGGCCCAGGAATCCTGAGCGGCCGCTGCGGCGTCAAGGGCGCGCATGCCGTCTTCTGCCGAGGCATCCGAAATGGTGCGGATGACCTTGCCGGTAGCCGGGTCAGTCACGTCGAGCGTCTTGCTGCCTGTTGCGGCAACCCACTCACCGCCGATGAACAACTGGTTCGGCACTGCTTCAAGAAGCTGGGTTTCGGTGGAGTTCGTCATTCGGTGTGCACCTTTCGTGGTGGGGAAATCTGCAAGTCAGTCAAACAGCGCTAGCTGAACTTCGGCTTGGCGCCGCGTGGGCGGGCACTGAGCGCGCGCCCAGTGCCCGCTGGCCGCGAGCTAGGCCTTGGCGAGAGCGTCGCGAACGACGTCGAGGCCGTCAGCGATGAGCTCGTCAGAGATCGAGAGCGGCGGGAGGAAGCGGATGACGTTGCCATAGGTTCCGCAGGTCAGCACGACAACACCGGCGGCGTGGGCTGCAGCTGCAACCTTCGACGTGAGGGCGGCGTCGGGCTCTTTCGTGGTGGGGTCGACGAGTTCCATGGCGATCATGGCGCCACGGCCACGAACATCTCCGATGCGGGGGTCGCCGGCGCGGAGTCCGTTGAGGCGGCCACGGAAGGTGGTTCCGATTTCACGGGCTCGCTCAATGGCGCCCGATTCTTCGAAGGTGCGGATGGTGGCGAGCGCTGCGGCACAGGCGATGGGGTTTCCACCGTAGGTTCCGCCGAGTCCGCCGACGTGGGCGGCATCCATGACATCGGCGCGACCGGTGACGGCCGAAAGCGGGAGGCCGCCGGCGATGCCCTTGGCGGTCACCATGATGTCGGGAACGAGGTTCTCGTGGTTCGAGGCGAACAGGTCACCCGTGCGAGCGAAGCCGGTCTGCACTTCGTCAGCGATGAAGATCACGTTGTTGGCGGTGGCCCACTCGCTGAGGGCTGGCAGGAATCCGGGGGCCGGCTCAATGAAGCCACCCTCGCCCTGGATGGGCTCGATGATGATCGCGGCGAGGTTGCTGGCGCCGATCTGCTTCTCGATCTGCAGGATGGCGCGGGCGGCGGCATCCTCACCACTGATTCCGCCATCGCGGAACGGATACGACATCGGTGCGCGGTAGATCTCGGGCGCGAAGGGTCCGAAGCCGCTCTTGTAGGGCATCGACTTGGCGGTGAGACCCATCGTGAGGTTGGTGCGACCGTGGTACGCGTGGTCGAAGGCCACAACGGCCTGCTTGCCGGTGAAGTAGCGGGCGATCTTGATCGCGTTCTCAACAGCTTCGGAGCCCGAGTTGAAAAGAGCGGTGCGCTTCTCGTGGGTTCCGGGGGTGATTTCGTTGAGCTTCTCGGCGACCTCGACGTAGCTTTCGTAGCCGTTGATCATGAAGCACGTGTGGGTGAACTGGGCGACCTGCGCGGTGACAGCTTCGACAACGGCGGGTGCCGCGTTGCCCACACCGGTCACGGCGATGCCGGAACCAAAGTCGATGAGGGTGTTGCCATCAACGTCGAGAAGCACGCCACCACCGGCGGCTTCGACGAAGACGGGGAGAGTGATGCCGATAGCGGAAGGAACCGCCTGCTTCTTGCGCTCGAGCAGTGCCTGCGAGCGGGGCCCGGGAATCGCGGTGACGAGGTTGCGCTTCTGCGGAAGCGAGGGGCCGCCAACCGGGGCCGGGGCCGCGGGAGCCGTGGAGGTGGAAGAAGAAGTAGACATGGCCACCGGTATCCAATCTGAGTAGACGATGTTCGTTCGTGCAGACGAGCTGCGGCGTGCAAACGTTTGGTTCAACTTAGTTCGCGGATGCCCGGCACAACAGACACAGAGTGGCACTGTTTGCGGCAATAACTGACAGAATGGCAGCAGGAGGATTGCCATGCCCACACCACTCGCCGACGTGATCGCGACTGAGCGTCTCGCGCTGCGTCCGCTCACTGCCGTTGACACCTTCGAGCGCACCGTCACGTGGGTGCACAACTCCGACCTCGATGATCCAACGCCCTTCGTCACCGAGGGCCAATTGCTGCTCACGACCGGGCGCCAATTCGTCGACAACGCCGACCCGGATGCCGTGCCCGACTTCGATTCCTACGTCGCCAGGCTCACCAGCGCTGGCGTCGCGGCGATCGGTTTCGGCACCGAAGTGATCACCCACGGAGTGCCAGCCGGCCTCGTCGCCGCGTGCTCCGCCGCCGGACTCCCGCTCTTCGAAGTGCCGTACCGCATCCCGTTCATCGCCATCAGTCGCCTCGTCGCCGACAACGAAGCCGAACAAGCGCGCGCCGGCTTCGACCGCGCCCTCGCCGCCCAAAACGACATCGCCAGCGCCGCCGTTGGCAAAGGCCGCCTGCCTGCTGCGGCTGCCCGCGCCGCCGAGCACCTCGACTGTGGTGTCTGGATCTTCGACGCCGACGGCGAGCTCGTCAGCGACAGTTCCGAATCCCAACGCGGGGCGAAAGCCGGCCGTGCCCCCGCCAGCCGTCCCGCGGATGCCGCCCCCGCCAGCCGTCCCGCGGATGCCGCCCCCGCCATCCGCAGTTCGGTCACGACCTTGCTGGGTCGGGCTCGTCGCGCGCGCGTCGTTGAGCAGTTGCCGGGTGAGCACCGCGTGGTGCAAACGCTGGGCCCGAGCGGACGCTTGTGCGGGGCCATCGCGTGGTCGCGCGACACCGAATTTGGGGCACTCGACAATTCGGTGATGACGGTGTTGGCGGCGCTCGCCGAGGTGTCGCTCGAGCAGACCGAGAATTTGCGGGTGGGCCATCGGGCGATTCTGGAGCAGCTGTTTCAGTTGTTGAAGGATGGCCGGGTCGACAGTGTGCGGCGTGCGGTGCAGGTGGCGGGCATCGATTTGCCGGCGGAACATTTTGCGGTCGCGGCGCTGGAGTTGAGCCAGACCACGGCGAGCGTTCGCGATGTGCTCGAGCGTCGCGCCGCTCGCGCCGAGAGCACGTTTTTTGCGGTGGCCGATGGCCGGCACTTGCTGGTACTGATCGATGCGAGCCAGTTGCGTGCCGAGAAACGATTCTTTGCCGCCAACGAACTCACCGTTGGGCTCTCGGCGGTGCTCGGGTGGAGCGAGCTGAACGTCGCGATCACTCAGGCGGTTCGCTCGCTTGAGGCGGCGCCGGCCGGAACAATCACTGAATTCGACAGCCTCGTGGGCGAGAGCTTTTTCGGGTTGCTGGCGTCGAGTTCGGTGGCCGATATCGCTCATGCCCGCCTCGCTAGCGTCATCGAATCGGCCGACGGTCTCGCGCTGCTGCGGGCGGCGCAAGTGTGGCTGCGGCACAACGGTCAGTGGGATCCGGCGGCACGCGAGTTGGGCATCCATCGGCACGGGTTGAAGTCGCGGATGCAGCGGCTCGCCGACCTCACCAATTTGAGTCTCGACACCTTCCAGGGCCGTGCCGAGTTGTGGGCGATGTTGGCTGCGATCGACCTCGGCGAAAAACCCTAACTTCCAATTTTCAGGATTTCGCCTGTAGCCTACGAACAAATCTCGGCGGCGTCGCCGGTCATTTTCGAGCAGCGAGGAGCCTCTCATGAAGACCTTTCAAGTGATCAATCCCTACACCGGCGAAGAGGGCACGGCCCACCCCGCTGTCAGCGACGAAGTGATCGAGCAGATCGTCGCCGCAGCCCACTCTGAATACAACGGCGGAATGAACCGTGATCAGGTAAAAGAGCGCGCAGCGATCGTCACGCGTATCGCCGATCTTCTCACCGAGCGTTCGGCCGAATTCGGCGAAATTATCGTGCGCGAAATGGGCAAGCCTTTGGCCCAAGCGGTGGGTGAAGTTGAGTTCTCGGCCGACATTTTCCGTTACTTCGCCGACAACGCTGAAGCGTTCCTCGCCGACGAACAAATTCCTGCCGGATCGGGCACTGCGTGGATTCGCAAGAGCCCCATCGGTCCAGTTCTGGGCATCATGCCGTGGAACTTTCCGATCTATCAGATCGCCCGTTTTGCTGGCCCGAGCATCGTTCTCGGCAACCCCGTTTTGGTGAAGCCAGCGCAGCAGTGCCCCGAGTCGTCGGCCGCACTTGAAGCGCTTATTCACGAGGCCGGTTTGCCGATCGGCGGCTACCAAAATGTGCTCGCCGACAACGACCAAATCGCTGCGATGATCGACGACCCCCGCATCCAGGGAGTCTCGCTCACGGGCTCCGAGCGTGCCGGTGCGATCGTCGGTGCTGCGGCCGGAACCAACCTCAAGAAGAGCGTGCTCGAACTGGGAGGCTCCGACCCGTTCATCCTCATGTCGACTGACGACATGGATGCCACGGTCGAGGCTGCAGTGGCGGCTCGTGTCGATAACAACGGCCAGGCCTGCAATGGCGCCAAGCGCTTCGTCATCATCGATTCGCTCTACGAAGAGTTCGCCGAGAAGTTCAGCGCCGCGATGGGTGCCATTACGGTCGGTGACCCTATGGATGAGAGCACCGAGCTCGGACCGCTGTGTTCCGTAGCGGCCGCCGAAAACCTCGAAGAGCAGGTCGCGGAAGCAGTCGCTGCCGGCGCCACCTTGCGCGTCGGAACCGGCAAGCGCGACGGCACAAAGTTTGCGCCAGCAGTGCTCGAAAACATCAGCCCCGATAACCCCGCCTACACGGTCGAGTTCTTCGGGCCGGTTGCTCAACTGCACCGCGTAGCCAGCGAAGAAGAAGCCATCGTGCTCGCCAACGCGACGCCGTTCGGCCTCGGCTCATACGTCTTCACGACGGATGCCGAGCAGGCCGACCGCATCGCTGACGGCATCGACGCCGGCATGGTCTACATCAACGAGGTCGGCGCGGATGCTCCCGAGCTGCCCTTCGGTGGAGTCAAGAACTCCGGCACCGGTCGCGAACTCGGTTCGCACGGCATCGACGAGTTCATGAACCGCAAGCTGGTCAAGCGCCCGTAAGCGCCGGGGCACCTCGGCGCCCTACGCGCCTTCTGCGAGAGCTCGGGCGGCCGCTGCTTCAGCGGTTCGTCCGAGCTTGTCGAGGCTTTCGGCCAGGTCGAACGCGGTGATCTGACGCAGGCGCTCGTGGTCGGCAGCTTGCTCCATCACTGACTGCAGCACTGCCACAGCTTCGTCGTGACGGCCCTCGCCGGCCAAAACGTTAGCAACGAAACGTTCGCAGTTCGCGCCGGCAACAGGATCTCCTGCCGCGCGGTATTCGTCCGCTGCCGTGAGTGCGAGTGCCACCGACTCCTTCGGCTTGCCGAGGCTCGCGAGAGAGCGTGCCTTCGAGTCGGTCACGTCGGCGTGCAACCAATCAGCGTTGTGTTCGGCGGCCAACGCCAGCACCTCATCCAGTGCCTCAAGGCCGGCGGCGTTGCCCGCTTCGGCGTGAGCGCGCCCCGACTGGTGCAGCACGCGCACGAGCAGGTTGAGGTCGTCGGGCGTGGCGCGAGCATGCGTCACAGCATTCTCGAGCAATGTTGCGGCCGTCTCGTGGTCGCCGTGTTGCGCGTGCACACTCGCGCTGTCAGCGAGCGTGCGTGCTGCGCTCTGGGTGTCGCCGGACTCGAGGTACAGCTCCGTCGCGGTCTCCCAGGTGCCAACAGCAGAACCCGGTTCGCCAGAGTCAGCGAAACCATGTCCCAACCAGAACAGCGTCTCCCCGCGGCTGCCCGGCGCGGCCTGCGCAGCAGTCTCTTCTTCGAACAGCGAGAGCAAAAGCTCGATGGCTTCTGCCGACTCTCCGCCGCGCACGAGCGCTCGGCCGAGGGCATAGCGCGCCCCTACGGTCTCGATCTCGAGGCGTTCGGCATAGCGGATTCCGAGGCGGAAGCGACCAGCGGCATCCGTGAACTGTTCGGCTTCGTCATAGAGGCGTCCAGCCAGAATGGTGGTGTCGTGCAGCGGGCCAGCGGCGTCGATGGCATTGGCGCATTCGGCCGCCGCATCCGCGCTGGCGGCACCGGCAGCGAACTGGCCGCCACTGCCCAAAATGCGGGCACGAAGCGCGTGAGCGTGGGCCAAAACACCGCGGTTGGATGTCGCCCCCAGCAGATCATCAAGGTGCGCGAGTGCGCGATCAGTGTCGCCAGCGGTGGCCGCCAGATCGGAAAGATACCGCAGCGCGTGGGCGCGCAGCAGGGGCATCTCGCCAGCCTCGGCGTGCACGAGCGCACTCGCCGCAAGCTTCGTCACAGCCTCGAGATCGGGCTCCTCGCCGCGCAGCAGCACGCTCAGTAGTGACAGTTCGATGTCGGCGATCTGGGCGGGAGCTAACTCCTCCGAGACGCCAACAGCGACGCTGAGCTTGTCGAAATCGTCTTGCTCGGCGCGACCAAAAAGTGAGAGGCCGAGCAACTCTTCGAGCGACGCTTGCGCCTCGTTGCCGTGCTCACGGAGAGCCGGGATGCGTTCGGCGAGAGCAGCCTCGGCTGCAGCGAGATCGCCGGTAGCCACGAGTCCGGCAACCAACGTGCTGAGGGCAGCCGTGCGCTCCGTGCCCGTTGCCAATTCCGCAGCCTTACGCGCGGCGGGCAATGCGGTGGGAAGCCAACCAATAGCGGTCAGTTCTTCTGCGCGCAGCAGCCAGCCGGCGGCATCCGTCGGTTCGGCGTCGGCGGGAGTGGGGGCGGCAAGAGTTTCACTCGTGAGGCTGAGGGGATAGTTCTCGTTAGCGAGATTTTTAGCCTTCTGGATGCGCGTGGCGCGGTAGTTGTTGTCGGCGCGTTCGTCGAACTGGTCGCCAATCCGGCGCGCGGCAGCCCACGTGGCGGCGGCAAGTTCTTCGGCGGTCCAGGTGCCGTCGTGCTCTCCGAAGAGTGCCGTGAGTTCGGTACTTTCGGCGCCGCGAACAACTTGCTCGCCGAAGCCGGCGGCGGTCACGGCGTCGAGCAGCACACCAGCGGCGACGAGACCGGAGAACTGGCCGTCGGCGTTGAGCTGGTCGTGCACAAACCACGAGAGGTGGCGTTC
This sequence comes from Salinibacterium sp. NK8237, assembly GCF_015864955.1. Classification (NCBI taxonomy): domain Bacteria; kingdom Bacillati; phylum Actinomycetota; class Actinomycetes; order Micrococcales; family Microbacteriaceae; genus Salinibacterium; species Salinibacterium sp. NK8237. The sequence goes on along the minus strand of NZ_JADYWE010000001.1, from coordinate 1,646,162 downwards.
GAGCATGGCCAGGCCGCGGGCTTCATTGCCGGTGACGGCGCAGAAGATGAAGTGATTGGCGATGATGCTGAGGTTGTCGGCGTTGTCGCGGGCGAGGTTGTAGCTGCGAAAGTGGGCGGCGCGAGCGTCATCGAGGCGGCCGGCGCGCAGGTAGGGGAGCAGGGCGCGCGAGAGGGCGGCTTCTGGCTCATCGCCGCAGCTGTAGCCGCCTTCGATGAGTTCGTCGAAGAGCACGATTGCTTCGGCGTCGCGCCCTGTTTCTGTGAGGAAGCCGCTGGCATCGCTGCGCACACAGGCGTCACAGTGGCTGTAGTCGTCGCGGGGCGTCACGGCGAGTTGGGCGCGCAATTCTTCGGCGCGGTCGAGCTGGCCAAGACGCCAGGCCGTGGCGAACTGGGAGGTCAGCACGCCGCTCTGGCCGATTCCGGCGTCGCGGTAGTGGCTCTCCATGTCGGCGAGAGCGCCGGAGATGTCGTCGGTGCCGAAGATGGGTGAGCTCGCGAGGGTCGTGGCGATCCACTTGAACTGCCACATGAGCCCGGCACCGCCCTCGACCACGTCGTCGGGAAAGCGCACAGGGTCAGCGTCGTGCTTGGCGAGGCACCACGCGAATGAGGAGAGCAGAGCTTCGGTATCGCCAAGCTGATTGGCGGATGCCGTCAGCCGAATGCGCGCACGGTACTCCAACTCTTCGTCCCCGAGTTCGACCGCGAGCGCAATCGCCTCATCGACGCGAGCTCGTTCCTCGGGGCCGAAGGCCATCGTGTCGATCTCGCTGAACAGTTCGGTGATGCGGGCGACGCTCATAGGGAAGAACTTTCTGGGAGGGAATCACCGAGTGCGACACTCATGGCGATCAGGTCTGACATGGAATTGGTCATCATGGCGCGGTCGCGCACGCTGAGGGGGCGTTGGCTGGTGAGCAGGGCTTGAACGTAGAGCAGTTCGATGGTGCGGGAGAAGACGGCGTCATCACTCAGGGTGGAGAGGGTGACGACGACAGGGTTGTTCCAGTTGAGGCACAGTCGGGCGAGGGATTTACTGGTGCCGTCGCTCGCGAGGCGTTCCTCGGCGAACGCATCCATTTTGCCGAGCACGTCTTTCCATAACCCGGGGCGACTGATTTCGCGGGCCGCCCGTCGGTCGATGGAGCGCAGCACTTCGGGGTCGGCGAGGTAGAGGCCCGTGACGTCGGTGGCGGGCACGCCGCGCACAATCACAGCGCAGCCGGCATCCGCGAGCACAGCGCTGGCGCGGTCTTCGAGCTTCGCGACGACACTGCGCGCGTCAAGCGGTGGCACCTCGAGAAAGTCGAGTTCGTCGAGCACGCTGACGCGCTCGACGGTGAGTCCGTCGACAAGAGTGGGGAGCAGGCGGGCGATCTCGGTGTCGTAAATATAGCCACCGTTGATCACCGGCCGGTCGGGGCTCGCGATGCTTGCGATCTGCCGAAATTCATCCACCGTTTCGGCGTAGCGCAACTGCGTGTGATCCCGCGTAAGGCTCTCGATCGTCAGGCGCCCGAGTGTGGTTTCGACGCTCAGCCACGGAGTGATGAACTTCGCGAGTTCTTCGTCGTGGATCACGAGCGACTTGAGGGCGAGTGAATGAATCTGCACAAAGTCGTTGAGTTGGGCCGGATGCCGGGCCGCCATTTCGAGCACCCACTGCCGCAGCGTCGTGCCGATTGCCGCCCGCGTGTGCTCGAGGATGTCGTCGTCCACGAGCGATTCGCGGCTTGCCGTCGGGGTGAGCGTGGTGCTGTTCAGCACGACGCGCACGAAGAACGCCCAGTCGGGAACGAGCGCATCCACGTTCTCGCTCAGCAGCATCCGGCCAAGATAAACGCGGTTCGCTTGGCGCGCCCCTGGCGGCGGCGAGTGGGGCAGCACATAGGCGACACCCGTGGTGCTGGTGCCGGGCACACTCAACGGAATTGCGGCGAAGGGCTCAACGCCGAGCAACTCGCGACCGTAGATCAGTAGCTCGGATGCCGTAGCCGTGTGTGCGTCAAGGAACGGAGCATCGTGCGTGACGGTCTCGCTGCCGCAGCCGGGGAGATCAACGCGCACGGCGACCGGCAAGAACTCGGCAAAAGTTTTCGCGAGCGCCAGCACCGTCGAAGTGCTGAGCAGGTCGTGCTGATCAAAGCGCGGCTTGAGCGAGACGGTGGTGCCGATGGGCAGGTCGCCCTCCAGCTCGCGCACGCTGAACGTGCCGTCGCTATTGCCGATCCACTCCACTGGGGCTGAGCCGCGAGCGGAGCGTGACTGGATCACAATCTGGTCGGCCACCATGAAGCAGCTCAATAATCCGATGCCGAACTGCCCGAGGTAGTCGCTGCGGGGAAGATCAAAGATGTCGCGTTTCGAGGAGCGCCCGACGGTCGAGAGCAGCTCGGTCATTTCGTCGGCGGTGAGCCCGATGCCGTCATCCTGAAACCGGAATGTGTCGTTGTGCTCGCTGAGCGGAGTGATGCGGATGCCGCGGCTCGCGTCAGCGCCGTCGAGCTCAACTCGAGCGGCCAGAGCGTCGCGCCCGTTCTGCAGAAGTTCGCGCAAATACACGCGCGGACTGGAGTAGATGTGCTTGCTCAGGAGGTCGACGACCCCCGTGAGGTTCACTTGAAAGGAGTGGAGATCGTCTCGGGAATCGGCGTTCACCACACGAGTCTCTCACTTGATGGGCAATCTCTCGAAGTACACAGCGTTCATCTAGCCACGGGCGACCCCACGGGTGTAAAGTTGAGTCATCTCAACTCAAGTTTGCGGAGGGTTTGTAAATGGCGAACATGCAGGGTGCCCCAAGTACCGATGAAGAGCAAAAAAGTGCTCTCGAAAAGTACGGGGTGAATCTCACCGAGATTGCACGCAGTGGCAAGCTCGACCCCGTAATCGGGCGCGACGCTGAGATCCGCCGCGTAAGCCAAGTGCTGACGCGCCGCACGAAAAACAACCCTGTACTCATTGGTGAGCCCGGCGTCGGAAAGACGGCCGTTGTTGAAGGCCTCGCTCAGCGCATCATTGCCGGCGACGTTGCCGATTCCCTCAAAGACAAACAGCTCATCTCCCTCGACCTCGCAGCCCTCGTCGCCGGTGCCAAGTACCGCGGCGAGTTCGAAGAGCGCCTCAAGGCTGTGCTCAAGGAGATCAAAGACTCCGATGGCCAAGTCATCACGTTCATTGACGAACTTCACACCCTCATGGGTGCGGGTGGTGGCGACGGTTCGGTCGCGGCATCCAACATGCTCAAGCCCATGTTGGCCCGTGGTGAACTGCGACTGATCGGTGCCACAACGCTCGACGAGTATCGCCAATACATCGAGAAGGATGCCGCGCTTGAGCGCCGCTTCCAGCAAGTATTCGTCGGCGAACCTTCTGTCGAAGACACCGTCGCGATTTTGCGTGGCCTCAAGGAGCGTTACGAAGCTCACCACAAGGTGACCATCGCGGACTCCGCGCTGGTGGCGGCCGCAGCACTCAGCAATCGCTACATCTCGGGTCGCAAACTGCCCGACAAAGCAATTGACCTCATCGACGAGGCGGCAAGCCACCTCAAGATGGAGATCGATTCCTCGCCCGTTGAAATCGACAAGCTCAAGCGTGCTGTTGATCGCCTGCGCATCGAAGAGCACGCTCTCAAGAAGGAAAAAGACGAGGCGTCGAAGGCGCGACTCGCGAAGCTCCGCGAAGATCTCGCCAGCCAGAGCAAGTTGCTGAACGAGTTGGAAGGGCGCTGGAAGCTCGAAAAGGCGAGCCTGACCGACGTCGGTGAGCTGAAGACTCGCCTCAACGATGCTCGTATTGCCTCCGAGCGTGCGATGCGTGACGGCGATTACCAAAAGGTGTCGAAGCTCGAGTACGAGACGATCCCTTCAATCCAGCGCGCCCTCGTTACCGCCGAAAGCAACGAGCCAACCGGTCCCCGCATGGTCAATGACCAGGTGACCGAAGAAGACATCGCTGCGGTCGTTGCCGCGTGGACGGGCATCCCCGTCGACCGCCTCACCGAGGGCGAGACCGAGAAGCTGCTTCACCTCGAAGCAGAACTCGGCAAGCGTCTCATCGGTCAAAAGGAAGCCGTGCAAGCGGTCTCCGAAGCGGTTCGTCGTACCCGCGCCGGAATCTCCGACCCCGATCGCCCCACCGGCTCGTTCCTCTTCCTCGGCCCCACCGGCGTCGGAAAGACGGAGCTCGCCAAGGCCCTCGCGCAATACCTCTTCAACGACGAGAAAGCTCTCGTGCGCATCGACATGAGTGAGTACGGCGAGAAGTTCTCCGTCTCGCGCCTCGTCGGTGCCCCTCCCGGCTACATCGGATTCGAACAGGGCGGTCAGCTGACCGAGGCTGTGCGCCGTCGTCCCTACTCGGTGATCCTGCTCGACGAGGTCGAAAAGGCGCACCCTGAGGTCTTCGACATTCTCCTGCAGGTGCTCGATGATGGCCGTCTCACCGATGGCCAGGGTCGCACTGTCGACTTCCGCAACGTCATCCTGATTCTCACCAGCAACCTGGGCAGCCAATTCATCACTGACCAAGAGCTGCCGTGGGATGCCCGCAAGGCCGCCGTTGACGACCTTGTGCGCAAGTCGTTCAAGCCGGAGTTCATCAACCGTCTCGACGACATCGTGGTGTTCCAGCCGCTCTCGACCGATGACCTCAGCCAGATCGTTGAGCTCGACATCGACCGTTTGGGCAAGCGCCTCACCGATCGTCGCCTGCAGCTTGCTGTGACCCCGGATGCTCGCACCTGGCTTTCGGAGCGCGGCTACGACCCCATCTACGGCGCACGACCGCTCCGCCGCCTCATGCAGCGCGAGATCGACGACAAGCTCGCCAAGGCGCTGCTTGCTGGCGACATTCGCGACGGGGACACCGTGCTCGTGGGGCTCGCCGAGAACGGCGAAGGCCTCAAGGTGTCGCGGTCGGAGCCAGACGCGGGCTAACGCCCGTGGCTAAGGCAACTGCTTAGATGAACCGCTTGGGCGAACTGCCTAGGTGAACCGCTTGGGCGAACCTCTTGGACGTACCGCCTAGAGGAACATTGGCCGATCGTCGTCGTTCGCGGTGTCGATCGCGAGTTCGACGACGACGGGAACGTGGTCGCTTGGGCCATCACCCTTGCGCTCCTCGCGGTCAATCGATGCGCCCGTAACGAGTTCGTCGAATGCGGGGGAGCCGAGCACGAAGTCGATGCGCATTCCCTCATTGCGAGGAAAGCGCAGACGCTGGTAATCCCAGTAGGTGTAACCCTCAATGTTGCGGCTGCGGAGAGTGTCGATCATCCCGGCCTCTTCAAAGGCCCGGAACGCTGCGCGTTCAGCGTCGCTCACGTGAGTCTTGCCCTCGAAGGCTGCGATGTCCCACACGTCGTGATCGAAGGGCGCGATGTTGAAGTCGCCCATCAGGGCGAGAGGCTGTTCCGGGTTGTCGCGCATCCACGTGGTGGCCTGAGTCGCAAGGTTGGCGAGCCACTCGAGCTTGTAGGCGTAGTGCGGATTGTCGAGTTCGCGACCGTTGGGCACGTAAAGGCTCCAGAGCCGGGCGCCCTCTACAGTCACGCCAAGAGCGCGCGCCTCGATCGGTACAGTGCCGTCATCGAGCGGTTTGCCGAACCCTGGCTGGGTGTCGAAACCGACCGTGACATCCTCCAGGGGGAGACGGCTCGCGAAGGCCACACCATTCCACTGATTGAGGCCGTGAAGTTCGACCTCGTAGCCCGCTTCGGTGAACGCCTCGAGAGGAAATTGTTCGGGCTTGCACTTGATTTCTTGCATCGCCAGTACGTCAATATCTTCACGAAGCAGCCAATCAACGACGCGGCTGACTCGGGTTCTGATGGAGTTCACGTTCCAGGTGGCAATGAGCATGCTTCAACGGTAATAGGTCTACCCCCGCATTGGGCGACGACAGGGGCTGCTCTGCCCCGTACAGTCATCGTATGCAGCAAGATATTCTTCTCGACGAAGCTGCGGCAAAGGCTGACCGTCTCGACCGCCGCAACGCGACAATCGTCGCCATCTTGGGCTTCGTGGGCGTCACTATCTCGGGCGCTTTGCTGATTTTCGGCGAGACCATCCTTTAGGGGACTCCCCAGAATGGGTATTCTGTACTCGTGACCGACGCCAAGCAACAGCTCATTGAGTACATTTCCGCCGATGCCGTGTTCCACGGTGATTTCACTCTGACGAGCGGAAAGAAGGCTACGTACTACGTCGACATGCGTCGCGTAAGCCTCGACCACCGCGTCGCTCCACTGATTGGTCAGGTCATGATTGACCTCATCGCCGACGTGCCAGACATCGTGGCTGTGGGCGGGATGACGATGGGGGCCGACCCGATCGCTGCGGCAATTCTTCACCAGGGTGCCGCTCGCGGCCTCACCTACGACGCCTTCGTGGTGCGCAAGGAACCCAAAGATCACGGCCGTGGTCGTCAGGTCGAAGGGCCTGAGCTTGAGGGCAAGCGCGTCATTGTGCTCGAAGACACCTCAACGACTGGAGGTTCACCGCTCGCCGCTATTGAGGCGCTCGAGAAGGTCGGCGCGATCGTTGCCGGCGTTGCTGTCGTTGTCGATCGTGACACCGGAGCCAAGGAGCGCATCGAGGCGGCCGGCTACCCCTACTTTTCAGCGATCGGGCTTGGTGAATTGGGGCTCACGCCGTGACCTCAGGCGACAACGGTTCGGGCGCTAGCGAAGACGAGCAGCGCCGCGAGTCCTCCTTCAATTGGGGGCTCACTCCAACCGAGCCCGAATCGCCAGAAGAACCAACTCCGGCTACCCCTCAGCCGAACGCGCTTGAGGTTCCGTTGCCGCCAATGACGCCGCCACCCGGCACCCCACCGCCGTCGGCGACTCCCGCGGTTCCGGGGCTCCTTTCTCTTCCGCCGCTGCCAGGTGAGGAACCTCCTGCCGCGTCGCCTGCGGTGTCGTCGGCGTCCGCTTCCGATCAGCCAGACGAGCCCGCCGTCACACCGCGTGAACCACTTGTTGAACCACTCGTTGAACCTCCCGCGACAGAGGCGATCAACGTTGCCGATCTCCCCACGGGGGCGATGGACATTTCCGACCTTCCGACCGCAGCAATCAGCTCCGCAGACCTGCCGACGGTGGCGATGGATGCCGCGACTCGACGCCAGGCTCAGCTGCCGGCTTCGGTTGACCAGTCGCTTGAGGGCGCGACGGAAGTCATGGGTGCGCTGTCGCTCGAGGGCATCTCAGCGGAGTCAGAATCTGTCGAACACGATGCCGTGAGCGACCTCTTCGGCGAAGACAAGTTTGTCGAGTACGAAGATCAGGCGCTCGTAGCGCAGGTTCCAGCGGTGATTTCACGACCCCGGGTACCCCAGCCGCCTCGCCCACCCATCCCGCGCGGTCAATTGATCGGATTGGCCATTGCTGGTGGCTTGGTTGCGGCGCTCGCACTGGTGGCATTGTTCTTGGCCGGCACACGTATCGCCCCTTCGGTCACGCCCGCTGCGGTTGCCTCGCCTACCCCCTCTGCGACGGCTACTGCCGTTGTTCCCGTCGTTGGTCCGATCGCCCCTGGCACCTACTTATGGAATGAACTCGCCGGTGGTGAGTGCGTCGATCCCTTCGTCTCGGCGTGGGAACAGGAATACACCGTGATCGATTGCGCGCAACCCCACGCCGCTCAACTGCTGACGATCGGCCAGTTCGATGACGCTGCCTCTGATCCGTATCCCGAAGCAGACGAGCTGACATCGCGCACGGCTGCGGCGTGCTCCAGCGACAGCGTGATCGACTTCTCGGCGGCACAATCATTTGCCGACCTCGAAATTGTGACGAGCTTCGCCGCGAATGCCAGCGACTGGGATGCCGGAAACCGCGACTACTACTGCTTCGCTACGCGTGCCGGAGACGACGCGCTCACGGCATCCGTTGCTCAACCACAAACGCCCTCCGAATAGCGAGCGCGCGAACAACGGAACGGCCACAACTGTGCAACGCCCGGAACGGCCAGTTCACGCCGCCCGGGTTGCGCACCGTTAGTGCAGCAGGTCGGCGACGCTGTCGAGAACCTCGTTGGGACGGAACGGGTAGCGGTCGATTTCTTTCTGATCGCTGATTCCGGTGAGCACCAGCACGGTGTGCAAACCAGCTTCGATGCCGGCAACGATGTCGGTGTCCATGCGGTCACCGATCATGCCGGTGTTTTCGCTGTGGGCGCCAATCTTGTTGAGTGCCGAGCGGAACATCATAGGGTTCGGCTTGCCGACGATGTAGGGCTCGCGGCCAGTGGCCTTGGTGATGAGAGCGGCAACCGCGCCCGTTGCGGGCAAGGGGCCGTCAGCACTCGGGCCGGTGGCATCCGGGTTGGTCACAATAAAGCGACTTCCGTTGCCGATGAGGCGAATTGCTTTCGTGATGGCTTCGAAAGAGTAGTTGCGGGTCTCACCGATGACGACATAGTCAGGGTTGGTTTCCGTCATGATGAAGCCGGCTTCATGGAGGGCCGTTGTGATGCCAGATTCGCCGATAACAAAGGCGGTGCCGCCGGGAATCTGTTCTTTCAAGAAATCTGCGGTCGCGAGTGCGGAAGTCCAGATTGCCGACTCGGGAACGTCAAGCCCTGACGCTTTAAGGCGTGCGCTCAGATCGCGCGGGGTGAAAATCGAGTTGTTAGTGAGCACCAAGTAGGGCTTCTTCTCATCGCGCCACTGCTGCAGTAACTCTGAAGCACCGGGAACGGGGTGGTTCTCATGCACCAGAACGCCATCCATGTCGGTGAGCCAGCATTCGATTTCGTCACGATTCCTCATGCGCTCATGTTAGCGAATGTGGTGTCCGCTGAGAGCCGTTTCGTGATGATTGCGATCGCGTCGGGATTCTGCTCCACGAGCACGACGCGACGAGCGAGGGCTTGAGCGACGGCGCCCGTTGTGCCGCTGCCAGCGAAGAAATCAAGAACCCAATCGCCTGGCTTACTGGATGCCTGAATGATGCGCCGCAGAATGCCCTCCGGCTTCTGGGTGGCGTAGCCGGTTTTCTCTTTTCCGGTGGGGGACACGATGGTGTGCCACCAGACATCCGTCGGCAACTTGCCGCGCGCTGCCTTCTCGGGCGTGACGAGGCCGGGGGCCATATAGGGTTCGCGGTCGACTTCTTCGTTGTTGAAGTAGTAGTTCTTGGGGTTCTTCACGTAGACAAGGATCGTGTCGTGCTTGGAAGGCCATTTTTTGGTGGCTCTGGCGCCATAGTCGTAGGCCCAGATGATTTCGTTGAGAAAGCTCTCACGGCCGAAGAGGGCATCGAGGGCCACTTTGGCGTAATGCACTTCGCGGTAATCGAGGTGGAGGTAGAGGGTGCCGCGGTCGTCGAGAAGGCGCCATGCCTCCTGCAACCGTGGCTCTAAGAATTCCCAATAATCGGCGAACGTGTCGTCGTAGGAATACAACACTCCCTTAATTGTGTCGTAATTGTTGCCTCCGAAACCCACGCGCGTTCCCTCAGTTGATCGTTGCGTCGTTAATGCTTGCCGGCGTTGGGTTCGGCCCGTGTTGAACGGCGGATCGATATAGATCAGCCGAAAGCTCTCGTCAGGCAAAGTGCTGATCACGGGGAGGTTATCGCCGTGCACAACAAGGTCGGGTCCATCGGAAGTCCAAGGCGGCTGCATCCCTTGAGATTAACAGCCGGCGACGCGCACAGGTCACACCGGCACGAAGCACCCTATGAGGTCGCTAAGAACCAGAGTTCTAGCCCCAGTGCGGGGCAGTTGCGGCGGGTTAGGGTGTCCAAAACTTCGACCAACAGTTTATGGTTGAGTGAGATGTGCTCACCCGAAGAGCTATTCATTGACGATGCGATGACTCGCAAAGTCAGGGATTTAGACTCGGGGGAGAGAAAAAGTGCGGCATAACAGCATCAACGTGGAGCGCACGCAGCGTAGTGCTCGAAGCACGTTCATGCGTGGCGTCGCATCCGTCGTAGCCTTCGGCCTTCTCGTGGCCGGACTGACTGTCATGCCCTCGGATCCTGCCGAAGCTGCGGTCGTTCAATGGGGTACCAACGCGGGTACTTCGCCCAGCTACCAGACCACCGTCAACGGTGACTTCCTCATGGCCGGTAACGGCGTTCTCGCCTGTAATCGGCCGCTCTACACCGCTGCGCAAATCGGCACGTGTGCCGACCTGCATTCAGCCTCCGGCGGGAACGGTAATACGGCCAACGACAACTTCTACCTCGAAAACTCAAACACGGTCGCCGGCTTCACCACCAACTCGAGCTCGGCGAACATCACGATTCCTGCTGGCGCATCCGTGAAAAAGGCCTTTCTGAGCTGGAGCGCTAACACCGGTGTCTTCACCGGTACCACCGCCAATGCGTGCACCACTGTCAACGCCACGCGGGGAACCGCGCTGATGCCTGCCGGTTCGGCAACCGGTTACCGCACTGCGCCAGCCAAACTCAAGGTCGGCACCGGCGCCGTCACTACCGTGGCACCGACGACAATGCTCGAAGACCCGGTCGGCACGACTTCGGCGATCTACTACAGCGCAAGCGCTGATGTCACCACAGCCTTTGCCGGAGCGCTTACGGGAACGCCACTCACGATATCTGCTGGTGACCTGTGGGCGCCGCAGGGTGCTGGTTGCTACGCAGGCTGGACCCTGACGGTCGTCTACGACTACGGCGTCTACATCCCCAGCAACCTCAATTCGGCTCCGCACCGCATCATCTTCTACGAAGGTCACGTGCGCATGACCGCCGCTGAAGCGCCGCTGACGGTTGCCTTCAACGGCTTCAGCGCGATCGCGACCGGAACTCGCGCCGGCTTCTCGCTCTACGAGGGCGACCGCATCATCCAGGGAGATATTGCCGAGTACTCGCGCGGCAACGGTGCCTACACACAGCTAGCCAACAGCGCCGGCAACACCGGCAATATCGGTATCGGTCGAGGAGAGGGCTCTGTCCGCTACACGGCGCTCACCGACACTGGCCCGTTCACTAACCAGAGTGTGGATGTCGCGACCGTCGATCTGCCCAACGTGCAGGCCGGCGACACCTCCGTGAACCTTCGCATGAGCACGAGTGGTGACTCATACCTGCTGCAGAATGCGATCCTCTCGGTGCCCAGCGCGGGAATCAACGTCTCAAAAACCTATGACGGAACGCTCGACCAGCAGTCGCGCACGGCAACAGAACCAGCGACCTTCACTATCACCGTCACCAACTCCGGTGTCGGCATCCTGCAGAACATTGTGATTGCGGATGACCAAACAGACTGTGCGCGAACGCTGACGGGCGTCACGCTCGCCCCCCTTGAGTCCTATACCTATACGTGTGTTGCTAACGGGCCGACGACGGCCAGTTATGACTCGACCGCTACAGCGACAGCGAGCACCGTTGTTGGCGCGAGCCCTGCCACGGGCAGCGACTCCACGCGGGTGCTGTTGTCCTCTCTCACACTCGCCAAGACAAGCGCCCTCGCCGGTGGAGCAACCGGTCGTGCCGGCGACACCCTGAACTACACGTTCACCATCAAGAACAACGGTGACTCGCCCCTCACAGGAGTCGCGGTTACCGATCCGATGACCGGACTTTCGGCCCTTACCTACACGTGGCCAACAGCAACCGCTGGCGCGCTCGCCGCGGGGGCGTCGGCAACAGCAACGGCGACCTACACCCTCACGCAGGCTGATGTGGATGCCGGTTCGATCGCGAATACCGCGAGCGCCACCGGAACGGATGCCGACGGCGGCGTCAAGCCGGTTGCGACAGCAAACCGCACCACCCCCATCCCGGTGAATGCTGTTCTCGAAACCAAAAAGACTGCCGCGTATGCCGGCACCGGAGTCGGTAACGTGGGCGACACCGTCAACTACTCGTTCTCCGTAAAAAACACCGGTAACGTCACGCTCACCTCGGTGACACTGACCGACCCGCTGACTGGGCTCTCGGCCATTGCCGTGACGTGGCCAGGCACCAGCGGCACCCTCGCTCCGGGGCAGACCGCAACTGGAACAGCGACCTATACGGTGAAGCAGGCCGACGTTAACGCCGGCAAGATCGTGAACCAGGCGACTTCGGCTGGCCGCACGCCCAAGAACGTCGCCGTCACGGGCCTCAGCAATGAGGTCACTCTGGCCACCGCGCCTGCCGCGCCCGCGCTCACCACCACGAAGTCGGGAACCGTTGCAGAGCCCAAGGGCGTCGGCAGCGTCGTCACCTACAACTTCAGCGCCAAGAACACCGGAAATGTCACTCTCACAGGCGTGGTGATCGCTGACCCGCTCGTCGGTCTCTCCGCGCTGACCTACTCGTGGCCGGGAACCGCCGGAACTCTGGCTCCGGGCCAGACGGTGACCGCCACCGCGACCTACACCGTGAAACAGTCTGATGTGGATGCCGGTCTGGTGCGCAACACGGCCACCAGCTCGGGAACGTCACCCAGCGGCACTGCCGTCACTGCGGCATCCCCTCGCGTAGATGTTCCGCTTCAGACCCGCACGCCCGCCATTTCGCTGACGAAGTCGGGCGCGCTCGCGGGCGGCTCGACGGCTGGCAGCACCGTGAACTACTCCTTCGTTCTCACCAACTCGGGCAACGTAACCCTCACGAATGCGGGCATCACCGACCCGCTCTCTGGTCTCTCGGCCATCACGTACGGCACCTGGCCCGGCACCGTCGGCACTCTCGCTCCCGGTCAGTCCGTCACCGCAACGGCCACATACACGGTGAAGCAGTCGGATGTCGATGCCGGCGCCATTGCGAACAGCGCTACCGCAAAGGGCACCCCTCCGACCGGTGCTGACGTCACGCGCACGACGCCCGCGACCGTTCCGATCACGGCCGACGCGAAGATGGTCGTCACTAAGTCGGGTACCTACACGACGGGATCTGGCGCAGTCGGCTCGGTTGTCACCTACACCTTCAGCGTGAAAAACGACGGAAACGTTACCCTCAGCCAAGTCGTTCTTGCTGACCCGCTGTCCGGGCTCAGCTCGATCTCGGTCACGTGGCCCGGCGCCTCCGGAGTGCTCACTCCTGGCCAAACGGCAACGGGTACCGCGACCTACACGGTGAAGCAGTCTGACGTGGATGCTGGCTCGGTCAAGAACACGGCGACTGCCACCGCTAAGACACCAGCCGGCGGCACCGTTACCCAGCCTTCCGTCGAGTCTGTCGTACCGACGGTCGCACCGACCCGAGTCATCACGACCACGAAGTCGGCTCTAGTCGCTGGCGGCGCTACCGGCAAGGTCGGTGACGTCATCAACTACTCCTTCAGTGCAAAGAACGATGGAAACGTCACGCTCACGGGCGTTACCATCGCTGACCCCCATGTTGGCCTGTCGACCCTGACCTATACCTGGCCCGGCGCCACGGGCGTTCTCGCGCCCGGCCAGACCGTCACCGCGGTAGCGACGTACACCATCAAGCAGTCCGATGTGGATGCTGGTTCCGTCAAGAACATCGCCACCGGTAGCGGAACTCACGCCGGCACGACTGTCAGCAACCCCTCGGCTGAGATCACGGTTCCGACGGTCGCCGCCAACCCGGTCGTCACGACTCTCAAATCGGGTGCGCTCGCCGCCGGTTCGACCGGGCGCGCTGGCGACACCGTCAACTTCTCGATCAAGCTCACCAACTCGGGCAACGTCACCCTCACCTCAGTGTCGGCAGCTGACACTCTTCCCGATCTTTCGGCGCTCACTTACGGCACGTGGCCGTCGGGCACCGCCGGAACGCTCGCGCCCGGACAGTCAGTTACCGCCACCGCCACCTACACGCTCAAGCAGACCGACGTAGATGCCGGCTCGGTAGCGAACACGGCCACCGGCACGGGCACCCCGCCCATTGGGGCCGCAGTTACCAGCACGAGCCCTGCCACCGTTCCGATCACGGCGGGCCCCGCGCTTACCGTGGCCAAGTCGGGTGCGGTAACCAGCGGCAACGGTTCCGTCGGCGACACTGTCACGTTCTCGTTCGTGGTGCGCAACACCGGTAACGTCACCGCCACCGGTGTTGGTATCACCGACAGCCTTGTTGGCCTCTCCGCGGTCACCTTCGGAACCTGGCCGAGCGGCACGGCAGGCACGCTTGCTCCCAACACTCAGGTGACCGCTACGGCTACCTACCTGATCAAGCAGGCTGACGTGAACGCTGGCTCGGTGAAGAACACGGCTACGGCATCCGGCAGCACGCCGTCGGGCGGAACGGTCACAGCGACGTCGCCGCAGGCGGTAGTGCCGACCGTCGCATCGTCGCCAGCCATCACGACTCAAAAGTCGGCGAGTGTTGCAGGCACCGGTGCGGTTGGCGATGTCATCACGTACACCTTTATCGCGAAGAACACCGGTAACGTCACGCTCACGGGCGTCTCCATCGCTGACCCGCTCACGGGGCTTTCGGCTCTGACCTACGGCACCTGGCCCGGAGGGGTTACCGGAACGCTTGCGCCCAACGCGCAGGTCACTGCCACGGCGACTTACACAATCGCTCAGTCCGATGTTGATGCCGGCTCGGTCAAGAACACAGCGACCTCAACGGGCTCCTTCGGCGGCGCCACCGTGAACGGGCCTTCGCCCCAGGTCACCACACCGACCGTCGCCTCGGTTCGCACCATCTCTCTCGCCAAGGACGGCGCTCTCGCCGCTGGGGCGACCGGAGTCGCTGGCGACACCGTCAATTACAGCTTCGTCGTGCGCAACACGGGTAACGTCACGCTGACGAGCGTCGGCATCACCGACCCGCTGCCCGGCCTCTCCGCCGTCACGTTCGGTACGTGGCCCAGCGGCACTGCGGGTCGCTTACTCCCCAACACGCAAGTCACGGCCACGGCGACCTACGTTCTGAAGCAGTCGGATGTCGACGCTGGCTCGGTAGCCAACACGGCAACAACGCGCGGTACGCCTCCCACCGGTGCTGCCGTCTCGGCAACTGCTCCTGCTACCGTTCCGGTCGCTGCTAACGGTGCTCTCGCCGTGGCGAAGACGGGTGCCGTCACGTCGGGTACCGGCGGCGTCGGTAGCACGATGACCTTCTCGTTCTCCATCACCAACCCCGGAAATGTCACGATGACGGGTGTCGCCATCGCGGACTCGCTCGTCGGCCTCTCGGCGCCCGTCTACACGTGGCCCACCGCTACCGCGGGTCGTATCGCTCCGGGTGAGACCGCGACAGCAACGGCCACGTACACGGTGAAGCAGGCTGACGTTAACGCTGGTTCGGTAGCGAACACGGCGACCGTTTCGGGTAAGACTCCGACAAACGCGACGGTCACGTCTTCTCCCTCGACCGCTAACGTACCTACGATTGCTGGCGCCCCTGAACTCACCACCACGAAGTCGGCGAACGTCACCTCGGGCGCCAAAGTTGGCGACTCGATCACGTACTCGATCGCAATCTCGAACACGGGTAACCAGACCATCACCGGCGTGACCCTGACCGACTCGCTCGTGGGTCTCTCGACTCCTGTTGTCACGTGGCCCGGCGTCGCGGGAACCCTCGCTCCTGGCCAGACCGCAACCGCTCTCGCGAGCTACACCGTGAAGCAGTCGGATGTGGATGCTGGCTCGATCGCCAACACCGCGTCGGCTGCGGGAACTGCTCCGGGCGCGACTCCCGTCAGCGATGACTCGAACCCCGTGGTCACCACGACGGCTACTCCGGCCCCCACTCTGTCGCTCGTCAAGTCGGGCACGCTGCCGGCTGGCTCCACGTCAGTTGCTGGCGAGGTCGTGACGTACAGCTTCGTCATCCGCAACACCGGCAACGTCACGATTACGGGTGCCGCAGTTGCTGACCCGCTCTCGGGCCTCTCGGCGATCACATATGGCACCTGGCCCTCGGGCACCGCCGGAACGTTGGCACCGAACACTCAAGTGACGGCCACCGCTACCTACACGGTGAAGCAGACGGATGTCGATGCGGGTTCGATCGCGAACACCGCGACCGCTACGGGAACGGGTGTCATCGGCGGCGCCGCTGCTCCGAAGACCAGTAGTGCGACGGTTCCGCTCGCCTCCGCAGCGAAGCTCACCGTCTCTAAGACCGGTGCAGTCGCTGCGGGCGCCAACAAGGTCGGCGACACCGTCACCTTCTCCTTCGTCGTCAAGAACACCGGCAACGTCACGCTCTCGAGCGTCGGCATCACTGACTCTCTCGCGGACCTCTCGGCTGTCACCTTCGGCACCTGGCCGGGTGGCACGACCGGAGTTCTCGCTCCCAACGCGCAGGTAACCGCGACGGCGACGTACACAATCAAGCAGTCCGACGTGAACGCTGGCTCCGTAAAGAACACGGCTACGGCATCCGGAACGCCGCCATCGGGCCCGGTTGCTACAGCAACGTCGACGCAGGCTGTCGTGCCCACGGTTGCTGCAGCGCCCGCGCTCGTCACGACCAAGAGCGCTGTTGTCGGCGGCACGGGAACCGGTGCGATCGGCGACACGATCACGTATACGTTTACGGCACGAAACACCGGTAACGTCACGCTCACGGGCGTCACGCTGACCGACCCGCTGTCTGGGCTTTCGACCCCCACCTACGTGTGGTCGGGTGGCGTCAGTGGCCAGCTCAACCCCAACGGAACCGTCACCGGAACCGCCACGTACACAATCACGCAGGCGGATGTCGACGCCGGTTCGGTCAAGAACATTGCGACGGCCACGGGAACGCCTCCGACCGGCGCTGTCGTCACTGCTCCGTCGCCGCAGCTCGTCACGCCGACGATCGCGTCTGCACCGAAGATCGGTGTGACCAAGTCGGGCGCTCTCGCGCCGGGCGCGCAGGGTGTTGCTGGTGACGTTGTCACGTGGAGCCTGACGCTCACGAACTCGGGCAATGTGACGCTCACCTCGGTATCGGTTACTGACTCTCTGCCCGGCGTCTCCGCCGTGACCTACGGCACGTGGCCCTCGACGGCAGGAACTTTGGCTCCGGGCCAGAGCGTTTCCGCTACTGCAACGTACGTGCTCACGCAGGCAGACATCGACGCCGGTGCAGTCTCGAACACCGCTAATGGTTCGGGTACTCCGCCGCGGGGTTCACCGGCGACGGCCACTGCTCCGGCAACCCTTCCCCTTGCATCGAACTCCACCATCACGCTCGACAAGACAGCGGCCATCGTTTCTCCCGGCACGGGCGTGGTGGGCGACACCATCCGCTACACCTTCACCGCCCAGAACACCGGTAACGTCACGCTGACCAACGTGATCATCGCCGACCCGCGTCCCGGCCTCAGCGCCCTCACCTACGGCACCTGGACCAGCGGAACTGTTGGCCGCCTCGCTCCGGGGCAGACGATTACGGCAACGGCTGACTATGTTATCCGCCAGGCCGACCAGAACGCCGGCGTTGTGAACAACACGGCGTCCGTTTCGGGCAAGCCTCCCGCAGGCGCGAACGCCACGGCGTCGTCTGCTGCGGTAGCTACTCCGACCGCAACGCGCGTTCCCGGCATCCTCACCACCAAGACCTCGAGCGTTGCCGGAACCGGCGCCGTCGGCGATGTCATCACGTACACCATCACCGTGCGCAACACGGGAAACACGACCCTCACTTCGGTGTCGGCGAGTGACCCGCTCTCGGGACTCAGCACACTCACCTATGGGGCGTGGCCCGGTGGAGTTACGGGAACGCTGCAACCCAACACCCAGGTTGTCGCCACCGCGAAATACACGATCAAGCAATCCGATGTGAACACGGGTTCGGTCACGAATACGGCAACAGGTCAGGGCACCTCGCCCTCCGCCGGTGTGATCACCGACCCCTCGGATGAAGTCATCACTCCGACGGTTGCAGCGAACCCGGCTGCCACCTTCTCGAAGACTGGCGCGCTCGCGCCTGGTGCTGTCGGCCGCGCCGGCGATGTGATCACGTACACCTTCACCACAAAGAACACCGGAAACGTCACGCTCACCGGCGTCGGCGTCACCGACCCACTGCCCAGTCTTGGTGCAATCTCCTACACCTGGCCGGGTGCCACGGGCGTATTGACTCCCGGACAGTCTGTTGTGGCAACCGCGAACTACACCGTGAAGCAGTCCGACGTGGATGCTGGCTCCGTCAGCAACACGGCGACGCTCACCGCCACTCCGCCCTCAGGTACACCCTTCACCGAGACCGACCCTGAGACGGTGTCGATCACGGCAGACCCGCGCATCCAAGTCGATAAGGCCGCGACCGTCACCGACCGTGAAGTCGACGGAGTCATCACCTTTACGATGACTATTCGTAACACCGGCAACCAAACGCTCACCGCAATTGATCTTGACGATAGTTTGGTAGGTCTCGGCCCGGTTTCGTACTCTCCGTGGCCGGACACTGATTACGTGCTCGCGCCCGGCGAGCAGGTTGTCGCTACTGCCGACTACACGATCACTCAAGCGGATATTGATGCCGGTGGTGTGCAAAACACCGCCTCAGTAACCGGGCAATCTCCGCAGGGTGTCGAGGCCGCTGACACCTCCGAGACGGTCACGGTATCTACCGCGGCAATCCGTCCCGAACTGACCGTCGTCAAATCGGCAAGCACCGTCGCCGGTCCGAACGTCGTGGGCTCAACAATCACCTACACGTTCGACGTGACCAACACCGGAAACGTGACGGTCCAAGACATCACGCTGGTGGACTCGATGTTGGCGGGGGCCACGCCGACGCTGCCCATCACGTCATTGGCGCCCGGCGACCCCGCAACCTCCGTGAGCGTTGACTACGTCATCACGCAGGCTGACGTGAACGCTGGCTCGGTCATCAATACGGTCGTTGCAAACGGTGCAACCACCGCAGCCCCCACAGAGTTCTTTGACAGCCTTTCCTCATCAACCACCACGGTTACCGAAGCGGCGAGACCGTCGATCTCGGTGACCAAGGAGGGAACCGCCACGGGGCAAGACGCTGGCGATACCGTGAACTGGACGTTCACCGTCACGAACGATGGCAACGTTACGCTTACCGGGGTTGCGCTCGACGACGCCCTCGCGGGTGTCACTCCGGTGTTTGGATCATGGCCGGGAGCGACCCCCAATCAACTCGATCCGACAGAGTCTGTAACCGCTACTGGTTCCTCGACTCTGACGCAGGCGGATGTCGACGCTGGTTCGATCATCAATACGGTGACGGCATCCGGCACACCAACGCGCGGCGCCGTTGCCAGCGCGACCACGGCTGAGACTGTTCCGCTTCAACCAGACGCCGGTATCTCGATTGTTAAGGCGGCGTCCGTTGACGTCGGCGAAGATGGCGTCGGCGACACCGTCACGTTCACGTTTACTGTTACGAACACGGGAAACGTCACGCTGGATGCAGTCAGCATCATCGATCCGCTCGATGGAATCTCGGCGATCAGTTATGACGACTGGGACGGCAGTCCTGCCGGTTCGCTCGCCCCGAACGACGTGCTGACAGCGACAGCCACATACACTCTGACGCAAGCAGACATCGACCGCGGCTTCGTCGATAACGACTCGAGCGCGCTCGCGTCGACGCCCGCTGGCGACATCCTTGACGAAGATTCCAACACCGCCACGGTGACAACTGAAGCGGCGACACCTGCACTCGTCACGACGAAGGACGCCGTCCTCAACGGCACGGGAGACGTTGGCGACACGATCAGCTACACGATCACGCTGCTGAATGACGGGAACGTGACCCTCACGGATGCCGAGATAACTGACTCGCTCGCAGGGCTCAGTGAGCTTGTATATGGCGAATGGGTGTCGGGTGTCGAGGGTGAACTGGCTCCCAATACCTCGGTCACCGCTACCGCTAACTACACGGTCACTCAAGCGGACGTCGACGCTGGCTCCGTCAGCAACATCGCGACCGGTGATGCCGAGTCCGCTCGCGACGGCGCCGCAGTCACGGATGACTCGCCTGCCGCGGTCACGCCTCTCGTCACTCAGGTCGCTGCTATTTCGGCGACCAAAACCGGTGCACTGGAATCCGGCTCTGAGGGTGAAGCGGGAGACCTCATTGACTTCTCCTTCACGATCACGAACGACGGAAACGTCACGCTCACCGGAGTGACGCTGACAGACCCGCTCGCAGATCTGTCGGCCATCACGTACATCTGGCCGACCGCGACCGACGGCGTCTTGGCTCCGGGCGAGACCGCAACGGCGGTAGCGACCTACGAGCTCAAGCAGAGCGATGTGGACTCCGGTTCTGTCGTGAACTTGGCCACACCATCCGGTGTTGACCCCAACGCCGTTGACGTGGATGGCACCGAAGTCGCCGCGACGGTTGTTGTTGAACCCGACGCAGGCCTGAGCGCGATCAAGACAGGCGAGCTGCGTGCTGGCGGAATCGGTCAAGTCGGCGACATCATCGACTACTCCGTGACCGCCACTAACAGCGGTAACGTCACGCTGCACGAGGGCCAACTCCTCGACCCGCTTCCCGGCATCAGCGACCCCAACATCGTGTGGCCAGACCCGGCCCAGCCCGGTGTTCTTGGCGTCGGCGAGTCCGTCACCGGAACCGCGGAGTACACGCTTACTCAGGCCGACATCGACCTTGGGTACATCGAAAACACGGCAGAAGTTCAGGCGCTCACACCGAACGATGCCGTTGTTCCGGCGACCACCAACACTGTCGTCATCCCGACGGTGCGACCCGCTCCGATCCTGACCGTCGACAAGACTGCCGTTGTCGCCGACGCTGGTGAACTTGGCGATGAGATCGCCTACTCGTTCACGATTACCAATGATGGAAACGTCACGATCGACGGCATTACTCTTGCTGACCCGCTGCCCGGTCTCACCGACCTCACGGTCAACTGGGATGTCGCAAACACCACCCAGACGCTCGCCCCCGGCGAGAGCGTTACCGCCACGGCAACGTACGAAATCACTCAGGATGACGTGAACGCGGGAGAGGTTCGCAACACGGCAACCGCGAGTGGAACCGACGCGCAGGGCACAGCGATTACCGGTGACTCGCCCGAGGTCGTCACCGAGGTCGTCGCCGCCGCTCCGTCGCTCAGTGCGACCAAGAGCGCGGCCCTTGCTGCGGGAGCAACCGGAGTCGCGGGCGACACCGTGGAATTCAGCTTCACCGTCACCAACGACGGAAACGTCTCCCTGACATCCGTCGACCTCATCGATCAGCTACCGGGCCTCACCGGCGTGACCTTCGGTGCGTGGCCAACGGCGACTGACGGACTGCTCAACCCGGGCGATGACGTCACGGCCACCGCGACATACACGCTCCTCCAGAGCGACATCGATGCTGGCTCGCTCGCGAACAGCGCCAATGCCATGGGCGTTCCGCCGACGGGATCTGCTGTTACGCAGCCGGCCTCCGCGACTCTTCCTCTCACGGCAACACCGGACTTCACCATCACGAAGACGGGTGGCTTGGGAACCCAGCTGGGCGAAGTGGGCGACGTCATTGACTACAGCTTCAGCATTACGAACTCCGGAAACGTTACGCTCACCGGTGTTGTTCTGATTGACTCGATGCCGGGCGTGAGCACTCCGGTGATCGTCTGGCCGGGAGACGACCGCGTGCTCGCTCCGGGCGAGACAGCAACGGCTACCGCGGACTACACGATCACTCAGGACGATGTCGACGCGGGTTCCGTCTCGAATACTGCTGAGGCTCTCGGTTCCACGCCTGACGGCACCGAGTACTTCGAATTCTCAGACCCTGCCATCGATCCCACGGTCGAACGCACGGATTCGGTGACGATCGACAAGGTCGGCAGCACTCCGGATGGCGCGGCTTTCGGCGATCTCGTGCACTACGACTTCACGCTGCAGAACACCGGTAACACCACCCTGAACGGCGTCGCGATTGATGACCCGCTTGTCGGACTCTCGACCATCGTGTACTCGTGGCCGGGTGCTGACGGTGAGCTCGCTCCCGGCGAGACCGCAACGGCAACCGCGACCTACGCGATTACTCAGGCTGATATTGACCGCGGCTATGTTCGCAACTCGGCGGATGTCGATGCCACGTCACCGCTCGGTGCGGTCGAGGACTCGGTTGGCCCCATTGATGTGCTGACGGATGCCGCTGCTCCAGCGATCGAGACCACCAAGAACGGTGCGCTCGAGGCGGGCTCAACGGGCTTCGCCGGCGACATCATCGACTACTCGTTTACGGTGCGAAACAGCGGAAATGTGACGCTCACCGGTGTCACGATGACCGACCCGCTCACGGGGCTTAGCGCGCTGACCTACACGTGGCCCACCGCGACGGACGGCATGCTTGCGCCCGGCCAGAGTGCAACCGCAGTTGCCACCTACGAGCTGACTCAGGCTGATGTTGATGCGGGCAAGGTCGACAACACGGTGACGGCCGAGGGAACAACTCCTGCGGCAGGCACCGTCGACGACACTGCCGATGAGACAGTGACGATCACGCCAGCACCAGTGCTCACGCCCTTCAAGTCGGGAACGATTCTGGATGGTGGCGTCGGTGCTGTGGGTGACACCGTGCAATACACGCTCACTGTGACCAATGACGGAAACGTCACGCTCTACGACGGCCAGCTGCTCGACCCGTTGCCGGGTCTCTCTGTTCCGGTTATCACGTGGCCAGATAGCGAAAAGCCGGGTGAGATTCCGGTTGGCGAATCCGTCATTGGTATAGCGACGTACGTGATTACGCAAGCAGACGTCGACCTCGGCTATATCCCCAATACTGCAGACATGTCGGCGCAGACCCCGCAGGGTGTTGTCATTGTCGAAGCCTCGAACGAAGTTATTGTGCCGATGGTGTTGCCGTCTCCGAACATCACGGTCACCAAGTCGGGTGCGCCTCAGGGCTCGGCTGATTTCGGTGACATCATCGACTACACCTTCGAGATTCTGAACTCTGGAAACGTCACGCTGGACTCCGTCACGCTCGCCGATCCACTGCCGAACCTCTCGGCGATCACGATTACGTGGCCGACTCCGACGAGCCCCGGCGTGCTCGCTCCCGGTGAGATCGCAACGGCGACGGCTGACTACGAGATCACCCAGGACGACGTGGATGCTGGCGCTGTTCTCAACATCGCGACCGCTGATGGCGTTGACCCCAACGGCACCGACGTCACCGACGACTCTGAAACGAACACGGTTCCGACCGAAACAATTCGTGCCGAGGTGGAACTCACCAAGAGCGGCGTTCTCTCAGACCCGGCTCGCGCCGACGAGGGCGACACCGTCAACTGGTCGTTCGAGTTGACCAACTCCGGCAACGTGACCCTCACCGGCGTCGAGATTGTGGACACCCTGCCGGGCCTTTCGGCGCTGACCTACGCGTGGCCGGACACCGCTGGCACGCTCGAGGTGGGGGAATCGGTCACCGCGACCGCGACATCCACTCTTACTCAAGAGCAGATCGACGCGGGAACAGTTGCAAACGACGCGACCGGTTCTGGAACCCCTCCGCGCGGCGATGCTGTTAGTGATCCGGCAACCGCTTCGGTGGTTTTGGCTCCGCAGGCGGGCATGGCCGTCACGAAGGACGGAACTGTTGATGGCGCCGGCAACGCGGGCGACACTATCGACTATGACTTCGGCATCACCAATACCGGTAACGTCACGCTGACCCTCGTCGACCTCGTTGATGCCCTCGTCGGTGTGAGCAGCCCGGTCTTCACCTGGCCCGGAACGACCGGAGAGTTGCAACCAGGTGAGACGGTTACGGCTACTGCTGACTACACGATCACTCAGGATGACGTTGACCGCGGCAGCGTCTCGAACGTGGCGACCGCCAGCGGAAAGCCGCCCATCGGCGACACGATTACGGTGAGCACGACAGTTACCGAGACGACTGTTGCTCCGGCCGCTGCTTCGCTGCTGTTGACGAAGTCATCGAGCACGGGCGCGAGCGCTGGTGTGAACGACATCGTCACCTACACATTCGAGGTGGAGAACACCGGAAACGTCACGGTCGACGAGATCGTGATCACCGACCCGCTACCCGGCCTCAGCACGCCTGTCGTGAACTGGCCAGGTGCCAACGGTGTTCTTGCTCCGGGCGAGATTGCCACGGCGACCGCAACCTACGCGATCACCCAGGCTGATGTCGATGCCGGCACGGTCGACAACACTGCAGTGGCCGATGGAACCTCGCCGACCGACGCTGCGGTTGCGAGCAACACGGCTCTCGAATCGACGCCGACGGATGCGGCTGCGCCCGACATCCTCGTCACCAAGAGTGGTGCCCTCGCTCCCGGTTCGACCGGCTTCGAGGGTGACCTCGTGGAGTACGAGTTCTCTCTGACGAACAACGGTAACCAGACGCTCACTTCGGTGTCACTCGCTGACCCGCTTCCGGGCCTGTCTGCACTCGTCTACTCGTGGCCCACCGCTACGGCAGGAACGCTCGTGCCCGGCGCTGTTGTCACGGCCACCGCGACCCACGAATTGACCCAGGCAGATATCGACTCGGGCTCGGTTGCGAACGTCGTGACCGGTAGTGCAACACCGCCGTCCGGTGTTGCCTTCGAAGAGGATGCTCCCGCTACCGTCGCTATCGTCGCGAATGGCGAGCTGGAGACCACGAAGTGGGGCGTATTGCGCGCTGGTGGAATCGGGCAGGTCGGCGACTGGGTCGACTACCGTCTCGAAGCAACCAACACGGGTAACGTCACGCTCATCGATGGTGAACTGCGCGACCCGCTCCCGGGCCTCAGCATTCCGACCATCACGTGGCCGAACCCGGCCCAGCCCGGCGTAATTTTGCCGGGCGAAACCGTCATCGGTGAAGCATCAGTTCAGCTCACGCAGGAAGACATCGACCGCGGCTACATCTCGAACATTGCGGATGTCGGCGCTACCGACCCGAACGATGATGACGTTTCGGCGACCACCAACGAAGTTATCGTCACGACGGTTCAGCCGCAGCCGAGCATGACAGTGGTGAAGTCGGGCGAGATCGCTCTGACAGGCGAGAACGGCGTCGGTGACTCTGTCGACTTCGAGTTCGAGGTTCGCAACACCGGTAACGTGACGATCGGTTCGATCGTTGTGACCGATCCGCTGCCCGGTATGAGCACGCCAATAGTGCAGTGGCCGACCGCGGTAGAAACACTCGCGCCCACCGAGGCGGTGACCGCAACGGCCAGCTACCTCATCCGTCAGTCGGATGTTGACCGCGGCTACGTCGAGAACACGGCGAGCGCTACGGCAGTTCCGGTGCGCGGCGATCCCATCTCCGCAACCTCGAACACTGTCGAGGTGCCCACCGAGGCTCCGAGCGTTGTCGTTTCGGTGACCAACGTTGGCGCTTTGACGAACCCGGGCCCGGCAGTCGAAGGCGACACTGTCACCTGGAACTACAGCTTCACGAGCACGAGCAACGTGACGCTCTCGGGCGTTGAGCTGAGCGACTTCCTCGGTTCGCTGCCCGCCGGCGATTACACCTGGCCCGGAGACGTGGGCGTTCTCGCTCCCGGCGACACGGTCACGGCAGTTCGCGTGCAGACATTGACGCAGGCCGATATCGACTCAGGTGCAGTGTCGAGCGTCGTCACCGGTGAGGGAACTCCTCCCGTGGGCGCAGCGGCAACCGCCACTGCTCCGGCAACCGTCGCTCTCGCGGCCGATGGCCTGCTGCAGGTGACAAAGTCGAGCGAGCTGGCTGTCGCTGGCGAGAACGGTCCTGGCGACACGATCGATTACACGATCGTGGTTACCAACATCGGAAACGTCACGCTGCGCACGGTGACCATCACGGACAGCATTGACAACGTCTCGATCAACTCGATCGTCTGGCCCGCCAACAGCGGCGTGCTGGCTCCGGGTGAATCGGCGACGGCGAGCGCCACGTACGTTCTCGAACAGGATGACGTGGACCGCGGCTATGTCGACAACACTGCATCCGTTCGTGGTGTGACGCCGGGCGGCGACCCTGTCACGGCGACCTCGAACGTTGACCGGGAACTGACTGCAGTTTCTGACCCCAGCATCACAGCCGAGAAGTCGGGCGTAATGACCTCGGGTTCGGGTGAAGTCGGTTCCGAGATTACTTACAGCTTCATCGTGAAGAACACCGGAAACGTGACCCTGCGCCTCGTAGGAGTTCTCGACCCACTGATCGATGTTGTTCCCTCCGACCTCACCTTCCCGTCGGCCACCGGTATTCTCGGCCCGAACGAGCAGGCTGTTGGCTCCGTCGTGTACACCGTCACGCAGGCAGATGTCGACAGCGGCACCGTGGAGAACACGGCGACTGCGATCGGCACCGCGCCTGACGGCAGCGAAGTTCAGGGCGTCTCGAACACGGTATTCAACCCGACCGAGGATGCTGAACCTTCCATCGTCACCTCGCACACCGCGGCTCTCGCTGCGGGCGCAACTGGCGTACTCGGCGACGGCATGGACTACACGTTCACGATCACGAATGACGGAAACGTCAGCCTCGATGGTGTGACGCTCTCGAACATGATCCCCGGCCTCACCGGCTTTGTCTACACGTGGCCAGACGCGGCCGCTCCGGGCGTTCTCGCTCCGGGCGAAAGCGTCACCGTCACGGCGACACGTCTTGTTGACCAGGCGGATATCGACGCTGGTGAAGTGCGCAACGTCGCGACCGGTGCGGGCAACTCTCCTGCCGCAACCGCCGTTGATGCCGACTCGGCTGTCACCGTCGTGCCGCTCATCGAGGCGCTGTCGAGCATTGACATTGCCAAGGCTGGCGAACCGCGCGACGCGGGCAACCCCGTCGTCGTCGGCTCGTGGATCGATTACACCTTCACCGTCGAGAACACGGGCGAAACCACCCTGAGTGGTGTCACTGTCGCTGACCCGAAGGTCGGAACGACTGCGGTCGCGTACGGAACTTGGCCAGCCGCTGACGGCGTACTCGCTCCCGGTGAGTCGGTCACGGCAACCGCGAGCTACCAGGTCACGCAGGCTGAGTTCGATGCCGGCTCGGCGTCGAACACGGCAAACGTGACCTCGACGAACCTGGCGGGTGACGACGTGATCGATACCTCCAACACGGTTGTGGCGCCGACCGCTGCTGGCACGCCAGACATCGGCATCACGAAGACTCAGGTGCTGGCCGCAGGTGCCACCGGCAACGCGGGAGACGTCGTGGAGTACAACTTCGAGGTCACCAACACCGGTGATGTCACGCTGAACGGTGTCACGATCGCCGACGACCAGATCGATCTCAGTACGCTGACGATCACCTGGCCGGGCACTCCGGGCGTTCTCGCTCCGGGCGAGTCGGCCACGGCAACCGCAACGTATGTGCTCACGCAGGATGACGTGGATGCTGGCTCGATCAGCTCCGACGCCTCCACGGCGGGAACGCCGGTAGTGGGCGCTGCGGTGACGGATACAACCACCGGAGAAACGCCGATCGCCGAAGATCCCTCGATGGCCATCACGAAGTCGAGCTCGTTTGCGACTCTCGCTCAGCAGGGGGCCACGGTCAACTACGTGATCGAAGTAGTAAACACCGGAAACGTTACGCTGACCGCAGTTTCGATCGACGATCCCAAGCCGGGTGTCTCAGCGCTCGCCTACAACTGGCCGGGCACTCCGGGCGAGTTGGCTCCGGGCGAGTCGGTCACCGCGACAGCGACCTACGTGATCACGCAGGCGGACGTGGATGTCGAGCAGACCGTCAACGTCGCTACTGTGAACGCGGATGCGCCCTCCGGCGCTATCACGCCGGAAGAAGCAACCGACGTTCTCGCGATCCCGAACGTAGCCGCGATCGATCTCACGATTTCCGGTGTGCTGGGAGCGGGACAGCAGGGCTTCCCCGGCGATCTCGTGATCTTCACTTACGTTGCCACGAACACCGGCACGAAGCCGTTGACGAACGTCTCGATCAACGATCCGCGTCTCGGGCTCTCGGCGATGAACTACGGCACGTGGCCGGGCGCGATCGGTGTGCTCCTTCCCGGGCAGTCGATTACGGCCACGGCAACCTACGTCATCCGTGAAGGTGATGCGGGAGCGACTCTGTACGAGACCGCAACGGTCACCAGCACCGAGCTTGACTCGGGTGACCCCGTGGTCGCAACCGCGCAGACAAGTCTGCAGCTACCTAACAAGGCACTCTCTTACACTGGATCAGACCCCCGAGGAACTCTCGCAACCGGGTTAGGCACACTGCTCGCCGGGCTCGCGCTGATCCTGCTCGCACGCAGAAGACAACGACAGGAAGAATCATGAAGCTCCCCACACGACTGACCGCTACCGCTGTTCCTTTTGCGATTCTCGCCTTCACTTTGGCGGGGTGCACCAACGGCACTGAGGAACAGCCTGACGCCACCGAAAGTTCGGCGGCAGAAGAGCAAACCCCCGGCGTAACCGACATTCAGGATGCTCCCGGCACCGGCGAAGACCTCGAAGGAGCCCTAGCCGATTCCACGGTTGACCAGTGCGAGCGCGACGGCGACGAGTGGGTAGTCAACGGGTCGGTCACGAACTCGACCGATGCCAGTGCGACGTACCGCATCTATGTGTCGCTGCTCAACGGTGCCAACGACACCCGTGCACTCACGCAAGTGGATGTCGATGCCACCGAACCCGGCGACGCCACCGACTGGGAGACCGTCATTCCTGTCGCTGAAGACGAACTCACCTGCGTGCTGCGCGTCGAACGCTACGAAGACTAGTCGCGCGGCGCGGCGCGGCGCGGCGATTCGCGGTCGGCGCTCGGCGGCGGTACTCCGGCCGGGCTGCCGACGACTATCGTGGAATGGTGACTGAACCGAACCCCAGCGTCGAGCTGTCGACCAACGGCGTGGGGCCCTGGCGGGGCGAATTGCCTACCGATGCCCACTACGACCCTGTGCTGCTCGAACGCGGCGATACCCGCAACGTCATCGACCGGTATCGCTACTGGAACATGGAAGCGATTGTTGCCGATCTCGACGTGACGCGGCATCCCTTCCACGTTGCTATCGAAAACTGGCAGCACGACATGAACATCGGGTCCATCGTGCGCAGCGCCAATGCGTTCGGTGCCGACACGGTGCACATCATTGGGCGGCGGCGCTGGAACAAACGCGGCGCCATGGTCACTGACCGCTACCAGCACGTGTTGCATCATCCGGATGTCGCGGCCTTCGTCGAGTGGACTGAAGCCAACGACCTGCCGATCATTGCGATCGACAACGTGCCCGGCAGCGTCATCATCGAAACTTTTGACATCCCCAAGCGCTGTGTGCTGCTGTTCGGCCAAGAGGGCCCCGGGCTCTCTTCCGAAGCAATCGACGCAGCGACGGATGTCGTAGAGATCAGCCAGTTTGGTTCAACCCGATCCATCAATGCGTCAGCCGCGGCTGCCGTAGCGATGCATAACTGGATTACTCAGCACGTCAGCTTCACAAAGTAGGGAACTATGACCCAGCCCGCGAAAGTCACCATTATTGGCGCCGGAATCGTAGGGCTGTGCACAGCCTGGTTCTTGCAGGAGCGTGGTGTTGAGGTCACCGTGCTCGACCGCACGGGTGTTGCCGCTGGTGCTTCGCTCGGTAACGCCGGTTGGGTCGCTCCTGCACTGACCCTTCCACTGCCCGAGCCGTCGATCTTCAAGGTCGGCATCAAGGCCGTTATCGACCCGACATCTCCCGTCTATGTCCCTCTCGCAGCGAACTCGACACTGCTGCGTTTCCTCACTGGTTTTGCCCGTCACTCGACGCCCAAGATGTGGCGTCGCAACATGGTCACGTTTGCCGAGATCAACAAGTGGAGCCTCGAATCTTTCGACCGGATGGAAGAGGGCGGAGTCTCCGCCGCGCTCAAGCACGCCGAGCCGTTCCTCGCCGCCTTCACGAGCGACGCCGACCGCCAGGTCATCACCCACGAATTCGATGAAGTCGCGGCCGGTGGCGGTCACGTGAGCTTTGAGAAGATCACCGGCGACGAGCTGCGTGAGTTCGAGCCGAGCGTCTCGAAGCTCGTGACGCATGGGCTGCGCGTGGATGGCCAGCGCTTCATCAACCCGCCCTCGTTCATGCAGGTGCTTGCGGCATCCGTGCGCGCTCGCGGAGCCACGATCGTGGAAGGCGCGAAAGCGACCGGCATCCGCGACCTCGGTGCTGCGGGAGTCGCTGTCGACGTTGAGGGCCACGATGCGGTGCTCAGCGACGAAGTGGTTATTGCTACCGGAACCTGGCTCGGCGACCTCGCCCGCCAGTTCGGCGTGCGCCAAGTCGTGCAGTCGGGTCGCGGCTACAGCTTCAGCGTGAAGCCGCCCGTGATCCCCACGCACCCGATCTACTTGCCCGCCCAACGCGTTGCCTGCACGCCCCTCGGGGATCGGCTGCGGGTGGGAGGCATGATGGAGTTCCGGTCGGTCGATGCTCCCGCCGATTCTCGCCGCATCCAAACCATCGTCAACGCGGCCAGCCCGATGTTCGACGGCGTCGACTGGGATGCCCGCGAAGAAGAGTGGGTCGGCTCGCGCCCCTGCACTCCCGACGGCCTGCCGCTCGTGGGCGGAACGCGCTCGCCGCGCGTTCACGTTGCCGGCGGTCATGGCATGTGGGGCGTCACCCTCGGTCCGTTGACAGGCCGGATTCTCGCCGACTCGATCACCGGTGGCGAGAAGCACCCGCTTCTCGACGCATTTAACCCGCTGCGGTAGCGCTCGCAACACAACGGCGCCACCAAGTGGGGCGCCCGCCCGAACACCCCCACTTCGCGGCAGGCCTCCCTAAAAACGTGGCGATTCTCAGGATCGAGAGCTAACGTCGGGGGAACGATCACTCACCCGAACCGTGATCGTTCGCATTCTCTGGGGGAGAGTATGTCTGCGTCTCGCGAGCAGAAAAGTCGAAAGACATCCACGATCATCCGACTGGCATTGGCCGGTGTGGCTCTGGTCGGTATTGGTGCTGCCGCCACGAGCGCCGCCTGGACTGCGCAGACCACCCTTACTGCTGGTGCGCGAGCCGCATCGATTGAGCTTTATGGCGCTTTGGCGGTCGACGGAACCTGCCCGACCGGGTCAGGCTCCCCTTACGTGGAAGCAGACACGAGTGCCGCAGCTGTGGCCATTACGCTCGCATCGGGTGAATTCGCAGCGCTTCTGCCGGGCCAAGAGCGATCGGTGGCGATCTGCCTCCGCAACGGCGGCGACCTCCCGCTGACTGTTTCGCTTCAGCCCATCGCCGTGACGAGCAACTCCGTCTTTGGCGGTTCAACTCCAGCGACCATCGAGGTGCGCAAGAGCGGGGTCGCCTACTCGTCCACGGTTCTCGCCGCCAATGCCGTGCTTCCCCTCGATGTCGTCGTCACGACCCCCGCAAGCTGGCCGAGCGCCTATCAGGGACAGTCATCCGGCGCCGTTCAGATCTTGTTTAGCGGCTCAACGGACGTGCCCTAGTGCGCGCCGCGAAAACGCTCCGTACCTTGGGTGACGGACTGCTGTGGATTATGGCCGTGATCGGTGCGATCACCGGGGTGTTGTGGATCGCACATGCTTTCGGCCTGGTTCAGCCCCTTGTTGTTGTCTCGGAATCGATGCAGCCCGCCATTCGTACCGGCGACCTTCTTGTTGCGCTTCCGGTTCCCGTTGAAGACCTGGTGGTCGGAGATATTGCGAGCCTGCCGTCAACGGTTACGGGCAATCTCATCACTCACCGCATCATCAGCATCAGCATCGATGGCGACTCGGTGGCGTTTGAAATGCAAGGCGACGACAACGATGCTCCGGATGCCGAAGCCTACGTTTATGAGGTCGGTGACACCGTGCTGCATCCAGTGCTCACTCTCGCCGGGGTGGGAACCGTCGTCACCGCGCTCGCCTCGCCCTTTATCGGCGTGCCGCTGTTCGTGGCGATCGCGGCGGGAATCGTATTGGCGGTGCTCCCGGCGAATTCGAGTGAGAAGAGTCGTGACGACTCCTGCGGCGACGATGACGACGATGACGACGGGGCTGACGACACGACTCCGTCCGAAAGTGTCGCTGCGGCGTCTGCCGGCACGGCTGAGAAGGGAACCGCCTCGTGAAGCACGCAATTTTAGGTGTCGTCGCGCTTGCCGCTACCGCCCTGCTGATGGTGGGTTCAAGCCTCACAGCGCAGGACACCACGGTTGCGGCCTGGACTGACCCTGTCGAGTTTGTTGCTGAGGCAACAAGTGGCACGTGGGGCAGCACGTCCCCGACTCCAAGCTCGATCGTTATCGTGGCTGGAAACACCAACACGTCTCTCGATTCCACCGTGTGGAACATTCCGTCGTCATCCGCAGATTCAAGTTTTTGTGTCGTCGTGACCGTGCGCGGCACAACTTCCACATCCGCAGCGTGGCAGCTCCAAGCCGACATGACGCTGCCGCCGTTCAACGGTCGCACCGGCAGCTCTGGTGTTTACTATCAAGGATCCACACAGGCCTCGTTCGCGACGACAAACCAAAGCCCCAGCACCCTGCTCATCTCCGGAAAAAGTAATGGGAGCGCGACGTGGAACGCGTCATACAACAACGCGCTCATCACCGACGTTCAGCCACTGACGATCACGATCTGCGTCAGCAATACGCCCATCGCGGCGACCGGTGCTGCCAGCTACTACAGCGTCACCCAATCGCCGACAACGTGGACAGACACGAAAGCGTGCGTGGCCATCACCGCAACCGGAACGGTCACCGACCTTGAAGCGAACCCGTTCTTCTTCGGATGGGTGGCAACCGCAAACCTCGCCGGGGCCAAGAGCCGCATCACGAGCGCAGGTAAAACGGTGAACTACGTTGGCTGGTCGCCGGCACCATCGAGTGGCTATGAGTTCTCGACTTCGCCCACCACGTATAACCCCGTGGCAGACAGTTACTCGATAACGTCGGGGCGCACCACGGCGATCAAGGGAACTCAGTCGAGCACGATAACGGCGTGTGTCTACGGCTACTAGCCGCAGCGAAAGGGACGGTTAGTCGCACTCGATTTCGGGTTCAGGTTTCAGCTCTGGTGTCGCTTTCTGGCCTGATGCGGGTTCGGGTTCGGGTTCGGGCTCGGGCTCGGGCTCGGGCTCGGACTCTGGCTCAGGCTCTGTCGCGGGCGCGCTCACGGGTTCGCTCGGGCGCGCTTTCGCATTGGCGTCGCGCACGCGATCAACGAGTTCACGCCACGGACCAACGAGCTGCTGCTCGGGGATGACCGCTTCGTGCGGTTCGCAGTGAATTTCGTAGGTGTAGCGGTCGGGCATCGTGCTTTCGACCGGATGCTCGTGCCACGGCAGTTCTGCAATCAGCACGTACCACCGCTCGGGGTCGGGTTGCTCGTCGACTACGACATCCCACTCCACGCGGCGACCGAGAAGGCCACCGCTTCGCCACACCTGTACCTTCACACGTGCATGCTATCCGGTCAGCGTGCAGGCGAACAGGGTGCGGGCGAACAGCGTACGACGAACAGGGTGCGAACCAACGCAGCACCTCCGAGCGGGGTTTCAGCTCACGGCGTCACGCTTCGGCGGGAATCACTCCGACCAATGCCCAGCCGGCTGCGACCGCGCGCTGTTCGTCAGAGCCGTCACCGAAGCGAGCAACGGCGGCCGCGATGGTGGCGGCAGCGAATTCCGAGAACTCGCTGCGGGGTGTGAGCGAACCATTGGTGAGGGTGTCGAACCAGATCTGGCCTGCACGTTCCCACGCGAAGCCGCCGAGGGTGTCGGCGGTGCTCCAGAAGGCGCGGTTGGGGATGCCCGAGTTGAGGTGCACGCCACCGTTGTCGGACTGTGTGACGATGAAGTCGTCCCAGTGAGCGGGCTGCGGGTCTTTGCCGAGCACATCGTCGTCGTAGGCGGTGCCGGGCGCTTTCAGGGACCGCAGAGCATTGCCTTCGACCTCATCGGTGAAGATGCCTTCGCCGACTAACCACGATGCTTCGGCCGCGGTTTGGCGCCAGGCGTGCTGCTCGACGAGTGCCCCAAACACGTCGGAGACGTGCTCGTTGAGGGCGCCGCTCTGGCCGCGGTACACAAGGCCCGCGGTGAACTCGGTGACTCCGTGGGCGAGCTCGTGACCGATGACACTGAGCGAGCGAGTGAAGCCGGTGAAAATTTCACCGTCACCATCGCCGAAGACCATGCGGCTGCCATCCCAAAAGGCATTGTCGTAGAGCGTGCCGAAGTGCACGGTCGCTTCGAGGGGCGACGAACGATCGTCGATCGAGTCACGCTCAAACACCTCCCAGAACAACGCGAAGGTGTGGCCGAGGCCGTCATAGGCCTCGGACACCGAAGTGTCGCCTGTCTCGGGCTCTCCTTCTGAGCGCACGAGGATGCCGGGCAGAGTCTCCCCGGTCTGGGCGTCCGAAATGGCTCGGCTCACAATGCCGCGCTCTGCTGGCTCATCGGGGCGCAGCGACCGCGGTGGGAGCTTGTGCTCGTGACGCCCATGATCGAGGTGATCGTGACCGATGTCGGTGAGGGAGCGCTTCGCGGCCTGCGCTGCTCGCTCAAAGCGGGGGTCGTCGAGTGTCGCGATTCGCGACAGCAAAAACGGGGGAACGATCGCGCACAGGGCGCGAGGCGAGTCAGCGGGGGAAACGTGGTTCAGTGGCATCCGGAACATGCTTCATGCTGACACGGACCACCGACGCTGGCGATGAACACTCACGATTCTCACGGAGTCCCCAGCTACGCCGCCACGCAAGAAATCGCTACGACAAGCACAAGACTGCTCTCGGGTAGACTGAGGTGTAATCCCCCCACTTCTTCGAAGGGATCCACCATGCCAGCAATCGTCATTATCGGCGCCCAATGGGGCGACGAGGGCAAGGGTAAAGCAACCGACCTCCTCGGTAGCCGCATCGACTATGTCGTCAAATTCAACGGCGGCAACAACGCCGGACACACGGTCGTTATCGGCGACGAAAAGTACGCGCTTCACCTTCTGCCGTCTGGCATCCTCACCGAAGGCGTCACCCCGATCATCTCCAACGGTGTCGTCATCGACGTCGAAGTTCTTTTTGAAGAACTGGATGCTCTGATCGCCCGTGGCGTCGACGTCTCCAAGCTGCTGGTGAGTGCCAACGCGCACGTCATCACCAACTACCACCGCACCCTCGACAAGGTGACGGAACGCTTCCTCGGCAAGCGCCAGATCGGCACGACCGGTCGCGGAATTGGTCCGGCGTATGCCGACAAGATCAACCGTGTCGGCATCCGGATTCAAGACCTCTTTGACGAGAACATTCTTCGTCAAAAGGTTGAGGGCGCTCTCGACCAGAAGAACCACCTGCTCGTGAAGGTCTACAACCGTCGCGCAATCGAGGTTGAAGAGATCGTCACCGAACTGCTCAGCTATGCCGACCGTTTGCGCCCCATGGTCGCCGACACCGGTCTGCTGCTGAACAAGGCACTCGACGATGGCGAGATTGTGCTCTTCGAGGGTGGCCAGGCCACGATGCTGGATGTTGACCACGGCACGTACCCGTTCGTCACGTCCTCCAACTCCACCTCCGGTGGCGCGGCTACCGGTTCGGGCGTTGCCCCCAACCGCCTCGAGCGCATCATTGGAATCGTCAAGGCCTACACAACTCGCGTTGGTGCCGGCCCGTTCCCGACCGAACTGCACGATGAGTCTGGCGAGTTCTTGCGTTCCCACGGTTTTGAGTTCGGAACCACCACCGGGCGTCCGCGTCGCTGTGGTTGGTACGACGCCCCCATCGCCCGCTACACAGCGCGCGTCAACGGCGTCACCGACTTCGTGCTCACCAAGCTCGACGTGCTCACCGGCCTCAAAACGATTCCCGTCTGTGTCGCGTATGACGTTGACGGTGTGCGCTTCGACGAGATGCCTGTCTCTCAGTCCGACTTCCACCACTCGGTGCCGATCTACGAAGAGTTCCCCGGCTGGGATGAAGACATTACTGGCGCTCGCACCTTCGAAGACCTGCCCAAGAACGCGCAAGACTACGTGCTCGCCATTGAAGCAATGAGCGGCGCCCGCATGTCAGCGATCGGCGTTGGCCCCGGCCGCGACGAAATCATCGTTCGTCACGACCTCGTCGACTAAGCCTCGACACCTAGTTCGCACTCAAGCGGCACGCACCGGAGAGATCCGGGGCGTGCCGTTTCTGCGTTGGCGGTGGAGTGTTCGGGGTAGCCAATCGGGGATGGCTGGACCGAACGGCCGTAATCGGTGGGTGAAGGTCCGAAATCCGCGGGTGCGATGTCGTAGCGAGGTGGGAAGATTTCTGAGTGACCGTAACGCGCCCGCAGCCCCGCATCCTTCAGGGAACCTTCGTCTCCGTTGAACCCCTGACCGAAGCGCACCTCGCTGACCTCTGGCCCGCCCTCGGTGTGCCCGCGGTCTTTGCCGGTGGCTACGGTGGCGGCCCTGCCGGGCTGCCCGCCGACGAAGCATCCTTCATCGAATGGATGCGCGCTGGCTACCTCGGTTACGCCGACCGGCTGCCGTTCGCCATCCGCCTGAGCTCTGGCCCCGACGCCGGCCGTCTTGTCGGCGTGAGCACCCTCGGTGACCTCGACGATAAGAACGCCAACGCGCACATCGGCTGGACCGCCTACGACCCGACCGTGTGGGGCACCGCCGTGAACCCCGAAACGAAACTCCTGCTGCTCGGGTTTGCCTTCGACAGCGGCTACAACCGCGTGCGCCTTCAAGCTGACTCCATCAACGCCCGTTCGCGCGCCGCCATTCTCAAACTCGGTGCGACCTTCGAGGGCATCCAGCGCCAACACCTGCTGCGGGCCGACGGCTCGTGGCGCGACACCGCGGTGTACTCCGTGATTGACTCCGACTGGCCAGGCGTGAAGGCCAGACTGCTCGCCCGTCTCGAACAGGAGCCGCGCGCGTGAGCGCCCGCGTTGCTTCCGCAGGTCGGGTCGAAAAGCATGACACGGCATCCCCGCTCGGAACCTGGTTGCGGTTTGCCGCGGCCGGGCTGGTGTGGGGCTCCAGCTTTCTGTTCATGAAAGTGGCTTTGGATGGCGTGAGCTTTGGGCAGGTCGCCTGGAGCCGGGCGGTACTCGGCGCTCTCGCGCTCGTGGTGGTGTTTGCGGTCAGCCGTCGTAAGCTCCCGCGCAAGCCCATCGTGTGGGCGCACTTCACGGTGCTCGCGTTCCTCTTCGCCGTGTTCCCGTACCTGCTGTTCGCGTGGGCTGAGCAATACGTGAGTTCGGGCCTCGCCAGCATCTACAACGCGACAACGCCGATCATGACCGCGATCTTTGCGACGCTCGTGTTCCGGGTCGAGAAGCTGTCGCGCTCACAGATTGCGGGCGTCACCCTGGGCATCTTTGGGGTGCTCGTGATCATCGCCCCGTGGCAAGCGGGCGACATCAGCGGCAGCCTGTTGGGCCAGCTCGCGTGCCTCGGCGCAGCGCTCTGCTACGGCGCCGCGATGAGTTACCAGCGCAAATTTGTGGCGCCCTACAAGGTGCCCGGCGTCACCTCCGCGACCATGAACATCGGCATTGCCGCCGTCATCTACCTTCTGCTGACTCCGCTCGTCGCGACCGGCCCGGTGAACCTCACCCTCCCCGTGGTGGCCAGCCTCCTCGCGCTCGGGGTGCTCGGCACCGGCATGGCCTACGTCTGGAACTACCGGGTGCTCGCCGAATGGGGCCCAACCCGCACCTCGACCGTCACCTACATCACGCCCGTCATTGGTGTCATCCTCGGCTTCGTCATCCTGAAAGAAACGATGTCGTGGCATGAGCCCGTCGGCGCTGTGCTCGTGATTCTGGGCGTGCTGCTGGCGCAGGGCAGGCTGCGGATTCCGTGGGGCGAGCCGAAGGTCGTCTAGGCTGCGGGCTCGCCGTGAGGCGCAAGCCACGTAACTAGTTCCTATGAATCAGCGCAGACCCTCCGCTTTCCGAGTCATGACCCAGCCGTCGTCTGGGAGAATATTCGGATGGCTTCTTCCTTTCTCGTGCGCCGCATCGGCGTCTCTGCGGCTGCGCTTGGCGTCGTCGCTGCGATCACCGCGTTTGTTGTGATTGCTGCGCCCGTCACCGAAACTGCGGCACCAGCCGAAGAAGAAGCGGTCGCTGCGGTAGTCGTAGCCGAGCCCGAGGTGCAGGCGATAAGTTCCGCCACGGGAACGCTCGTGGCCGGTGAATCTCTCGTCATTACCGGCACAGCCCTTGACGATGTGACCGATGTCACCTTCGGGGGAGTCTCCGCAACCGACGTTGTCGTGACCGACAGTGAAACCGTCACCGTCACCGTTCCCTCTGCCGTCGACTTTCAGCCGTCAACCGTAGACATCGCCGTGCTGGCGGATGACGCAGCGGTACCCACCGCAGAGACCCTCGACTACACGTACGAAGCATCCACCCCGGTCGACAACCAAATGCAGTACCTCATGGAGCACTGGGAAGACTACAACGTCGACGAATACGGCGACCTCAACTCCGTTGGTGGCGACTGCGCCAACTTCGCCAGCCAATCGCTGCTGATGCGCGGCTGGGATATGACCGCCGACTGGTTCAACTACGACGCTGCCGCCGACTGGAGCGGAGCCTGGGGCTACGTTCCGACCATGGAAATCTGGCTCAACTCCAACCCCGAACTCGGCGCAACCCAGTTGAGCTTCGACGAGCGTGACCAAGCGAAGGTCGGCGACCTCGTCGTCTTCGACTGGAACGACAACGACTTCCTCGACCACATTCAGGTCGTATCCTCGGTCGAAACTGTTGACGGCGAAACCGTCATCAAGATGGTTGGCCATAACCTCGACACCAACTACCGCGACCTTGACGAAACCATCACCGTCGACCACCCCGGCGCTACAGGACACTTCTGGAGCATCCCGTAACGAGCCGCTGTGCTAGCGGTGCGAGCGCCGTTGTTGTCGGTGCTGTCCGCGCCGTTCGGCGCCCGCGAGTGAGCGCTCGCTACCCGTTCAGGGCAGCGTCGACGATCGCTTTGGCTTCGGCCTGCACGAGGCGCAAGTGCTCCGCTCCCTTGAACGATTCGCCGTAGATCTTGTACACGTCTTCGGTGCCGCTGGGGCGGGCCGCGAACCACGCGAACTCCGTCGTCACCTTCACCCCGCCGATCGCAGCGCCATTACCCGGAGCCTCCGAGAGTTTGGCCGTGATCGGGTCACCGGCGAGTTCGGTGGCCGCGATCGCAGCTCCACTCAGCTTGCCCAGCTTGGCCTTCTGCTCTTTGGTCGCCACGGCATCCACACGTTCGTAGGCGGGGTCGCCAAACTCTTCGACCAGCTCGGCGTACAGAACGGATGGCGTCTTGCCGGTGACCGCCAAGATCTCGGCGGCCAGCAGGGCTAGCAAGATCCCGTCTTTGTCGGTCGTCCAGACGGAGCCGTCTTTGCGCAGGAAGCTCGCGCCAGCGCTCTCTTCGCCGCCGAACGCGACAGATCCATCAACGAGGCCGGGAACGAACCACTTGAAGCCGACGGGCACCTCGATGAGGTCGCGGCCCATCGCGGCAGCAACCCGGTCGATCATGGAACTCGAGACGAGGGTCTTGCCGACTGCGGCTTCCGGGTTCCAGCCCTCGCGGTGCGTGTAGAGGTATTGGATTGCGACGGCCAAGTAGTGGTTGGGGTTCATGAGGCCACCGTCTGGCGTGACGATCCCGTGGCGGTCAGCATCGGCGTCGTTGCCGGTGAGGATGTCGAACTCGTCACGGCGGGCGACGACGGAGGCCATGGCCGACTTCGATGACGGGTCCATGCGAATCTTGCCGTCCCAGTCGAGCGTCATGAACGCCCACGTCGGGTCAACGTCGGGGTTCACGACCGTGAGATCGAGGTCGTACTTTTCCGCGATGAGCTTCCAATAGTTGACGCTCGCGCCACCCAGCGGGTCTGCACCGATGCGGATGCCGGCCGTGCGAATCGCATCAATGTCGATGATGTTCTCGAGGTCGTCGACATAGCGTCCGCGGAAGTCATAGCTGCCCGCTGCCGTGTTCTCAGCCCCGGCATCGCCCACGTGCTTCACCGCCGTGTTGCCCTCGGCGATGATTGCGTTCGCGCGGTCAGCAATCCAGCCGGTCGCATCGCTGTCGGCGGGGCCACCGTGCGGCGGGTTGTACTTGAAGCCGCCATCGCGGGGCGGGTTGTGGCTCGGGGTGATGATGATGCCGTCGGCCTCATCGCCGTTGTCGGCAGCGTTGTACGCAATGATCGCGTGGCTCAGCGCAGGCGTGGGCACGAAGTCGTCAAACTCGTCTTTTAGCGCGAGCACGCCATTGGCGGCGAGCACATCGAGCGCGGTCGTCTCGGCAGGCTGCGAGAGCGCGTGGGTGTCGCGGCCGATAAACACAGGGCCCGTGATGCCCTGGCTGGCACGATATTCCACGATCGCCTGCGTGATGGCGGCGATGTGCACTTCGTTGAACGCGGTGTCGAGCGCGGAGCCACGATGGCCGCTCGTGCCGAACACGACGCGCTGCTCAGGGATCGTGACATCCGGAACCAGCGCGTAATACGCCGCCACCAACTCGGTCACATCAATGAGGTCGGATGCCTGGGCTGTCGTGCCTGCGCGATCGTTCATGCGTTCTAGTCTCGCACCCCCGAGCGGGGGTCGGCGCGTCATCTGGCAAACACGCAGCATCCGTACGCTCTAAAGTCGTTGTATGGCAGCAGCAGATCAGGCCCACAACGACAACGTCGACCCCGAAGTGCGCGAGCAACTTTTGGGCGCTCGCCGCAGCATTGACAACATTGATGCGGCCCTCATCCATTTGCTGGCCGAGCGCTTCAAATACACACAGCAGGTTGGTCGTCTCAAGGCCACCAAGGGCCTGCCCGCGTCAGATCCCAACCGTGAGCGCGACCAAATCGCCCGCCTCAAGTCACTGGCCGAAGAGTCTCACCTCGACCCGGCCTTCGCCGAGAAGTGGTTCAACTTCGTCGTTGCCGAGGTCATTCACCACCACGAGCAGCTCGCATCGGGCAGCGAGCCCGACTCGAGCAAGTAGAGCGCCTGAGGCGAATACCCCAGCTACTCGCTGAGGTTGTCGCTCAGCACATCAAGCACGAGCGCCCGCGTCTGATCGGCCGTCTCGCCCAACTCTGAGGCGACGAGCCCCACGAGCGACTCCAGCAGAATCGTGTGCGAGACCCGCGAGGTGTGCTCCAGCTCGTGACGGAACGACCCCGTAGCCGGCGCAATCACGATCGCGTTGTCGGCGAGTTCCACGAGCGGCGACTGCGCAAACGACGTCACCGCAATCAGGTGTGCTCCCGAGGCGCGAACGGCGCGAGCGGAACGCAGCGTCGCCTCATTGGCGCCACTACCACTGATAACCACGCAGGCGTCCTTGGTGGCAAGGCCGCGGGCGGCGATCTGCTGGCCAATGGCATCCGCCACATACTCCGACGGTCGACCGACCGCCGTCAGCCGCATGGCCAAGTCGCTGGCTTGGGCAGACGAGAGTCCATTAGCGATCACGAGCAGGCGTCGAGCGGTCGCGATACGGGTGATCGCCGCATCGAGGCCGTCACTATCCAGCGCGGCCGTGATGTGCGGCAGGGCGGCGGCGAGAGCATCCACTTCGGCTCGGATGCGGCCAAGCGCACCCTTCTCGTAGGTGACATCGCGAGCCTCGGTTTGGGCAAGCTCGCGCGTGAGGGCCACCCGCAATTGCGGGTAGCCACGGTAACCGAGACGCTGGCAGGCGCGGATGACAGTGGACCGAGCAACACCGGCCCGGTCGGCGATTTCTTGAGCCGTGTTTTCGACCGCGGCTGCCGGATCATCGAGCAACAGTTGAATGAACTTGTCTTCGCTCGGAACGAGCGCGTTACGCACCGTCGCAATGCGCGCGGTGGGCGATGCGTCAGAGTTTCCTGTCCAATTCATGCCAGGCGTGCTCCTTCGGTGATGCGGCGGCGGATGCGACCCGAAATGGCATCGATGGTCATCGTGACGACCACGACAACAATCAACAGCATCCCGACAGTCGACCATTCTCGGTACTGAGTGTAGGAGGTAAGCATGTCACCGATGCCCCCGACACCAATCAAACCGAGCACGGCTGACGAGCGAACATTGATCTCGAAGCGGTAGAGCCAAAACGACATGAACTCGGGGCTGGCCGATGGCCACACTCCCCAGCGCACCACTTGCGACCAAGAACCGCCGGCGGCGCGCGTGGATTCGATGGGACCACGCGGCACGCCCTCGATGGATTCGTAGCCCCACTTGCCGAGGGTGCCGATGCCATTGATGCCGAGCGCGATTGCCCCGGTGAGGGGAGTGAGCCCCGTGACCGAGAGGATCACAATCGCGATGATGATCTCGGGCACCGCACGAATGAGGGAGAACCCGACGCGCAGCACGGCGCGCACGGGCGCTGGCCCGAAGTCGCGGGCGGCCACAAAGCTCAACGGCGTTGCCAAGATGATCGCGATCACAGTGCCGACCCAGGCCATCGCGACCGAGCGCCAGGTTTGAAAGAGCGCCTCGGGTAGCTTCGACCAGTCGGGGCTGGCAAACATTAGCCAGGTATAGCGGGCGATCTCGGCGGGCAGATCGAGCAGGCGATCCCATTGGATGT
Organism: Salinibacterium sp. NK8237; assembly: GCF_015864955.1. NCBI lineage: Bacteria > Bacillati > Actinomycetota > Actinomycetes > Micrococcales > Microbacteriaceae > Salinibacterium > Salinibacterium sp. NK8237. Next base: position 1,603,776 of record NZ_JADYWE010000001.1, on the reverse strand, counting down.
CGACCGACCAGAAGGCGGCAACCACAATCGCGGTCGTTACTAGCCAGAGGGCGTTGCGCAGGGTGCGGCGTGGCCGCGGAGGAGCGATGGCGGTCATACGAGCCTCTTTCGAATCGATGACGACACCACGTCAATGACGACGACCACCACCAGGATTTCCAGGATGATGAGCGACAGTTGGTCGTAGCGGTAGAAGGTGCGCACGGCGTCAATCAGCAGACCAAGACCGCCGGCGCCGACCAGGCCGAGAACCGTGGATGCGCGCACATTGAGTTCGAGCACATACAGGCTCTGATTGGCGAAGGCCGGCCACACATCGGGCAAGGCTGCGGCCCGGTTCACTTGTGCTCCTGTGCCACCGGCAGCGCGAGCGGCTTCGAGCGGGCCGGCATCGTTGCTTTCGATCGCTTCAGACACCAGCTTGACGATGATGCCCACGTTGAAGAGCACGAGCGCGATGATGCCGGGCAGGGCGCCGACGCCGACCATCGCGACAAGAATTGCGGCATACAACAGTTCGGGCACAGCACGGATGACGTTCAAGATCGTGCGCACGATCCCACGCAACAGCGGGTGTGGGTTAGTGAGGCGCGCCGCCCACAGGCTCAGCGGGAGCGAGATCAAGGCTCCCACTGCGGTCGCGATCACCGCCATCTGCAGGGTTTCGAGCAGCGGCGCGAGAGTGCGCGGAAAGAACGACCAGTCAGGAACCAGCAACTGCGCGATCTTGCCTGCACCGTTCTGCCAATTGCGAGCAATCGCATCAAAGGAGAAGGCGACTCCCCACTGCGGACTGAACGTGATGATCGTGATGACGAGCACGACAGCCACGGCAACCCAGGGCTTCCAGCGGCCTCGCGGGCGCGGCGGCACGTTCAGCGCTGAGTGCTCTACGGGTGCTGCGGGAACGGATGCCGGGGTGGGGCCGGGCGGGGGAGTTGCGGTCGTCATTCGCCCAGCACATCCTCCGGCGCAATGCTGCGCCCATAGATCGCCTCGAAGTCGGCGTCGGTGGCGCTCGCCGCTGGACCGTCGTAGACAACCTCGCCCGCACGGAGGCCGATCATCCGCGTCGTATAAGTGCGGGCAAGATCCATGAGGTGCACGTTCGTGATGACGGTGATGCCGAGGGTGCGGTTGATGCGCCGCAGGTCGTTCATCACAGCGTGGGCCGTTGGCGGGTCAAGGCTGGCGACCGGCTCATCGGCCAACATGAGGTGCGGTTGCTGAGTGAGGGCGCGCGCAATGGCAACCCGCTGCTGCTGACCGCCCGAGAGGCTGGATGCCCGATCCCAACACTTGCCCAGAATGCCGACGCTCTCGAGCGCTTCAAACGCGAGCTGCCTGTCGGAGGCGCGATGCATACCCAGAAGGGTGCGCCAGGTCGGAGTGTGAGCGAGCCGCCCGACAAGAACATTGTCGAGTACGCTGGCGCGGCCGGCCAGGTTGAAGCTCTGGAAGATCATGCCGATGCCTCCGCGCAGAGCACGCAAATCGCGGCCGCGAGTCGTCGCGAGATCGCGGTCGCCGACGGTGAGCGAACCAGAAGTGACGGGAACCAGCCCGTTGATGGTGCGGATCAGGCTCGACTTGCCCGAACCGGACAGGCCCACGACAGAGACCATTTCGCCGGCGGCAATATCGAGGGAGACGTTCTTGAGCGCGGTCACACCGTTGCCGTAGCGCACGGTGAGATCGCGCATGCTGATTGCCCACGACGCAGCGGCCGGAGTGGTGGCTCCGGCCGCTGCGCTGGGTGCGGGAATGCTCAATTACTGAAGACCAAGCTTCTCGGCGGCACGAGCCACAACATCAAGCGAGGCCGGGTCAGCCGGAGCAAGCTTGGTGATCGAGTAGATCGACTGCAGAACTTCCGAACCCTCTTCGGTGTTCGAGTAGTCCGCAAGCGCATCCGTGATCTTCTGCTGAAGCTCAGGGGAGAGGCTGCTCGTGAGAGCGACACCATCGTTGGGGATCTCCTCGCTCAGGGCGAAGACAACGACCTCTTGGCCAACATCCGGAACGTCACTCGTGACGATGTCGCGGGCATCCCAGAAGCTGAAGCCCACTTCGGCGTCACCGTTGTAGACCGCGAGAACGCTCGCGTCGTTGGCCGTCACTGGCACCTGTTCGATGTCGGTGTCAGTGTTGATGCCAGCCTCTTGCAGAGCAAGGATCGGGTAGATGTAGCCAGCGGGCGAGCCGGGGCCGAGAAGGGCAACGGTGGTTCCCTTGTCAATCTTGGTGATGCTGTCGAGACCAGCCGGACCCACGAGAGCGTCGGCGCCGTTACAGAACAACTTGCCATCGCGCTCAACGGGCTCGTCGTCGCAGTACTTGTCTGGATTGTTCGTCATGAACTGCGCCGGGTAGCTGATGTTGCCATTGCGTTCGGTCTGCAGCACAACACTCGCGCCATACATGTCGTTGGCCTGCCAGAGCTGCAGCGACGGCAAGAAGCCGATCTGCGCCTGGTCGGCACCCATTGCTTCGACGGCGGCTTGGTAGTCCTTCGAGACCACACCGGTGACCTCCATGCCGAGAGCCTCGGTGAGGTAGTCGGTGAGAGGCTCGGCGGTGGTGACGAGTTCGCCCTGGTCTTGCGAGGGAACGAGAGCGAGAACGAGCGAAGTGGGGTCGTTGGCTTCAGTGCCTTCGGCACTGTCGGCACTCGTGCTGCACGCGGACAGTGTGAGAGCAGTTGCGGTGAGAGCAACGCCGGCAACCAGTGCACGAGATTTTTTGCTGAGGGTAATCACGGGTGTTTCCTTTCGAATAGCTAGTTGAGAATTGCGGGTGGTGCGGTGGTGGTGGGTTATGCAGTGGTGGGTGGTGCGGCCTGTGTTTCACGGTGGGTTCCGTGAATCCAGGAGTTGAGGGCCTCGTACAGTTCGCCGAGGGTCGCAGCCGTGAAGTCGGCGTGCGGGTGAGGGGTGTCAGAGAGGAAGGCGGTGGTGGCTCCGCGGCGGTGGGCGGGCTCAAGGTCGTTGGCCCAGATGTCGCCGATGCTGAGAAGCGGGCCGGCGGGCATCCATTCGTCGAGCACTGCTTCGAGGCCAGCTGGTTTGCCGACGCTCGTGTAGATGTGGTCGAAGTAGTCGGCGAGGCCGAGGCTATCGAGCGTCTCAGCGATGCGGATGTCGGGGGCGTTCGTGGCGAGCACGATGGTGGCGTGCTCGCGGGCAGTGCGGAGAAACTCGGCGAGACCGGCGGGAGCGGTGACGGGCGCGGCGTCGGTGGCGAGCAGTTCGCGACTCGCGAGGTACGCCGCGTTGTGGGCGTCGGGGGCGACGGGCAGCGACTCTGAGGCGAGGCGAACGAGTTCGTAACCGTCAGATGCTTCGGCGAGCGGATGCCCGGGCTCGCGCAAAAGCGCGGTGCTGACGTCGCTCAGAAACTCATCCGCCGCAGCGGGAGTGAGGCTCGAGGCGACGGCGCGGGCGTACGCGATGATCGGGCCATCGCCGAGGGCGACGGTGCCATCGAAGTCGAAAACGATGGTGTGTGTGCGGGGGTGAGTGGCTGCGGTGGACATTGCGTCCAAGATATAAGACGCTCAGTGACGATTGGGCCATTTCAGGTGAACGGGAGGTAAATCATTCCCGGGACACGCCCCGACGAGCCTACGATCAAGGAGTGGACGAACAGCACCTCACCCTCGCCGAACTCGATGCGAGCGCTCGCCGCATCGCCGCCGTGACCGGTGAGCGGGCGGTATCTCGAGCGCGCATTCACACGATCATTACCGGGGAACTACCGTGGCTTGCTGACCAGATCGGGGCCGACCGTGCCGAGGGGCGATTCGCCGAATGGGCGCTGTCGACGGCGATCGACGAAAACACCGGCGAGGCCGTCGTCTCCCGCGAACTGTTCGAGGTGCTGCACGACCTCGCCGGGCTTGAGGCACAGTGGCCGATCGGCAACGCCGGCCTGCTGCACTGCTACGGCTACCTGCTTTCGACGGCATCCACCCCGTATGGACTCAAGCGCGACCGCTGGGTTGCGAGCGAGTTGGCCACCGCGTTCGGTCTCGCCCCCGACGCATTCACTCCGTGGACGGGCAGCGAATCGTTGCTGAGCCGGGTCGCGCACGTGATTGTTCCCACGCTCACTAACCCGCCCGCCGACGCGCTTGCCGTGCATACCGCGATCACCCAACCGGATGCCGCAGGCGTCTCCCACGCGACACGAACGGTGGTCGTGCAGCGGCACGGTGTCGCAGCTCTGGCCTATGGAATGGTGGTGCAGCACGCGGGGGTTCGCGTGCTTCGGCCCGTGACGGTGTTCCCGGTTTCGGCATCCTCCGACTGGCTCGCGGAGCTCGCCGCCGACACCTCGCGGTTGCGCTTCAACGCTGTGGGGGCGGGCTAGCGCGCGGCAAGCAGTAAGCAGTGCGCGGCAGGCTAGACCGCGCGGATGCCGTGCTGGTCGAGCACGTCGAGGAACGTGGTCGGTTCTGGCCGCACCCGGTGGTTGTCGGTGTGTTCGGCCCAGAGCACTGTTCCGGTGGCGTTGGTGATGATGACGGTCGGTACGACGGTGTCGCCATTGGCTGGGGCTCCGGCGCTGAACATGACGGGGGTTCCGCCGGGCTGCACGAGGTCGAGCGCGGCGGCGGCCGAGGCATCCGCATCGATGTAATAGGTGACCGGGATGTCGAAGCGTTGCGAGAGCTCAACGGTGTCTTCGGGCTTTTGCGGGCTGATGATCGCGACGGCGACTCCGCGGCGGTCGAGCTCGCGATACTGGTCGGCGATCTGGGCGACCTGGACCATGCAGAACGGGCACCAGTTGCCGCGAATGAACATGATCACGTGCGGTTGCTGGGTGAGCATGCTGCTGTCGACGACAGCGCCATCCACGGTCGTGAGAGGGAACGAAGGCAGCGGTTGCCCGACCGTGACTGGCCCGCTGGAGACGTGCTGCACCGAGTACCAATAGTTGTAGCCGAGAATCACGGCAAGCCCGAGAACGGCGACGAGTACGGCGAGCGGCCCGGCGAGGATGGCAGCAAATATTGCCACGCCGGAGACAGCAAGCTGAACCCACGGATGCCGGCGCTGCACCACGACGAGGCGCGTCATCAGCAACCCCAAATAGAGCGCGTATGCCGCCCACGGCAGGGCAGCAGCGAGCCACCACGGCTGTGATTCCGTGATGGCGCGCAGGATGACGAACGTGATCACCCCGAGGGCGAGCGCGGCGGTGACTTCTCCGTAAACCCTCTTGATGAACTGCACGTTAGGCGCCGAAAGCCTCCGCGAGAGTTCCGCGGTGTGCCGCGAGCAGTTCTTCGAGGGTCAGCGTGAACTGGTCTTGGATTTCGAGGGCGGGGGAGGCGGCATCCGTGACTCCGATGCGCACGGCAGGGTAGCCGCGGCCTTCGCAGAGTCCGCGGAATTTCACGTCGTCTTCGCGCGGGATCGAGACGACCATGCGGCCGGTTGATTCGCTGAAGAGGGCGGTGGCAGCGTCGATGTCGTCACGCTCGAGCAGTTCGCCCAACCAGACGCGAGCGCCAACGCCGAAGCGCATGACAGATTCGGCGAGAGTTTGAGCAAGCCCGCCGTCGGCGAGGTCGTGGGCGCTGGCGATGATGTTTTGCTCGTTGCCGGCCTTGATGAGGTCGGCGAGGCGACGCTCGGCAGCGAGATCAACCTTGGGCGGCAGACCACCGAGGTGGTCGTGAATGGTGCCAGCCCAGGCCGAGCCGTCGAGCTCGAGCGCGGTGGTGCCGAGCAGGTAGATGTTGTTGCCTTCGTCTTGCCAGCCGCTCGGGATGCGCTCAGCAACGTCACGGATGAGGCCGAGCACCGCGACCACGGGGGTCGGGTGGATGGGCACATCGCCGGTCTGGTTGTAGAACGAGACGTTTCCGCCGGTGACAGGAATTTCCATCTCGAGGCAACCGTCGGCGAGACCTTCAACGGCGCGGCTGAACTGCCACATCACTTCGGGGTTCTCGGGGCTACCAAAGTTGAGGCAGTCACTGACGGCAACAGGGTTGGCGCCGGTGGCGGCAACGTTGCGGAAGGCTTCGGCGAGAGCGATCTGGGCTCCGGCGTAGGGGTCGAGTTGGCAGAAGCGACCATTGGCGTCGGTCGCGACAGAGAATCCGAGGCCACTCTCTTCGTCGATGCGCACCATGCCGGCGTCATCCGGGAAGCTCAAGGCGGTGTTGCCGAGCACGTAGCGGTCGTACTGGTCGGTGATCCAGCTCTTGTCGGCCAAGTTCGGGCTCGCAAGCAGCTGCAGCATTTGGTCGCGCAGTTCGATGCCGTCCTTGGGGCGGGCGAGGCCGGATGCGGTGTCGGCCTGAAGCTTGTCGATCCACTTCGGGTAGGCGACGGGACGGTCGTAGACGGGGCCATCGATGGCGACGGTGCGGGGCTCGACGTTCACGATTTCTTCGTCGTGCCAGTTGATGATGAGGCGGCCGGTGTCGGTAACTTCACCGAGCACGCTGGTTTCGACATCCCACTTCTCAACAACCTTGAGGAAGCCTTCGAGCTTCTCGGGCTTCACGATCGCCATCATGCGTTCTTGGCTTTCGGACATCAGAATTTCTTCTGCCGTGAGGGTGGGGTCGCGCAGCAGTACCTTCTCGAGTTCGATGAACATGCCACCGTCACCGTTGGAGGCGAGTTCGCTCGTTGCGCAGCTGATGCCGGCAGCGCCGAGGTCTTGGATGCCCTCAACAAGGTCACCCTGGAAGAGTTCGAGGCAGCACTCGATGAGTACCTTCTCGGCAAAGGGGTCGCCGACCTGAACGGCGGGGCGCTTGGTCGGGCCGCCCTCTGAGAAGGAATCCGAAGCGAGGATGGATGCTCCGCCGATGCCATCGCCACCGGTGCGGGCACCGAACAGCACAACCTTGTTGCCCACGCCGCGAGCGTTAGCCAGGTGCAGGTCTTCGTGGCGCAGCACTCCAACGGCGAGCGCGTTGACGAGCGGGTTGGCCTGGTAGACGGAGTCGAAGTAGGTTTCGCCACCGATGTTGGGAAGGCCGAGGCAGTTGCCGTAGAAGCTGATTCCCGAAACGACACCCTTAGCGACGCGAGCGGTGTCTGGGTTGTCGATGGCGCCGAAGCGGAGCGCATCCATGACAGCAACGGGGCGAGCACCCATGGAGATGATGTCGCGGACGATCCCGCCGACACCGGTCGCAGCGCCCTGGAAGGGTTCGATGTAGCTGGGGTGGTTGTGGCTTTCGATCTTGAAGGTCACAGCCCAGCCCTCACCCACGTCGATGACGCCAGCGTTTTCGCCCATGCCGACCATGAGGTTCTTGGTCATGTTCTCGCTGACCTTCTTGCCAAACTGGCGAAGGTAGTTCTTCGAGGACTTGTAGGAGCAGTGCTCGCTCCACATCACGGAGTACATGGCGAGCTCACCGCTGGTGGGGCGGCGGCCCAGAATTTCGCGAATCTTCGCGTACTCGTCTGATTTGAGGCCGAGGGCGCCGTAGGGCTGTTCTTTCTCGGGCGTAGCCATCGCGTTCGATACCGTGTCGGCAACATGCTGGCGGGAATTGGTTGAGACGTCAGTCACGAGGGGCTTCTCCCAGAAGATTATGGATGCCGGGGTGCTCACGCCGGCCGCCTCCAGTCTACCTAGGTGCGCGAAGGTGTCGCGCTTGCTCGACTGGGTCAGGAGATGGGGGTTGCGGTGCCTGTTACGGTGACGCCACCGGTGGGCGGCACGTCGACCATGAGCAGGCTGGGGCGGCCAACATGGCGCCCTTGGTGCACCCCGAACCGGGCGGGAGGCTCGATCGCCCCCAACGCTCGAAGGTATGCGCCGAGCGACGCGGCCGCTGACCCCGTGGCGGGGTCTTCGGTGATGTCGCCCACCGGGAAAAGGTTGCGCGCTTCCACCCGCAGGGTTGACGACTCATCGGAGTGCTGGCGGCAAACCACGGTGACCGTTCCCGCCCATCCGCGCTCGTCCATCAGAGCACGGATGCTGGCCGGGTCGAAGCTAAAGGCATCAAAGACTTCTTGGGAGCGGATCGTGACAATGGGATGCCAGTTGCCGGCAAAGGCCTCCCCCAGAGGCCAGTGGTCATCGAGGTCGGAACGCTGGAGTCCCAAGAGCGAGAGCAGAGTGTCGGCAACCACGGGGTCGAGTTCACGAACGTGAGGTTCAACGCTCGTGAACGAGGCTGTCACCGAAGCGCTAGCCGCGCCTCCTGCTGGAGTGATGGCCGCATCCGAATCCGCATCCGATCGCGCTGTGTGAACGATGACGAGCCCAACCGGAGTCTCGAATGTGAAGGAACCGGTTCCCCGGCGCTCTGCCAGAGCAACAGCTGTCGCAACGGTCGCGTGGCCGCAAAATGGCACCTCGGCCACGGGAGAGAAGTAGCGCACTCGAACGGTTCTGTCGGTGTCGCTGCCGGGCTCGATGAGGAACGCTGTCTCGGCGTACCCGACATCCGCAGCGATTCGCTGCATCGCAGCGTCGCTGAGAGCGGAGGCATCGAGGACGACGCCGGCAGGGTTTCCCCCTCCGGGCTCAGAGGCGAAGGCCGCCAGACGAAGCACGTTTGTCGCTGGGGCCGAGTCATAATCATGGTCTGATGGTTGCCGTGGTGACACGAAACCACCCTGCCACAGTTGGGGCGGAGTTGGGATGAACTCGGGCACGAGTTCGTGGGGAAGGAGACCACCTCACCGCCGCCTGCTTCGGCGATCCCAGCGTCGCCGTCGAAGGCGAGCGAGGGATGAGCGTTGCTCTCTGAGGTGCCCCTTAGTCGTGAGAAAAGTGTCGGGGGTGGCGAGTAGCCTGAGCGCATGCTCACAACGCCATCAGAATGAAGCCCGCAACGACGCTCAGAAGGCCAATTCCGGTGAGTATCGAGCCGATGACGATGGCGGCGTTCGTGCGGCGGGGCCGTGCGAGACTCCACCGAGAGGGATGGCACTGGTCGTAGTGGAGCGTGACTGGGGCGCCGACATCCATGTTCGGAACCTCGGATGGCTCGTGAAGGACGGAGTACTGCCTGCCATCACCATCGGACCAGCGAAAGCCCTGAAAGCCTCCGGCTTCGAATACTTCGGCAGTGGTCGCGATCCACTTGCATGCCCGCAGAGCGAGAATCCAGCCGAAAAGGAGTAGCGGGATGCCGGGAACGAGGCCGACCCAGGACATCGTTTCGAGCACCGCTCCTAGAGCGCCCTCAGGTCCGGTCATCCTGCAATATTATCTGCCGCACAGCTCGGGGATCGCGGGCTGCAAAGAGGGGATTTCTCCGGCCTGTTCCCGCCGAACCTGCGCTCACTCCACTACCTGTGAGCGCTGATTAGGGCAGGGGTTTGAGCATCGCGAAGTTCGTCAGCTCAACGCCGCGCTTCACTGGATGCTGTTCAGCAGTGACGACGAATCCGAAACGTTCGAAGAACGGTCTGGCGGTGATGCTCACGTCGGCGGTCAGCACGCGTGCTCCCGAATCGGAAGCCACGGCTTCCGCGTGAGCGAGGAGCCGCCGCGCAACCCCACGTCGCAGAAATCGCGGCGCGACAAACATCATGTCGATGTACCCGGTGGCGCTCACATCGGAGAACCCTGCGACCTCTTCATCGATGGTCGCGACAAAACTGTTTCGCGCCGCCATCGCGCGGCCCCAAGAGTGCAGGTCCCGCGCATCGATATCCGCCCAGGCTTCCGTCTGCTCGACGGTGTAGTCAGCGGATGCCGTTTGGGTCACCGCGGCGATGAAGACGGCCAGCGTGCTGGCGGCATCCAGCTCGGTATAGGGGCGCACCTCAATCGAAGCGTGCTCACGATTCGCGGATGCAGTCACGCGACTAGCATCTCACTCGGGCTCGTGTGCGTCGGTGCCCCCTTCGGCCACACCCGACCCCAGTGGATCATTCCCCACGGCGGCATGATCACGCTCGACGCGACAACCCAGTCGGTCGCGGCCGACTACAGCTGACCGCCTCGTCCTAATGCGGTTCAGCACATGCGAGTATGAGTTACGTGACGGTTGTGGAGGTGGATGGCGTTATCGCCGCAGTGTCGGAGAAGCTGGGTCGCGCGATCACGCTCGTTCGACCGCTGGCTGGCGGCCAGCACGCGACGACGCTTGTGGTCGCGGACTCGACCGCCGAGTATGTCGTCAGAGTGTTCCCGACACTGGACGATGCGGTCGTGCACGAGCCACCAATCCTCGACCGAGTCGCTGCTCTGGGGGAGCGTGTGCCGCGGCTCGTCGCTACCGGTCAGTTCGGCGAATCCCCGTTCATCGTCACGTCGGTGGTCCCCGGCGGCCCGCCCTCACCCGACGTGCCACTGCGCAGGGTCGCAGAGCAGATGGCGGCGGTATTGGCCCAGATCCACGAACTCGACAGTGTCGGCCTCCGAACCCTGTCGTGGGAAACCCCGAAGGGTGTCAGCGCGATAGAGACTCGTGGGCGCGGGGCGTGGCAGCAACTTGATCGGGCTGACCGCGTTCTCACTCACTACGATTTTTGGTGCGGAAATGCCCTGTGGGAGGGTGACGTGCTCACCGGTGTCGTCGATTGGTCGGGCGCTCGCAGCGCTCCACGCGGCTTGGATGTGTCATGGTGCCGCCTCGACCTCGTGCTCCTCGGATCCATCGATGCGGCAGATCATTTTCTCGCGGAATACGAGCGCGAATCGGGGCACTCCCTTCCCGACATCCAGGCATGGGATCTGGTGGCTGCCGCCCGGTCGGCCTCGCGCGTTGAAACCTGGGCCCCCAACTATCTCGGTGTCGGATACAGCGACCTCACTGAGAGCGCCCTCCGCGCGCGGATGGATGATTGGACTGCACGCCTCTGCGTCAGCTGATGCCAGTTAGTCGATCCCTTAGCGCCGCGGTTCGCTGATCTCATCCCCAGCGATCAGGCGGCTGAGATTCCATTCCAGGCCGTCGAGGAGACCGGGCGAAATGCCGGCGGGTGGCCGAGTGCTGTTGAGCGCTGAGCTGAATGCCGCGAAGGTCTCTGTGACCGTTTTTTCGATTGATCTCGGCGTCATGACTCCCCAACCTGTGGCTTCATTGATGAGCCGTTCGGCACTGATGCGGCGGTGGTCGAATTGCCCATCGATCGCTAAGGCCATGGTCCAGTCGATACGGCCTGCCTGGTAGAGGTTGGGCACCGCGTCGTAGAGCTGGGTGAGGGTATCTTCGCCGGGGAGGTGAAGGATTCCGGTGTTCTTTGCGTGGCCATCGTTGTCGCCAACGAGCACCCGGTAAGTGAGCTGGCGCAACCACTCCGAGAGCGGGTTTTCTCCATTTAAGCTAGCCGCAGCTTCAGCGATCCTCGCTGCGCTGGGGCGTTGCGGGTTCGCGGGCCAGTTCTTGTCTTGAAACTTTGAGCTCGCGTTTATCCAGTCGAGGCCGAGGGCCTGCGCGCAGTCTTCTTGGTGAACGAGCCTGACAGTTTCGCCGTGGACGGCGCGGTCAAAGCGTTCGATCGCCAGATAGGAGGTGCGGCCGACGGTGTGGAGTTCGCTTTCGAAATGGGAGAGCCCCATGGCGCGGGTGAGCTGGTGGCTGAAGTATTCGTCCGCGATCAGATGAGGGCGCGATGACACTTGGGGCTTGATGATGTGGGTGGAGTGGGCACTGCCGTGCGGCTGCCGCCAGCCGGCTCCGAAGTTCGCCAACAGAAGTTTGGGCTGAAAGCCCGGGATCATCGAGCGGCTGTCATCTCGCTGCCCAAGGTCGTGATCCTCAACTGCCCTCTTCAGCATCCGGTTCAGTTCAGCGTCGCTCAGCGGTTCATAGGATGCCGAGCTCGCGGGATTGTCTCCGACCGGGAGAAAGGTCAGGGCGCCGGCGAGCGATCCACCGAATTCGCGAAGGATGCCGAAAAGATCGTTCGGTTGTATCCCGCGCTCCGAAGCCATCGCTTCGCGCTGGTTGCCCTCGGGCCCGTAACCTCCAAGGAACCGTGACACCAGGTTCACGTCGGTTCGAGCGCCGGGGACGGTGGTAAAGCTTTCGGTTAAGCGCACTGCACCGGGCTGATAGTCCGCAGCCCATGTGAGTCGGACTTGCTCGGCAGAACCCCGTGCGGCCCGAGTTAGCGTTCCGATGCGCTGTTCATGAAGAAATACTGCGAGTTCACTCGCCATCGCGTGCTCCGGCCTCGCTCTGGGCCTCGTCGGCTTCGGAGCTCTGACGCGTCAGTTCGTACGTGACGGTGACGCGGATGCCGAGCTTATTGAGGGTGCGGAACAGCCTCGACGCGAAGAGGTTCGGTTTGCCGGATTCGATTTCGCGCAGGTAGTTGCGCGAGAATCCCAGCGTTTCTGCGACGTCCTCTTGGCGGATGCCCTGTGCTTGCCGTGCAACCTTCACGACGGCGCCGAGGTCCTTGAAGTTGGTGATCCCAATGGTGGGCATCGGATGCTCCTTCCCTTTGTCCCTGCCAGACCCGAAACTACGATGCACGGATAACAGTGCATTGTGCGATGCACGTTTATCCTAGCACTATCAGATGCATCAATAAACGTGCATTGCGTGTGCTCTACCCTTCGCGGCGGGTTGACCCGCGGCTACGATGCGACGCTGATAACCAGTACATCGGATGCGGTAGACAAAACGAGAATGTAACCTCGCGTGTACGTACCCAAGGTGGTACATTCAACGTATGGACACGATGCTGCAGGCAATCTCAGACGAAAGCCGACGCACTCTACTCGCCCGACTTCGATTGGGTCCGACGAATGTCACCGAACTCGCAGCGCTTCTTCCGATCGCGCGCCCCGGTGTTTCTCGCCATCTCAGGGTCTTGCGTGAAGTTGGGTTAGTGGATGTTCACAGCGAGGCGCAGCATCGCATCTACTCGCTGCGCCCCGAGCCGCTCCAAGAGCTTGACGAGTGGCTGGAGGAATATCGCGCGCTGTGGGAACACCGCCTCGACGCGCTCCACACTGAGGTCGCACGCGGCAAAAAAAGCGAAGTCGCACGCGGTAAACGAGAGAAAAGGGAATAGCGATGCCTGAAGGATCCGGAGTTACCAAAATTCTGGGCAGTGTGCGGGAGGAGAACGGCGCAGGCGTCGTTCTCGTTGAGGACGTCTATGCGACGAACATCGACGACCTGTGGTCCGCGATTACGGTGCCGAGCCGACTCGCGCGTTGGATCGTGACCGTGGATGGCGATCTCACCATTGGTGGAGAGTTCAGCGCCACGTTTACCAGTGGCTGGGAAGGATCCGGCCGCGTTGACATTTGCGAGTCACCCAGACACTTGCGAATAACGACCTGGTCGGATGACGACGCACCCGGCGTGATTGACGTCACGCTGGTTGAGGAACCGGCCGGCACGAGGCTAATCGTCGAGGAGTCTGGCCTGCCGCTCGATGTTTATCATCACCACGGTGCAGGCTGGCAAACCCACATCGAGGATCTCGCCGCCTATCTTGAAGGTCGCGAAACATCGGACTGGGGCGCTCGCGCGACAGAGCTCTCTACTGTCTATCGGGAAATGGCGGCTGGCCTTAACTAACCCAAAACCATCGACCAGGTCTCCTGCCGAGAGCGCCCGTGGCAGACTGTGCGGCATGAATCTAGACGATGAGCTTGACCGGATCTTCGCCGCCAGGGACCGGGAAAACATGCAGCCAACAATAGATTCGTTGCTTCCCCTCTACGCCTCGCATTCCCAGAACGCTCGAGTGCTCTATGAGCTGGGAGGGGCGTATGACACGGCTGGCCAGGAAGAAACAGCCCGGGGTTTTTATGAGGGCGCTCTCGCCGCCGGGCTGGAGGGCGATCTGCTCCGCCGTTGCTACGTTCAGTACGGCTCGACGCTCAGAAACCTGGGCGAATACGACAAATCCCGGGCGGTGTTTGCGACAGCACGCGGCGCATTTCCGGAGTCCGCTGCGCTGGGTGCTTTTGAGGCGATTACGTTGCACGCCGCCGGGCGGCATGATGCGGCCGTCGCAGCGCTCCTCGATCTAGTGGTGGAGTTCGTTCCTTCTCCCGACATAGACCGGTACAAGGCGGCGATCAGTGGGAATGCGGCGTACATCCGTTCCTTGGAAAAGAAGCGGCCGGAGCTTTCGGCTTAGCCGCCCCACTCGATCGCCCTGCGGGCGTATCCCAGTGGCCCACAGTGTTCGGCAACTTCTGAGCGCAGAATCGAATTGAGCACGAGGTCGATACCGTCGTGGTCGAACTCTCCGTCACACAGATAAGCCCGGGCCGATTTCTTCGCACGGAGAACGATCTCTGCGTACTGTTCGCTAAAAGTGGATTCCATAGAGTGCTCCGATCGAAATGGCATCCGCGACCAAACGAATTGCAATTAGCGCTAGAACTTAACCGCTTATTAGGCTGCACACGCATTTCATGACAACAGCGGCGCCAACCCCTGCGCGGCTTCCCTGAGGGAGTCGACGATCTTGGCAGGGTTCTCGACCCGCACTCCGGGCATCGAGACGGCGAGGCCAGCCACGAGCACATCGTGATCGTCGCGGATGGCTACGGCGATGCATCCGTGCCCTGGTTGCAGTTCCCCGTTCTGCATCGCGTAGCCGCTGCGGGTGACGTGTTCAGTAATGGCGTGGATGCTTGACGCGGGGCGCACGACAGCCCACGAGGGGTGGCCGTCGTGGCCGAGTTCGGTGAGCAAGAGGCGGCCCATTGCTGAGCAGTCGAGCTCTCTGCTGATGCGTTCGGGGTGGCTGAGTGGAAAGTCTGGATCGATGTCGCTGAGCACGATGTGCGTGGCGTCGTAGCGCACAAGATGAACACCGGCCCGGATGCTGCCGCGAAGCTCGTTGATGATCTCGCGGGCGGCGCGCGGGGGAGCTGTGGGCATCACTGCGCGGCCAAACTGTTCCAGTTTGCTGCCGAGCGCGAAACCACGGAGGTCGGGGGTGCGCACCAAGTATTCGTCTTGCACGAGAAGGTTGAGCAGGCGGTAGGTGGTGGCGCGGGGCAGGTCGAGAGCTTCGGAGATTTCGCGAGCGCTGACTCCCGCGCCGTGTTGGGCTACCGCCTCAAGAACCCCCAGCGCGCTGTGCACCGCAGCGGGTTGGCGTGCGCGCAGGCCATCGACGGCTCCACGCTTGCGCGTCGCCTCGGGCACTGCGGGCGGGGTCGATTCAGTCACTCGCCTGCTTTGCCTGTGTGGTGCCGCCGAGTACATCGATGACGGTGGGTTCGTCGTAGTTGCCGATTGTGAGGGCGAGGCCTGGATTCTTGCGAACTCGCAGCAGCAGAACGGCGGTGCCCAGGCTCATGACTGCCACATAGAGTGCGACGGCGAGTGCACGTTCTCCGGCTACTTCAACGGCGAGGTAGGTGACGAAAGCGATGGTCAGCGAGAGGCCGGCAACTAGTGCGGTGAGCAGCGGTCGGATGCTGAGCTCGCCGATGCGGTTCAAGAATGCGGGGGCGGCGAAACACACCATGATGTAGGCCGTAATGTAGCCCGCCGCAGCGACGACCAGTAGAAGTTGCATGGTGTTCCAGATGCCAGCACCAGCGAGCACGAATGCCAGCGGCACGACGGTCACGGCGAGCAACGAAACTCCGATTGCAAAGAGCGGTGTGTGCAGTTGTGGATGAGTGGAGCCGAGCCGGCGCGGCAAAATTCCGTCGCGACTCAGCGAGAAGAGCACTCGAGCGAGCGCGGTGGTTGACGCGATTGTGCAAGCGAGAAACGATGCCGCGATTCCGATATCGAGAACAAGGGCAAAGGAGCCGAGCCCGAATCCTTCTGCTAATTCGTTGACCGGCGACGTACTCTGGCTGAAGTCGGCTCCGAGCACCTCGAAGCCCATCACTTGAGCGGTCGCGGCGAGTACGTAAAAGAGGAGAGAGCCCAGCACGGTCCAGACCAGTGCGCGCGGGATGTTTCTAAACGGGCGTCGCACCTCGACGCCCAGAGCGGCTGAACTTTCGAAACCAACATAGGCAGTGAGCGCCAACACCGCGCCGACCGCGATTCCAGAAAACGACCCAGTCGAACCTGCGAAGGACTGACGAGTGACCGCTGACCAGTCCGTGTGAGGCCCAATCTGAATCAATAGAGCAACGATAAGGATGAGCAGCACCGCGACCGAGAGCGTCTCCACCATGAGCGTCACTCTCGAGGAGAGCCGGATGCCGCGGGCGAGAACCAGCAGCACAATGCTGGCCAGCACCACCATGATCCCGCCCGTCGCGAGCGGTGAGCCGATGAGGTCCGGAATGACTCTCGCGAGAACGATCGACACGTAGTAGGTGCCTCCGGCCAAAGCGAACATTGCGATGAAGCTGTAGCCAATGAGCATGCCAACACTTGTTGCCAGAGTCGCGGTTGTACCCGCGCGGTCAGTGCCGAAGCCTTTGGCCACAAAGGTGTAGAGCGATCCAGTGGCGGCCATGCGGCGCGTGAATTGGTTGACGGTGAAGGCGATAAGGAGAGCGAGAAGACCGGCGGTAGCGATCGAGAAGACGGTGGCTGATCCCGCGATGCTCGCGACCAGCAGCGGCATAGTGGTGGCGGCTGCCGCCGGGGCAATGGCCGATACCGATTGAGCAAGCACCTCGACGAAACCGATGCTGCGGCGATCGAGGCCGTGAAGCGGTGACTCGCGGCTAAAACCATGAACCGGGTGGCGCTGCGCGATCGCGCGTTCAAGTGCTGACATCGCGTGCTCCTAGAGTGCCGAGATTCGACGACTCTAGCGGTGGTCGATTACAGCGGCGAGACCGAAATGTTTCCGGCAGGTAAGCCCAAATGAGACAGCACTAGAAACTCGTCTCATTCACGCGACGGATGTTTTTACCGCGCGGTGACAGCGGCGCAACCCGGCCTCGGCAGAGTGTCTTTACGACCATTCCCCTCTCCCGTTTGATTGGACGACAGCAATGACCGCCACTGGAACACCCCCAACAGCTACAGACACCTTGGCTAAGCCAAAACTCTCCGGAAAGCTCGGAGTCGCCGCGATTGTCTTCATGGTTGTTGCCGCTGCATCACCGCTCACTGTGGTCGGAGGGGCGGTGCCGCTGGGCATCCTCATCGGCAACGGTGTCGGCTTTCCGAGCATGTATGTCATCTCTGGCGTCGTATTGCTGCTCTTCGCTGTCGGCCTCTCTGCCATGGCCCGTCACGTTCCGAAGCCGGGGGCATTCTTCACGTATGTCGGCTACGGCCTTGGCCGCCCGGCTGGGCTGGCGAGTGCGTGGCTTGCGATGCTCACGTACACCGCCATTCAGGTGTCGGTGCACGGCTACGTCGGTTACATCCTCAGCGTGACGGCGATGTCGTTGGGCGGCCCGGAGATTCCGTGGTGGGTTTTCTCGCTCCTCGTCGTTGCCGTTGTCGGTGTGCTCGGCTATCGCCACATCGATCTCTCGTCCAAGGTGCTTGCGGTCTTCCTCGTTTCTGAGGTCGGCATCGTCATCGCGCTCGTGATTGCGGTTGTCGCTTCGGGCGGTGCGGAGGGGCTCACTCTCGAGCCCTTCTACCCGACCAACATCGTCAGCGGTTCGCCGGGCGTCGGCCTCATGTTCGCCATTGCCGCCTTCATCGGCTTCGAAGCGACCGCGGTGTTCCGTGACGAAGCAAAAGACCCTGACCGCACCATCCCCATCGCCACCTACAGCGCCGTCATCGGCGTTGGTGTGTTTTACACGGTCGCCAGCTGGGCGATCGTGATGGCGTGGGGCCCAGAAAATGTGGTGGATGTCGCGGCCCAAGATCCTGGCGCCATGATTCTGGTCACCGTGGCGCAGTACCTCGGTGTCGCGGGCGAGATCATCGTCAACATCCTGCTGATCACGGCAATGTTCGCGTGTGTGCTCTCGTTCCATAACGTCATCACGCGTTACCAGCACTCGATGTCGAACACGGGTGTGCTTCCGGAACGTCTCGCCTCAGTGCACTCCAAGCACCTGTCGCCGCACCTGTCTTCTCTCGTGCAGACCGTAACAGCCGGCACCCTGATCACTCTTTTTGCGGTGCTTGGGCTCGACCCCGTGGTCCAGGTATTCACGTGGTTCGCTGGTGTCGCAACGCTAGCCATCGCGATTCTGATGGCTCTCACGAGTGTCGCGGTCATTGTGTACTTCGCCAGCACGAAGAGCGACACACGAGTGTGGAACACCAAGCTGGCACCTGTGCTGGGCCTGGTAGGTCTCATCGCCAGCGCCGCGATCATCATCGCGTACTTCCCGATCATGGTCGGAGACGTCAATGCCGAGGGAGCCCCCGTCTTCGGCGCAATGAGTGTGCTGCTCCTGCTGCTGATCGTGATCGCTCCCGCCGTCGGTCTGGTTCAGGCAGTCATCCTCAAGCGCACCAAGCCCGCAACCTACGAATCGATTATCGACTCAATCGACGCCTGATCCGTTCGGGCTGGAGCGCCGCACTGGACAACCCTGTGCACTGGTCCGGCGCTCCAGCCCGGCACGCACACATCATCCCCATCCCCCGCAAGTGAAGGAAATCGAATGACGATCACGAACGACAAATCAGTCTTGGCCCACCACAATTCGACTGCGCCGCAGCATCCGCTCAGCAGCCTGAGCGCCGACGAGATCACCGCGATTCGCGACATCGCCTCGACGGTGGATTTCTTCACCACGACCACTCGTTTCGTTTATGTCGGCCTCGAGGAGCCCGCCAAGAACGAAGTGAAAGCGTGGGAGGCAGCGGGCGGGGAAATGCCCGACCGCCAAGCACGCGTCATGCTGCTTGATCTCGCAACCGGCCACTCCAGCGACAACATCATCTCGTTGGGGCTCGGAGCCGTCATCTCAACGTCGGTGCTCGACGGATCAGCGGGACAATTGCCTATCCTCGACACAGAATTCGAGCTCGTCGGCGAGATCGTCGCCCAAGACGAAGGCTGGATCGCGGCTCTTGCGAAGCGCGGCGTCACCGTAAACGACGTCGAAGTTGTGCCGCTCTCCTCCGGCTACTACGACTTTCCCGAAGAGGAGGGTCGCCGCATTCTGCGTATCTTCGCGTTCCGCTCTGACTACGTGGGCGACCACGTGTGGGCGCACCCGATTGACGGTCTCGCCGCCTACGTCGACATTGCCGCGATGAAAGTGACGCGCATTGTCGACAACGAGGTTTATCCGATCCCCGCCGAGGGCGGCAATTACGACGACCCGGCAGTGCAGGGACCACCGCTCGATGCGCTCAAGCCGATTGTCATCACTCAGCCGGAAGGCCCCAGCTATCTCGTCGACGGTGAACAGGTCGAGTGGGGCAACTGGAAATTCCAGATCGGGTTCGACATGCGCGAGGGTCTCATCATGCGCAACCTCAGCTTTGCCGACCAGGGTGTCGACCGCCCAATCATGTATCGCGGGTCGATTAGCGAAATGGTGGTTCCCTACGCCGACCCGCAGCCCAACCGTTTCTGGCAGAACTACTTCGACACCGGCGAGTACCTGTTCGGTCGTTACACGAACTCGCTCGCCCTCGGCTGCGACTGTGTTGGCGAGATCACGTACTTTGACGCGGTCTTCGCCGACGAGCTGGGTTCTCCCAAGGTCGTTCAGAACGGCATCTGCATGCACGAGGAAGACTTCGGCACACTGTGGAAGCACACCGATCTCTTCACAGGCGCCTCGGAAGTTCGGCGCTCTCGTCGACTCGTCATCTCCTTCTTCACCACAGTCGGAAACTACGACTACGGCTTCTACTGGTACCTGTACCTCGACGGCACCATCGAATGCGAATCGAAGCTCACGGGCATCCTCTTCACGTCGGCGTATCCCGGACTGCAAGCGGATGGCTCGGACTACCCCTACGCCTCGGAAGTTGCCCCTGGCCTCGGTGGCCCCAATCACCAGCACCTCTTTTCGGCACGACTCGACATGACCGTCGACGGTGTAGCCAACAGCGTGGATGAGATTGACGCTGTGCGCGTGCCGATGGGGCCGGGCAATGAATACGGCAACGCCTTCACGAAGCAGGTCACGCGCATCCGCTCGGAAGGCGAGTCAGGCCGAGTTGCTAACGGTGCGGCATCGCGTGTCTGGCAGATCTCAAGCGCAGACAAGGTCAACCGCACTGGACGCCCCACGTCGTACGTTCTCTACCCCCAGGAGAGCCCGACCTTGATGGCAGACGAGTCGTCATCGATTGCGAAGCGAGCACTGTTCACGACCAAGCATCTCTACGTGACGAAGTACGACCCAAGCGAACGGTATGCGGCCGGCGACTTCGTGCACCAGAACCCGGGTGGCGACGGCATTGCCAAATACATTGCGGATGACGCCTCGGTTGAAGCCGAAGATGTTGTCGTGTGGCACACCTTCGGTCTCACCCACTTCCCCCGCATGGAAGACTGGCCCGTCATGCCCATGGACTACGCCAAGTTCACCCTCAAGCCCAACGGCTTCTTCGGCATGAACCCGGCACTCAACATCCCCGCCCCGGCCCAAGAAAACGGTGACCACTGCGCCCACCACGATAGCGAGCACGGCCACTAGGGAGCGGCGAGGAGAGCGAGAGCGGAAGCGGAAAACAGTGGAAACCTTGCACGTGGCGGCCTTGCTGCCGGCGGCGCTCGGCACGTGTTGCACCGTGGGTGCGCGGCGTACTGGAATGCAGCTGCAGTCTTTTGCGGCGATTGTGATGCTCGCGGCGATGCTGGATGTGTCGCTCTCGTGGGGGCTGCTTCATCCGCTGGTCTGGGTGATGGCGCTTCTCGTCTCGGGGATGCTCGTAGGGTTCGGCGCGCGACCCAACTCCCGTTCGGCTCGCTCGGCGGGAACGGGTGCCGGGGCCAATGCAGCCCATCCCTCCGGGATGATGGCGCTGCACTCGGCCCTCGGTCTCGTCTTGATGGCGGGAATGATCATGGCGATGAGTTCGGGCGGCGTCGATGCCAGCGAAAGTCACCATCACGGGGTGGCGTTCCTGCCGCCACTGTTGGGCGGCATGGCCGGGTACGTCATTTTCACTGTGTGGTTCGAGCGGTCGCTGCGGCTAACGCAGCGATCGCCCGGGCTGCTCGCGCGCGTCGAAGTGCTGAGCATGGGCGGCGCCGCGGGGCTCATGGCGTTGGCGCTGCTGGCGTAGAGGGCTGTTGTCGGGACTCTCTAGCGAGCGCGCCTAGCCGAAATCGTCATTGATGCCTGAGCAAGCCTAGATCCGTGACCCTCGATTTAGTGTGACGGCGAACTGGTGACCCTCGACGAGCAAGACCGCAGCGCATGGGATCGCACCCTGATCATTGAGGGACACGCCCTTGTTCGCGAATGCCTCGTTGCGGTCGCCGCTGGTGGAGGGCGGCCCGGGCGATTTCAACTCTTGGCAGCGATCAACTCGTGAGCTGATCGTTGGTCGGCCCGCCGCGCCAGGTCCGGTCGGCCATCAGCCCGCACCACCGGCCGTCGTGTTGCTTGACGTGGATCGGATGCTGGAAGGCGGCGGCGGAGCCTCTTCTTAGAAAACGGGTCCGGTCTTGTCGATATGGTATTTCGCCATGTCTCCACCAAGGAATTCGATATCTAGCTGCGGGGAGTTTGCGATCTTCCTCCACGCAGCTAACGCCTCCTCGTTCTCCCACCGCTCAAATGTATTGACCCGGGCGTCGTTGACGGGGTCTGAACTGATGGCGAGGTCTAGGCACCCCGGCGCTAGGCGTGCCCGAGCCACGAGGTCGAGGTGTTGAGCGACAAATCTGTCGCGTTCAGTGGGGGCGAGAAGGAGGTATCCGGCGATGACGAGCATATGAGCGTTCCCTTCATGGCGATGGGTGTGTGGTTGTAGAACGTGACGATGTCGGTGGCGAGAACGTGCAGTCGTCCCACCCGCTGGCAACGTTGCAACCATCGCAATTCCTTATCGGTGATAAGTGTTGGTGCAACTATGGCTTATCGTCGATAAGGTGTCAAGATGGCTTCAACAAAACGACCGACACTCACCCGGAAGTCGATCACTGCGACAGCGCTCGCCCTTGCCGACACGGTTGGTTTGAACGAACTCACCACGCGGCGGCTGGCGGTCGAGCTCGGGGTCAAATCGCCCGCGTTGTATTGGCATTTTGCCAACAAGCAAGCCCTTCTTGACGGGATGGGTGACGCCATAATCCTCAGCGCCGGCATGGGCGCTCCTCTGCCCGATGAGGGTTGGCAGAAATGGGTAGAGCGACGCGCCCGCGCGTATCGCACGGAAATGCTGAGCCATCGGGATGGGGCTCGCATTGTTGCGTCCGTTCGCACAGCAAGCCCTGAAACCGTTCGGCTCTTCGGTGACGAAATCGCCGCGCTGGCAGCCCTCGGGTTTGATCCGGCGCTAGCTGTACGCACCATCGCCGTCGTCTCGCATTACGTGACCGGGTTCGTCTTAAAGGAGCAGGCCGCGGCCGAGGCGCAACGCATGGGAGTAGGCGGCGCTGTGAATCCGATGGAGATACTCGACGGGCCTGCACTCGACACATTCGTGGTTGCCATGCGTACTGGAGGGGATCCCCTGGGCGAGGATGTTTTCGAGCACGGATTGCGCATGATCATTTTAGGAACCGAACGCGAGTTGGCCGCTGTCAGCAGCGACTGATCACGCTGGCAACGGGGCCCGACACAACTTCTGTTTACGAACAATCACCTCTACGTCACAGCGTACGGCCCGAGCGAACGCTTGCGACCGGGCAGCGCGAACCAGCGCCCGTCGTGTTGCCCGACGAGAATCGGATGCGCAAAGGCGGTCGTGACGTTTTCAGTGGTCAACACCTGTTCGGCTGGCCCGGCCTGCGAGATCCGACCATTCGCAATCAACGCGGCATGGGATGTTGTGGAGGGCAGCTCTTCGAGGTGATGCGTCACGAGAATTGAGGCCAGTCGCGGAAAGCTGTGGGTGAGCGTGTCGATGGTTTCGAGGAGTTGCTCGCGCGCCGCGACATCCAGCCCGGTGCTGGGTTCGTCGAGAAGCAGCAGGTCGGGTTCGGCGATCAGGGCGCGGGCGATGAGTGCTCTGCCGCGCTCTCCTTGCGACAGCGTCGGCCAGCGGTGGGCATCCTTGCCTGCCAGCCCCAGCTGTTCGATGAGCTCTGACGCGCGTTGGGTCTGCTGCGCGGTGGGTTCCCAGCGCGGGGGAGTCTCGAGGGATCCGGTGAGGCCAGTGAGTACGACATCCCGAATCGTGAGGGGTGCGTGAAGCGGATGACGCGGGTTGACGTGCCCGATCGAGCGACGCAGTGCCTGCAGTTCGACTCGGCCGAGGCGTTGCCCCAGGATGTCCACGGTTCCGGAGGTCGGGTGCGCTGAGGCGCCGACGAAACCGAGAATGGTGCTCTTGCCGGCGCCGTTGGGGCCGAGGAGCGCCCAGTGTTCGCCCGCGCGCACGGTGAGGTCGACCTCGTGGAGGATGGTGCGCTCGCCGCGGCGGAACGTGACCCCGCGCAGCTCGACGACGGTGGGGTTGCTGTTCACGGAGGTGCTTTCGTTCATGGAGGTGCTGTCGTTCGTGGTGGTGCCGTCGCTCAC
This sequence comes from Salinibacterium sp. NK8237, assembly GCF_015864955.1. Classification (NCBI taxonomy): domain Bacteria; kingdom Bacillati; phylum Actinomycetota; class Actinomycetes; order Micrococcales; family Microbacteriaceae; genus Salinibacterium; species Salinibacterium sp. NK8237. The sequence goes on along the minus strand of NZ_JADYWE010000001.1, from coordinate 1,580,346 downwards.
GAGAGGGCTCGATGCACGCCGGTGAGGTGCGCCCGGCTGCACTCGGCGGCGGCGGCCGGGTTCCGTTCGGCGATCGCTTCGACCAGAGCACTGTGAGCGGCTTGGTCTACCTCGTAGTCGTGGATGGGGCGCAGCTTCAGCATCTCAATCATCGCAACTCGCACTCGCGGCACGAACCCGTCGAACAGTTCGAGCAGCACTTCATTGTGGGATGCCGCGACGACTTCCCGGTGAAGCGCCATGTCGACGTCAGCGAACTCTTCGGCAGAGTGGTGCGAGCCCGAGCGGCGGGCGAGTGCTCGGCGCATCGCCCGCAAGTCTGATGGTGTGCGGCGATGCGCGGCGAGCGCGGCAGCTTCGGCCTCGATGGCGACCCGAGCCTCGATGACGGATGCAACGGAGACTCGGCGCAGCACGACATCCCAGTCCTCGGCAATGTCGGTCGAGATCACGAAGACGCCCGAGCCTTGACGGCTTTCGAGCACGCCCTGGCCGGCAAGTTCACGGATGGCCTCCCGCAGTGTTGAGCGCCCGACCCCGATCTCGGCCGCCAGTGTCGTCTCGCCCGGCAGCTTGTGTCCCAAGGGCCACTCGCCGGCACCGATGCGCCCAAGCAGGACTCCGGCTGCCTGCGCGGCGAGCCGGCCTTGTTGCACTGCTGGCGTCATGCAGGTGCTCCGATCACTGTGTTCATCTGCCTCGCAACTCTACACCTCAGACAAGTTGGGTTCGCCGTGCGTGTCTGGCTGGTGGGTGTCCCTAGCTGGATGGTGCGGTGTGACAGGATGAATTGGCCGAAGGAGACCCGATGACCGAGTTCGTATCTGCGACTGCAGATATCCGTGGCGACTACCGCTATTCGTTGACTCGCGTCTGGGATCCGACGCTTCCGACGATCACGTTCGTGCTGCTCAATCCGAGCACTGCCGATGCCAATCAGCTCGATCCGACACTGCGGCGCTGCGTTGGCTTCGCTGAACGCGACGGGTATGGCGGCATGGTGATCCTCAACCTCTATGCGTTCCGCACCAAGGACCCGAAGGTGATGCTCGCGGCGGCTGATCCTGTTGGCCCCGAAAATGACAGCGTGCTCGGTAACCTCACGGGAACCGTCGTCGCAGGATGGGGCGCCAACGCCTCCCCGAAGCGTGTGGCTCAGGCGATGGCTGTTCTGCCGCAGTTGCACACACTCGGAGTCACCAAGGATGGCCATCCTCGGCATCCGCTCTACGTGCCCAAAGATGCGCCGCTGATCGAGTGGACGTCGTCAGTGTGAAAACTTCGACCGTTTCGTAGCTGTTCGACTGCGGCGGCTGAGGAACCCGTCTCTCTGCGTACGCGTCGCATCATAGTTCGGAGAGTTCAGCGGGGATATCGCGCCGAGTATGAAGGATGCGGTGGATGCGAACGGCATCGGCATCATCTGTGTAAAACGCCACGTAGGGGAACTTCTGCAACGCAAGCCCTCGAAGCTCCGGCATGCCTAGCTCGACTGCGAACCGCGGCGACCCGATCGACGGTTGCGACCCGAGTAGGTCGCGCGCCTTATCTAGCGCATCAACAAATGCCATTGCGGCGTCAGCGGCGCCCTCTGTCAGGTAGTGCTCCACGGCATTGTCGATGTCCTGATCGGCGCGTCTGGTCGTGACGACGCGGCGGGACGTCACGGGGTGTCAACGCCGTGGTTGTTGATTCGCTCACGAAGCTGGTGGAAGTACGCATCATCCAGCTCGGATCCTGGCCCCGACGTCATCCCCTCCACGACGAGTGCACGCAGTTGCGTGCGAGCATGCTCATTCCGGATCAAATTGCGCACGAACTCGCTACTCGTGCCGTACCCGTGCTCGCTTACCTGTTCTTCAACGAACTGCTTCAAAGCGTCAGGAAGGGACACATTCATCGTTGCCATTCCTTCACTGTACGCTCGATGGCAAAGTTTGTCATCGGTTCTCGCGTCTCCGTAATTGCTCTGAGCGCGCGAACTTCGACTGCTGACTAGAGTCTGAGGATGGCGGCTGAACTGGCACACGAAATCGGTCCGAACCCGGATAAGCCAGTCATTGTGTTCCTGCACGGTGGGGGTTGGACCGGGTGGGCATGGGATCGACAGGTCGCCGCGCTCTCGGACTTCCACTGTGTCACTGTCGACTTGCCGGGTTCCGGGGCAAGCGCCCACCTTCCTTGGCGGTCCCTTGACGAGACTGCAGACCGAGTGGCGCGGCTAATATCCGAGATTGCGGATACGCAACAAGTACACCTTGTTGGGCTATCTGTGGGCGGTGACGTCGCGCTTCGAGTGCTCGGCCGGAATGCTGCAAGGATCGAATCCGCGTTCATTTCCGGCATCGTGACATCGAAAGTGACCGGCATCCCACGCGCAGTGCAATGGGTAGCGTCACTCATGGCTGGCACGCGCGTATTTCAACGGTTGGCGGCGAACTCAATGGGGTTGACAGGCGACCGGCGCGAAGAGTTTCTCTCGACGGTCCCAAGATTCGCGCGGTCAAGTTACACACGCATGGTTCGTGACGTTTTCGACGGGGTTTCTCTCGACGGCCTGGCGGTATGCACCGTGCCCACACTCGTCATCGCCGGCGAGAACGAACCGCCGCTTGCGGCAGAGTCCGCGCGCCATGTCTCGCGCGTGATGCCCGATGCAGTGGCGACGATCGCCGACGGTGTCGGTCATGCCTGGAATATCGAAGCGCCTGGCCTCTTCAACTCAGCGGTCGACGCGTGGATCACCCGGCGCGAAGTGACCGCTGGCCTCTCGCCCGCACGAGGATCACGATGCCACGGATGACCGTTAACCTGCGCCCCGGACAGCCTCCCATGGCTAAGTGGTACAGTATGCTGTACCACTTATCAAGGAGTCGTCATGCCCGCAATCACAGCAACCGAGGCGCGCAAGAGCCTGTTCGGACTCATCCAGCGCGTCAACGATGACCACACTGCGGTCGAGGTTGTTTCCAAGCACGGCAACGCAGTCATCCTCTCGAAAGACGACTACGACGCAATCATCGAGACCGCTTACTTGCTGCGCAACCCCGCAAACGCTGAGCGTCTACTCGACGCAATCGAGCGCGCTCGACGTGGCGAGTTTGAACAGCACGATCTTCTCGACGCATGAGCCGCACGCTCGCGTTCGACAAAAACGGTTGGGAAGATTACGTCCATTGGCAAACCCAAGACCGCAAGACGCTCAAACGGATCAACACCCTCATCGCTGACGTTCTCGGCGACCCATTCACCGGGATCGGAAAACCGGAACCACTCAAGCACGTCCTCAGCGGCGCCTGGTCGCGGCGCATCGACGAAACGAACCGACTCGTCTACTACGTCACCAACTCCCACATTGTGATCCTCCAAGCACGCGATCACTATTGAGCGTCACCATAAACCGCCCTCTTTCGCCACCCGCCCGCAACCCGCTCCGAATTCGCGCGCTACCGCGCTGATAGACACGGTATGTGCGCAGGGTTCACCGGCTCAGTCGGCGCCGGGGACAACAGCGTGCGCAGCTGCGCCTTGATGCTTGTCATTCTGGATCTCAGGGTCGAAGGTTTGACTCCGACGATGACTGCTGCCTCGTGTGATTTGAAGCCATCCCAGTAGATCAGCCGGATTAGCTCGGCATCAGCTGCCGAAAGTGATGCGATTGCGTCGCGGAGTTCAGCTCCCTTGTCGTCAGCCGGGAACGCCGCGGTGGTTCGCAGTTCGTCGGCGAACCTGCGCACCGCGGAGGAGTGACGTGCGGAGCTGCGTCTGGTGCTTCGCAACACGTTGTGAGCGACTCCGAAGAGCCACATGCGTGCGTCAGTCTCTTCTGCAGGCATTTTGCGGTGGAGTTTCCACGCTGTGATCAACAACTCGCCGTATGCTTCGGCGGCATCAGCAGGGTTCGTGATCCTGCGCAAGAAGTAGCGATACAAGTCGCCCTCGTTGCCCCTAATAACAGCCGCGAATCTGGCCTGTTCGTCAACGGTGCTCACAAGCCGCATCCTTCCGCGGCCATGTCGAAGCCGACCAGATTAGGGTCATAACCTTTCGTTTCTAGGTGCTTCCACGTCAAGTTCGAGGCCACCCGCCACACAGCCATCTGTTTGACCTCAGCATCACTCCTGGAGATCGCAACCGTGTCGCCATTTTCATCTTGAGCGGTGAGATTCGACTCACGGATTTCGGCTTCCATTTGCGCAGTGTCCAACGTTTCCAGATCGAGCGCGCCCACAAACGCCCGTGTTTCACGCGCGATGTCTGAGTTCTCGTTCACTCCATCCGAGAAGCTGACGGTGAAGCCGGCGAAGCAGATCTCGGCACCGTTGGAGACAGAGAAGACATTGTCTGCGACCCAGCCCCAGGGCGTTTCCATGCCGCCGGCAGCCATCGCCGCTGTCCCTCCGCCGAGAAGCAACCCCGCAGCAACGACCCCGGCAGTCCATGCCCGCCAACGTCGCGCGCGGCGAGGCAGCGTTTCGGCGAGGATTCGCTCCCGATGTCCGGCCAGCCCTGTGGGCAGCGGCGGCTGGGGTGCCGTATCGCGGAGCAAGAGTTCGAGTTCAGCGTTGTCCATGGTGTGCCCTCCGATGATTACATTCACTCAGTACATGACCGCGGACGCCCGTTTTGTCCATTCGAACTCGAAATGAGTCAGGCAAACAGTAACCTCGGTCGTGGACGCGTCCGAAGTCCTTCCCTTGTCCCAGGTTTGCTGTGGGCACTGCCGGCCGGCTACTTAGGATCTCCACTAAACCCACAGGAGAAAGCTCGCATGCGGCCCTCGCCTAGTGGTCAGCCCAAGGTCTCGTTGTGCGCCAGTCGTCGGGAAAACCCATCTCCCGCGCTGAACGCCCAGGCATCTTGTCGAGAGACTGGCCCGCTAAAACGCCCACCTTGTGGGCCCAGGTCGAGCCCGGTGATGTCGTCTGGAGAATCTTCGCGATGACAGCGAGAGCGCCGAAGATATTCTCGCTCTGCCCCTTGGGGAGGCCCTCCAGGCCCTCGATTGTTTTCATAGCGGCGGTTGGGGCTGGGACGACCGTTCGGTTCCAGAGCCTCCCATGGTGGGCTGCAATATTCCGGACGACTGACAGTTGCTCGAGCCAGCGAGCCAGCGGGTGGTTCTTGAGCGATTTGTTTCGCTGATTTCCGGTGACTTTATCCAAGTCGATGCGCAAACCTAGCCCTTCGGCGACAGCGTATTGATCGCTAGCTTTCATGCCTTCGAAAAGTTTGGAGACGTCGGAAAGATCGAGAACGTCGACAAGAACCCAGATGGGGATGACGCCGCTGCGCTGGTTTTGATGGTGCTGAATGGATGGAGATCGTCGGGAAGCCCTGGTCACGCGTCTATTCGCATCCGCGAGCCAACCTTGGTGATCGAAGGTATCTCGAAAAGTGGATGCGATTTCGTATGAAAGTGGTCCGTGAGCGCCGAGCACATAACTGACTTGGCTGCGGAGGGCCACTTCTACACGTTCGACACCGTCATGCAAAAGGGTGCGGAGTTTTCGATCGAATTCGTAGAGGTCTGTGATGGAAGAAAAGGTTGTTCCGGCTTCGAACTGATCCGATCGATCTACTTTACCGTCTTCCGAAACGACTGACTGTCGGTAGATGTACCAGTAGCCGCTGAGTCGGTAGTAGTTCACGGAGCGGAGCCAACGTTCCGGTTCTCCGTCAAGGTCGAGGCCACGGGTTCTCAGGAGTGCGACCTGCTGATCGATCGTCTGATACTTCTTTGAAGGCGAGGCCACAGCCCGATTCTGCCATGTTAAAGAAATCCAGCCCACACCGGAATACCGGGCGGGCTGAACGATTGCATCCAACCTACCACGCCCCTGGGACGTATGGGCGGTGAGGTTCCGTGATAAAAGACGTCTCGTAAACGGATTCCCTTACGGGACTTTCAACTACCTAAGCGTCCGCACTTCTGAAGCAAAGGGCAAACGGTTGAGTTTTGCGCGTGTGATTGCTGAGATGATCAGAGGGTGAGCGAAGAACAACAGGCGAAGTGGGCAAACCCTGAGCCGTCGATTCATCACGCGGTTGCACTCTGGGCTGCGGATTGCGCGGAGCGCGCTCTGCCGATCTTCGAAGAACTACGGCCCGATGACGGTCGGCCACGCGCAGCGATCGCAGCTCTGCGCGCCTGGGAACTCGGACAGATTCCGATGACAGCGTGCCGCACCGCGGCATTCGCAGCTCATGCCGCTGCACGAGACGCGAGTGGAGCCGACTCCCCGGCAGCCGTTGCGGCTGCCCGTGCGGCTGGTCAGGCGTGCGCAGTAGCGCACATGTTCAACCACTCTCCGCATGCGGCGACATATGCCGCGAAAGCAGTCGGCTTGCGCGGATCGGGAAAAACCGATCGAGACGCCGAGCGCGCTTGGCAGTGGAAGCACCTCGACCCTGAGCTGCGTGCGATCGGCTTCCCTAAGGGGCTATAGCGTGAGCGGATCGATCCGCACATCGCGGCCGCCCGTTAGACGATCCCTAAGCGGGACACCGCTCTGCGCTTCCGCTTGAGTGCTAATGCGCGGATCAACCCGGAGCCACGCACAACGCTGGACTGCTTCTGCCCACGGAGAGCCTGGGGAATCCCGTAAAGGGTGTCCGCGGTCAAATCCCGAAATGGCTCCCTATACGGTGCAGCGAACCCGGCGACTCGATTCGATTGCTCAGAGGTTTCGGCGTGGTGTGCTGCTGCATCGGGGTTCCGAATTCACCGCAAGTTGTCTTGAGTTAATCAAAACAACTGATAGCGTCGTAGTCATGGAAACAGTGACGGATGCGGCGCTCGCCGACACTCTGCGAGAGGCCGGTCTGAAAGTGACTGAGCCCCGCGTCGCTGTGCTGAGTGCCCTCACCGACATCCCGCACTCTGATGCCGACACGGTGTTCGGAGCTGTACTGCCGAGTTTGCCCGGCACCTCCCTCCAAGCCGTGTACGGGGTGCTGGCGGCGCTCACGACGGCGGGCTTGCTGCGCAAGATCGAACCGGCAGGGTCATCCGCTCTCTATGAACGCCGCATTGGTGACAACCACCACCACATCGTGTGCACCGAATGCAGTGCCGTGCGTGACGTGGACTGCGTTGTTGGTCACGCGCCGTGCCTCACGCCATCCGATGCTGGCGGCTTCACCGTGCACACCGCCGAAGTGAACTTTTGGGGAGTATGCCCCGATTGCCAGAGCGCTCTCAAGCAAAAGAGCGCAGACTAAAGAACACAGACAGAGCTGTCTACGCTGTCGACCGACTTTCCATTTCGCCCCTAATAATCCCCACACAAAGGAGACATCGTGACTGAACCCACGACAACCCAGGCCGGCGCACCCATTGCGAGCGATGACCATTCGCTCACAACAGGTCCTGATGGCGTAATCGCGCTGCACGATCGTTTTCTGGTCGAGAAGCTTGCCGCGTTCAACCGCGAGCGGGTGCCGGAGCGCAACCCCCACGCCAAGGGTGCTGGAGCATTCGGTGAGTTCGTCGTCACAGAAGACGTCTCTCGTTTCACCAAGGCTGCCGTCTTCCAGAAGGGTGCAACAAGTGAAACCATTCTGCGTTTCTCGTCCGTAGCCGGAGAACAAGGTTCGCCCGACACTTGGCGCGACGTGCGCGGCTTCGCACTGCGTTTCTACACCACCGAGGGAAACCTCGACATCGTCGGAAACAACACCCCCGTCTTCTTCATTCGTGACGGCATGAAGTTCCCCGACTTCATCCACTCGCAGAAGCGCCTCGGTGACTCCGGTCTTCGTGACGGCGACATGCAGTGGGACTTCTGGACCCTCTCGCCCGAAAGCGCCCACCAGGTCACGTACCTCATGGGTGACCGCGGCCTCTCCAAGTCATGGCGCCACCTCAACGGCTACAGCTCGCACACCTACCAGTGGATCAACGCCGAAGGCGAACGCTTCTGGGTGCAGTACCACTTCAAGTCCCGCCAGGGCGTTGAACTGATGGAAGCTGCCGAAGCCGAGCGCATCGCCGGAGAAGACGCTGACTACTACCGTCGCGACCTCTTCAACGCCATCGCCGACGGCGACTACCCCACCTGGGATGTCTCCGTGCAGGTCATGCCGTACGAAGAAGCCAAGACCTACCGCTTCAACCCCTTCGACCTCACCAAGGTGTGGTCGCACAAGGACTACCCGCTGATTCCGGTTGGACACTTCACGCTCAACCGCAACCCGGAGAACTTCTTCGCGCAGATCGAGCAGTCAGCGTTCTCGCCGTCGAACATGGTTCCCGGCACCGACATCAGCCCAGACAAGATGCTGATGGCACGCGTGTTCTCCTACCCGGATGCCCAGCGCAACCGCATCGGAACCAACTACAACCAACTGCCGGTCAACCAGCCGCACGCCTCCGAAGCGCGCAACTACCAGCACGAAGGTTCCATGAACTACAAGATCGGTGACGCGGCAGCTCGCACGTACACACCGAACTCGTATGGCGGACCCGCAGCTCAGCCCGAGCTTGCCGGCGAAGGTGGCTGGGCGACCGACGGCGAACTCCTTCGCGCAGCAGCAACCCTGCACTCCGAAGACGACGACTTCGGCCAGGCCGGAACGCTCTACCGCGACGTCTTCTCCGCAGAGTCGAAGGCACGCTTCATTGAAACCCTCACCGGACAGGGCCGCGGCATCACCGTTCCCGAGATCCTCGAGCGTTTCTACTGGTATTGGACAAGTGTGGATGCCGGCCTCGGTGCCACCCTGCGCCAGACCGTTCCCGGCAACGGCGACACCCCCAACGAAGAAGCTGACCCCGTAGGAGTCGGCCCCGCCGAGTAACACTGAGGTGAATCGCTTGCGCTAACGCGAAGCCGAACACCGGATGCCCGGTCCCCGAAGTATGGGGGCCGGGCATCCGTTCGTTAATGCTGCAGGTGTCGCGTGTGCTGCAGGTGTCGCCTATGCCGGAGGCGCTGCATGTGCCACCGAACAGAGCGAGCGCCGCCGGCAGCGAGACCGGTGCTGGCTAGGCCGCAAGCCCCAAAGCCCCATCGATGACAGCGACAGTGCCACCGACATACGCGATGATGATGACCGCGATCCGCGCAGCGCGGTGGCTGACGTGCCGGTTGAGCACCTCGCCGAACACGAGCCCCACCAGCAGTGAGCTGATGATGATGACCCAGCTGAGAGCATCCAACTCAGGAAGCATGCCGCCAGAAAAGAGAGCCTTCGTGGCGAGTGATGTGGCGCCCACAATCACAAAGTAAGGCTGAAGCGTCGCCGCAAAGTTCACTTGCGGCCAGCGCATGATGACCGCATAAATGCTGATCGCCGGACCGCCGACGCCCGCCGCCGTGTTCATAAAACCGGATGCCGCGCCGGCAAGGATCGCAGCCGGTCGCGCCGGTATAACGCGCTCCGACCGCTTGATTAGCAGCGTCGCGGTGAGGGCAACGAGCACCAGGATGCCAATGCTGAGTTGAGTGATTGGCCCGGGGAGGCGGGTCACAAGAAACGAGGCGGGCACGATCGTGACAACCGCCGGAATCGCCAACCATGCGAGCGTGCGCCACTCGACGTGCCGCCAGACGCGCGGAATGATGAGTGACGCCGAAATAACGCCACACAGGTTGATCACTAGCACCCCATCGAAGGGGCCGAGCAAGATCACGATCAGCGGGGACGCAACGAGTGCGAAGCCCATCCCGGTGATCCGTTGTGAGAGCGCTCCGATGAGAACGGAAAGCGCGACGAGAGCAAGCACTGACCAAGACTAGAGCGCTGCCGTGCCCATGCTTGCCATCAGGCAAGAAACCCGTGCCGAGCTGGGGTTCTGCGTTAGAGGGTTTTGGCGTAACAGACGCTCAGGGGCTCGCCCACGTAGTCGCCAAAGTTCTCAATGCGGGTGTACCCCTCGCGCTCGTAGAACCGCATCGCATCGGGTTGGGCGGTGCCTGTTTCGAGCGCGAGCGTGGTCGCCGACTGCGCGCGCGCCCACTCCTCGAGGCCCTTGAGCACGGCGATTGCGATGCCGGTGCCGCGCTGGGCAGGCGTGACGTACATGCGCTTCACTTCGAAGTTGCCGTTATCGAGCTCACGGAGCCCACCACAACCGGCAGGAACACCGTCGACATAGGCGATCAAGAAGACGACTACCGAGTCAGATGTCGGCTTCGCGCCGGGTTCGCTATCTTCGGTTCCGTACCGCGCGGTGAGCTCCGCACGCTGCGCTGAACGCAGCATTACCGAGTCGGCGTGCTCAAAGGGAACGCTACGGAGTTCGAGTTCGTAAGTGTCTTCCACGTCAGAATCCTAGTCTGCGTGTCGCCGAGAACCTGCCGAGAGTGTTTCAGGAACCTAGAGCGTGCTGGGGAAGATGCCCCGATCACAGATCATCCAAGTCATGTTGTTGGGCGTAATGTCGCTCATGTCGGGGAGCGCAAAAGTCACGCGACCATCGCCGCCGTAGGTGGTGCCAATGAGTGAGAAGAGCGCTTCGTTGGAGGAAATATTGATGAGGCGGCCATCTGCGACGAGGCCCTCTCCGGTGCGGTAGCCCGCCGACAGCGAGAGCGTGCCCATAGTGCATTCATTGGTGGAACTGTCGAGTGCTTCGCCCGAGCGGTAGCCGAACTGCGCAGAGAGGAGAGAGTTTCCGGTGGCTCCCGTTGCGCCCGTGGGGCCCGTTAGCCCTGTTGCCCCGGTTGCACCCGTCGCACCGGCAGCACCCGTCGCACCGGCAGCACCGGCAGCACCGGCTGGGCCGGTTGCGCCGAGGAGGCCCCGTTCGCCCTGGGGTCCGGCGGGGCCCGTTGCGCCGTCGAGTCCATCGAGTCCGTCGACGCCATCTGCACCATCTGAACCGTCGATGCCATCAGCGCCATCCGCACCATCAGCGCCTGCTGCGCCTGCTGCGCCTGCTGCGCCACGAGGTCCGGCTGTTCCGTTGAGCACGGTGTCGCCATCCGCACCGGCTGCACCGTTCAGGCCGTTTGTGCCGTCTCGTCCATCGACGCCATCTGCACCGTTCAGGCCGTTTGTGCCATCTTGTCCATCGACTCCGTCAACGCCAGCCGAGGTTGCTTCCGTCGTGAACACTGCCTCAACGAATCCGGCACCGCACGAGTCGGCGGCATCAATGAGCTTGATTGCCGAGGCGGTGGTGTCGACACAGGCCTTCTGCAGCGCATCCGCAGAACTGGCTTGGCTCGTGCAGCCGGCAAGCATGACGGCAGCGACGGCCGCTCCCACAAACAGTCGAAGTGAACGTGACGGCGTGCGGGGTGCTGAAGGCAAAAGAAAGATCCAGACGTTCGGGAGAGCGCAACGGTGCGTCACGGGATGATACAAACCTAACGAAGCTGACCAAGTGGACCACGAGTGGTCTCCACCCCCAGTGTGGGGACACGGCAGGTGGTCTTCCGCCGCCGTTGTGTGTCGGCACAGCTACAGGGTGCAGACTTCAAATCATGGAAAATGCGAACGGCATCGTGCACAGCGTTGGCAGTGCGCCGATTAGCGATGCAGCCGTGCCCGTCACGATCACAGCGTCGGTTCACGCCTTTAATCAAGCAGTACGCGCTGTCCGTGCCGGCGAACTTGAAGCGGATGACTCTGCGGCTCAGCTCATTGGTCTGCTGACAGAGAAGGAACTGCTCGGCCTGCTCGACGGAGATTCTCCGCGCCGACTCTTACCGTTCATCCCCGCGCTTCTCGGCCGGAGACCATTTGTGGCCGGTGCGGTATCGCGACTCGGTATCCCGGGCATCCGATTCAGTGATGGTGCTCGCGGCGTCGTCATCGGTGCGGCTACAGCGTTCCCCGTAACAATGGCGCGGGCAGCAACCTGGGATCCGGAGCTTGAGCAACGGGTCGGCGTCGCGATCGGCGCCGAGACCCGCGCGCGGGGCGCCAACTACTCGGCCTCGGTGTGCGTGAATTTGCTGCGGCATCCCGCTTGGGGTCGCGCGCAGGAGTGTTACGGCGAAGATCCGGTGCTCGTTGGGCAGATGGGCTCGGCGCTTACCCGGGGCGTTCGGGTACACACGATGGCGTGCGTCAAGCATTTTGCGCTCAACTCAATGGAGAACGAACGCTTCGAGGTCGACGTCTCTGTCGACGACCATGCGCTGCATGAGGTGTATTTGCCCCATTTCAAAGCGGTGGTGGATGCCGGAGCCGACTCGGTCATGAGTGCCTATAACCGGGTGCGCGGCGAGTACATGGATGTCAATCGTGCCCTTCTCACGGATGTGCTGCGAGACGAGTGGGGCTTCACCGGTTTCGTGACGAGCGACTGGGTGTTCGGCACCCACGATGCGGTCGTCAGCCTGCAAGCCGGAATGGATGTCGAGATGCCGCTACGGATGCTGCGGGCGCGCGCTCTGCCTGCCGCACTGCGCAGTGGGGAGCTTAACCGCGCGACCGTGCTGGAGTCTGCTCACCGCATCCTGCGCACCAGCATTCTGCATGCGGCAACCCGCGAGCAGCAGGAGCCGGATGTCGCTGTCATTGCCTCTGCCGCGCACCGGGCTCTGGCCCTCCACGCCGCTGCCGAGTCAATCGTGCTGCTCAAGAACGATGCCGTCGACGAGGCGCCACTGCTACCATTGGCTCCCGGCATGCGTCGGCTCGCCGTTATCGGGCGACTCGCTGACCAAGCGAACCTGGGCGATCATGGTTCTTCGCGCGTTCGACCACCATCCACTGTCTCCCCGCTGCAGGGCTTGCGTGACGCGTTCCCCGCGGCACTGATCACGACTTCCACAGGCAAAGACGAAAAGGCTGCCGCGGCGCTCGCGGCTCAGGCAGAGATTGCCGTCGTCGTTGTCGGGCTTGACCAACACGACGAGGGCGAGTCGGTCGTCACCGGGGGAGTCGATGTGGGGATCCTCGGCCGCGCTTTCAACTCTGGTCTCTCTCGCCGTATCTTCATCGGGCTGGCGCACCTCGCGGCCCGCTTCGTTCGCGGTGGCGATCGGAGCTCGCTCGAGCTTCGGCCTTCCGACGCCAGTCTCATCCGTGCCGTTGTCGCGGCCAATCCGCGCACCGTTGTAGTGCTCATCGGCGGCAGCGCGATCCTGACCGACGAGTGGCGGGATCGCGTTCCTGCCCTTGTTCTGGCCTGGTACGGCGGCATGGAGGGCGGGCACGCGCTCGCGAGCATGCTCACGGGAGATACGGAACCCGGAGGCCGGTTGCCGTTCGTCATACCGAGCGACGCTGCGCAGCTGCCACCTTTCGACAGCGCAGCGAAGGCCGTGGTGTACGACGATTCCTGGGGCCAGCGCCACCTCGATGGCCAGGGCCGTGCTGCTGCGTTCCCCCTCGGCTTCGGGCTGGGTTACACGACGATGACGCACGAGCTTCTCGACCACACCTTCAGCGACGTGGGCGGCACCGCTCGGGTTCTCGTGACCAATACGGGCGACCGCGACGGATCCACCGTCGTGCAGCTCTACGCCGCCGACTTGTCGGCCGAGCATCCAGTCGCTCAGCTTCTGGGTTTTCAGAAAGTGACGGTGCAGCGCGGGGCGAGCACGACCGTGCAGATCGCGCTCGATGCGGGGCCGACGGTGCAGCGTGATCCGAGCACCCGGCAGTGGCATCCACGAGCGGGCGATTGGGCGCTGATCGCCGCTCAACACAGTCCTTCACACTGGACTGGAGCGGTGCCGTTGCGTCGCACCGCCAACTAGCGGCTTACAGACTGCGGCAGCGACCACTGCCTGCGACTGTGTCTGCGACTGCGACTGCGACTGCGGCTGTGGCAGCGACTGTGTCTGCGGCTACGCCTGCGTGTGCGGAAGCGCGTCGATACGAACACGCAGAGAATCGTCGTTGCGAAGCACTGCCCGAATCAGTCGGCGGCCCTCCCAGCGCACCGAGGCGAGCCTCTGGTCAGGTCTCAGCACTAGCTCTCCTTCGGCAGACGCGTACCGCTTCTGCAGATCGTCCAGCTCATCTGCTTTCAGGAGCGCCACCGTGCTGTTGTCTGTGGGGTCAGTCAGCCGAACGAGGGCAGAGTCTCCTCTGAGATCGCTCGCCACCATTTGTCGTTCGCTGGCGGCAAGAATAGCTTTTTGGGCATCGCGAGTCACGACGATCGGCCGGGCCGGGCCATCGAGCAGGCCAGTGAGAACGTCTGCCGCGGCATCCGGTCGGCCGGTGCTCTTTGCTGCCGCTTGCATTCGTTGGAGGCGACCGGGTTCGCGAAAGATTTGGTCGATCTTCCAGCCGAGGGTCGTGACGTCGTTGCAGCGAACAGCAGCACCCTGTTCCATCAGGTAGTCACCGTTACGAACTTCTTGCCCCGGGATGGGGTTCACGAGCACCATGGGCAACCCTGCCGCCATGCATTCGGAGGCCGATAACCCACCGGGTTTACCCACAAACAGGTCGGCACTTCTCAGCAGCGCGGGCATCTCCGTCGTGAATCCCAGCACCTGAAAGCGGTCGTCAGCCCCGACGAGTTTCTCAATGCCCGTGCGAGTCTCATCGTTGTGCCCACACACGACGGTCGCCGTAAACGCGGAGCGCATATGCAGCGTCTGCCGCACTACCGCGATGGCATAGTCTCCGCCCGCAGCGCCAGCAGAGATCAAAATATGGGGGATGTCATGGGCGACGCGGTCGGGTTCGACATCCATATAGGTGCTGATCGGGATGCCGGTAGCGGCCACACGGTCGGGCGGCAGACCGAGCGCCATCAGCTCGATCTTGCCTTCCTCGCGCGCCACGTTGAACGAGTGGAATGCGCTGGTCAGCCAGAGGCCTTGAGGATCGTAGTCGGTCGTGACCACCGCAGTTTTGGCATCAATTACTCCGCGCATAAGGAGCGTGGACATGAGCTGGGCGGGAAGAAAGTGTGTGCTGACGATTGCGGTCGGCTGAAAGCGTTTGATCTCCCGAATCACGGGAAGAGAGTTGGCCTGCGTCCAGGGGTCGATAGGTCCGCGGCGCCAAAACGGGGCGTCGCTGACGTCGTAGGCCCACTCGAGCAGCCAGGGCAAACCCTTCGCCAGTACGAAATAGCCCTTGCCCAACACGTCGCGGTAGAGGGTGCTGCTGACCTGCAGCACGTCGAGCACCTTCACTTCGCCGACATCGCTGCGTGCGTCACAAGCTTGGCGCACTGCCGCGGCGGCGCTGTTGTGGCCCGACCCGACGCCGGCAGACAAGATCAGTACCCGCTCTTCTCCAGCCGCAGAGGGATGGGCGGGGCGGGTCTTGGGCATAGGGAAAGAGTAGTCGAGCCGGGTGCGGCTGCGCCCGTTGGGGGTGTCTTATCCCCGCGGCGAATTTTTAGAGCCAGCGATGTTCGTTGGTCGCCACGCGGGCAGCCTCAGCAAAGCGGGCGAACCGTTCGCGCTCCACGGCGTCATACGTTTCGGCGGCGACGGATGCTTCGAGCCGGTCAATCTGCTCAGCCACCGCCGCGGACTGCTCGGTGCGTTGCGCGCGGTAGCCAACCTCCTGCAGCAGTTGGAACAAACGCTCAACCACCCCGGGGTCGCTCGCGCCATAGCGGCGAGGTTGGGTGAGGGCGATATCGAGCAGGCTCACAAAGTCGTGGGGCTTGATGATCACGCGAACAAGATTGTCGTCGTCGGTAAGCCCGCGCGACTGAATCTCAAGGTCGGCAATCGAGCAGAGCGTCGCCGAGATGTGCCCGAGCGTGTGCACCGCGGTCGTCGGGTCGTTGACTCCGGGGGAGAGAGCGCGGGCGGTGATGTCGACGAGTTGCCGGATGCCAAAACCAATATCTTGGCTGGCCGTGCGCTCGTAGGCGAGGCTGACGGCACCGACCAGCGCACTGTTGATGGTGTCGCGGTCGTCGTCATCCACGTGGCGCATGGGGTCACGCGGCCACCAGCGCAGCACCGGGGTGCCGCTCACGACGTGATGGCCAACGGTGTGTTCTTCGCGCGCGACAATGTCGTGCCGGATGGCGATCGTGAGCAGCCGGGAGCGGTCGCTCGACCGAATGAAGCCAGAACGCTTCGCGAGAGCCAGCTCGATGCGCTCGGCGGGCGGCCATTCGGGAAGCTCGGTTTCGCCGGTCGCCATCGTGGATGCCACGAGCTCAATGGTCTTGCTGGTTTCGAGGTAGACCTGCCGCATCGTTGTTTCAATGCGCAGCTGCCTGGCCAGATGCGCGAGGAACAGCGTGAGCATGACAACGCTCGCCAAGGTCAGGAGCGATGCCAGCGTCACTGCCAGCCGCGGCACGAGCGGATCAATGGTGTCGTCGCCATCCTGCACCGTGCGCAGCACCGTCAATGCGTAGGCGAAGGTGCCGACGAAGACGGAGAGGGTCCAGTGCACGGTTTGGTCTTTGAGGAAGGTGCGCAGTACGCGCGGGGATGCCTGGCTGCTCGCTAGCTGCAGAGCAACGACCGTGAGGGAGAAGGTAAGAGAGGTGGCGGTAATGAGCGAACCGGAGATGGCGGAGAGCACGGCTCGCGCACTTTCCGGACCACCGGCAAACAAGAATCGTTCAACGCCGACGGGCAGCGACGAGTCAACGGCGCGGTCGACCAGCGGCAATACGATGCCCAAAATCACGGCGAGAAGAATGGAGATCGTGGGCAGCGGCCACAGCTCAGCGGCCACTCCCTCGCGCACGGTGGCAATCCAACGGCGCAGGGAGTTTCGGCGTGCACTCTGTGTTGCTAGCTCGCTCATCACATCCCTCTCGAATCGCCCTAGTTAATCACGTCAGGCTTTGTTGTGGCGCGTGCCCCTAGGGTGGAACAACGCGAATGAAAGGAAATCACTCGATTGTTTGAATGGGTATCGTGGCTGGGTCTTGCCGTTGCTGTCGTGATTGCGCTTGTCGCCGTCGTCATCGTCATCGGGGTGCTCTCTCTCATTGTGCGGGGTATCGCGCGGCTGCGGCCGGGGGTGTACGAAACCTTGGCTCCGACTCGCCGCCGACTGCGAGTGCTCTTGGCTCTGCTCGCCGTCTGGGCTGCGATCTCGATCACTCTCCCCGTGGAGAGCATGCGCGACGTTATCGACGGTGTTTTCCTCGTGCTGGTGATTGCCGCCAGCGGCTGGGTGCTGATCGCCGTGATCAACCTTTTGCTCAATCGCACTCTCACCCGCTACCCCACGGATGTTCCAGATAACCGAGCTGCTCGCCGCATCCGCACCCAGATTCAACTGATTCGCCGCATCCTCGGGGCGGTCATCATCATCGTCACGATCGGTGCCATCCTCTTGACGCTTCCCGGCGCTGAAGCTCTTGGCGCCAGCGTGCTCGCCTCTGCTGGTCTCGTCAGCGTTGTGGCCGGCATCGCGGCTCAGTCCGCTCTCGCCAACGTCTTTGCCGGCATGCAACTCGCCTTCAGCGATGCCATCCGAGTGGATGACGTTGTTATCGCCGACGGCGAATGGGGTCGCATTGAAGAGATCACCCTCACCTACATCGTCGTGAGCATCTGGGATCAGCGCCGCCTCGTGCTGCCATCTACCTACTTCACGACCACGCCATTCCAGAACTGGACGCGTAACGCCACCGAGCTGCTCGGCGAAATCAATTTCGATCTCGACTGGCGCGTCAACATCGACCAGATGCGCGTGCACCTCAAGAAGATCGTTGCGGAATCCGACCTGTGGGATGGCCGCACCGCCAACATCCAAGTCGTGGATGCCACGGGTGGCTTCGTGCGCGTTCGTGTGCTGATTAGCGCCGCTGACTCTGGCGCCCAATGGGACCTCCGCACTCACGTGCGCGAAGAAATGGTCGGCTGGCTGCAGCAGAAAGACTCCGCAGCCCTGCCGCGCACTCGCGTGCTCATGGTCGACAACGAAGCCCGTGGTCGCACCAAGGGCTCGGTCGAACCTCAAGAGCGCGGCCTCTTCAGCGGTAGCGCTGAGGCCGACGCTCGTCGTCAAGAGTTCACGGGGGCGATTCCGGTTCAAGACAACGTTCCCGAAAACCTCGTTGGCCCAGAAGAGACCGATGCCGATGAGGCTCAGGCTTCCACCGACAAGCGCGTCATCAACGACTAGGAGTCATTCACGATGCCCGGCCTCGACAATGCTGTCAGTTCCCCGCCGCTCAGTTCACGAAGCTGGGGGTTGGTGCCGGCAGCGCTGCTGAGTGGATCGGCGGTGCTGATGTTCTCGCTGCGGCTTCCGCTGCTGGGCTATGTCGTGGTGGCATTGGCGCTCGCCGCCGCCTGGCTCACCGACCGCAACAAGCACACCGAGGGTCTCGCGAAAGACCTGCTGCTGATCGCGGTCGGCATGATCATCGTCTCCACAGTGTCGGTCGAAGCCGACATCAGCTGGGGCAACTTCTTCCTGCTCGGGTTTGTGCTGGCTGCAGCGGTTGCTGTGCCGTATGCCCTGTCACGCTTTGTGTTCAAGGATCGCCTCATCCGCTTTCCGTGGCGGGGCGGATGGCCGTGGAACCGCGTTCAGTGGGGCTACCTGTTTCTCGTGCTTTTTCTCGGCTGGCTCATTCTGCCGTTCTACTTCATCACGAGCGGTGTCTATCTCAACTGGCCGATTGTCACGACGCCCGATGAGATCGGGCGGCTCTTCGTCGGCGTGAACGCGGTCGGCACGTGGGACGAACTGTTCTTCATCCTCACCGTCTTCGTGCTCTTCCGTCGTCACTTCCCGGTGTGGCAGGCCAACCTGCTGCAGATGGTGATCTTCGTGGCGTTCCTGTGGGAACTCGGCTACCAGTCGTGGGGCCCGCTGCTCACCATCCCGTTCGCCCTGCTGCAGGGCTGGATCTACTCGACCACCAAGTCGCTCGTCTACGTGCTGAGCGTGCACCTACTGTTCGACGCGGTCGTCTTCCTCGTCATCGTGCACGCGCGTAACCCGGGAGTGATCCCGTTCTTCCTGCTGTAGCAGGGGGTGCGGGGGCGGTGCCGATCCTGCGAAGCTACTCTTTGCCGCCGGGAGGGCCTGCGATGAGCAGCACGACGTAGAGCAGAATGACGGCGCCCGCGATGAGGGCCACCAAGATGTACGGGTGGTTCAAGAACCACCGCATTGTGCGGTCGATCCAGCCAGCATCACGCGGATGGTCGGATGCTTCCTTGCGCCAGTCGCCCCTGAGGCGACCCGAGCGTGCCAGCCACAGCTCCACCGGAATGGTCGCGTACGGAATCACCGCGCTACCGATGGTGAGAACGGCGGTGCCGACGCTCCAACGCTGGTTCACCGTCAACAACACGGCGGTGGCACCGTAGGCGAGGAAGACGAAACCGTGGATGGCCCCACCGATCGACACCGCGACATCCAGCCCCGCCGTAGCACGCAGGATGAGCCCCGTGATGAGCAGCGTCCACGTGACCGCTTCAGCAAATGCGAGAACGCGGAACAGTGACTTGGGGGTCGCAAACATGGAGCCGAGCTTTCAGTATTAGGCGTTGGCCATCAACGAGCTGATCGCGCTCGTGAAGAACGTGAGGCCGTCGGTGCCCGAACGCATCGCCGCGCGAGTGTCTGGACCAAAGCCCGGCTCGGTCGCGTGCTCGGGATGAGGCATCAGGCCAACAACGTTGCCGCGAGCATTCGAGATGCCAGCAATGTCATTCGCCGACCCGTTGGGGTTGACCTCGAGGTAGCGGAACACAACCTGGCCTTCACCCTCAAGGCGATCAAGAGTGTTCTGGTCGGCAATGTAGCCGCCCTCACCGTTCTTGAGCGGGATGATGATCTCTTCGTCTTCTTTGAAGCCGTTGCTCCAGGCCGTGTCGACGTTCTCGACGCGCAGCTTCTGGTCGCGGCACACAAAGTCACCGTGATCGTTGCGCACGAGGCCGCCGGGAAGAAGGTGCGACTCCACCAAAATCTGGAAACCGTTGCAAATACCGAGAACAGGCATTCCGGCGTTAGCGGCCGTGATGACTTCGCTCATGATGGGC
The DNA here is from genome assembly GCF_015864955.1 of Salinibacterium sp. NK8237. Classification (NCBI taxonomy): domain Bacteria; kingdom Bacillati; phylum Actinomycetota; class Actinomycetes; order Micrococcales; family Microbacteriaceae; genus Salinibacterium; species Salinibacterium sp. NK8237. Next base: position 1,560,484 of record NZ_JADYWE010000001.1, on the reverse strand, counting down.
GAGTGCGCTGCGATTGCGCCGGCACGGAGGTAGTCGCCGTAGCTGAACCCACCGGGCAGAACGATGGCATCCACGTTCTTGAGGTCGTGGTCGCCGTGCCACAGGGCTACTGGCTCGCCGCCACCCAACTTGACCGCACGCTGAGCGTCACGGTCGTCGAGCGAACCCGGGAAGGTGATGACTCCGACGCGCACTATGCGCCCTGAGCGTCGTCGGCACCGCGAGCCTCGCCGACATAAATAACATCTTCGATGACGGTGTTGGCGAGGAGATCGTTGGCGATCTCGCGGGCCTCAGCCAGTAGCTCGTCAGTGATCGGGCCCTCAACGGTGAGCTCAAAACGCTTACCGATGCGCACCGCGCTGAACTCGCTCTTGTCGAGACGGACGAGGGCGCCGGCTACGGCCTTACCCTGAGGATCGAGGATTTCAGCCTTAGGCATTACCTCGACGACAATAATTGGCACCGAATCACTCCATGATTTCGCGCGGGCGGATTGCACCAAGTCTAGCGGAGGGTAGCGATGGCGCGGGCCGGGCAAAGAACTCGCCGCTAGCCTCACACTGAAGTGAAACTAGCGGCGAGCTATCGCTGGTTAGACCTTGGTCTCGTCTACCAGTGCAGGGTGGAAGAGGCGCGGGCCACCACTAGCCTTCGCCGAGTCGTCGTACGCCGTTCCATTCGGCGACGAGACAATCTCCAACTGCATTCCCCACGGCGCCATGAAGTAGCACCACGTGAGCCCCAGGTTCGGGCCGTCGGTATAGCTGGTGGGCTCGCCGAGCACTTCGACGTTGTTCGACTTGAGATAGGCGATCGCCGCATCCATGTCGTCGACGTAGAAGGCCAAGTGGTGCCCGCCGATGTCGCTGTTCTTCGGCGGAACGGTCGCCTGATCGGGCGACTCATATTCGAAGACCTCAAGGTTGCTTCCGTTGCCCAAGCGCAAGTAACGGAACTCCTTAATTACTGAACGTGGATGCACGTGCAGGTGCTCATCCATCCAGTCCGTGTCGTCATTGCGAAAATCTGTTGCCGCCACGAACAGTGTCGTTGCGCCGAGGATTTCCTCAAAGAAGGTGCACGCTTCATTGATGTCTGGCACGGTGAAGCCGATGTGCTCCATACCGCGGATTCCGGGGATTGCCATGATTTTTCTCCTAGTACGTCGTTGTCGCTAGTTGGTTGGTGTTGGTTCGAACAGAGCGGCCATGGTGCTCACGATCATTCCGAACGACACCGCGCCGGGGTCGGCGTAGCCGAGCGATCGCTGAGCGAGCACGCGAGCTCGGCCAATCTTCGGCTCGAGCTGGGCCGTGGCTTCTGCTGCGATCGTCGCAGCCTTAGCCGCGATCGCCCACGCTTCCGCTGTCGACTTGCCATCTGCTGCTGCCGCTTCGAAGGCATCCGCGAACGGAACTTGTGCGCACACCATGGTCTTGTCGCCGACCTTGGCCCCACCCAATCGCTGGATGGATTCAATGAAGGCGCGGATGGCGCGGGCCTGTGCTGCGGCATCAATCGCCTCGTTGTCGCCAAGGGCGTTACCCGCGGCTGTAAGCGCTGCACCCCAGAGTGCTCCGGAGGCGCCGCCGGCGTTTTCGGACCAGCGCGAACCAGCTCCCACCAGAGTTGACTGGGCGCCAGCACCTTCTGCGGCGAGCCATTCGGCCGCCTCGGCGGCGGCGCGTGATCCACGTTCCATGCCAACGCCGTGGTCGCCGTCGCCGGCAATGGCATCGAGGTCGCCCAGCTCTTCCATCTTTTCCAGCAGCAGGGATTTGACCTGCGCCAAACCGCGAGCGATCTGCTGGGCTGCCGCCTGTGACTCGGCGCTTCCTGGAGCGCGGACAACAAGGCCTTCAGGCTCAGTGTTGAAGACGACATCGTCCGGAAGCAGAGGGTCAAGAAGCGGGCCGCGCTTGTAGGCGGGGGTGTTGCAGGGAGCGAAGTAGTAGGGCTCAATCGTGTCGTCGAGCCACGTCAGCGTCAGTGAAACTCCGCCCATGTCGAGAGAGGTCATGAACTCGCCCACTTCGCCTTCAACGATGTCGATTCCGGCAGCGTTCAAGTACTTCGTGACCGAGGTGTAGGTTACGAAGAGTTCTTCATACTTGGCCGAGCCGAGGCCGTTGAGGAGAACGGCGACGCGCGTGCCGGGGTTGTCGGGAACATCCTCCAAGAGCCGGTCGACGAGAAGCTTGGCCACCTCATCCGCTGTGCCGAGCTCGGTTTCGTAGATCCCCGGTTCGCCGTGAACGCCGAGACCCACGCCGATCGTTCCATCAGCGACCTCGAAGAGAGGGTGGCTCGCGCCGGGAAGCGTGCAGCCCGAGAACGCGACACCGAAGGTGCGCACGCGCTCATTGGCTCGGTTGAAAACCTCAAGAACCTCATCGATCGAGAGCCCGGCTTCGGCCGCGGCGGATGCCATCTTGAAGACAGGGAGGCCGCCCGTGATGCCGCGGCGCTTGTGGCGTTCGGTGATGGGGGCCGACGCTACGTCATCCGTCACCACTGCTTCGCGAGCATCGATGCCCTCGGCGCGCAATTGTTCTGCCGCTTGACCGAAGTGCAAAACGTCGCCGGCGTAGTTGAGAAAAGCGATGATGACACCGGCGCCCTGATCGACAGCTTTGGCGACGCTATACGCCTGTGATGCTGAGGGAGACGAGAAGATGTTTCCGGTGACGGCGCCATCGATGAGGCCGGTACCGACCCACCCCAGGAAGCCGGGGTAGTGGCCTGTTCCGCCACCGCTGATGATCACCACCTTGCCGGGTTTCGACTGGGTGGAGCGAACAACGCCACCGAATACTTCGCGGACATAGCGCGAATTCGCTTGGATAAATCCCTGCACTAACTCCTTGGGAAAGTCGGCCGGGTTGTTTACGAGACTGGTCATGGAAAACCTCCTGCTGGTGTGACGTCGTTGTCTAAGCTCCGCGATGAAGGAGCGGTTCTGCGAGTACTTTCTGGATGTGGGTGAGCTGCACTTCTCCGCGTGGTGCGATGGTGAACGGATCAGAAGCAATCTCGAGCTCAACGCCATCGGCGGTCGACCCGAGACAAGTGACGACGAGCGAAGCTCCGTCGAAGTTTTCGTCGTGAGTGAGAGTGCTCGTAGTCACGATCGTGCGCAGGTGCGCGGCGTTGGCCGCCCGCATCCCGTTCTCGCTGTCTTCGATGACAACGGCATCGTCGGCGCTGATTCCTAGCTCATCGAGCGCAAGCAAGTAGATGTCGGGGGAGGGTTTCTTGTTCGTGACGGCATCGCCGGCGAAGATGCGAAACGCCTTCGCTTGTTCGACGCCGACCGCGTGTTCGAGCACCGCGCGAACGGATGCTTCAGCCGAGGTTGATGCCATCGCCAGCGTCCAGCCAGCGGCGTGCGCTTCGGCAACGATGCGGGCGATTCCGGGGCGAGCGGGCATGAGCCCGTCGCTGACAAGGCGAGTGTAGATTTCCGTTTTGGTGCGGTGCCAGAGCGCAACGGTCTCGGCCCGGGCATCCTCGTCAATGCCTAGTTCGGCACCGACAGGATCGGAAAACAGGCTGGCAAGTCGTTCTTTGCCGCCGCCGATGCGCACCTTCTCGGCGTAGTCGTCAAGGCTCCACTGCACGGGAACCCCGAGCTGGGTGAACATCTCATTGAAGGCGCGCAGGTGGCCATCAACTTCGGTGTCGGCGAGCACTCCGTCGCAATCGAAAATGAGGGCGGGCATCTGACTACCAGGCCTTTCCGGCGGAGCCGAACTGGGTGGTGAGGTCAAGCACGAGGTCGACAACGTCAGCGGAGGTGCTGGCGAACAGCGACGGCGGGTCCCACTTGTTGGCGGCAGCCGCATCCTCCAGAAAAGCCAGGCTCGACTTCATGTAGATCTCTTTGAGGGCAGTCGAAATGTTGACCTTGGCGCAGCCGCGAGCGATCAGTTCGGTGAACTGTTCTGCCGAGAGTCCGCTGCCGCCATGAAGGGCGATCGGGATGGGGTGACGGGTCACAATTTCGGTGACGCGGTTGAAGTCGATAACCGGCTCAGAGAGGTAGGTTCCGTGCGCATTGCCGATGGAGGGGGCGAACACGTCGACGCCGGTGGCCTCAATAAAATCCAACGAAGCCTGAAGTGGATGCTGCGACGAGATGTCGTCGGAGCCGTGCCCGTCTTCGACGCCCGTGATGGCTTCGATCTCGCCCTCAACGCTCGCCCCATACTCGCGGGCTTCGCGTACTACTTCGATGGTCTGGCGCTGGTTTTCGGCCACGGGCATGGCGGAGGCATCGAAGTGCACCGAGTTCCAGCCCAACGTGAGGCAGGTGCTCAGCAGCTCTCGGTCGGGGCAGTGGTCGAGGTGCAGCGAGACCGGAACGGTGATTCCCGCTGTCATTGACTTCCACATGCTGGCAAGAATTTCGGGACCAATGCTGCGCACGGTCTTGACTGACGTCTGCACGATGAGTGGTGACGAGGCTTGAACGGCACCCCGGAGAACACTCTCCATGGTGAGGTCATTGAAGACGTTGATCGCCGGTACGCCGAATCGCTCCTCAAAGGCTCGGTCCACGATTTCTGAAACAGATACAACGCTCACTGCAACTCCCTTGTCTTAGCTGGCTTCACGCTATGCCTGACGGAGGGGGTGACGATATAAGGATTCTCCCTCCCTCCCGGTAGGGGAATCTCCTATGCCCCGGGTCAGCGGGGCGTGGTGCTAGCGAGCGGGATCCATGCTGACGAGCATGGTGCGGTTGCGGGCTCCTGTCTTGCGCAGGAGCGAGCCGACATGCTTTTCCACCGTTTTGGCGGAGATGCCGAGCGAGGTGGCGATCTGTTTGTCTGCCATGCCCAGCGCCACCATTTCGCGTACTTCGAGTTCGCGGGCAGTCAAGTGTTCGGCGTTGGGGTCTTGTTCGATGGTGTCCGTAAGGTGGTCGAACATGTCGCTCTCCATGAGCGTTTGACCCTGGCTGGCGGCGACGAGGATGCGGATGATCGTGTCTGCGCTCGACTTGCTGTTGATGTAGCCCCGAGCTCCTGCTGCCTTCGCGGCACGAATCTGTTCGACGCTGGGGTTGTCGGTGAGCACGACGATGGCAATCTCGGGAGCCTGCTCGCGAATGGCGGCAAGCGACCCGGCGCTGTCGTTGTGGATCATTTCGAGGTCGACGAGCAAGACATCCGGAGTGAAGACCCCGTAAGCATCGAGCAGTTGCGCGGTGGAGTCGACGACCGCAGCCACCTGAATCGAGGGCTCGTTGGTGTTGATGATGCGGATGAGGCCGGCATTGATAAGGGTTTGGTCGTTGGCGATGACGATCTTCCACTGCGGGCGGTCGATCCGGTCGGGCAGGGCGCTGCGGTCGGGGATGATCGCGTGCACTTTCGTGCCCCAACCAACGATGGGCTCGAGGATGAGTTCGCCGGAGAGGTGCAGGGCGCGGGAGGTCATGCCGTGCAGCCCAAGACAGCCGGAGGGCAGCGAGGAATGGTCACCGTGGGCTTCGGCAAGGTCGAACCCACGACCGTTGTCTTCGATGAGCACTTCGGAGCGGCCCTCGCTGTACACCAAACCGACTCGCACGGTGGATGCTCGGGCGTGCGAGACCACGTTGCTGAGGGCTTCTTGGGCGATCTTGAAGAGTTGGTGCTCGACTTCGGGACCAGTGTCGCGTTCGGTGCCGATGACGGTGAGCTGCGTTTGGGCGGCCGTCATTGATTCGACCCAGGCCAGTTCCGCTTGAAGCGCTGCTTGCAGACTTCTGCCCTCGAGGGATGCCGGTCCCAAGCCCTGCGCGGTGCGGCGGGTTTCGGCCAGGGTGTCGTGCGCGATCGTACGCACGGCATGGATATGTGGGGTCGCCGGGCTCTGGCTGTCGAGGCTCGAGCTGACGTCGTCGAGTCGCTGAAGTAGTTCGCCGAGCGAACGGCCGATAGTTTCGTGCACTTCGCGTACGGCGCGTTCGCGCTCGGAGGCGATCGCACTTTCGCGTTCCCGTTCGGATGCCTTGGCGTGGAGTTCGGCGTTGGCAAGCGCGATTGCGGCGTGGTTGGCAAAGACCTCGGCGATCTTGGCGTCGTCTTTCGTGAAGACACGGTCGCGGTCTGCCGCGAAGATGACACACGTGCCGACGATCTTGTCTTCCCAGAAAATGGGGACGCCGATGACGGCGCAATCCCAGCGTGGATCTTCCGAAGAAATGTGGCTCGATCCCACGGTGGAGTAGGTCGAGAACATCACGGTGGTGCGGGCGCGAACGACACGACCCGTCACGCCTTCCGCGAGAGAGAAGGTTTGCCCTTCTTGGCATCCCACTCCAAAGTCAATTTGCTTGGTGTAGGTGCCGCGCGACTCATCGACAAGCGAAATGGAGCCGGAATCGCAGCCGAGCAACGAGGTCGCGTGCCCCAAGATTCTTTCGAGCAGTGGGGCGAGCTCGAAGCGCCCGGCCAGGTCGCGGGCGAGGGTCGAGACCGTCGACATGGGCGTCTCAATGGCGCGCACGATCGAGCGTTCGGGAACAGCAGAAAGAATTCGGGTTTCACTTCGCATTGTTCACAGTCCTCCTTGACTGCACCAAACACTAGATCATTTGCATATATGTGCGCACTCGTGAGGGAACCTTAAGTGCTTCACGTAGGGGCTTCCCTACCCGTGGCCTAGGGGAAGTCCTTATTTTGAGCCAGCATGGGGGTGGGTAGCGTTGCACCACAGACACTCTGACTCAGCGTTGAGAACTCACTGTTGAATTCTTGAACGGCCCAGGGCGAAACCGAACGAGGGATCGATGCCTAGTACCAAGAACCTATTGCCCGCCTCGCCGTGGGTCGAAATTCGAACCACACGCAAGGACTGGGACGCAGCGGACCCAGCACTGCTGGGAAACATGATTGCGCAAGCGCATCTGATCCGCGCCTTTGAAGAAACCGTGCTTGATCTTGCCGGACAGAAACTTGTAAATGGGCCGGCCCACTCCAGCATCGGTCAAGAGGGCGGAGCCGTCGGTTCAATCATCGCGCTGCAGCAGGCAGACCAGATTAACGGCTCGCACCGCGGGCACCACCAGTTCCTCTCGAAGGCCTTTGGCTTCGTAGCTCCCGACGGGCTCGATCCTCAAGCCGAGTTCTCCGACGACGTGCAAACCATTCTCGAACGGGCGCTCGCCGAAATCTGTGGTCTCGCCTCCGGTTACTGCGGAGGCCGCGGTGGCTCGATGCACCTCCAGTGGAAAGAAGCTGGCGCACTCGGCACGAACGCGATCGTCGGTGGCGCTGTGCCCTTTGCCGCCGGATTCGCCTGGGCTGGCAAGCACTCAGACACGGATGCTGTCTCTGTCACCTACTTCGGTGACGGCGCCATGAACATCGGCTCCGTTCTCGAAACGCTCAACCTCGCCTCAGCGTGGGACCTGCCGGTGTGCTTCTTCGTGGAGAACAACCAGTACGCGGTCTCGACGACGGTCGAAGAGTCAACAGGGGAGCCGCGTCTCTCCGCTCGCGCTCTCGGTTTCAATATCCCCAGCTGGCAAGTTGACGGTATGGACCCGCTCGCCGTTCACCTCGCGATGGAACAGGCGGTCGCCCATATGCGCGCCGGTGGCGGGCCGACCATGATCGAAGCGAACGTCTACCGCTACTTCCACCAGAACGGTCCGATCGCTGGCAGCGCGTTCGGCTACCGCGAGAAGACTGAAGAGCAAGAGTGGCGCGAACGCGACCCGCTCAAGATGCTCGAAGCTAACCTAATCCGTCGCAAGATCATGACCGAGGAGGAGATTAGCCAACTGCGGGCCCGTGCCAAGAAGGCCATGAGCGTCGCTTCATCGTCGCTGCTCGAGCCCAACCCGGCTGGCGGCGGAACACAGCGCATCCGCCCCGAACTCTGGCCAGACCCGGCCACCATCAACGAAGGCATTCGCAGCGACCTCGCTGAGCTCGACTCGAGCGACTACAAAGAAGCCGCCGACTTCGAAGGCAAGACAGAGTCGCGCAAATTCGTCGACGTCGTCGCCGACGTCATGGCGCGACGCATGGACCAGAACCCGGCCATCGTGGTGCTCGGCGAAGATGTGCACAAGCTCAACGGTGGACCGCGCGGTGCAACCCGCGGCCTCAAGCAACTCTTTCCCGACCGCGTGCTCGGCACCCCCATCAGCGAGGCAGCTTTCACCGGACTCGCCGGAGGCCTTGCCCTCGACGGTCGGTACGTTCCTGTCGTGGAACTCATGTATGCCGACTTCCTCTGGGTTGCCGCCGACCAAGTCTTCAACCAGATCGGCAAAGCGCGCCACATGTTCGGCGGCAAGCACGACATGAACCTCGTCATGCGCATCAAGGTGGGCACGCGAACCGGGTACGGATCACAGCACTCCATGGATCCGGCTGGTGCGATGGCATCGTCGGTCGGCTGGCGGATCGCCGCGCCATCCACGCCCCTGGACTACATCGGAATGATGAACACAGCGTTGGCCTGCAACGACCCGGTGGCGATGCTCGAACACGATGCCGATCTGTACAAGACCTTCGGCGACATCCCCGTTGACGACCTCGACTTCCGCATCCCGATTGGCTCTGCCGCGATTCGCCGTGAAGGTGCAGAAGTGACCGTGCTGACGTACCTGTCGATGGTGCAAGAGTCGCTGGATGCCGCCGACAAGTCGGGAGTCGACGCTGAAGTTGTCGACCTCCGCTGGCTTGACCCCGCGAGCATCGACTGGGCGACGATCGGCGAGAGCATCAAGAAAACCAACCGCGTCATGATCGTCGAGCAAGGCTCCCGCGGAACCTCCTACGGCGCCTGGCTGAGCGACGAAATTCAGCGCCGCTACTTTGACTGGTTGGATGCCCCAATCGAACGAGTCACTGGCTCAGAATCGTCACCGAGCATCAGCCGCATCCTCGAAGCTGCCGCGCTCGCCAACGTCGATGATGTTGCCGCCAGCATGCGGCAGATCGTCGGGCTGACGAATAGTGACGCGAGCCCAGAGGGGGCCAACTAATGGCTAGCATTTTTCGCATGCCGGGTATCTCCGCCGATGCTGAGGAAGCAACACTCCTCGAGTGGGGAATCGCGGCTGGCGCCACGATCAAGCCGGGCGATGTTCTCGCCACGGTCGAGACAGACAAGGCCAACGTCGACATCGAGGCGGATTCCGACGGTGTTGTGATGCAACTCATGGCCGAAGCCGGGGACTCCGTCGCTATCGGTGCACCCATCGCCATCCTGCTCGATCCGGGTGAAGACGGCAGCGATCCGGCTGCGGTTCTCAGTGGGCTTGGGCTCGCTGCGGCCGCGGCTCCAGCGCCCGCTGCCGAAGCAGCGCCCGAAGCGAGCGCTCAGCCAGCGGCGGCTCCCGCGCCGACGAACGACGCCATCGCCCCCGACGAAACTGATCGAGGAACGCGACTCTTCGCGTCCCCTCTCGCTCGTCGTCTTGCCGTTGAACACGGGGTCGAAATCTCTGCGCTCTCCGGCAGTGGGCCCGAGGGCCGCATTGTGCGAGCGGATGTCGAGCGAGCCATCGCGAGCAGTCCGGCTGTGGCATCCGCAACTCCGCCCCCGGTCGCGCCGCCCGTGGCAGCAGCGCCAGCCACGCCGAAAGCACCACAGTCAGCGAGCGATGGCGGTGTGGATGTTCCGCACACGGCTATGCGTAGAGCGATCGCTTCGGCTCTGTCGGCGAGCAAGCAAACGGTGCCGCACTTTTACCTGACGGTGACGTGTCGCGTTGACGCGTTGCTCGACCTGCGAGAGCGCATCAACACGAGCTCTGCGGTGCGCGTATCGATCAATGACTTCTTCGTGAAAGCGACGGCGTTGACCTTGCGAGCGGTTCCAGAAATGAATGTCAACTGGACGCCGACAGCGGTAAAACACCTCGATTCTGTGGATGTCGCCGTGGCTATCCAGGGCGAGCGTGGGCTGTTTACGCCCCTCATTCGTGACGCAGACGCGAAGTCGCTGACTGAGATCTCATCGAGCGTTCGTGACCTCGCGCAACGCGCCAACGACGGAACCCTCAAGCAACACGAACTTGTCGGCGGCTCCTTCGCAGTCTCGAACCTGGGCAAGTACGGGGTCGAAAGCTTCTCGGCGATCATCAACCCGCCACAAGTGGGCATTGTTGCTGTCGCCGGCGTAGTGAGAGCTCCCCTTGTTGACGGCGACGAGATTGTCATCGGCAATACCGTCACGGTCACCGTCTCGGTTGACCATCGACCAGTGGATGGTGTGCTCGCCGCCCAATGGCTGGCCCGCTTCAAGGAATACATCGAGAACCCACTCTCAATGCTGGTCTAACCGGCACCAACATCACCCTCAGCACTCGGCACCCCGAGCGTGACGCACTGTCGTCATGCTCGGGGTGTTTCTTTCTGTCTACCCGTAGCGCGACGTAGGGGGTTCCCTACCGGCGTATAGGGAAAGCCCCAATATTCCCCGCTAGCCCACTCTCATAGCTTGGAAACAACCAGCAGTCGGTTCAGCACAACGTTCAAAGGAGAACACGCATGAAGCTCGCACGCAGCAGGTTTATCGGAGGCGCTGTTACGGCGCTCGCCCTATCAGGGCTCGTCGCCGGATGTGGCACCGTCGATTCCGGCGGATCAAGCGCCGGTGGTGAAGACGGCGACAAGTTCCGCATCGTCACCGTCTCAAAGGTGGAAGGTATCACCTGGTTCCAGCGCATGAGCGAAGGCGTTGACATGTTCAACGACGCCAACAGCGACGAAGTTGAGGCCTACCAGACGGGGCCAGCAGAGGGCGATCCCGCGCTTCAGGTTCAGATTGTTGAAGACCTTATCGCTCAGAACGTCGATGCCATCATCGTCGTTCCTAACGACCCCATCGGTATCGGACCCGTGCTCGAACGTGCCCGTGAGGCAGGCATCGTCGTCGGCGTAACGGAGGCTACACAGCTCGTCGGCACCGAATCCATCGACTTCGACATTGAGTCATTCGACAACGCCGACTTCGGTGTTGGCTTCGCTAAGGGACTGGCTGAGGCCATGGACGGCGAGGGCGAATACGTCACGAGCGTGGGAAACCTCACCAGTGAGTCGCACTTGCTGTGGCTCGAAGCGGCAAACAACTATATCGCCGAAAACTATCCAGACATGGTGTTGGTCGAAGAAACACCCTACGAGAACAACAACGACGACCAGCAGGGTCGCGAACTCGCAGACGAACTGCTGAGCACCTACCCGAACCTCAAGGGTTACCTCACCACGACACCGTCCGGTGGTTCGGGAATGGCCTTGGCCCTTCGCGACAAGGGACGCACGGATGTTGCAAACGTGTCCCTCACGTTGCCATCGGTTGCCGGTCCTGACCTCGAAGACGGCTACATGGACTTCGGTCAGGGTTGGGACCCGGCCGGCTGGGGTTGGGCACTGAACTCGGTAGCTCTCTCGATCCTCAAGGGCGAGACCGTTGCCACTGGCGATGACCTTGCTTGGGAACTTGGCGGCTATGAGTCGATCGTCGTTGACGGCCAACTCATCTTGGGCAATGACATCCAGCCCTATGTTCCTGGACAGTTCTCAGACGGAAACTACCCCTTCTAGGTCTACGGATTAACGGGTTGGGGAACGCCACCCGGCGTTCCCCAACCTCACCGAACCGTGGCACGACCGTAAGTAAACGGAGACCTGCAATGACTGAATCACCCATTCTCTCCGCGCGAGGCTTAGCGAAGTCTTTCGGGGGAGTCCAAGCCCTTCACGACATTGACTTTGAAGTCGGAGTGGGCGAGATCCGCTGTTTGGCGGGCGAGAACGGCTCCGGTAAGTCCACGTTCGTCAAGATCATCTCGGGCGTCAACACTGCCGATCACGGCACCATCACCATCGCTGGTGAAGAGATGACCAGCATGAATCCGCGAGAGGCTAGCGCCGCCGGGATCCAGGTCATTTACCAAGACCTTTCACTGTTCGGGCACCTATCGGTCGCCGAGAACATTGCGATCAACCGCATGATGCACGACGGTTCACGCTTCGTGAATCGCACCACGATGCGAGAGATTGCTCAACAACAACTCACTCGAGTCGGTGTCGACCTCCCGCTCGATGCTCCCGTGTCTTCGCTTTCGGTGGCCAACAAACAGATTGTCGCTATCTGCCGGGCGCTCTCGATGGATGCCCGCATCATGTTCATGGATGAGCCAACGACCGCTCTCACCGGCCGCGAAGTGCAGCGGCTCCTCTCGATCATTTTGGACCTCAAAGAGCGCGGCCTCTCCACGGTGTTCATTAGCCACAAGCTTGACGAAGTCTTCTCGGTCGCTGACAGCATCACCATCTTTCGGGATGGCGCCAAGGTCGGCGACTTCGAAGTAAGCGAGCTTGACGAGCTCAGTCTGAGCCGGCACATGACCGGTCGCGATGTGACCTACAACCGTTACCACCGTGAACAGACCGACGACGCTCCCATCCTTGAGGTCAGCAAGCTCAGCCGCAAGGGCAACTACAGCGACGTTGACCTCAGCATTCGCCCCGGCGACATCGTTGGCCTTACCGGTCTGCTGGGTTCGGGACGCACTGAGCTCGCCCTCTCCTTGTTTGGCCTCAACAAGCCAGACTCCGGCACTATTGCGATGCGCGGCAAGCAAGTGGATGTTTCGGCCCCCTGGGTCGCGATGAAACACGGAATCGCGCTCCTCCCCGAAGACCGTCTCAGCCAAGGGCTCTTTCCCGCGCAATCAGTCGCGGTGAATGCGTCGGCCACGATGCTCGACCAGATCGTGAACAAGATCGGAATGCTCAGTAGGCCGCTCGAAAAGGCTCTTGCTGAGATGGTGGTGCGCGAGTTGCAGGTCAACAATCGTGATGTCTCAACTCCGGTCATCCACTTATCTGGTGGAAACCAGCAAAAAGTTGCCATCGGCAAGTGGATCAAACGCAATCCGTCGATCTTCATCTTGGATAGCCCGACGGTCGGTATCGACATCGGGTCGAAGTCGGAGATCTACGAACAGATTCATCGTCTCGCCGAAGGCGGCATGGGGGTGCTGTTCATTTCGGACGAACCAGAAGAGATTGTGGCGAACTGCAACCGTGTAGTCGTGATGCACGCCGGGGCAGTTGATGCACGGTTCGACGAAGAGGATGTTGCCGCTGCGGGCTTCAAAGAGCAGCTGATTCATGCAATTAGTGCGCCACGCCACGCCAGCGACGTCGTCATCACCGATGAAACCGTGACGGATTCCACAGGGCAGAACAAGGGGCTGAACAATGATGCGTAACGTGACCACCCGGGTTCTCAACCGGAAGATGACCCCGATGGAGAAGTTCCTCCTCGCGATCATGGCGATCTACATTCTGGTCGTCGCGTCTCAAAGCCCGAAGTTCTTCTCGCTCGAGACTGCCTTCGATCTGGCCCGCAATGGGTCGGGCGCGATGATCCTCGCCTTGGGCTGCCTTATCGTTTTGATCTCGGGCGGACTGGATGTCTCATTCGCCGCGATTGCGATCGTAGGCGGTTACTCGTCCGTACTGCTGTCGCGGGCACTCGGCGTGGACAATCTCTTGTTCATCATTACTGTCGCGGTCATCATCGGCGCATTGCTGGGGTCGATTAATGCGCTCATCATCCATTTTTTCCAACTCTCGACGCTGATAGCGACGCTGGGTACGGCGAGTGTGTTTCACGGCACGATGGTGATTCTGCTCGGCGCGAAGACCTTTACGCGGGCGGATGTTCCCCAGTCGATGCTCGATTTCGGTGCCTTCTCGATCTTCACGATCAAAGAGGAGAACTCGCAATACGGTCTGACCATTTTCTTCCCGATCGTGGTCGCGGTTGGGGTGCTCACGTGGTTCCTGCTGTACCGCACGATGATCGGCCGTTCGGTGTTTGCTGTAGGTAGCGATCCTGAATCCGCATCGCGCATCGGCATCAACATTCTGCGCACGCGGCTATTCGTCTACATGTATGTCGGAGCGCTCTCTGGACTGATGGGAATCATCTACTTCAGCGGCCTGGCCTACATCAACCCGGCAGCCTTGGTCGGCACCGAACTCGCAGTGATCGCCGCGGTTGTGATCGGTGGGGCAAAACTCACCGGTGGCGAAGGCACCATCCTCGGCACCGTTCTGGGAGTTGTGCTGTGGCAGCTCTTCCAAAACACCCTCGTCCACCTCGGATTGAGTTCGTCGTTCAACGACCTGTTCTTCGGAGCGGTGTTGGTATTCATGCTCGGTTTCATCTACCTCAGACAGCGTCAAGCCAATAAGCGCGCGCTTGTCTTCACATCGAACTAGGGAGCGATTCTGATGAATAAGGTATTCAAATTCCTCGGTCGTGACCGGGACCTTTCGATTCTCGGGTTAGTGACCACTGCGGTCATCGTGGTGCTGTACCTCATGCTCGGTTCGCGCTTGTTCTCTCTCGGCGGCCTTCAGTCGATGTCGATTCAAGTAAGCGAGTTCGGCTTCCTCGCTCTGGCGATGGGGCTCGCGATGCTGATCGCGGGAATCGATCTTTCTGTCGTCGCCGCAGCCGGCCTGTCGGGGGTGATGGCGGCGCTCACCATGAGCGGGAAGTTCATTCCGATAACGCCCGAGAATGAGTCCCAGATCATTGTGCTCGGTGTCACTGTCGCATTGGTGACGGGGCTGCTCACCGGTTTGCTCAACGGGTTCATCATCGCCAAACTCTCTGTGCCGCCGATCTTGGCGACCTTGGGCACCATGATCTTGTACACGGGTATCGGAACGGCGATCACCTCGGGCTCGAGCGTCTCGCTGCAGGTGCCCAGTTTCGCGAAACTCGCGACCTCGACAGTCGGACCATTGCCCATGGTGTTCGTCATGCTGCTCGCGGCATTCATCGTCGTGAGCCTCATCTTGACCCGCACTCGTTTTGGTCGAAAGGTCTATCTATTCGGCGAGAACGAGGTTGCCGCTCGCTTCTCGGGCATCAAGTCAGAACGAGTAATCTTGATGACCTATGCCATGATCGGCATCCTTGTGGGCCTCGCAGCCATCGTGATCATCGCGCGAGCTAACTCGATGCGTGTTGGCTTCGGGGAGTCCTATCTCTTGCAAGCGATTCTTGTGGTGGTGCTCGCCGGGTTCAACCCGCTTGGCGGAAAGGGCCGCGTGCTGAACCTGGGCATTGCGCTCGTGCTCCTGCAGGTCATCTCTACCTCGATGACAGCGTTCGCGTTTTCGCCGTACGCCAAGAACATCGTCTGGGGCGGCATCCTGATCGCTGTGATGGGTATGAACCACTACTTGCGGGCGGGAGCGCCGCGATCCCGTCGCACGGAGCCACCAACCGAAACCGTTGCGATCGCGCTGGAACAGTCGCGGCGTTAGAGCATGCCGACGAGGGATGAACGGGAGAAAAATATGAACGGGCTAAGAATTGTTATCGGCTGCGACGAAGCAGGCTTTGACTACAAGGAACAACTGCGGGCCGATCTTCTGGCTAACCCGGCGGTCGCTACCGTCACCGATGTCGGCATAAGCGCAGGGCAGGTGACGCCATACCCGAGCATCGCTGTCGCGGCAGCCGAGTTGGTGGCGTCGGGAGATGCTGACCGGGCTTTGCTCGTGTGCGGCACCGGTCTGGGAATGGCGATTGCCGCCAACAAGGTTCCCGGGATTCGCGCCGTTACGGCGCACGACAGCTATTCGGTAGAGCGCGCTGTATTGAGCAACAATGCTCAAATCTTGGCGATGGGGCAACGTGTTGTTGGCCTTGAACTGGCGCGCCGACTAGCAAGAGAATGGCTCGAGTACACCTTTGATGTCTCCAGCGCCTCCGCTGAGAAGGTCAAAGTAATTGATGAATACGAGTCGAGAGATCGAGGGCAGACTGATGAATGACCACCATGCGGTGATCGTCGGAGTCGGGCTCAAGATGTACATGAGTCATCGAGACACGATGGAGTGGATCAACCTCGTTCGCGGCATCGCAAAGAGTCACCCCGCAGTCACCGCCGGAGTCGTGGAGCTGTTCGTTTTGCCATCGTTCACCTCCATCATCCCTGCACATTTTGCCCTGCGCGACACCCGCGTCGCGATCGGCGCGCAAGATCTGTTTTGGCACGATCGGGGCGCTTACACGGGCGAAGTCAGCGGTAGAGATCTCGCGGAGATCGGCTGCACGCTGGTGGAGGTCGGTCATGCCGAGCGGCGGCGCATTTTCGGTGAAACCGAAGATATTGTCAGCCAAAAAATGTTGGCGGCTTTTCGCAACGGTCTTACTCCTGTGCTGTGTGTTGGCGAGCCGGCGCTCGTGCCGAGTGCGGATGCTGCGACCGAATGCATTCGTCAGTTGCGGTCAGCTCTCGACGCCAGCAGGGCGGAAAACACCATTGGCCATGTCATTGTTGCGTACGAGCCGCAGTGGGCAATCGGAGCGCCCGAACCGGCATCCGCTGGCTACATCAGAGAAGTTGTTGGCCTCATTCGCCAAGAAATCGACAACGACTCCGCCCTTCGAGGAAGTCGGGTAATTTACGGTGGAAGTGCCGGCCCCAAGCAACTCGAAGCGCTCCGCGGCGCGGTTGACGGGCTCTTTCTCGGACGAAGTGCGCACGACGCGTCAGCCTTGAAACACGTGCTCGATGAGGCCTGGCACCTGATCGACTAATACTCGGCCCGCGCCTGCGCCAGACTGTACCCATGGACATTGACCGCGCAGTGCAATCCCGCATCGTAAGAACTCTTGTTGCGGGCCAAGTGCTTGCCGGGTTGGGCCTCGGAGCGACCGTGGCGGTCGGCGCGATTCTGGCTGCTGAGCTGGGCGGCGAGACGCTCTCGGGCGCGGCAGCAACATCCAGCACCTTGGGCGCAGCGCTTGTGTCGATTCCGCTTGCTCGGCTTGCCGCGCGCTGGGGTCGCCGCCCGGCACTCGCGCTCGGTGCTGGCGTTGCGGCCGGTGGCTCGCTCATCACCGTGATCGCGGTGGGCGTTGCGTTTTTCCCGCTTCTCATTCTTGGTTTTGCGATGCTCGGCGTCGGCACGGCGGTTGGTCTCCAGGCGCGCTTTGCGGCGACGGATGTTGCGGCTCCGGCACATCGTGGCCGTGACCTCTCCCTCGTGGTGTGGTCCACCACGATTGGTGCTGTTGCTGGCCCGAACCTCGTCGGCCCGGGGGAGGCGATCGCTCAGTGGTTGTCGCTGCCGACGAACACAGGGTCGTTTGTGTTCGCGATTGTGGCGCAGCTCGCAGCGATGATGCTGTACATCGTGGCGCTGCGACCCGATCCGCTCACTCTTGCCCGCAACCGTCCGGCGGATGCCGCTGTTGCGGCGGATGCCGGAATCGTGCGCGGTCGTGGCCCGTTGGTCTTCGCCATTGCTGCCATCGCGATCAGCCATGCGGTGATGGTCTCGATCATGGCGATGACGCCCGTGCACTTGAGCCACCACGGAGCGAGCCTCACGATCATCGGCTTCACCATCAGCCTGCACATTGCCGGCATGTACGCGCTTTCCCCGGTCTTTGGGTGGGCGAGTGACCGTTTCGGTCGCATCCCGACGATCCTTATCGGGCAGGGGTTCTTTGCGGCATCCGTAGTGGTCGTTGCCTTGGGCGAGCTCAGCAACACGGCAGTCACCGTCGGACTCGTGTTGCTTGGCCTCGGCTGGAGTGCATCAACCGTTGCTGGCTCCGCACTTGTTGCTGACCTCGCGACCGGCAAAACGAAGCTGCGCATTCAGGGTCGAAGCGACACGATCATGAGTCTCGCTGGCGCGCTCGGTGGAGGATTCGCTGGGCCCATCCTCGCGCAGGTTGGCTACGCCGGGCTTGCGTGGGGTGCCGGAATTCTGGTGCTCATTGTTGCGGTAGCCGCCCTCGTGGTGTGGCGGAGCGCCGCCGTGGCAGCAGCCGAAAAAGTGTTGCTCGACGACGCACCAGCGGTCGCGCCATAACAAAGGCCTCTCCGCGCAGTGAGCAGAGAGGCCTCATCAGTTATTCGCGAGGTAGCGGTTACTGCTGGAGTGCAGCCTGAAGGTCGAAGGTGAGGGTCACGTCTTCGCCGAGAAGCACGCCGCCGGTTTCGAGGGCTGCGTTGTAGTTCACACCGAAGTCGGTGCGGTTGATCACAGTGCTCGCGCTTGCTGCCGCAATGGTCTGGCCGTAGGGGTTCTGCGCGATGCCGCCGAACTCTCCCTTCAGCGTGACAGGCTTCGTGACGCCACGAAGGGTGAGGTCACCCTCGATGGTGAGGTCATCGCCGTCTATGGCGACAGAGGTTGACGTGAACGTGGCGGTCGGAAACTCTTCAACGTTAAAGAAGTCGTTGGTGCGCAGGTGACCGTCACGGTCAGCCTGATTGGTGTTGATCGTCGCCATGTCGATCTCTGCCGTCACCGAGTTCTCGGCGGGCGTTTCGGAAGTGACGATCGTGCCTGAGAAACCATCGAAGGTTCCGCGAACCTTGCTGATCATGAGGTGCTTGACGGTGAACGCAACCGTCGAGTGGGCGGCATCAATCTGCCACGTGCCGGTGGTGAAACTGGGGTGTTCAACGAGAGAAGTAGTCATGTAAATCGGCAACTCTCGGCGGGGCTGATGCATTCCGCGAATGCGGGTCTGTTCGCTGGGAGCGTTACTCAGCAATCATCGAGCCCACCCACAGCATCCGCCTCACAATTGACGAGCGACAGTGGGTAGGCTCGCACTATGGACACCACGGGACTCGACGAATTTCTTGAGCAGAACGACTTCTCGGGCACGGTCCTGATCAAGCGGGGCAACGCCACAATTTACGAAGCTGTCGCCGGCAAGGCCAGCCAGCGCTGGGATGTGCTGAATACGCCAGATACGCGCTTCGACTCGAGCTCGATCACCAAACTTTTCACGAGCGTTGCTGCGCTGCAGCAGGTGTCGAAGAATGATCTCGACCTCGAGACATCCATCCACCACTATGTTGACTTGGCCGACACCGAAATCGACCCGGCCGTGACGCTGTTGCACGTTCTCACCCACACGAGCGGTATCGCGGATGACGTGGACGAGGAGGAGGGCGAAAGCTACGCCGACCTCTGGGCAGAGTTCCCGACCTACACAATTCTTGAGCCCGCCGACCAGCTCCCCACCTTTGTGAATAAGGAGCCACTGGCCGAGCCTGGCGTCGAGTGCGTGTACACCAACGCCGGTTACGTGCTCGCGGGCCTTGCGCTCGAAAAGGTCACCAAAACCGACTATCGCCAGTACATTTTCGACGAGGTCTTCACGCCGGCCGGCATGGTTGATTCGGGGTTCTACGACCGTCGGGATGCCGCCCCTCGCGTTGCCGAAGGCTGGGACTATATCGACGGCCGTTGGGTTGCCAATATCTTTAGCGCCCCGCCCATTGGCCTGCCCGATAGCGGAGCCCACGTCACCGCCGCCGACCTCGTGCGCTTCATTCAGGCGGTGCGCAACGGCGACCTTCTCGACACCGAATTCACAGAAGAGTTCCTCACCCCACAGGTGCAGTATGACGAAGAGACGTGGTACGGCTTCGGTCTAGAGTTCGACATGAACGAAGACGGCACCGTGCGCAGCTACTTCGCCGACGGTGTGAGCCCCGGCGCCTCCGGAATCGTGCGCCACTACCTCGAGAATGGTCTCGACATTGTGGTGCTCTCGAACTCTGAAGAGGGCGCCTGGCCGGTCATCCGCGAAATCGACGAACGCCTCGGCGGGTAGCTCCTCCCGCTTGCACGCTAAGGCGCGGTGCTCACGCGAATCGTGTTGGTCCACGGGTCATCGAAACTGAGGGTCTTGCCATCGTTACGCAGTTGGATGCCGTGGTGCGACATCCGTTCGCCAAGCGCTCCGAGGTCGTCGGCGCTCGGCACCGCGATGTCGACTTGGGCAAGCCCGAGGGCGGGTAGCCGCGGACCAGCGCCGCTGGAGTTCCAGGTGTTCATGGCCATGTGGTGGTGGTAGCCGCCGGCGCTGACAAAGACGGCGCTTCCGGGGATTTCGGTGGTCGCTTCGAAGCCGAGCTGGTTGACGTAGAACTCGCGCGCGGTGGCGACGTCACCCACTTGCAGGTGCACGTGGCCGACGCGGGCGCCACCGATCACGGGCTGCTCGATGGCAGCCTCGGTGAGGTTCTCTTGCAAGAAGCCATTGGGGTCGAGAAAGAGGGTCGCCATTTCGACGGCGCCGTGGGTCCAACTCCACTGGGTGCGGTCGCGATCCCAGTACAACTCGACGCCGTTGCCTTCGGGGTCGGTGAAGTAGAAGGCTTTGCTGACGAGATGGTCGGCGCTACCCGTGAACGTCTTCGGGTAGCGAGTGGCAACCGAATAAACGGATGCCGCCAGCGCTTCTTCGGTGTCGAACAGAATCGCGGTGTGGAACAGCCCGGCGTCGCGAGGGCTCGCGTGCTTGAGCGCGGGCGAATGCTTAAGAATGACCACGGGCGTGGTGCCGCGACCGAGAACGACCGTGTCAGAAGACTCGCTCAGCACGGTCAGGGCCACGGCATCCCGGTAGTACGCGGTGAGCGCGTCAAGGTTCGCGACGCTGAGCGTGACGGCGCCCATGGCGGTGTCGGCGGCGAGTAGGTCGGTCACGCCTGCTGCAACCTCGTTCTCGCCGGCATTATTCCGCGACGAGCGCCTGCGAGGGCGCCTATCGGTGGCATTTCGCCCTTTCGTTAGCCTGTAATTACATGTTACATTGGCTTGTAATAACACGTTCGTAAAGCCGCAACGTTGAAGACCAAGCGACAGAGTCGTCGAGGAGACCGAATGTCCGATTATTATTCGCAACCGCTAATGCCGTTCGCGATCACTTTCGACCAGGAGAAGCTGGCCCTGACCCCAGAAGGCCCCACGCTAACGCGCCGAATGTCAGACCTTGAGGGGCTGTTTCTCGACGGTGATAGCTGGAAGGCCGCAGCTCAGGGCGACAACCCTGTTGTGTACTCCGTGGTTTCGTCGCCCGTGCCGGAACTCGACCGCGAACTGCCGCAATCCATCACGACGATCCAGCCGGGCAACACTGGTGGTGAGCTATGGATGACGAAGGGCCATCAGCACCCTAACCATCAGGGTGAGATCTACTTGGGGCTCAAGGGCACCGGTGGTCTTCTGATGTTCGATGGAGAGCGTACCGAGTGGATCGATATGGTTCCCGGAACCATCGGGTATATCCCACCGGGATGGGCTCACCGTTCGATCAACGTCGGCGCGGACCCGTATTCGTTCCTTGCCGTCTACCCTGGCGGCGCCGGTCACGACTATGGCTGGGTGCTGGAGCACGGCATGGGCAAGCGAGCGTTCACTGCTGATAGCGGAGTAGACCTTCGCCCCTACGAAGGCTAAGTATTATGCTCATCGCGCACGATCTCGGAACGAGCGGAAACAAGGCGTCGTTGCACACTGACCAAGGGCGGCTGATCGCTTCAGTCACGGTGTCGTACGGTGCACATTTTGCCGCGGGCGGCGTGGCTGAGCAAGATCCCGACGACTGGTGGAGCGCCGTTGTGGAGGCTACGCGCACGCTGCTCGACGAGTCGAAAGTTGACCCGTCCGCGGTCGAAGGTCTTGTCGTCAGCGGTCAGATGATGGGGGCGGTTCTGCTGGATTCCGCGTACGAGCCCGTGCGCCCTGCCATCATTTGGGCAGATACCCGCAGTGCCAAGCAAGCGGCCCGGCTCGGAGATATTCTCGGCCGAGAGTACGCATACTCGCTTCTTGGTCATCGACTCGACCCCACTTACTCCGTTGAGAAAGTGATGTGGGTGCGAGACGAAGAGCCAGACATCTTCTCCCGGGTCCGTCACGTTGCTCAGGCGAAGGACTACGTGGTTCATCGGCTTACCGGTCGGCTAGCGACAGACCGTTCCGATGCTTCTGGCACCAATGCTTACGATCAAAAAGCCGGAACCTGGTCGAGTGAAGTGCTCGACGCCGCCGGTCTCGACCGCGCCCTGTTCCCGCAAATTCTGGAGTCGACCGATGTTGTTGGCCCCGTTACCGCAGCAGCCGCTGAGCTTCTGGGGCTGCCACGCTCAGCGCGGGTCGTCATGGGGGGTGGCGACGGACCCATTGCTGCGGTGGGAGCAGCGGTTGTTGCACCAGAGGACGGTGCCTATGTGAGTTTGGGAACGTCGTCGTGGATTTCCTTTGCGAGCGCGACTCCGGTGCACGATCCGGCGATGAGTACCTTCACCTTTGACCATGTTGTCCCGTCGATGTACGTGCCGACCGCCACCATGCAAGCAGGTGGCGCCTCCATCGCGTGGATCAACGAAGTGCTCTCTCCTGACCCGGCACGCCCCGATGTTGCCGGGCTTATCGCCGACAGCGACGGCGTTCGAGACGACACTGCTGGCCTCTACTTTCTCCCGTATCTTCTCGGCGAGCGGTCACCCTGGTGGAACGCCGATGCCCGTGCCGCGTTCATCGGCCTCAGCCGCCATCACGGTCGCGCGCATCTCACTCGTGCAGTTCTCGAGGGTGTCGCCTTTAACCTCTTTAGTTGTATTCAGGCCTTCCGCGCTGCAGGGGCGAACTTGGACAATATCGATGCGATTGGTGGTGCCGCGGCAAGTGACAGCGTTTTGCAACTCTTGGCAGACGTGTGGGGCGTTCCCGTGCGCCGCCGCACCGTCGTCGGAGAGGCGAACAGCCTCGGTGCTGCCGTAACGGGAGCGGTGGGGCTGGGGCTTGCCGAGTTCAGCGCCGCGCGCGATCTGAGCGAGGTCGTCGCAGAGTTCGTGCCGACCGCCGACCGCCACGGCGAGTACGTTCGCCGCCATGCAGAGTTCGTGGATGCCTATCAGGCGCTTGAGCCGTGGTTCGCCAAGGGGAGTCGCTGATGGCCACCGTGCTCGTAACCAGTCGCTCGTTCTCCGGGGGCGCTATCGATCTTGTGGCGCGGCTAGAAGACGCTGGCCACACCGTTGTTCGAGGGCCGGCCGGCCACGATCTCAGTGAGCTTGCTCCGCTGCTGGCTAACGCGAGTGCGTGGATTGCGGGAACCGGACCGGTGGCTGCTGAGCATCTCTCGGCGGCATCCGCTCTCCAGATCGTGGCGCGCTACGGTGTCGGTTTCGAGGCTGTTGACGTGGATGCGGCCAATGACGCTGGTGTGGTCGTCACCAACACTCCGGGTGCCAACTCCGATGCCGTTGCTGACCACGCTGTCGGCTTGGCCCTTGCGGCCCTGAGGCACACGGTGGATGGCGACCGACGCGTTCGAACAGGTGACTGGGCTGTACGCCGAGGGCGGGAGTTGGGTGCCGCTACTGTCGGAATCATCGGGTTCGGTCGAATAGGGCAAGGCGTTGCGCGACGCCTTTCTGGTTTCGGGTCACCGGTGATTGCTGTTGATCCTTTCCTTACTCCTGAGCAGATAACGGCCTTGGGCGCGACCGCGGGCGACGTCATGTCCGTTGCCGCCGACTGCGATGTGGTGTCGCTGCATGCGCCAGGTGGGCGAGTCATCATCGACGAAGAATGGTTGGCTCACGCTCGCCCAGGGATGGTGCTCGTCAACACTGCTCGCCCCGACCTCATCGACGAGATTGCGCTCGCCGGGGCACTGCGCGATGGCCGAATTGGCGCGTACGCCGCCGACACTCTCAATGGCGATGCAGCAGGATCACGAGACTCTCCATTGTTGACGGATGACATTTGCGATCGCGTCATCATCACTCCCCACCTCGGTGCGCAAACAGTAGAAGCCGTAGATGGCATGGGATCACTCGCTGTCGACGACGTCATCGCCGTTTTGGCTGGACGCCCCGCTGCACGCCCCGTTCCGACGTCAGCGATCAAGGCCAGCGCTCCCTCAATCTCACACTCCTAATTCTCCTCAAGAAAGCAGCCTGATCATGACTGACCGCCTTCACCGCCTCCGCGAATCGGCGGTGCTCGCTGTACTCCGTGCGCCTTCCGCAGAGATCGCGCTTGACGCATCCGAAGCGCTGATCCGAAATGGAATTCTCGGTATCGAGGTGACCTATTCGACACCGGATGCCGCAGCAGTGATTGCGGAACTCGTGCGCCGTCACGGCGACGCCGCCTACATCGGTGCCGGAACAGTGACGACGGCGGAACAGGCTCAGGCGGCTGCAGGCGCCGGGGCACAGTTCTTAGTGAGCCCCGGTACCTCGGCGCCACTGGCCACCGCGATGATCGACACCGGACTTGTCGTTATGACAGGGGCACTCACCCCGTCAGAAGTCATGGAGGCCGTAGATCTCGGAGTCGACGTCGTCAAGATATTCCCCGCCTCGTTGGGAGGCCCCTCCTATCTGGGAGCCCTCCGTGGGCCGTTCCCCGAGGTGCCGCTCATGCCGACCGGTGGCGTGAACCCCGACAATGTTGCCGATTGGTTTGCCGCTGGCGCGATTGCCGTGGGCGCAGGGGGAGACCTCGTTCCTTCGTCCGCGCTCACATCGGGAGACTTCACCGAGATCGAGGTGCGCGCCAAACGATTCCTGGCGGCGGTCGCCGCGGTTCGTGCGGGGGCGAGCGCATGAACGGCTACATGGGGTTTGTTGGCGTGAGCACCGGCTCGTCGTCGATCATGAAGGTATTTCCGCGGTGGGCAGAGCTTCTCGACTTGCCTACTCGCGAGTTGGTAGGCCACGACCTGCCCATGGATGCGACGCCTGCCGACTACCGGGCTCTCGTGACCCAAATTCAGGACGATCCACGCCACTTAGGGGCATTGGTCACGACCCACAAGTTGGCACTTTTCGCGGCGACCCACGACCTATTTTCTGAGCTCGACCGTTTTGCTTCCCTGTGTGGCGAGGTGTCGAGCATCTCGAAGCGCGACGGCGCTCTTGTGGGGCATGCCAAAGACCCAATCACTGTGGGCCTAGCCCTCGACGAGTTCCTTTCGCCAACTCACTTTCGTGACTCGGGGAGCGAAGCGATCATCCTCGGCGCTGGAGGTGCGGGAACCGCGTTGAGCTGGCACCTCGTCGAGCGAGTAGACGCTCCCGAGATCATTACGGTGGTGGATACCAGCGATGCCCGGCTAGCCCACCTCGCCGAGGTGCATCACCGTCGAGGAACTCAGGCTGGCGTGATTCGCTATGTCAATCCGGCGCAACTCTCCGTTACAGAGCTACTAGCGACGGCGCCAGCGGGCAGCCTCGTCGTGAACGCAACCGGACTGGGCAAAGATCGGCCCGGGTCGCCCCTCTCCGATGATGCTGTCTTTCCGAAGGACGCAGTCGTGTGGGAATTCAACTATCGGGGCAGTCTCGACTTTCTCCATCAGGCGCGAGCGCAAGAAGAAGCACAGCGATTGACCGTCGTAGACGGCTGGCGCTACTTCATCCACGGCTGGACGCAGGTGATCGGTGAAGTTTTCGGCGTCACGATGACTCCGCCGCTGGTCGATGAGCTAGCGGATGCCGCAGAGTTCGCGAGAGCACAGCAATGATCCGTACGGTGCTTGGCGATATCGCCGCTTCCGATCTCGGGGCGACGAACTATCACGAGCATCTTTTCCAAGTCAGTCCTCTTCTTCCTGGAGACGAGCTCTCCGATGAGGCCGCGTCGGCGGCGGAAGCGGCGTTGCTGCGCGATAGTGGTTTTGAGGCGATGGTCGATGCCACCCCCGTTGGGTTGGGGCGAAATCCTGCCGCACTCGCTCGAATCAGCGCAACCCACGCTCTCTCGATCGTCGCGACCACAGGCACCCATCGTGAGGCGCACTACCCTGGCGATCATCCATTGAGGGCGCTCAAAGCTGACGCACTTGCTGAGCTGTTCAGCGACGATATTGAGCGAGGGATGCCCGCATCCGACGCCTTCCTGCCAGCGCAGGTGCGCGCAGAGATCGCGCTCACTCCGGCCGGTGAGCCGGTGCGAGCTGGGCTCATCAAGGCAGGAATCGGCTACTGGGCGATCTCATCGTTCGAGCGTGAAACCTTGGATGCTGTGGCGATAGCCCATCGGCACACCGCGAGGCCGGTGATGGTCCACCTCGAGTTCTGCACCGCCGCCCACGAAGTGCTCGACATTTTGGCGGCTCAGGGCGTGAGCGCGGAGCGGGTCGTTCTGGCGCATGCTGATCGTGTTCTCGATGCGGGCCTGCACCTCTCCCTTGTGGAGCGGGGCGCCTGGCTTGGTTATGACGGGGCAGCTCGGTCAAAGCAATTCTCAGATGAACAACTGCTGGAGCTGACGGAGCGGGTTGTGCGTGGGGGAGGTGCAGGGCGAATCCTCCTGGGTGGCGATGTCGCTCGCGCCACACGCTATATCGCGTATGGCGGTATGCCGGGTCTCGCGTACCTCGGGAATCGGTATGTGCCGCGGCTTCGCGAGTGCATCGGCGAGCCCGCGGTCGAACAGCTGACGGTTGCCAACCCGGCACTGTTCCTCGATGCCCGCTGATCGTTCGCCATTGAGGGCTTGCTTCTCATTGTGAATACCGGACGGCACAACCTTTAGTGCGACACGCAAAGAGGCCCTCCACCTTTCGGTGGAGGGCCTCTTTATTGGTGGGTAGTCCTATTCGTAGAGGACCGCGGCGATGTCTGGGTCGTCGATGTTGTCAGCGTCGTACCAGAACGATCCGGTGTCGGTGAATGGTTCGAGCGTCTCGCCCATGTAAGCGTCGTAGGCGGCTTGAACAACCGACTCACCGATGCCGATGGGGTCTTGCGTGATCGCTCCAGCCATCAGGCCGCTCTTGATCGCGTTGATCTGAGCGGAACCCGAGTCGAAACCGATGATCGTGAGGTCGCCAGCTTCCAATCCGAGTTCGGTTGCGGCGTTCACGATGCCGACCGCCGAGCCCTCATTGGTGCCGTACATTCCCTTGAGGTTCGGGTGGGCAGCGATCATTGCCTTCGCGATGTCAGCCGACTTCAGGTGGTCGCCCTCGCCGTACTGGATGTCAACGATGGTGATGTCGGGGTAGTCAGACTCGATCTTTTCAACGAATCCGTCACGACGCTCGATACCGGTCGAGTTGATCTGGCTGTGGCCGACGATGGCAACTTCGCCTTCGCCGCCGATGAGCTCAGCCATGTGATCAGCCGCGATTCCACCAGCGACGATGCTGTCGGTTGCGGAAAGGTTCTGCGAGTAGTCGCTAGCGCACGGTGCATCGAACTCTACGATGGGGATCTCTGCCGCTTCGGCCGTTTCGTACAGAGAGACACAGGCCTCAGGGTCGAGGGCCGCGTACCCGATTGCTACGGGGTTCTTGTCGATTGCGGTCTGCAGCATCTGCAACTGCGAATCGATCTCGGATTCGGAGGCGGGGCCGTCGAACGTGATCGTAATTCCCAGCTCCTCAGCCTTCTGCTCTGCGCCAAGCTTCACTGCTTGCCAGAACTGGTGCTGGAATCCCTTGGAGACGAGCGCGATGTAGACCTCATCGCCCGATCCGTCAGTGGTTCCGCCCGAGGTGTCACCAGACGAGCACGCGGCGACGCTGAGAGCGGCGACGGTGATTGCGGCGACTGCTAATTTTCTGCCGTATTTCATTGGTTCTCCATTGTGTGTAATGCCGACGGGGTCGTCAGCGATGGGACAGGTCGAACTCTTGGTGAGCTAGTTGCTTGCGCGGTTGCGAAGCGTGTCGAAGTAGACGGCGACCAGGATGACGACTCCGACTACAACGTTTTGCCACTCGGTCTGGATCGACATGATCCGCAGGCCGTTGATGACAACGCTCATGATGAGCGCGCCAATAACGGTTCCGAGGATGGAGCCGCGGCCGCCGAGGAGAGAGGTGCCGCCGATGATTACCGCAGCAATAGCCTGCAGTTCGTATCCGACACCCAGCGCTGGCTGCGCTGAGTCGAGGCGGGAAGCGATAACTACGCCGGCGATACCGGTGAAGAGTCCAGCGAAGGTGTAGATCAGAATCTTCCAGCGGCGGGTGTTGACTCCTGAGAGGCGTGTTGCTTCTTCATTGGAGCCGATGGCGAACGTAAAGCGGCCGAGGACCGTCTTTCCGAGCACGATGTACGCGATGAGGGCGACCACAATTGTGATCAGCACCGCGTTGGGGAAACTGGGGATCAGGTTTCCAAGCGCGATCTGAGAAAACTCAGGAGCAATCGCCGAGAAATAGATGGGGCGCACACCGGAGATGATCAGAGACAATCCCTGCGCGATCAACATCATCGCCAGTGTCGCGATGAACGGTGGGAGTTTCAGGTAGGCGATGTTGAGGCCGTTGACGAACCCCATGAGCCCACCGGTTGCGATCCCACCGATTACGCCGAGCCAGACCGGAACACCCATATTGACGACGAATACACCCGTCATTACAGCAGCCAAAGTCATACCGGTGCCGATCGACAGATCGATTCCTCCGGTGATGATGACAAAGGTTGTTCCTAGCGCCAAGATACCGATGACGGCCGTAGCCAGCAGAACACCTGAGATGTTTGGCCACGTCAGGAACGCCGGATTGGCGATCGAGAAGAAGACGACGAGCACAATCAGCGTTCCAAAAGCGAGTGACTGCTGTGCCTGACGCTTGAGGAAGCCCATAAGCCCGCCTCCCGGCTTGTCCTCTGACAACGCGATTTCGATCATCGCTGTTGTGTCTGGATTGGCGTTATTTTGTGCGCTCATTCGTCGCCTCCACCGTGAGTTGCGAGGTGCATGATTTTCTCCTGACTGGCTTCTTCGTTTGCTAGCTCGCCGGTGATTCGTCCGCCCGCCATCACGATGATGCGATTAGCGACGCGGAGAATCTCCGGAAGTTCCGACGAAATTACGATGATTGATTTGCCTTCGTGCGCAAGCTGCTGGAGCAGCCCATAAATTTCTTCTTTCGCCCCGACGTCGATGCCTCGAGTTGGTTCGTCAAAGATCAGCACGTCGCAGTCGCGCACGAGCCACTTTGCGATGACCACCTTTTGTTGGTTGCCGCCCGAGAGCAGCTTCACAAGTTGCCCAATCGACGGCGTCTTGATGCGGAGGCTTTGTACTTTTTCTTTTGTCGCCGTCCTCGTCTTGCCGGTTTGCATGAACCCCGCGTGATTGGCGAATTGCGGAAGCGAGGCGAGGATGGTGTTGAAGGTGACGTCTTGGTCGAGCATGAGGCCGGTGAGTTTGCGATCCTCCGAGAGGTATCCGATTCCTAGGCGAACAGCATCCGCGGGCTGCTTGATACGAGCAAGTTCGCCATTGATCTCGACCGTGCCACCGGTGCGTGGGTCTGCGCTGATGAGGGCTCGAGCCGTTTCAGTGCGACCGGCACCCATCAGGCCAGCGAACCCAAGAATCTCTCCACGTTTGAGGTCGAAGGACACGTCTCGCAGCAGGTTCTTGGTCGAGAGTCCGCGAACACTCAACACGGGAGGTTCCTCGTCATGCTCACGGATGCTCGGGCGCTTGCCCTCGTCGATGTGGCGGCCGACCATCATTTCGATGATCTGCGGAATATCGATCTCTTCGCGGGAGAGCGTTCCAATGTAGGAGCCGTCTCGAAGGATCGTGACCCGGTCAGCGAGGCGCTTCAACTCATCCATGCGGTGCGAGATGTAGATGATTCCTGTGCCGGTGGCCTTGAGTTCTTCGATCAGAGTGAAGAGAACTTCGACTTCTGTATCGGTGAGCGCCGAGGTCGGCTCGTCCATGATCAGCACTTTGGCATTGAAGGAGAGAGCCTTGGCGATCTCGACCATTTGCTGCTTAGCTACCGTCAACTCGGAGACGAGCTGGCGCGGGTCTAGGTTGATGTTGAGCCGGCTGAGCAGCTCTGTGGCTGCCTTGTTGAGCTTCACTTCCGAAAGAAAGGGGCCAGACTTCGGCTCACGGCCAACGTAGATATTTTGGGCAACAGTGAGATCGCCCATCAAGTTCATTTCTTGGTGGATGATCGTGACCCCGAGTTGTTGCGCATGCAGCGGGCTCGCGATGTCGATCTCTTTGCCTTCGTAGAGAATCCGGCCCGCATCTTTCGTGTAGATGCCGGAAAGGATCTTCATGAGAGACGACTTTCCTGCGCCGTTCTCGCCAACGAGTACAAGTACTTCGCCGCTGTGGATCTCAAGATGAACATCATCGAGGGCTTTTACACCGGGGAAGCTTTTACTGATCCCCTCAACTTTGAGGATGGGTGCGCTCATTCCTTCACCTGCTTCTTCGGAGGTTGATGTGTGGCTGTAATTGTGGGCGGAGTTGGTGCTGCAAACTCGTGGGTTCGCGAGCCCTCCGCCGTAAGTTGTATCCCAATGTATCTAATGTTCGCGCTGAAGGGAAGACCTGTAATAACATCTCGATTACGAAGCGGGAAATAACCCGTTTGAGGGAGGAATATTCATGCTCATTGGAGCTCACGCGCTGGTATTTACCGGCACTTTTGACGAGGCAGGGTTGCGCACAGCAATCGAAGGAACCACAACTGCCGGGTTCGACCTGATAGAAATTCCACTCATGGATCCTGACGGATTCGATTCTCAGCTTGCCGCGCGAATGCTGAAAGACAACAACCTTGCGGTGACAGCGTCGCTCGGCCTCACCGCACAGACCGACCTGTCGAGCGACGATCCGACCGTCGTCGCACGGGGTGAATCCGTTCTCGAAAAGTGCCTCGATCACGTGGCAACGATGGGGGGCGATGTGCTCTGTGGCGTGATCTATTCCGCCATGAGCAAGTACGCGGAACCGACTACCGAGGCTCGGATCGCGGGGAGCGCTGCCGCAATCGACAGGGTGGCGGCGAAGGCAGCCGACCGCGGCATCCGGCTATCGCTAGAGGTAGTCAATCGCTACGAGTCAAACCTGTTCAACACGGGCCGTGGTGCTCTGGCATACCTGGACCGGCTGCAGAGCGACACCGTCTCAGTGCACCTCGATAGCTATCACATGAACATTGAGGAGTCGGATTTGTTCAGCCCAATCCTCGATGCGGGCGCGCAACTGGGATACGTGCACATTGGCGAGAGTCACCGCGGCTACCTAGGTTCCGGCACCGTGGACTTCGACGAGCTCTTTCGCGGGCTCGCGCGCATCGACTATGACGGCCCGGTGGTTTTCGAGTCGTTTTCTTCCGCCGTCGTGAACGCGGATTTGAGCAACACCTTGGCGATCTGGCGCAACCTGTGGGAAGACTCTGGTGACCTTGCTGCGCACGCGAATCGGTTTATCCGCGACCGCATCCACGGCGTGGATTCGATCAGCATGCACTAGCCGATGCTGTTCTGAGGTCAGCTACTGAGAAATGCGAACGATGGCGTCCTCGAAATCGGATGCGGAACGCTCGCTGATGTCATCTCGCAGGCACGCGAGAATCACCTCGGGCGCAGCGGTGAAGTACTGAACCCCGGCGAGGCGGAGGGCAACGATATCGTCGGGGTTGCGCAGGCTGGCGGCGAGCACGTTTGTGCTTGTGCCTTCGCAGACCGCCTGCATTTCGCCGATGAGCTTCAGGGCATCGCGCCCACTATCGCTAAGCCGACCAAAATACGGGGCGATGTAACGCACACCATAAGTGGCCGCGGCGAGTGCCTGCGCCGCCGAATACACGGCGGTCACAAGCACGACAGCTCCACGGGCAGTCAGGGTGCGCGCAACGATGAATCCATCGCGAGTCGCGGGCACTTTTACCACCACGCGGTCGCCAAGAGCGAGCAGTTGTGCGGCGTTCTCGAGCATCTCGTCTGAGGTCGAACCCCACGCCTGAAAGAATACTTCCTCCGCGCCTTCGGCGACCCAGCGTGCATAAAGCTCGGGTAGTTCGCCGAGGTGCCGCCCGCCGCGTTCGAGAATGGTCGGGTTCGTGGTCACTCCGCACACCAGCCCCACAGCGAGCAGCTCTGTGACCTTCTCGACATCAGCACTATCCACATAAAACTTTGGCGAATTCGCCATGGAGTCCCCGTTCCTGGCAGTCACGTCAACGTGACCAACCTATCGATTCAGGTTGAATCTCGGCTAATGTAATTACAAGTTGACGCTGTTGTCAAAAGCTCGAACAGGAGTTGTTCCATGCCCGAAAAATTGCCAGGCACCGAAAAATTGCGCCCAGGGGTGATCATTGTCGGAAGCGTCACTGCAGACCTTACGACGTTCTCTCAGCGGCTTCCGTCGCGTGGCGAGACGATCCATGGTGATGAATTTACCCTCGTGCTTGGAGGAAAGGGCGCTAACCAGGCGGTCGCAGTAGGGCTAGCCGGGGCGGATGCTCACTTCGTGGCGTGCGTTGGAACGGACCTCTTCCAGAACCTCATCTTTGACGGGTTGCGAAGCGCGGGCGTCGCAACAGAACACGTGCGCGCCATCGATGGAGCACGCACCGGAATCGCTCATATTCGGGTCGACGATTCGGCCGAGAACGATATCGTCATGGTTCCTCTCGCAAACGAGCAGCTCAGCGTTGAACAAATCGATCAGGCATTCGCGGCGTGTTCCGCTACTTCTTCTGTGTTGCTAACGCAGCTGGAGATTCCAGCCGACCTTTCGAGCTATGCGATTCGTCGGGCAAGGGAGAGTGGGCTGACAGTTATCTTGGACCCGGCCCCAGCGGTTCCGCTTGATGACAGCATCTGGGCCGGCATCGATATCGTCACGCCCAACGAAACTGAAGCCCGCATCCTGACCGGGATTGAAGTCACCGATCAGGAGAGTGCAACGAAGGCCGGTAGGTGGTTCTTGGATCGGGGTGCGAAGGCAGCGGTGATCACTCTTGCGGCCGCGGGTGCGTTGCTCGTGACAAACGATGAAATCACCGCCTTCCCCGCTATCCCAGTAATATCGGTTGACACGACGGCTGCGGGTGATAGTTTCGCTGGCTACCTCGGCGCAGGGATCGCTCTGGGCATGCCCCTTCACGATGCGATTCGTCTCGCTGGTGCCGCAGGTGCGCTCACGGTTACCAAGCGAGGGGCATCCCCTAGCCTTCCCGAACGCCGCGACGTCGAGGCGCTAATGTCCACGAACGCAATTCCCGCAAACCCGAGTGAACGGAACTGAACGTGAGAAGCTCAAACACGACGATCAACCCGCAACTATCGAAGGTAATCTCCCAGACAGGTCACACTGATCTCATCGTGGTGACGGATGCCGGCCTGCCAATTCCGCTGGACTCCGAGCGAATTGATCTCGCTTTTCGACCAGGGATGCCCGCGTTCTTAGACGTGCTCGATACTGTGTTGGCTGAGCTTGTCGTTGAAGGGGTGACGGTTTCCGCAGAAATTGCCGAGTCAAGTCCCGAGATGTTGGAAGCGTTGAAGTCGAGATTTCGAGACCTGGATCTCGAGATCAGCATGATTCCGCATGAGCAATTTAAATCGCTGACCCACGATGCTCGCGCCTTCGTTCGCTCTGGCGAGTACACGCCCTATGCGAATGTCATCCTGCATGCAGGGGTGGCGTATTAACATGTCTGACCGGCCCGAAACAACAGCCGCCTTGGATGCAGCGCCTCATCATGTAGGGCAGATCGACCGCCACTCTGCAGTGCCAATGTACGACCAACTGCGTCTTCTCATTCTCGACTCGATCGATAAGCACTTGCTCGGCCCGGGCGACCTCCTGCCTGGCGAGCATCGACTCTGCGAACAGTACGAGATTTCGCGAACCGTGGTTCGGCAGGCTCTGGCGCTCTTAGAAATCGAAGGCGTGGTGGAGCGCGTCAAAGGCAAAGGAACTTTCGTGTCACGTCCGAAAGTTGCCGAGAGTCTGGTGCACACGCTGACGGGCCTCTATGACGAAGTCGCTCGACGGGGCGGTCACGTGCACAGCGACATCCTGCGGCACGAGCGAGAAGCTGCCAGCGCCGACGTTGCGAGGATGTTGCAGATCAACCCGGGAGACATAGTGGTGGTCCTGGATCGTCTGAGATGGGTGGATGGTGAACCGTGGTCCTTGACGACCACGTGGATGCCCGAAGCGGTCGGCAGTCACACGCTCGACGTCGACATGTCAGAGAATTCGCTCTATGCGGTGCTCGCAGAGGTTGACGTTGTCGCGACAACGGGCACACGCTCAGCCGAGTCGACTATTGCGTCGGCAGAGCAGGCCCAAAAACTTCAGATCAACGCTGGCGATCCCCTGTTGTTGCTGCGCAGCGTCAGCATGGACGCGACAGGGAAACCCATTGAACACTTCGTCGCCTATCACCGCGGGGATCGAAGCCGGTTTGAGTTTCAGCTTGAGGGCGGTCGCTCCACGGCCCGCTTGCACATCACGGACTAGCTGAGGCGTCGCAACAATAGCGCGAGCGTGGATGTCATCTGAATTCCTCCGGTTGGCTTGACCTAGAGTGCACTCCAACTCTTAGAGTCCTAACCATGATCTCCCTCGAAGAAATGACCGCCCGCCAACAACCACTCGAATCGAAGTTCGGCTACCGCAGCACAGCATCCGAAGTGATTGCCGGCTTCGACCTCGCCGGCAAAACCGCCGTCGTCACCGGTGGCTACTCGGGGCTCGGCTACGAAACCGTAAAGGCGCTCGCCGAAGCGGGCGTGACCGTGATTGTTCCCGCCCGTCGTCCAGACAAGGCAGCCGAAGTGCTCGCCGATGTTGCCGGTGTTCAGATTGAGGCGATGGACCTTAGCGACCTCGACTCTGTCGCCGCGTTCACCGCCGGAATGCGCGACGCAGGCACCCCCGTTGACCTCATGATCAATGCCGCCGGGGTCATGGCAACGCCTGAATTGCGCACGCCGCAGGGCTGGGACCTGCAGTTCGGCACGAACGTGCTCGGACACTTCGCACTCGTCGCTGGCCTCGAACCCTTGCTTCAGGATGGCGCGCGAATCGTGTCGTACTCCTCGGTTGGCCACTGGCGCTCGCCGGTGAACTTCGACGACATCAACTTCGACACCACCGACTACGAGCCCTGGGTTGCCTACGGCCAGTCGAAGACAGCGGATGCCCTGCTCGCTGTTGCGCTGGACGCTCGCCTGGCTGGCCGCGGCATCCACGCGTTCTCGGTGCACCCCGGTGGCATCATGACTGACCTGCAGCGCAACATGCCCCGCGAGGAACTGCTTGCACGCCAGTGGATTGACGAAGACGGCAACCCGAACCCGCTGTTCAAGACGCCTGCCGAAGGTGCTTCGACCGGCCTCTGGGCTGCAACGGCCGCCGAGCTCGCTGAGCGTGGCGGCGCGTACTGCGAAGACTGCTCCATCAAGGGAATCGTCGCGGATGACCACGCCGACATGACGACCGGCGGCGCCAAGCAGTGGGCAGTTGACCCTGCTGCGGCCGAGAAGCTCTGGGCTGTTGCGGTGAAGGCGACCGGGTTGGATCCGTTCAGCAGCTAGCGGACGGCCCTAGTCGTTTTTGCGCTGCGACGCCCAGATCGCACGCAGGACCCGCGTGGTTTCTTCGAGGTCAACACCGCCGCGAATGCTGGTGTCGGCGAGGAGGCGGGCAGCTTCGACAACGGCGAGGGGTGTGGCCGACGCCGTTGCGCTGACGCGGGTTCCTCCTCCGGTGTGGGTGCGAAGGTGTCCTTCAGATTCGAGAGCTTTGTAGGCTTTAGCGACCGTCCCGGGGGCAACGCCGAGGTCTTTTGCGAGCTGTCGAACTGAGGGGATTCTTTCACCCGCTGCCAGAGTTCCGGCGGCAATGAGGCCGCGAATTTGGTCCCGAATTTGTTCGGCGGCGGGGGCTGACCCCGCCAAGCTAATCATCATGATCGAACGATGCCGGTGGTCGCGCGACGCATGAACACCGCAGAAAGCAGCACGCCGAACCAGAGGGCATAGCCGAGGGCGCCTATCCCCAGACCAACATGGAGAAGAGCTGGCTGCATCGCGGCGAAGGGGGTGGTCCACGAACCCCAACCGCTGTCGCCAATAGCGGCCCCGCCCCGCAGCAACGCTGTATTCGACAGTGACGTGAATATTGAGCCGAGGTGAATCAGGAGAGCCCCGCTCGCGATGGCGACGACATTCCGGGTTCTGAGGTTACGCATCCGCACATCATCGTCATGGTTGGTGCTGAGCGAAGGTCGGGCGATGAGCCAGAGTGCGACGATGGTGACCGCGATGAGTGCGGCGAGAAGTATCAACGCGGGCACCGAGTAGTACCACCCGTAGATGCGGGTTCCGAAGGAGATTGAGCTCCCGGCATCCACGGTGTAGTTCCGCCAGAGGCCCTCTTCGTCTGGTTCAGACGCCAAGCCGGCGAGCACGGAAACGGTGACGATCGTGCCGACAATTGTGCTGATGCCAGCGAACCACCACCGAGGGCCGAAGCTGAACGGTGTTCGCCGGGTGAGGCTTGCGTGACCGCGCGGAGTGTGGGCACCGATAGGGATGGCGAGGAGTGCGACGGCGAGGATTCCGATCGCGAGAGCCCAGAGGATGCTCATCTCTAATACCCACAGCGGAAGGTGCTCGGACAGCGGGGGCCGGAGCACGGGGAATCCGATGGCCGCATTCAGATAAAGGAGGCAGGCCAAGGCCAGCGAAGTCGCAGTCACCGTGACTGCCGCGGTCAGTCCGGTGGGCAGCCGGCCTGCGCGCCCTCGTGCCAGGTACCACACAACTGCTAGTACCAGACCGATGATTATGGAGCGGAAACTGAACCAGATGAGTATGACGAGGTCGGGCATTGAGGCGGCTCCGTAAACATTGAATGTACTAGTGGTGAAGTACATTCAATGTAGCACGCAACTGGTACATTTGCGCGGCCAGGTGTCATCCGGACGCCAGAAACGTTCATTCGCCGCCGGCGGCTCCAGCGAAGCGCTAGCTTGGCTCGAAGGTCGGGTAGTCCGTGTATCCCTCGGGGCCGGCGCCGTAGAAGGTGCTGGCATCGGGGCTGTTCAGGGGTAGGTCTTCTTGCCAGCGGTAGGCCAAGTCAGGGTTTGCGATGGCTGGACGACCCACGACAACACCCTCGGCGTGACCGTCGCGCACCAGGCTGAGGGCCTCATCCCGAGTCGTCATCTGAGCGAAGCCACTGTTGAGCAACACCGGTCCGCCGAAGCGGGTGCGAAGTTCTTGC
Source organism: Salinibacterium sp. NK8237 (assembly GCF_015864955.1). NCBI lineage: Bacteria > Bacillati > Actinomycetota > Actinomycetes > Micrococcales > Microbacteriaceae > Salinibacterium > Salinibacterium sp. NK8237. Next base: position 1,523,621 of record NZ_JADYWE010000001.1, on the reverse strand, counting down.
ACGAAGGCACCGGTGGGGTCGGCGTTAAGCACGCTGAGGTAGGCAAGACCGAGAGGGGCAAGGCCGTCGACTAGTGCGCCGTACGTCGCGAGGGCATCAGCGTTGTCTATTTCTAGGGCGTCTTGGATGTTGTGTTGCGGCGAGATGCGTAAGCCCACGCGGCCGGCACCGATCGCGTCGGCAACCGCGGTAGCAACTTCGATCACGAAGCGAGCGCGGTTTTCGGGGGACCCGCCGTACTGGCCCTCGCGCTGGTTGGAGGCGGGGGAGAGAAACTCGTGCAGGAGGTAGCCGTTGGCGGAGTGAAGTTCGACGCCGTCGAAGCCCGCCGCGATAGCGTTGCGCGAGGCAGTCACGAACTCGTCAATCACGCCGGTGAGCTCGTCATCGGTGAGCGCATGCGGAACCGGGTACGGCTGCTTGCCGTCGTAGGTGTGGGTCTGGCCGTTGATCGCGATTGCGCTCGGGCCGACTACGGGGTGTCCGCCGTTGGTGGCTTCGTGGGTTACTCGCCCGGCGTGCATCACTTGCGCGACGATCTGGCCGCCCGCCGCGTGCACAGCGTCGGTAACGTGCTTCCAGCCCTCGAGCTGCTCGGGCTCGACCAGACCGGGCTGGCCGGGAAAGCCCTGCCCGGCGTGGCTCGGGTAGGTGCCCTCGGACACGATCAGGCCGAGCGAGGCGCGCTGCGCATAGTGTTCGGCAACCATCGGGCCGGGAACACCGGCTTGTCCCGAGCGGGTGCGAGTGAGCGGTGCCATTACCAAGCGGTTGGTCAGGCTCAGCTCGCCGAAGGTCGTGGGGGAAAACAAATTCACAGCGGATCTCTTTCTGTCGGTCGTAACAACTTCAACATCGACCGGCACGCACTATTCCTCCCTGTGAATGTGCCGCGTTGGCCACCGAGCGCTGTATCGAATATTTCTCACCGATACTCTTCCGTCTTGCTACACACGTTCATAGGCTGACCGTTGTGGACGACAATGCGAGCGAAATCCCGGCCGAGCAGCCAGAAACAATGACGAGGGATGCGGAGGCGGATCGCTCTGCAGCGACGGCGGGTGAGGCATCCGCTGGTCGTCGATTGACTGTGTGGATGAGCGCCCTCCTCGGTGTGGGCGCTGCGGTGGTTGGGCTGCTGCCGTGGCTGCTTCAGGGCTTGCGTTTGCCGTTGCAAAACTTGTGGGTGGCCGAGACTGCGCCCGACGAAATGCCGCTTGTGCTGCTGCCGTTTAGCCAATATGCGTTGACCACCGAGATTGGGCTGATGGTGGTTGGGGCTGCGGTCGCCGGGCTTCTTGCGCGCGTGTTGCGATCCCGGATGCCGCGGCGCGGTGTTCTGGTGATGTTCCTCTCGCTCATCGTGGTGCAGCTTGGCGCGATCGTGCAAACCTACGTTGTTGTGCAGGGTGGGCTGCAAGATCGCAGTGCGGCGACGTTCTACCTCGCGGCGGTTACCGGGGTTGCGGCGCTCGCGATGTTGGTGGGGATTGCCGTGTTCTGGCTGATCGCTCGGGCTCCGCGCGCTGGCGCGTTGATCGGCTACGCGATGGCGGCGGTGGCGTTGGCGCCGTGGTTGGGCGAGCTCGTGCATCCGCTGACCAATCAGCAGTACGGGGAAGTAGAAGACTTTCGGCGCTGGGCGGCGAGCGTGCTGCGGTGGGTTCCGGCCATACTGGTCGGGATTGCGGCCGGATGGTGCGGCATCCGCTCGGTGGGGCGTGTGATTGCGGTGCTCGTGAGCTTCATGCTGCTGTGGCTCGTGCCGGCCCTAACGACGGCGATCAGTCACGCCGCTGGAAGCAGGGTGTATGCGTCTGATCTTCAAGAAATGGCCAGCGCGGGGTTCGGCGTGTTTCGGCTAGCAGCGACGATGCCAGACCTTGTGGTGCCGCCGCTTATGGTCGCGGCCGGAGTGGCGGTGCTTGTTGGCTTGGTGTTGCGCTACCTTCGTGGCCGCTCGGCTGCTTTGCGCTAGGCGGTCGCTGTAAAAGCGACCAGGGCGAATGGGTTCGCCTGCTACGACCGAAGGGTCTTGCGCATCTGCTGCGTGGTGACGGAGTAGCCCGAAGAGTCGTACAGCGAGACTGCGGGCGTGTTGTGCCAGAACACGTTTAGCTCGAGAGCGGGAACCCCAGCATCCACGACAGCAGCTTCGACCGCAGCCAGAAGGGCGCGACCAAGGCCCTCACCTCGGCGCTCTTCCACCACTTGGATGTCGAACAGATACGCCAAGTCGGGTGACCCTTGCGGGTGGTCGAGACTGACCCACGCATGCCCGACCGTTGCGCCGTCGGCATCCGTTCCCTGCAGGAACAGCATGCGCGGAGTGTGGATGCCCTGCGGCAACCGAGAGGCATTGTCGGCGACAGCCCGCTCGACCGAACCTTCGAGCGGCCAGCGCCCGATCACGACTTGCTCGGCAGCGAACTCTGCGGTTGTTGCGTGCTGCCACGCGTCAAACTCGCTCGCGGTCATGGGGCGGACGTTCACTGTTGTCATGGGCTGATTCTCGCAGCAGCGAACCGAATACACGACGGTTGCATGGGTCTAGGCGGGATGAAGGAGGCGAATGGCCGCGAGAGCCCGTGTGGCCGGTCACGGCTTAGTGTCGGCGTCGTCCGTCGAGTACTCCGGCTTCACGGGATACTGCACGAAGCACACGTAGTGCGCCACCTCGCGCTCCTCGGCGGAGAACTCCGCAGCTGAGGTCTCGTTAAGGCAGTCACGCAGCTGTTCAGAGCCGCCGAGCGCCGGAGCAGTGCTCCACTCTACGAGCTCTGTTCCGGGCCTCACAGCATCCGGAAACTGTCGTTCGACCGCATTCCACAGCTCGTCCGCCATCTCCTGCAGTTGCTCCTGCTGCCAGGCGAATTCGTCTGTTGGCGTGCTGGATGGCGCAACGGCGTTCGGAGGGCCATCCGGTGCAGCGGGGCTGCACGCAGAAAGCGCGAGCGGCGCCATGCTCAACGCCGCAATCGCTGCCAATAGACGAGAACGCTGCGCGACATTCATAAATCGAATGTAGCTCAACTTGATGGGCTTGTCGCTCGGTTATCGCCTAATTGCCATTGTGGCGGGATGCCCAAATTGCGCGCAGCACGCGGGTAGCCTCTTCGAGGTCAATCCCCGAGCGGATGCTTGTGTCGGCGAGAGCGCGAGCAGCTTCTGCAACGGGTTTCGGCGTTGCGGATGCCGTAGTGCTGACGCGCGTGCCGCCCCCGGTGTGCGTGCGCAGGTGCCCCTCGGATTCCAGCACTTTGTAGGCTCTGGCGACGGTGCCGGGGGAGACGCCCAAATCCTTCGCGAGTTGCCGCACGGAGGGGATGCGTTCGCCAGCGGCGAGGCTCCCTGCTGCGATCAGCCCCCGGATCTGATCCCGGATTTGATCAGCGGCGGGGGCTGATCCCGCCAGCGAGATCCTCATGATTGAACTGACGGAGCGCTAGCGTGCCGCGGCGGGATTGCGGCGAGAAGAATGCCGAACCACAGGGTGAACCCCAGCGACATGGCGACGAGGCCCAAGAACGTTAGCGCCGGTTGCATCGCCTCGAACGGAGTTCCCCAGGAAGCCCAGCCGGTGCTACCCACGGTTTCCCCGCCGCGCAATGTGGCGGTGGACGCAAGAGAGTTGAAGATCATGCCCAAGTGGAGCAAGAGTGCGCCGGATGCGAGGGCGAGAACGTTGCGGGTTCTGTGTTGCCGCATCCACACATCGCTGGAGTGGTCGGCGCTGATGGGCGGCCGGGCGATGAGCCACAGGGCGGTCAGCGTCACAACGATGAGTGCTGCGAGCAGCGCCAAGGCGGGCAATGAGTAGTACCAGCCATAAATGGTGGTTCCGAAGGTCGATCCGTTTGCGCCCTCAACGGTGAAGTTGCGCCAGAGGCCCTCAGGGTCAGGTTCGGAAGCGAGACCGGCGAGAACAGTAACCGTGACTATTGCGCCGATGATGCTGGCGGTGCCACCGAACCACCACCGGTGTCCAAAGCTGAAGGGCGTGCGATGGGTGAGGGTTGCTTGCCCGCGTGCGACGCGAGCGTGGATGGGCAATATCAGGACTGCGATCGCAACGAGACCTAATACGAGTGACCATGAAATGCGTCTCTCGAAAACCCAGTACCAAAACTGTTCGACCAACAGGGGCCGCGGGCCGAAAAATCCCACACTTGCCGCCAGTAAGTACATCATTGGCATCAACGCCAATCCCGCGGCGATGAGTGTGGCGGTGGCGACGGCACCCCTCGGCAACCGGTCTTTGCGGCCCCAAACAATCCACCAGACCACCGCGATTGCAAGGCCGATGATCGCGGTGCGCAATCCAAACCAGAGTATGAAGGTGAGAGTGGACATTGCGCTCCTCAGGCCTTAAATGTACTAGCGTATAAGTACATTGAATGTAGCAGGCAATGGGTACATTGAGCTAGGGGCGCCGGTGCGTCGGGCTCTCGGCAGTCGAGCAGCGCGAGCAACCCGGTTGCGGGGTTGGCGGCGCGGAACTGTTCCGCCAGATTCAATGATTCCATGATGTCAGTTTCGTTTGACGCCCTAGCGACGCAAAGTGAACCTCGCAATTCTTACGTGTTTGACTCATTTGAAGCCCGACCGCCGTGCATGCAGCAGCCGCGTCTAAGGTGGGTTATGCCTCCCGCTTCGGCGGTTCTGGAAGAGGATGTTCGAAGTCCAGCCCGGCGTCTAGACCCACGGTCTCTCGTCTTACTTAGGAAGAAGCGATTCGCCTGTGACCTCCGCGACGAAGACTGCCCCACCCGCCGACCTGAGCGTGAAGCGCATCCGCACCTGGTCGGCACTTCTTGGCGTGCTGAGTGCCGCCGTTGTGCTCGCCGTCGCCGAGTTCTTCGCCGTGTTCATCTCGCCCGCCAGCAGCCCCGTGCTTGCGGTCGGCTCCCTCGTCATCGACCTCGCGCCGTCATGGTTGAAAGACCTCACGATCGCGCTCTTCGGCACCAATGACAAGATCGTGTTGCTGCTGTGTGTCGGGCTACTCGTCTTGATTCTCGCTGTGGCAATTGGCCTCGCCGAGTACGCGCGGCCTAGCTGGGGCGTCATCCTGCTTGTCTTCGTCGGAGTGATTGCGACGATCGCCGTCACGACCCGCGCCCAAGCGACCGCAAGCTGGCCGATGCCCACCGTTCTCGGCGTTGTCGCCGGTGTGCTGGTCTTGCGCCTCACCATGATTCGGTTGCGACGCTGGGTGAGTTCTACCCCGGTCGCGCCCGCCACGACGCGCGCTGGTTCTGCGGAGGCGGCGCGCGCCGCCAGCGCTCAACGGTCATCCGCTACTCCCGCTCGTGTGCCGGCCGCGTCGCGCCGCGACTTTCTGCGCATCGTGGGAGTGACATCCATCGGTGCCGTTCTCGTCGGTGCTGGCGCGCGCGTCGTCAACGCCAGTGCCAGTGTCGTGGATGCCGTGCGCACGGCTCTCACGCTGCCCGCCGCGGCGTTCCCCGCTCCCGCAATCCCCGCCGGCGCGAGCCTCGAGGTTGCCGGCATCTCGCCGATCATCACCCCCAACGCTGACTTCTATCGCATCGACACAGCGCTCGTTGTGCCCAACATCGATGCGGATGAGTGGAGCCTCAAGATCACGGGAATGGTCGAGAACGAGATCGAAATCACGTTCGCCGAACTGCTCGCACTGCCCTTGGTGGAGACTGCCGCAACGCTGTCGTGCGTGTCGAATGTGGTGGGCGGCGACCTCGTCGACAACGCCATGTGGCTCGGCTACCCCATCCGTGAACTGCTCGCCCAGGCGAAGCCGCTCGCCGGGGCTGACATGGTGCTGTCGCGCAGCATCGACGGCTTTACCGCGAGCACCCCGATCGAGGCGCTACAGGAAGAGTCTCGCGAGAGCATCCTTGCCGTCGGGATGAACGGCGAACCGCTTCCGCGCGAACACGGGTTCCCGGTGCGCATGGTGGTGCCCGGGCTCTACGGCTACGTCTCGGCAACCAAGTGGGTTGTTGAAATGGAAGTCACCCGCTTCGCCGACGCCACGGCGTATTGGACCGACCGCGGATGGTCGGCCATCGGCCCCGTGAAGGTGCAGTCACGCATCGATGTTCCATCCTCAGATGCATCGGTCGAGGCAGGTACCGTCGCAGTTGCTGGCGTCGCGTGGGCGCCCAACACGGGAATTGCCGGTGTCGAAGTGCGCGTCGATAGCGGCACGTGGGAACCCGCAGAACTCGCCACCGCCATCTCGGTCGACACCTGGGTGCAGTGGGTTTACGAGTGGGAAGCCACGAGCGGCAACCACATCATTGAGGTGCGGGCGACGGATGCCGAAGGCACCACGCAATCCGGTGACCCCGTGCCGGTCGTGCCCGACGGCGCCGAGGGCTGGCACCGCATCGGCGTGCAGGTCGCGTAGCTGACAAGTATCGAGGCTTTCCAGCGCGGATCAGCGCTTATCAAGGCCTGCCCGCGCGCTACGCGCCGTCGTGGAGCGTGATCTGGTAGCCATCAAGGTCGGCGAACGTGAAGGTGCGGCCGAAGGGACCATCGACGGGAGCTGAGGTGATGGTGATGCCATCGGCAGCGAGGGTGTCGTGGATACCCTGGGTGTCGGGAGCGCACATCCAAATGCCGACGCCGAGTCCGAGTTGCGCGACCGAGTCGAGGTCAACGCCGGGAGCTGCGGAGCGCACCGCGAATGCAGCCGGGGTCGTGCCGAAAACGATCGCGTGGGGTGGGCCTGGCTGGCGGGTCAAGCCGAGGTACTTTTCGTAGAAAGCGCCCGCGGCGTCGAGGTCGCGAACCTGCAGTGAGATGAAGCCGGGGCCGGATGCGCTGGTCATTATTTCTCCTCAATCGTCATGTCAATTAGTTGACATCCCACACTCTATGTCAGAATATTGACATGACGCAACGGCCGGCCGGAATCGATCTCGAAACCTCGCTGGGCTACCTTCTGAAGGAAGCCTCCAGCGCACTCCGGTCGTCGATGGAAGCCGTGCTGCGTCCGCTCGGGATGAGCATCACGCACTACTCGTGCCTCGAACTGTTGGCCCAACGACCCGGCCTCTCGAACTCTGAGCTTGCCCGCGGAGCCTTCGTTACTCGCCAAGCGATGAACGTCTTGCTGCAATCCCTCGAGCGTGATGGTCTCATTACGCGGCCCGAGCAGCCCGTCGCTGGCCGCGTGCTCCCCGCCGAACTCACTGCGAGCGGGCGGCGCCAGTTGGCCTCCGCCAGCGCTGCGGTCAAAGACGTCGAGGACCGGATGAAGTCCACCCTGAGCATGGACGAACAAGCGATGCTCGGCGATCTGCTGTCGCGGTGCGTGACGTCGCTGCGTGAGCCGAGTGCTGGGGTTGCCGGCGCCGCCGGTGGTGAGGAGCCCAGCCTGCCGGCGACCGCGCATCCGGCATCCACACGTCAGCAGGCGCAAGAGCAGGTGCAATCGTGACCGAGTCGGTCTACCGGCGAGTGCTCGGCGCCTCGCTCGATCTGCTGTCTCCTGAGCTCCGCCCCTACTTCGATGGCGGTCAGTGCGTTGGCGTCGGCAGCGGAGTGTTCGACGTAGCGGGGTCGCCGCTGCGCATCCTGAAACCGGTGCTGGCGTTTATGGCGTGGCAGCGCATCCTGTTCCCGGAGTACGCGCGCAACGTACCCTTCGACGTCATCAATACCCCCACCGCGGATGGCGACCTCGGCGCCGTGCGCACCTTCCACTTCCCCGGTCGCGACCGCGCCTTGCAGGATGAGATGCGCGTTGTCGACGGTCACCTGCACGATTTCTTGGGGCGGCGCGGCGGCTTCGAAGTGCGCTTGGAACTCGCGGTCACGGATGGACGCATGCGGTTGCGCTCCGATCGCCAATGGCTGCGTCTGGCTGGTCTCCGCCTCCGCATCCCCGCACTCGCCACGGTCACGGTCGACGAATCGTGGGCCGACGGACGCCAGCACGTGGATGTCCGGCTCCACACTCCGCTGCTGGGGGACTGGTTCCGCTACGCCGGGCACTTCACCTACGGCTACGAGTAGCCCTGCCGCTGGGTTCCCTCGCCGGGCCCGTTTACAAACGCGCATCTCAGGCGCACTATGGGACGCATGAACGCACAACGCGAGTTGCTCCGCATCGAAGTCGAAGACGTCGAAATCTCAAAACTGGCGAGATTGCTTACCTCGTACACAACAGGAGTGTTCAACCGAACGCTGCGCTTTGTTGGCAAGGTAGATGGCGACACTCGCTACGAAAGCGGAACCTTCTCGTCGAATCACATGTTCGATCCGATGAATCCGGATGAAGCGTACGCGCCGCGCATGGCCGAGCACCTTGCGAAGATCCGCCACGACATCGAAGCGGATGGCTGGGTCGTCACCGAACAAGGCACCCAGTCGTGGGCGCTCACTTTCGCTCGGCCCGAAAGCGCGTAGCTGAAGCCCCGTTGTGCCCGGCGTAGCTTATTTCCAGAGGTGGAAGGTTTGCCAGTCTTCGGTCGTACCGAGAGCACCAAAGTTAAGTCCGGTGTCGGGCGGGAATGAGGACACGGCAGCGGGAAGCAATCTCTGATTGTGCCCCTGAGTTTGTGAGCCAAGGTGCCGAATAAGGGACAACATCCCAAAGGTGCTCTGCTTCGAGACGGCGATCTCGTCGAGAGCAAGGTTTTCACCAGGTCTCGTGAGCTTCGGCGATACGGCGTAGTGGCGATTGAAAAAACGCGAGTGGTGAGCGCAAACGTTTCTTACGGTGTTGAGGGCGCGAAGCCATGAAAGGAGCTGAGCCGCGCTGAGCTCGAAGTGCCCGGCCACGGCTTCGCGTTCGCGAATGGGCATAAAACTGTAGAGGTACGAAAGTCCGCCCCAGTCGAGAACATCAACGGCAACCCACACGGGAATCACATTCTCGCGATTGTCGCGATGGTGGATCACAAAGTCTTCGCGTGAGTCTTTTACTTTTCTTGCCAGCTTTGCGGACCACAACCGGTAGTCATGCATCTTCGAGATCGATAGCAGCTCGGGCTTCACGTGGATGAGCGGGTCCACCGCTCCCAACGAGTATCCGATGAGGGCTCTCAGATGGGTTTCAACTGTCTGTACTGAGGCGAAAGTAGCGGCTCGAAGGCGATTATCGAATGACCAAAGAGCATGGATGCTCTCGAAAGCGGTGCCTTCGCGGAAGCGTTCAGTCCGATCGCCCTGTGTGGTCTTGAGCCTGAACGTATGCGAATACCCGCTAAGCGTGTAGTAGCCAGCCCTTTGGAGGAGCGCCAGAGCGGCAGCATCATCGTCAACCGACATGCCGCGACGTTTCAGCACCGCTAACTGCTCGGCGTACGTCTTGTGCGGCTTTGGTTCCAAGGGCTAAGACCTGTCTGGGCAAAGTAAAGACCGGCCCTGGACCCCCAGAGGGGCGGAACCGGTCGTGTTGCTACCAATTTAGCAGATGCCAACGAGCGCAGCAGAGTTTTCCACATGGTTGAGCTGCGCCCTGAATTGGGTTTCCGCGCTAGGGGCCAAGCTGGACTGAACGCCGTCGCTAGATCCACCCCTGCTGCCAAGCCTTGTCGGCGGCGTCGTGCCGCGAGCGAGCGTCGAGCTTCGTCATCGCGGAGGACAGGTAGTTGCGCACGGTTCCGGGCGCGAGGTGTAGAGCGTCAGCGATTTCCTGCACGCTCATCGTGGAGCGGCTGAACCGCAGCGCGTCGAGCTCGCGATCAGTGAGAGGGCAGCGGTCGGCGGTGAGAGCCGTCGCCGCGATTTCGGCATCGATGTAGCGCTTGCCGGCCACGACATCCCGAATCACAGCGGCCAAGTCTTCGGCGGGCGTCGACTTGGGCACGAAGCCCGAAACGCGAGCGGCAAGAGCGCGGCGCAGCACGCCCGGTCGAGCGTGGCGAGTCACAATGACGACCTTCGTCGCGACGGTCGAGAGGATGCGCGTGGCCGCCTCGATGCCATCGGCCTGCGGCATTTCGAGGTCGAGGAGGCAGACATCCGGCTGAAGCGCGAGTGCTTGCTCCGCCGCAGCGACACCGTTGTCGACGCTCGCGACGACCTCGATATCGGCTTCTAAGTTGAGCAGTGCACTCAGCGCACCGCGAATGAGATGCTCATCGTCAGCAATGAGCAGGCGGATGACGCGGGGCGCTTCGACGGCGCCGCTCGCGCTCGTACCCGTTACGCCGACCGCGGCCGTGCTCGCCCCACTCACGCCAGTCCCGCTCACGCTGTCACCCGCGAGCGCGTCGGAATCCGCACGCTCAACTCGAAGCGATCTCCGCTGGCATCGGCCTCAGTGGCGAGCTCACCCCCAAGGGCAGTGACTCGGCTGTGGAGCCCGACAAGCCCGCTGCCGGGAGTCTCTCCCGCCGAGGCCGAGCTTCGCAGTTCGTTATTGCTGATCACGAGAGTGCTTTCGGTGTCGCTGCTGGCTAGCCGAATCGACACGTGGCTGGCCTCGCTGTGCCGCAAGATGTTCGTGGTCGCTTCGCGCACGGCGAGGCCCAGGGCGCGCCGCACGTCGGCGTCGTCTGGCATTCGGCCAATCACCAGATCGCAGTGCGCGCCCGCCGCCGCGAGCACTTCGCGCGCGTTCTCGAGTTCGTTGTCCAGCTCAACTTCGCGATACCCGGCCACGAGTGACCGGGTCTCTTCGAGAGCTTGCTTGGCGATCATCCGAGTTTCGTGAATATGTTCGCGGGCGGCTTCGGGGTCGATGGACAGCATCCGCTCGGCCAGCTCAGACTTGAGGGCGATCACTTGCAAGTGGTGCCCCTGAATGTCGTGCAGGTCAGAGGCGAAGCGCAGTCGTTCTTCAGTCACCGCGAGCTCGGCAGCGCTCGAACGCAGACGGTCGAGGGTGACGACAATGTCCCACCACCACAGACCAGAAAGCACCATAAGCGGCAGCAGGATGCCGTAGAACAACACCAACCAGGCGTCCCCAATCGCAGCCGGGCTGACCTGGTTGCCGAAGATCGCGGTTGCGAGCACCGGATGGGCGATCGACACTGCGAGCCCGACGGCCAGCAGCGTCCAGAGCTGGCGCCGCGGAAGGAGAGGAGCGAGAACGCACGCGGCCATCCACACCGGAACAGCGGCAAGAAATCCCACCTCGGGCCTGAAAAGTCCGATCACCCAGACCGCAATGGCGGGGGCGAGAAGCGCGATGAGCCAGGCGACGTTCGGGATGCCCTGCCCTCGCTCCGTGCGAAGGAACCAGCATCCGCGCACTTGGGCTGCAGCCGCAATCGCCGTCAGCGCGATGAGAAGGCCATCAAGTGGCGAGCCTGATGCGGCGAAAACGGCGAGCATATTCAGAATCACAACCGCGTTCAGCACGATGTAGAAGAACACGATGGAGCCGAGCGTGTAATTCCAGGTGGCGCGCACTCCGCGAACGCCGCGAGCCTGTTCGCCGTCGCGGGGCGTCGCGGGCGTAGTGGATTCGAGCATGGCCTCCAGCGTAGAGCAGTGACATTTGTCACGGTCGCGGGTGCGAAAGTTCACCGGATGCCGTGACGCGGCGGCACTGTCCGGTGCGATCATCCGCGGCGAGGATTGATTCATCGCTGGCACCCCAGCCAGTGACATGCCGGACGATTCTCGTCACCCTCTCCCGAAAGGCACACCATGTACGACGCTTTCACTTCCTTCACTTCAGGACTCCCCGAACTGCTGCAGTGGGTGGGTGTGATGTTGATCGCGGCGATTCCGTATGTGGAGTCGTACGGCGGATCGGTGATCGGGATCGTCGCCGGCGTCAACCCGGTGGTCGCAATCGTCGCTGCAATCGTGGGCAACGTGATTTCGATGCTGATCTTCGTTTTCGCAGCCCATGGAGTTCGTTCCAAGGTGGCAGCGGGCCGCGAGCCCAAGCCCGAAACGCCCCGTCGCCAAAAGCTGCGCGAACGTTTCGATCGCTACGGAGTCGCCGGAGTCAGCCTGCTCGGCCAAACCCTCCTGCCAAGCCAAGTCACCTCGGCTGCGATGGTGTCATTCGGCGCTTCGCGCAACGCCGTCATCGTGTGGCAGCTCATCTCGATCATCATCTGGGGCGTTCTGTTCGGTGTGCTCGCCACGTTCGGGACCACCGCCCTGCGTTGATGCGGATGCCCGGGGTGGCCAGGCATCCCCAGCCGAAGCTGCGCGTTACGTCAGCACGCGGCTTCGGCAACGGCCGCAGGTCACTCGCCGCAGGGGCTGTCAGCGCACCATCCGCGCGTCAACGAGTTGGGGAGTCGCAGGGTCGATGTCTTCGGTACCGTCGAACTCGAAGCCATTGCGGCGGTAGAAGGCCACAGCCCGGGGATTGTCTTTGGCGACCCACAGCGCAGCAGGCGAGTCGCCTAGGGTCGCGTCGAGCAATGCCTGACCGATGCCGGTGCCATGGTGCGCCGCCACAACATAAATCGCTTCGAGTTGGGCTTGCGCAGGCACGGTAGTTTCTTTGACGGAGGCCTCCCGCCCAACCGAAGCAAATCCAACGATTGTGCCGTCGAGGTCAGCCACTTGGATGCACCGCTCCGCTCGCGGATAGTTAAGGATGTGATTCCACATCTTCTGGCGTCCGGCCAGATACTCGGCCGTGAAGAAGCCATCGGGGAGGAGGTGGGAATAGGTCTCCCGCCAGCTCGCGACATGCAATTGAGCGAGAGCGTCGGCGTCGGCAGGCACTGGGTCGCGAAGAATGGTGGTCATCTGATTATCGTGCCAGTCGCTTCGGCGGAAGGGAAGATGTGACCGTTTCTCTTGTTTAGCTCTTGTGACACAAGGTATCGTCGACGGCATGGTCGAAAGCGCAGCAAGCACCCAACTCCGGCGAGGGGTCGTTGGGCCGTGCATCCTCGCGTTACTCTCGACCGGGCCGCGCTTCGGGCTACAAATCGTTCGCGAACTGAATGACGTCGGTCAGTTGCTCACGAGCCAGGGCACCGTGTACCCGCTGCTGAGCCGCCTACAAGAAGCGGGTCAAGTCAGCAGCCACTGGGAAGTGAGTGACACCGAGCGACCGCGACGCTATTACAGCCTCACGGATGTCGGTCGTCGCGACCTTGAACTCTTCTGTGAAGATTGGCGCCAGTTCTCCGGCTCCGTCGGAACGCTCCTCGAGACCGTGCCCTCCGCATCCGTTCCCAGTGGATCCATCGAAAGTGAGCTGCCATGAACCACGCCGCCGAGCACCCACTAGTAACGTCGTACCTCTCTGAGTTCGATGACCTGGCAGCACCGCTGTCTTCGGCCCGCCGTCTGGAATTACGCGAAGAAATCGCCAATCACTTGCGCGAGTCCATCCCGGTCGCAGTCTCGAACGCCGACGCTGCCGCCGTCATCGCTGCGTTCGGATCGCCCGCTGAAATTCTCGGGGACGAAGGCATCCCGGGGCAGGGTCGCCCGGCCTCGCGCTCATCTCTGAAGCGCCGCCAGCGAGTTCTCATCGCAGCGGCGATCGTGATCGCCGGCCTCGTGCTGGCCATATACCTCTGGTTTCCCGGACCTCAGCCTGCGATCTCACCACAAGCGCCTCAGTCATCAGAGGGTCCAGCATCCGTGGTGAATGAAGACCCGACAGGACCAGCCAGGGTGACCGAGGGCACGGCCTACTTTGAATACGTCGCCGCGATCGAAGCGATGCCCGAGGCGCTGCCCAACGGCGCGGCCTATCCCGCCGGCGTGCCAGAAGGGTTGGACTCCGGCCAAACGGATGGCGGAGTTGTTCAGTCTGGACTGGGCGCGACTGTCGCGCACTTCACCTGGCTGTGTGCGTGGGAGGCCGAGTACCTGACCGCAGCATCCGAGGATGATGCCGAACGCCAGGTCACCGCGGAATCGATGCTTGCGCAGTGGCCCAGCTACGACTACGTCTCCGACCCTGATGGCGGGTGGGCATCGAATGTGCTCGAACCGTTGAGCTTTGGTGACGCTACTGGCTTGCAGAAAGACTTTCCGCAAACCTGCGCGCAGGCCGGCATCCTCAATGTCTCAGCCCCGTAGCTCAAGGCTTGATCACGGCGTCGGCCAGTTTCGCCACCAAGCTACAATCGTCGGATGTCGACCCGCCTGCTGAAGGAATCCGACCGGCCGGTCCTGAGAGAAGCGACGCTCGCCAACATGAACTGGTGCGGGCCGCGCTTTAGCTTTGCTGATCTCGATCAGTCAGAAGAGCTCGCGCACTACTACTCCGCCTTCCCAACCGGCAATGACTTCGGGATGCTGGACGAGTATGACGGCAAAGTCCGTGCAGTCGCGTGGCTGGTCTTCTTTTCGGCGGAGCACCCCGGCTACGGTTTCGTCGAAGAAACAATCCCCGAACTCAGCATCACCACGTTCGAGGGCTTTCGTGGCCAAGGAATCGGGTCCGAGCTTCTGCAGAAGCTCATCGCGGCCGCGGCTGTGCGCGGTCTGCCCGCCATCAGCCTGAGCGTTGAGGATGGCAACCCCGTGCGTTCGCTGTACTCACGGTTGGGATTTCAGATTGTCGGCCGCTCCGGCGACTCCGACACGATGCTGTTGCGGTTGCAGCACCCAGGGTAGATCGCGTTGCCCAGTTAAAGAAAATCAGCCCGAGCCGCGAGGCGAGCGGGCTGATCATGATGCATCAACAGTAACGCTGAACTACGCCGTAAGCCGCTCAATCAGCTCGCGATACCGCGCAGCCGTCTGCTCCACGATGTCAGCGGGAAGCTCGGGCGGTACGCCCTGCTTGTCCCAGTTTGCGGAGAGCCAGTTGCGCACGATCTGCTTGTCGAAGCTCGCTAGGCGACCGGGCCCGCCGGCAGCGTAGAGTTCGGCATCCCAGTAGCGGCTGGAGTCGCTCGTCAGTACCTCGTCGGCCAGGACGAGATCACCGGTCTCCGGGTCGGCTCCGAACTCGAACTTGGTATCGGCGAGAATTACGCCACGAGTTTCCGCGATGGCTGAGGCTCGGGCGAAGATGTCGAGCGAAGCATCCCGAAGCGCCGTCGCAACCTCAGCACCGACGAGTTCGACGGTGCGTTCAAAGCTGATGTTCTCGTCGTGCTCACCCATTGGCGCTTTCCACGCCGGCGTGTAGATCGGTTCGGGCAGGCGGTCGCCATCGCTCAAACCAGCAGGCAGCGCAATGCCGCACACGCTCTGCGACTCCTGATACTCCAGCCAGCCGCTGCCCGACAGGTAGCCGCGAACGACGCACTCCACCGGATACATCTCCAGCCGCTTCACGATCATCGAGCGGTCAGCAAGCTCAGCTGGCGCATCAACGCCAGCGGCATCCGCCAAATGGTTCGGCATGTCAGCGAGCTGCGCGAACCACCACTTGCTCAGTTGCGTCAGCAGCGCGCCCTTGCTCGGGATGCCCGGCTCAAGCACGTGGTCAAACGCACTCACGCGATCACTGGCAACCATGAGCACAAGCTGTGGCTCGTCGGCCCGTACATACAAGTCGCGGACTTTGCCGGAATACGTCAGCGTCCACGCGCCAGCGCCAGCAGCAGAGCCCGCACCAGCAGCATCCGCGCCAGCAGCGCCGTTCACAACGTCGCTCATTTCGCGACGCGCAAAGCGATGTCGCTGCGAAAGTGTGAGCCCTCAAGGTGAATGTGGCCGAGTGCTTCGTACGCGCGTTCGCGGGCTACCGCAAACGTCGCACCGGTCGCGACGACGCTGAGCACGCGTCCGCCGGTGGCGACAAACTCGTCACCCTTTTTGGCGGTGGCCGCGTGGGCGATGGTGATTCCGGGAACGGCGAGGGCGGCATCCAGTCCCGTAATCGGGCGACCGATCTTGGGGTTCTCGGGGTAGCCCTCGCTGGCGAGCACCACGGTGACGGCAACGTCGTCTGAGAACTCGGGGGTGGCATGGTCGGGGAGGCCGCCGGTCGCCGCCGCGTAGAGCAGCGAACTCAGCGGCGTAACGAGGCGGGGGAGCACAACCTGCGTCTCGGGGTCGCCGAAGCGGGCGTTGAACTCGATGACGCGGATGCCGTCCCGAGTAACAATGAGGCCACAGTAGAGCAGTCCAATAAACGGCGTTTGCTCGTCGGCAAGCTGACGGATCGTGGGGAGCGCGATCGTGTCGATGACCTCTTGAACGAAGCCGTCGGGGAGCCAGGTGAGCGGCGAATAGGCGCCCATGCCGCCCGTGTTGGGGCCGTCATCGCCGTCGTAGGCGCGCTTGTAATCCTGCGCGGGAGACAGCGGAACAACGTTGTGGCCATCGCTCAACAGGAAGAGGGAGACCTCTTCGCCGGCGAGGTATTCCTCGACGAGCACGCTGCCGTAGGTGAGCCAGTGCTTGGCGTGATCAACGGCGGCGTTGCGGTCACCAGTGACGAGAACGCCCTTGCCGGCAGCGAGGCCGTCAGCCTTGACTACGTAAGGGGCGCCGAACTCATCGAGAGCCTCAGTGGCTTCTTCGAGCGAGCCAGCGCGGTGGGCGCGACCGGTGGGCACGTTAGCGGCATCCATGATGCGCTTGGCAAAAGTTTTGCTGCCCTCGAGAGCAGCGGCGGCCTTGCCTGGGCCGAACACGGCGATGCCGCGGCGGCGAAGAGCGTCAGCGACGCCCTCAACCAGGGGAGCCTCTGGCCCGATGATGACCAGTTCGATGTCATTGCCGAGGGCGTATTCGGTAACAACGCTTCCCCGAGTGGGGTCGAGCGCGACCGTCTCCACGACCGATGCAATACCGGCATTGCCGGGCGCAGCCGTGATTTCGTGCGTCTCCTCCTCACTGAGAAGTGACGTCACAATGGCGTGCTCGCGGGCACCGGATCCAAGAACAAGAATTCGCACGACCCCAGCCTAACCAAGCCCACAGCCACAGTTGTTAGCGCACAGCCCAACTTGCTAGCGTTTAGGCATGGCACAGCTGAAAATAGCCCCCATTGCTGGTGAAGCGAGCATCCGGATGGTGCGCGACGGTCGAGCAGACCGCGACGCCACAGCCACCGCAGTGCGCTACCTCCTGCAGGTGCTCGCAAAGAATGCCGAAGGCAACTCGGTTGAAGTGCGAGTGCCGCCTTTCGGCGCCGTTCAAGCCATCGAAGGCCCCAATCACACGCGCGGCACCCCGCCCAATGTTGTTGAGATGGATGCCGCGACCTGGATTGCCTTGGCCACGGGAACGCGCGAGTGGGCCGAGGCCCTCGACTCCGGCGACATCAGCGCCTCGGGGTCGCGTGCCGACCTCAGCGAATACCTCCCAGTTGTGTGGGAGAGAATAGTGCCGTGAGTATTACGCCAGAACACGAGCCCGCGGCATCCGCCCCGCAGCAGCCTGCGATGAAGACCACGGTCGAATCAACGGGCGTGAGCATCCGCCGTGCGCCTAAGTACGGCGCGTTCATGATTGTCGGTGGTGGGCTCGGTGCCGCCGCCACGTTCATTCTCACGATGTCGTTCCCCGCTGACCCTTCGGTCGGATTCGGGGCTCTCTTTGGCTACTTCAGTCTCTTTGGTATTCCTGCCGGTGTTGCCGTCGGAGCGCTCGTCGCGCTCATCGCCGATCGTTCATCGCGCCGTCGTGCCAAGACCGGCACGGCCGAGCACGAGATCTCGGAGCCAGAAGTGTACGAGGGCACGCTCGAGTAGCAACGAGCTGCACCCCGCGGGAGTCCACCCCCGCGAAGTGCGCCGCGCTAGCTCAGTTGTGTGAGCTCAAGCCAGTCGAGGTATTCGGGCGTGATGTTGCCCGAAACGTATTCGCCGGTGAAGCAGCTCATTTCGAGAGCTGACACGTCGGATCCTTCGGTGATCGCAGCCTGCATGTCGGCGACCTCTTGGTAGATGAGAGCGTCAGCGCCCATCTCTAGAGCGATCTCGGGAATCTTGCGCCCGTGGGCAACGAGTTCAGCGCGAGTCGGCATGTTGATGCCGTACACGTGTGGGTAGCGCACGGGGGGTGCAGCGGAGGTGAAGGTGACCTTGTTGGCGCCGGCTTCACGAGCCATCTGCACGATCTCTTTCGAGGTGGTGCCACGCACGATGGAGTCATCCACGATCAGGATGTTTTTGCCCTTGAACTCGGTGCCCATGGCGTTCAGCTTCTGCTTCACGCTCTTCTTGCGCTCGGCCTGGCCGGGCATGATGAAGGTGCGACCAACGTAGCGGTTCTTGTAGAAGCCTTCGCGGTATTCGACGCCAAGCTTCTGGGCGACCTGCATCGCGGCGGGCCGTGAGGAGTCGGGGATGGGCATCACAACGTCGATGTCGCCCATGGGGGTGAACTTCGAGATGGTGTCGGCCAGTTTGTCGCCCAAGCGCAGGCGAGCTTCATAAACGGAGATGCCGTTCATTATCGAGTCGGGGCGAGCCAGATAGACGTATTCGAACGAGCACGGGATCAGCACCGGTGCTTTGGCGCACTGCTTGGAGAACATTTCGCCGTCGGGCGTAATGAAGATCGCTTCGCCGGGGGCAACATCCCGCACCAGTTCGTAGCCGGCGCTTTCCAGCACGAGAGATTCGGACGCCACAATCCACTCGTAGCCGACGAGACCAGTTTGGCGGCGGCCCAAAACCAAGGGGCGGATGCCGTAGGGGTCGCGGAACGCGAGCAAGCCGTGACCAGCGATCAGTGCGATCGCGGCGTAGGAGCCCTCAACGCGGTCATGCACGCGCTCGATGGCGGTGAAAACTTGCTCGGGGTCGAGGTCGAGCCCCGACACTTGCTCTTGAAGTTCGTTGGCCAACACGTTGACGAGCAGTTCAGTATCGCTCGTGGTGTTGAGGTGGCGACGGTCGATGCGGAACAGTTCGTCAGTGAGCTGCTGCGTGTTCGTCAAGTTGCCGTTGTGAACAAGGATGATGCCGTAGGGCGCGTTCACATAGAACGGCTGGGCTTCATTTTCATTGAAGGCGTTGCCCTTGGTGGCGTAGCGCACGTGGCCGAGGCCGGAGGTGCCGACAAGGTTGCGCATGTCGCGAGTGCGGTAGGCCTCACGTACTTGCCCGTTGGCCTTCTGCAAGTGCAGAGTGCTGCCGTCGGCGGTGGCGATACCCGTGGAGTCTTGACCGCGGTGCTGCAGGAGCAGCAGGGCGTCATAAACCTGCTGGTTGACGGGCTGAGAAGAGACGATACCGACAATGCCGCACATGCTTTCGCGTGGCTCCCTGAGGTCGTAGAGCGCGTACCCGGTGTGAGTACGGTCTAGCTTCTCACATCTGGCAGTGCGGTTGCTGCGGGGGGAGCGGGGGTGCTGCTGCGCGTAAAACCCGCAGACCGGTACGCTTGAGCCGTGACCGAGAACTCTTCTTCCAGCTATGCCGCAGCCGGTGTCGATACCGCTGCTGGTGACCGCGCCGTCGAACTCATGAAGGC
The DNA here is from genome assembly GCF_015864955.1 of Salinibacterium sp. NK8237. NCBI lineage: Bacteria > Bacillati > Actinomycetota > Actinomycetes > Micrococcales > Microbacteriaceae > Salinibacterium > Salinibacterium sp. NK8237. Next base: position 1,504,352 of record NZ_JADYWE010000001.1, on the reverse strand, counting down.
GGCCGTCAGTGCCACTCATGGGCCCAACGTGGTCGGAGGGTTCGGCGGTTTCGCTGGCCTCTATGACGCCTCGTTCTTCAAGGACTACAAGCACCCGCTGATGGCAACATCGACGGATGGCGTGGGCACCAAGGTCGCGATCGCTCAGGCTCTCGACAAGCACGACACCATCGGTCAAGACCTCGTCGGCATGGTCGTTGACGACATCATCGTCGTGGGCGCCAAGCCCCTCTTTATGACCGACTACATCGCGTGTGGCAAGGTCGTTCCCTCGCGCATCGCCGACATCGTTGCCGGTATTGCCCGTGGATGCTCGGCTACCGGCACCGCGCTGGTCGGCGGCGAAACGGCAGAACACCCTGGTCTTCTCGGCCCCGACGACTACGACGTTGCCGGTGCGGCAACCGGTGTGGTTGAAGCGGGATCCCAGCTCGGCCCGCACCTTGTGGCCGATGGCGATGTTGTGATCGCGATGGAGTCCTCGGGCATCCACTCGAACGGTTTCTCTCTCGTGCGCCACATTCTGGCCAACAACAAGGTCGGCTACAGCGACCACCTCAACGAACTCGGCGGAGTCGTCGGCGAAGTGCTCCTCGAGCCGACCCGCCTCTACACGATGCCGCTGCTGAACCTGCTCGACGCCCAGCCCGGTGCTGTGCACTCGCTCAGCCACGTCACGGGTGGCGGAATCGCCGCGAACCTCGCGCGCGTGCTGCCTGTCGGCTCGTGGGTTGAAGTTGAGCGCTCGACCTGGTCGCCGCCCACCGTATTCCGTGTGCTGTCTGACCTGGCTGGTTCCAGCCTCGAAAGTGCCGAAGGAACCTGGAACCTCGGGATCGGCATGATCGCGATCGTGGCTGCGGATGCTGCCGACGCGACCATCGCAGCACTCACCGCCGACGGCATCCCCTCGTGGGAAGTTGGTCGTGTTTCGATGGCCGCCCATGATCTTTCTGGCTTCGAACAGGGAGCCAAGGGCGTCAACGGTGGCGCTGTGCGCCTGAGCGGTTCGTACGCGAACTAGCTTTATCGTTGCGTTGAGCGCGAGCCGCGTTATTTCCGGTCGTGATCCCGGTCCCTATCTGAGGCGTTGAACTATGCCCATCCGTTCCATTCTCGCCGCAGTGCTCGTCGCCATCATTTGGGGGCTCAACTTCGTTGTTATCGATGTTGGACTCGAGGGGATGCCACCCACGCTGTTTCTAGCGTTGCGCTTCATGGTGGTGATTGTTCCCGCTATCTTCTTCGTGCCGCGGCCGAAGTCGAGGTTTCGCGACGTAGTGCTCATCGGCTCGTTCATGAGCCTCGGGCAGTTCGGCCTGCTCTACACCGCGCTCGCCATCGGCATGCCGCCCGGCCTCGCCTCACTTGTGTTGCAAGCGCAGGTGGTGCTGACGGTGGTGTTCGCCGCTCTCGCGCTGCGTGAAACCCCCACGCGCAGTCAACTGGTCGGAGTCGTGCTCGGCGCCGCGGGCCTGGTCGTGGTGGGAAGCGGGCGCGGGGTAGAAACTCCCGTGCTGGCCTTCTTCGTGACCCTGGCCGCTGCTGCATCGTGGGCCATCGGCAATGTCATCGCACGCCGAGTCGGGCGCATCGGCACCACGTCCTCGCCACTGGCCGGACTGTCGCTCACGGTCTGGTCGGCCCTGGTCGTACCGATCCCGATGCTCGGGCTCGCCTTCGCGATAAATGGGGCGGATGCTGTCGGCTTCGCCCTCACGCACCTCACCGTTCCGCAGCTGCTCTCGACCGCTTACACCGCGTGGCTCGCCAGCCTTGTCGGGTACGGCATCTGGAACACGTTGCTCGCCCGCCATGCGGCATCCGCTGTCGTGCCCTTCACGATGCTCGTTCCGCCGATCGGCATGACCACCGCGTGGTTAGCGCTCGGTGAGGTGCCGACGGTGATCGAAGTTATTGGTGGAGTGATGCTGCTTCTCGGCGTCGCCATCACGACCGGGTTGCTGCGCCGTCGCCGCGGGCGCGCTCTCACCTAGGCAACGCCTTCACTGCAGCAGTGTTTTCGCTGCGCCCCGGGTGCCACCGAAGCGAATCCGGTGCCGTGCGCTTGAATGGGCGCTATGGCAACTAAGCAGCCCGACAACTCGGTTGACGTCGACAACGACGAGCAACTCGCAGAACCCGAACACGAGCACACCGTGGTGGATGAGCAGCTCGACGACGCTGACGACAGCGACGTCGTGACCGTGAACGAAGCTGACTCGGATGACGCCGCGGATGACGGCCACGATGACGCCGATCACGCAGAGGGCACGCCCCGCCCCGAACCGCTGCTGACCCGCGATGGTTCTCCCGCCGCCGCGCTGTGGAGTCTGAACTCCCGCTGGCGCCACATCAACCACGGCTCCTTCGGAGCAGTCCCTGTCTTTGCCCAACTGCGTCGCCTCGCCTACCTGCAAGACACCGAGAGTGCACCGCAGCGTTGGTTCATGGCCGCGCCTGAGCGTCTTGCTCAGGCCCGCGCGAACCTTGCCGACTTCATCGGTGTGGATGCCGACCGTTTCGCTTTCGTCCCCAACGCCAGCGCCGGAATGACGGCCGCCATCCGCGCCCTCATGCTCAACGCCGGTGACGAGGTGCTCATCACCGACCACGCTTACGGGGCAGTCGCCTTCTCGGCCCGCCGCGAGGCCCGCCAGCGCGGAGCCAAAGTGCGCACCGTGCCCATCGCTCTCGATGCCACGCCCGAACACATCCTCACCGTTCTTGGCAAAGCACTCGCCAAGAAGCCTGCAGGCCTCATCATCGACGCCTCAACCTCGGCCACTGCGCGCGAGTTCCCGGTCGCGGCGCTCGCCGAGTTGGCCACGAAGCACGGGGTGCCTCTGCTCGTGGATGCAGCTCACGCCCCGGGAATTCAGCACCGCCCGGCAGAGGGCGTTGCGGCATCCGCTTGGGTGGGCAATTTGCACAAGTTTGCGTGCGGTTTCCGCGGAACCGCAGTGCTAGTGGCAGAAAAGAAATTCGCCAAGAACCTGTATCCGGTGATTGATTCGTGGGGAATGGATGAGCCGTTCCCCGGTCGTTTCGACGACCAGGGCACCCTCGACTACACGCCCTATCTCGCGACCGTCGATGCAATCACGGGCCTCGAAGACCGTATTGGCTGGGATTCCATTCGCAGCTACATCGACTCGTTGCTCGACTACTCCACCGACGTTGTCGCCGATGCGCTCGATGCTGCGTCTGGCGAAGAGTCGCGAGTGGATGTCGGAACCCCCGCTCCGGGAATGCGTCTCCTGCGGCTCCCCGGCGCTCTCGGCACAACGGATGACACCGCTCACGCTATTCGTCAACGCATCACGGACGAACTCGGATTCGAAACCCAAGTCACGAGCTTCCGCGACATCGGCTACTTAAGGCTCTCCGCGCACGCCTATAACACCGCAGACGACTATGAGCGCTTCGCCGAAGACGCGGTGCCTACTCTCGTGGAGTGGTCGCGCGAGCGCTAGCCCGGCGTCACGTTAACGCACGAAGCGAGCATCCGACCCCGGAGGGTCTGGTGCTCGCCTTGTGATTAGAAGGTGACTATCAGGCGCTACGAGTTTCCTCGTTGTCGTCTTCGTCGTCCTCTTCGTCGACGTCGTACTTATCGCTGTAGGCACTACCAGCGGAGTACTCCGGCCACTTTTCGCTGTCTTCCGACACCGGAGCAGCGCTTTCTGACCCGCTCAACTCGCGAGCGAGTGCACCATAGTTGGTGTCTGGGCTGAAGTACTTCAAATCCCGAGCAACCTTGGTGTGCTTTGCCTTTTGACGGCCGCGTCCCATTCGAGACCCCCTCATGCTTCTGTCCCGGTGCACTGACGGTGGCCAGCGAACGAGCGAACAGGGATGGATGAAAACTAACCTGAAGTTTAGCACGGTGGACAGAAAGGTCTTCGTGGGCGGTGCACAGGTGGGGTGTTCACGGGTAACGTTAGCCCGTGACATCCACCACTGAAACCGACACCTCTGTTGTCGTTATTGGTGCTGGCCAAGCGGGCCTCTCTGTTGCCTACTATTTGCAGAGACTAGGTCTCGACGCCGGCAACGACTTTGTGCTGCTCGACCGCGGCCCCAATACAGGCGGCGCGTGGCAGTTTCGTTGGGAAGCGTTGCGCATTGGTTCCGCCCACCGCATCAATGACCTTCCCGGTCTCGAAGAGCTCGGTTTGAGCTTTGAGACCGCCGACAAACACATGCCAGCCAAGAAGGTCGTCGCTGACTATTACCGTGCATACGAAGAGCACTACGGTTTGCAAGTCGTGCGCAATGCGGATGTCATCGCCGTCGATAACCTCGGCGAACACCTGAACGTGACCTTCACCCTCGATGGCGAAGAAACCAAAACCGTCAGCACGATGCTCGTTATCAACGCCACCGGCACGTGGGGTGCGCCGTTTATCCCGTGGTACCCGGGGCTCAAGTCGTTCAAGGGTCGCCACCTTCACACGAGCGAATACCGCAGCGCCCGCGAATTCACCGACCAGAGCGTTGTCGTAGTTGGCGGCGGAACGTCGGCAATCGGATTCCTGCTCGAACTCGAAAACATCGCCAGCAATCTCACCTGGGTGAGCCGACGCCCCATCGACTTCCTCGAAGACGGTGGCCTCAACCTTGAAGCGCGCAAAGAAGCCGTGCTGATGCAGGATGAGGCGGCGCGGGCGGGCCGAGCCCTGCCCAGCATCGTCAGTGGCACGGGTGTTCCGCGCACCCGCCGCATCCAAGCCGGAATTGAACGGGGCGTTTTGACGCCGCGCCCCATGTTTTCGAGCATCGAGCCCGATGGGGTGCGCTGGAAAGATGGTGCCTTCCAGCAGGCGGATGCCATTATTTGGTCAACCGGGTTCCGCCCAGAACTGCGTCACCTTGCTCCGCTGAAACTTCGCGAGAAAGAGGGCGGAGTGGCCGTCGGGCAGGGCGTCGCCTGGAAAGACCCCCGTGTCTTCTTCGCCGGGTACGGGCCGCAGGCATCAACGATTGGTGCCAACCGTGCGGGGCGGATGATCGCCCGCCAGGCCATCGCGACCCTCAGCAAGATTCAAGCCATGAAAAACGGGCGCTAGCGCTTTCGCAACCGCGAGCCTAAGGCGTCACAGCAATGACAGCCGCCGTGGCTAAACTCGCGGCATGATTACGACGCTGGCGATCGAGGGGTTTCGTTCCCTGCGGCATCTCGTTATGCCGCTTGGTAGATTGACGGTCATTTCGGGCGCGAACGGCGTCGGCAAGTCGAGTGTGTATCGCAGCCTGCGGTTGCTTTCCGAAGTGGGACAGAGTGGCGCGATTGCTGCGCTGGCGCGCGAGGGCGGTGTGCAGTCGATGCTGTGGGCTGGCCCCGAAGCGGGTGCTGCAGCAGCGAAACGCGCCGGGCATCCCGTCCAAGGCACCGTGCGCAAAGATGTCGTGGCGCTCAAGCTTGGCTACGCCGGCACCGAGTTTGGGTATGCAGTCGACTTCGGGTTGCCCACTGACCAGTGCACGATGTTCTCCCGCGATCCCGAGATCAAAGCGGAGTCAGTGTTTAGCGGCGCGGTGTTGCGGCCGGCGACCGCTCTCAGCGAGCGACGAAATGGCGCCGTTCGGGTGCGGGATGCTCGGGGCGAGTGGGTCGCGCACGACTACCGCCTACGTCCCATCGAAAGCATGGTGGCAGCATTTGCGGATCCGGGGCTGGCTCCGGAACTGCTGACGGTGCGGGAAGGATTGGGGTCGTGGCGCTTCTACGATCATTTTCGAACCGATCCCGATGCTCCGGTTCGTCAAGCGCAGCTCGGCACGAATACTCCCGTGCTGAGCCACAGCGGCGCCGATTTGGCAGCAGCGATCCAAACCATTCGCGAGCGTGGCGACAGAACGTTGCTCGACCGCACGATTGAGCAGGCCTTCGATGGTGCATCCGTGCGGGTGCAGTCACGCGATGGACTGTTCTCGCTCGTGATGGAGCAGCCTGGGCTGCTGCGGCCGCTGGAGACCCATGAACTTTCTGATGGCACGCTTCGCTTTCTCATGCTCGTGGCGGCGCTGCTCTCGCCGACACCACCATCGCTGCTCGTGTTGAATGAGCCGGAGACAAGTCTGCATCCGCGACTTCTCGAGCCGCTCGCTCAGCTTGTCGAGGCTGCAGCACAGTTGACCCAGATCGTGGTGGTGTCGCACGCTTCAGCGCTAGTCGACGGTCTGGTGCGCGGCGGAGCGAACGAGGTTCATCTCATCAAGCGTGACGGCGAGACTGTGATCGAGGGCCAAGGCATGCTTGATGAACCGCCCTGGAGCTGGCCGAAACGTTGAGCGACACTGGCCGCGGCGGGAATACCCGCAGCGGGCACTAGCGAAACGCGGGCGTCGCTAGCCGGCGGATGCCACATCGCGAATGAGTGCGCGAAGAGCGGCAAGCTGGGGTCGGCCATCGCTCGTGCGCCACTGCATCTCGAGGGGCAGGGTTGCCGGACGGGCCAGCGGAATGGCGACGAGATCTTCGGGCAGGTGGCCGATGAGGGCGGCGGAGACGAGCGAGAACGCGCGCGACTCCGAGAGCAGATAGAGCCGCGAACCCACGATTCGGGGCGGGCTCACCAGAAGCAGCGGGCCCAGCCCACGCGAGGTGCAGATCTCGAGCAAGTAGTCGAAGTAGGCGGGATTCTGTTCGCGCGGCCACAACAGCAGGGGAAGGTCGCCGAGCTCGGGGAGTTCGAGGTGGGCGGCATCCGCCAGTGGGTGTTTGCGGCTGATCGCGACGAAGACTTGTTCTTCGGCGAGCACCTCAACGCTGTACCCGTCCACGGTGTCGAGAAAACGGCCGAGTCCAACATCTGCTTGTTCGGCGACGAGGTGGGCGGAGACGCCGCCGGTGTCGACGAGGATGTCTTCGATGCGAGTGGATGCAAGTGACTGTTCGGCTTTGCTGATCACGGCGGGGAGCAGCCGATTTACGATGCTCGGAGACGCCACCACGCGCACGGTGCGCAGGCGGCTCGGTTCGTGCAGCTTCACGTCGAGCACGACTTGAGTTGCGTGAGCGAGCAGCTTCTTGCCCTCGGCGGCCATCGCTTCGCCTGCCAGCGTGAGTGTGGCTGACCGCCCGGACCGGTCGAGCAGCGCGACCTCCAGCGCGCGCTCCAGCCGAGTGACTTCCTGGCTCACTGTTGGCTGGGAGATGTGGAGAGCTTCGGCTGCGCGGCCGAAATGCCCGAACTCGGCCACGGCGACAAAGATCTCCACTTGCCGCAGTGTGATTCGCATAGGTTAAACCTATCGAAACTCTCGTGACTCTTTATGGATTCTTGGTAATCGACTGGTTACGGTGGGGAGAGAGGTACGCCTCCGCCCGAGCATCAGTGAAGAGCACAGCGAAGAATGAGAGTGACTATGTCTGAACCCGTCATCCACGTGTCCCAAGAAGTGCAGGATGCTGTTCGCGAGAACCGCCCCGTTGTCGCTCTCGAATCCACAATCTTCACCCACGGGCTTCCTCGCCCGCGCAACCTCGACGTTGCACTTGAAGCCGAAGCCGGTCTTCGCGCGCAGGGCGTCACGCCCGCCACGATCGGTGTCTTCAACGGTGTGCCGACTGTCGGCCTCAGTACCGAACAGATCACCGAACTCTCGAACACCGACAAGATCGCCAAAGCCAGCCTTCGCGACCTTCCTGTTGTTCGCGCGCTCGGCATCCACGGTGGCACTACCGTCGCAGCAACCGCGTTCCTCGCCCACCATGCTGGCGTGAAGGTCTTCTCCACCGGCGGTCTCGGTGGCGTTCACCACGGCGCCTCCGAAACCTTTGATGAGTCAGCCGACATGACCACGTTGGCGCAGATCCCCATCCTCGTGATCAGCGCCGGAGTGAAGTCGATTCTCGACATCCCCGCAACGCTCGAACGCTTCGAGACCCTCAACATCCCGGTCATCGGCTACGGCACCACCAAGTACCCCGGCTTCTATGTCACTGACTCTGGCTTCAGCATCGGCTACTCAGTCGACACTCCCGAAGAGGTCGCCGCCGTTGTCACCGCACGCGATGAACTCGGCCTGCCGCAGTCGGTGTTGCTGGCCAACCCCGTCGCCGTCGACAAGCAGCTTCCGCCGGAGCAGCTCGACGACATCCTCGCCCGGGCATGGGCTGAGGCCGAGAAGCAGGGCATCAGCGGCAACGCCTCAACCCCGTTCTTGCTCGACTTCATCCAGAAGGACACCAAGGGCGTCAGCCTGGATGTCAACGTCGAGGTCTACCGCGGCAACGTCTCGCTCGGTGGACTCGTCGCCACGGCGCTCACGCGCTAGCGGCGAGCGAACACGTGCTCGGCATCATTGGCGATCTGGTTGAGGACGTCGTGGTGTGGCTCTCGGAGCCACTCCGCCACGGCACCGACACCGAAGCCGAAATCTTCCACACTCGTGGCGGAAGCGGGGCAAACGTCGCGAGCTTTGCTGGCCGTCTCGGTCCGACCCGGTTCATCGGCTGCGTGGGAAACGACAATCTCGGCACCGCCCTAGTGCAGGACTTGGAAGCGGAAGGCGTTGACGTGCGCGTGCAGCGCAAACACGTCACCGGCACCGTCATCATCCTGATTGACCAAGACGGCGAACGCAGCATGCTGCCGAACCGAGCTGCGGCGACGATGCTCGACGAGGTGCCTGATGGGTGGCTCGACGGGCTTGAGCTGCTGCACGTGTCGGCGTACTCCTTCAACGGCGCCCCGGTCGGCGATACAGTGATCGACGTCATCCGTCGCGCAAAGAGAAGGGGCATTCTGGTGTCAATCGATGTCTCTTCCACGGGGATGCTCGCCCAGTACGGCATCGACCGCTTCCTCGACCTGATGGTCGATCTGGCTCCCGATTTCCTCATCGGTAACCAGAGCGAAATGGCCTGCCTCGATGTGGTCGTCGACGGAAAGCCGGGCACCAACGCACCACGCTTGACCGACACGATCATCGTCACCAAAGCGGGCGCTGATCCCACGATCGTGCACCAGCCCGGCAGTGAGCCGCTCACCGTGGCAGTGCCTCCGGTTCCTGCCGTGCGTGACCTCACTGGTGCCGGCGACGCCTTCGCTGCTGGCTTTCTCACGTCGTACCTCGCGACGCACGACCTGCAGAAAGCGTGCGTCGGCGGGCACTCATCGGCAGCGCTTGTTCTCTGCTCGCCAGGAGCCTCTGCCGGATGACTCACCGTTTTGTAAAGATCTGCGGCATCAGCACGGCGGATGCCGCAGCGGCGGTAGCCGACAGCGGCGCCAACGCGATCGGGTTCGTCTTCGCTCCCGGCAGTCCTCGTGAGGTCAGCGCCGAGCAGGCGCGTTCCCTCATCGCGGGCTTGCCGTCCGCGCTCGAAACGGTTGGCGTCTTTCGCAACCAACCGATCGAGACGGTGCTCCGCACCGCGCACGCGGCCGGTATCGCCACAGTGCAGTTGCACGGTGACGAAACTGAGGCAGAGTTTGACCGGCTGCGGGCAGAGGGCTTCGGCACCATCCGCGCCCTGTCTATCGATGATTACCGCCGACTCAGTCATGACGGAGTGCTGCGCGCCGATGACCGATTGCTGATCGATGCGGTGACGCCGGGCGGGGGAGCAGCCTTCGACCCCACCCTGCTGTCGGATGCTGCGCCTGACGGCTTCTGGATTCTGGCCGGTGGCCTCACCCCGCAGAATGTGGCCGAGCTGGTCGGCATCATGCAACCGGGAGGCGTTGACGTGTCGAGCGGCGTCGAAGTGAGCCGAGGCGTAAAGGATCCCGCACTGATTCGTGCTTTCGTGGCGGCTGTTCGCGACGCCTGAGCCGCCGGGCGAACCTCACTGGAGACTCAGCCGAGCCGAGAACCTACGTTGTAGCGAGCGCGATCAGACCGAAGTAGGTCGCTGCTGCGACACCAATGCCGAGTATGAGGTTAGCGGCGACGCTAGCGACCGCCACCCTGAGCCGTTTGAGGTTGGCAATCTGCATTGTTTCAACACTGAGGGTGCTGAAGGTCGTGAGTCCGCCACAGAGGCCGGTGAGCAACACGAGCTCGAGGTTGGGGTCGATGGTGCCAATGTGCGCCATGCCGGCGAGCGTCCCGCCGAGGGCGGAGCCGATCACGTTGACCACGAGCACGGCCCACGGGAACCGCTTGTGCGGAACAAACGCGCGTGCCGTGAGGTAGCGCAAGACGGCCCCGGCGGCACCGGCGCCCAGGATCGCAAACACCACGCCCGCGGTCATTCGTTCACCAGGTCAGGGCGGCGTGCGCGAGCGAAACCGAGGCGCAGGCCCAGTGCGGCCGCGGCGAGTCCGAGCACCATGGTGGCGGCGAGGTAGATGAGGGCCGGGATGAGCTGGTCGGCACCTATGAGTTGCACGACGGCGACGGCAAGTGCGGAGAACGTCGTGAAGGAACCGAGAAGACCGGCGCCTAGGCCGGCACGGGCCCAGACCGGGGCTGGTGTCCACAGTTCGGCAACGACGAGTGCCAGCACGAAACTGCCGACGATATTGGCGATCAGAGTGGAGAGGGGAAACAGCCCATCGTCGGTGGCAAAGGCAAGATCGAGGGCGAACCGCATTCCGGTGCCGATAGCACCGCCAACGGCCACGGCAGCGAGTTCACGGATCATGCGCTGCCTTCCAAGTGCCAGTTCTCGGGTCTGTACTGCCTATACAGTCACCCTATGGCAAGCGGGCGCTGCCCCGCGCCATGCGCGCAGTCCTAGACTGAAGCCATGACCCGAACTGCTGCGCGCCGCCGCCGTTGGCCGTGGATCGTGCTCGCCGTAGTTGTGGTGTTGCTCGTGCCCATCGCCATCATCGTCGTGCCGATTCTCACCCATGAGAGCGCGGGTCAATCGAACCAAGAACTCACGGCTGGCGAATGGCCGCTCTCTGTCACCGCCGAGGGTGATGACGGACGAACCCGCACGCTCAGCGTCGCCGGTGAAAACGGCGAACCCATCGCCACCGAAGCACTCGTTCGTGACGAACGGGTGGTCGTGACGGGAACCGGGTATGACGGCACTCAAGGGGTCTACGTTGCCGTGTGCGTCATCCCAGAAACATCGGCAGACAAGCCAGGGCCGTGCATCGGCGGAGTGCCAAGCCAGCAGCAAGAGAATGTTGCCGAAGGCACCGTGCAGTGGGCGCCCAGCAACTGGATCAACGCCGATTGGGCCTGGCGGCTCTTCGGCGCTCGCAGCTATGACGACACCGCGACCGGCACCTTCACGGCCTACCTCGAGCTTGGTGACCCGCAAGGTGAAGACGCTGACTGCATCACGAACGAGTGCGGCATCTTCACCCGCAACGACCACACCGCGCTCAATGACCGGGTGCAGGATGTCTACGTTCCGGTGAAATTCACCGAATAGCGCCGCGCGCTTGACATTGACGTAACGTCAACCTCTACCGTCGAGGTATGGCACACGACACCCCACCACTCGCCGAGCGTTCGATCAACGACGTCGCCCGCATCACCGGCACGACATCGCGCACGCTGCGGCACTACGACGACATCGGGCTGCTCACACCAAGCCGGGTCGGCGCCAATGGCTACCGCTATTACGACGCGGATGCTCTCGCTCGCCTTCAACGCATTCTGCTGTTGCGCGAACTCGGGCTCGGCCTTGCGGCCATTGCCGAGGTGCTCGCCGGGCAACGGGATGACACGGCTGCGCTCAGAGACCACGTGCGCCTGCTCGAAAGCGAGAAGCAGCGCATCGATCGGCTCATCGCGTCGGTGAGCACCACTATCCACAAACTCACAGAAGGAGAGCCACTCATGGCTGAAGAAATGTTCGACGGATTCGACCACACCGCCCATAAGGACGAAGTCGAGCAGCGCTGGGGCGCTGACTCGTACGCGGCGAGTAACACCTGGTGGAAGGCGATGAGCGCGGCCGACCAAGCTGCGTTCGTTGCGGCGCAGAAGCAGCTGGCGGCGGATTGGGCCGCTGCTGCCGAGCGCGGCGATGACCCCGAGAGCGACGCCGCTCAGGTGCTCGCACAGCGTCAGTTCGACGCGCTTGTCGGTATCCCCGGCACTCCGAGCGAAGGAAAAGCGGGGCCGCCCCGGGAGTATTATCTCGGGCTTGCCGAGATGTATGTCGCTGATCCCCGCTTCGCTCGCAATTACGGCGGGCAGGCGGGTGCCGAGTTCGTGCGCGCGGCCATGATTGCATTTGCGGCCACACGCTGGAGCTAGTCCGCGCCGCTGATCTGTCGCACGCGGGCGGGTTGCGGCGGGTTGCGGGGGTGCTCGCGCTGCGCGGGTGCGGCGCCGCTACGGAACGGTGACGTCGGGGCTCGGCTCGGGCGTCTCCACGCTCTCGCCAGAGACGGCGGCAGGCACCATGAGGCGCGGAATCGTAAAGTGCACAATCGGGCCGATCAGCAGGGCGAACGCGAGGGTGCCCCAGCCGAGATCGCCACCGAGGAACGCGCCGATGCTCAACACGACAAGTTCAATGCTGCTGCGCACGACCCAAATCTTGCCACCGTAGCGGCGGTGGATGCCCGTCATGAGGCCATCGCGCGGCCCCGGGCCAAAGCGTGCCCCGAGGTAGAGGCCGGTCGCGATTCCGAGGAGCAGCAGGCCGGCGGCAAACACGAGGATGCGCAGCGCGAGTCCCTCAATTTCGGGCAGCATCCACAGCCCGAGTTGGGCACTCGGTCCGACGAGAGCCACGTTGAAGACGGTTCCGATGCCGGGCTTTTGGCGGATCGGGATCCAGAGCAGTAACACGACAAGGCCAATGATGTTGGTAACAAAGCCAAAGGGGATACCGGTGGTGAGAGAGACACCCTGACCGAGTACATCCCACGGGCCAACTCCAACCTCGGCGCGAATCATCAGCGCGATGGCGAAGCCGTAGAGGAACAGTCCGATGCCGAGCTGAACGATTCGTCGTGTCATGGTGAAGCGGGGAGTCATCCAAGTATCCAATTACGTAATTGGACTCGGAGCAAGAGGCCAATCGCGCTATCGTGGCCTCATGAATAGCCTTTCTGCCCGAGCATTGGTCGTAATGATGGGTGAGTGGCGTGCGTCGGGGTCGAATGCGGCTTATGCGGCCGTCTCTGACCGCATCCGACTCCTCATCATGGATGGTCGCATTCTGACGTCGACGCGGCTGCCGGCTGAGCGTGAACTCGCCCTTGCGCTCGGAGTGAGCCGCACGACCGTGACGGCGGCCTATTCGACGCTGCGTGAAGGCGGCTACGTGGAGAGCACGCGTGGCTCGGGCAGCGTTGCCCAGTTGCCGCATCGTGCGAACCCGATTCCCGAATCGACAGCGCCGCAAATGTTGGATTTCAGTAAGTCGACAATGTCGGCGGCGCCCGAAGTGATTGAGGCTTCTCGTCGTGCGGCCGAACAACTGCCGGCCTACCTGGGAGAGTCTGGGTTCGACCCGGTGGGTTTGCCGGTCCTGCGCGAAGCTATCGCCCAGCGCTACGCCGATCGCGGGCTGCCGACGAGCCCCGACCAGATCATGGTGACCCTCGGCGCTCAGCACGCCATCGCCCTGATCTCGCGCACCCTCATGTCTCGTGGCGATCGTGCCCTCATGGAAAACCCGAGTTACCCGCACGCTCTCGATGCGCTTCGGGCCGCTGGTGCGCGCCTCGTGCCGGTCGGTGTCTCGACCGAAACCGGCTGGGATGCCATCGCCGTCGAGCAGGCCATCCAACGCACGAGCCCCTCGCTGGCCTATCTCATGCCCGACTTTCACAACCCCACCGGGCAGTCCATGCCCGACGAACTGCGCGAAAAAGTGCTGTCACTCGCTGCTCGCCACGGCACCGCGGTCATCGCCGACGAGACTATGGCGGAGCTCGATCTCGACAGCAACGGCACACGACTTCCTTTTGCTGCTCACGGCAACGCCATCTCGGTCGGCTCTGTCGGCAAGACAGTGTGGGGCGGGCTGCGCACTGGCTGGATCCGCGCCGACCACGCCACCATCCGTCAACTGGTTCGCGCACGATCGGCCGGTGACCTCGGAACCCCGCTGCTAGAACAGCTTGTCGTTACCAACGTTCTCGAAGACTTTCCTTCGATTCTGGATGCTCGACGCACGTCTTTGCGTGCCGGTCGCGAGCACCTCTCCGCCCTCCTTGCCGAGCAACTGCCGTCCTGGCAGGTGCCGCACACCCAGGGAGGAATGACCGCCTGGGTCGGTCTCGGCGAACCCGTCAGCTCGCAGCTCGTTCTCGCCGCTCGCAATGAGGGCCTCGTGATCGCGGCTGGTCCGCGGTTCGGAATGGATGGCGCGTTCGAACGGTTCCTGCGCATCCCGTTCAGTGGAAACGCCGCCGATCTGGAACAGGGCGTCTCGGCGCTCGCCGCAGCGTGGTCGACGGTGATGCGGCATCCGTTCTCGCCGGCGAGCACTGAACTGGCCAGCGTCGTCTAAGTCTTACGACGGAGAGAGCGCCTCGCGGCGGCGCACCTTTTACGCAGATGTAATCTCGCGAGAGTACGCGGAATACTGAGCGTGCTGAGAGAATTGACCTAACCAAGAAGTGGTTTTTGCGACCGCGCCCGCGTTTAACAGCAACGAAAGTTCCCTCGTGCATCTGCTTTCTGTCTTCTCCCTGCGTAACCGAGCCCTCATCGCGCTCGTGACGATCGTTATCGGAATCTTCGGTGGCGTTGCTTTGACATCGCTCAAGCAAGAGCTCATTCCGTCGCTGTCGCTGCCGCAGATCTTCATCGTCTCTACCTACCCGGGCGCATCGCCGGCGGTTGTCGATAAGGACTTGGCAGGCCCGCTTGAGGCAGCCATCCAGGGCGTCGAGGGGCTTGAGTCGACGACCGCAACCTCGAACTCGAACTTCGCCAACATTTCGGCTTCCTTCGCATACGGCACCAACATCGCCACTGCCGAGCAGAAGATTCAGCTCGCCATCAACCGCATCTCTGGCCAGCTTCCCGACTCCGCCGACACTCAGGTGTTCACCTTCAACTTCACCGATCTTCCGGTCGTGCAGATCGCAGTCTCGAGCGACCTCGACCCTCTCGAGCTCTCCAGCAAGCTCGAAGCATCCACTCTGGTTGAACTCAATAAGTTGGATGGCGTCAGCGACGCAAGCCTGCTGGGCACGTCTACTCAGCGCCTGGTTATCACTCCCGACCAAGACGAACTGTTCCTCAACGGGCTGAACAACCAGGACATCATTTCTGCGCTCGACGACAACGGCGTGCTGTTGCCAGCCGGTGAGATCACCGAAGATGGCCAGACCCTCACGGTGCAGGCCGGTCAGCGCATCACGACGGCAGACGGCATTGCCGAACTGCCGTTGCTCGGCGGTTCGAACACCGAAGTCGTCACCATCTCAGACGTAGCGACCGTCGACGTCATCGACGATCCCGCCACCGGAATCTCGCGCGTTGACGGTGAGCCTTCGCTCACGATCGCGATCACGAAGAGCCCCGCGGGCAACACCGTCGCTGTGTCGCAAGCCGTTCTCGAAGCGATCCCCGACCTCGAGAGTGCCCTCGGCAACAACACCAAGTTCACGGTTGTCTTCGACCAGGCCCCCTTCATCCAAGAATCAATCGACAGCCTCACCACCGAGGGGCTGCTCGGTCTCGTCTTCGCCGTGATCGTGATTCTGGTGTTCTTGCTGTCGATCCGATCGACGCTGGTGACCGCGATCTCGATCCCGGCATCCGTTCTCATCACCTTTATCGGTATGCAGGTCTCGGGCTATACCCTCAACATCATCACCCTCGGAGCCCTCACGATCTCGATTGGTCGAGTGGTGGATGACTCGATTGTGGTTATCGAGAACATCAAGAGACACGTCTCGATGGGGGAGCCCAAGCTTCAGGCCATCCAGACGGCAGTGAAGGAAGTTGCGGGAGCCATCACGGCCTCGACCGTGACGACCATCGCGGTGTTCTTGCCGCTGGCTCTTGTCGGCGACATCACGGGAGAGTTGTTCCGCCCGTTCGCGTTGACGACCGCCATCGCGCTCGCCGCATCACTCTTCGTGTCGCTCACGATCGTGCCGGTGCTCGCCTACTGGTTCCTCGGCAACAAGGCTGTGCCGCGCCACACCGAAGACGCTGTGGAGCACGCGCACGCAGCGGGTATGCCTCAGGAAGAGAAGACCAACGCCCTGCAGCGTGGCTACCTACCCGTAATCAAGTGGACGCTCAAGCGCCCCGTTGCCACACTCATGACTGCTGTTCTCCTGCTCGGTGGAACCGTGGCACTCGTGCCGTTCATGAAGACCAACTTCATTGGCGACAGCGGACAGAACACTCTGACCGTCAACCAGTCGCTGCCGCTCGGTGCAAGCCTCGAAGCTCGTGACGAAGCCGCCAAGAAGGTTGAAGCGGTTCTCATGGACCTCGACGGCATCGAGACCGTGCAGCTCTCCATCGGTTCCAGCGGCGGCTCGCTGCGGGCTGCGTTCACCGGCAGCGGAGCGAACGCATTCTCGCTCACCACCGACCCCGACCTTGATCAGACCGAGCTGCAAGAAGACGTGCGCGAGGCTGTAGCCGACATCGAGGATGCCGGCGAGATCACCCTCGCCGCGGCCTCCAGCGGTTTCGCATCCAGCGACATCGAGATCAACCTCACCGCCACCAGCGATTCTGAACTGCGTGAAGCATCGGATGCCCTGCTCGAGCAGGTGCGCGACCTCGACATCGTTGCCGAAGCCACCAGCAACCTGTCGGAGCAGCAGCCGTTCATCTCGATCGTTGTTGACCGCGACAAGGCCGCCGAAGTCGGACTGAGTGAAATTGCAGTCGGTGGAATTGTCACCGGTGCGATGAACCCGAATGCGGTCGGTAGTGCCGTCATCGACGAATCGACGCTCTCGATTTACATTCTCAATGACCTTGCGCCGACCACGATCGAAGAGTTGGAAGACTTCGAGATCCCGGGTGCCACCGGACTCATCCCGCTGACGGATGTCGCCACAGTGTCCGTTGACGACGGCCCCGCGAGCATCACCTCGGTGAAGGGTGTGCGCAGTGCGACCTTGAGCGTGACGCCGAGCAGTGACGACGTAGGAACGGCATCCGCTCTGGTTGCTACCGCTGTTGATGAAGCAGAACTGCCCGCGGGCGCTTCTGCCGAACTGGGCGGTGTCGCTACGGAGCAGACGGATGCGTTCCAGCAGCTTGGCCTCGCGCTCCTGGTCGCAATTCTCATCGTGTATGTCGTGATGGTGGCAACCTTCAAGAGCCTGCGCCAGCCGTTGCTGCTGCTGGTCTCGGTGCCCTTCGCGGCAACCGGTGCCATTGCGCTTCAGGTGATCTCGGGCATCCCGCTCGGTGTTGCCTCGCTCATCGGTGTGCTGATGCTCATCGGTATCGTCGTGACGAATGCCATCGTGCTCGTCGACCTCATCAACCAGTACCGCGTGAAGGGCATGCGCGCTCGCGAAGCCATCATCGAGGGTGCATCGCGTCGACTCCGCCCCATCTTGATGACCGCGGCGGCAACGATCTTTGCGCTCCTTCCCCTCGGCATCGGTGTCACGGGTCAGGGCGGGTTCATTTCGCAGCCCCTGGCCATCATCGTTATCGGCGGACTTGTTTCCTCGACCGTGCTCACCCTCGTGGTGCTGCCCGTTCTGTACTACCTCGTCGAGGGCGCTAAGGAACGTCGCGAAGACAAGAAGGCAGCCGGCACCGATCGCAAGAGCCGTCGCGCAGCCAAGAAGGCTGGTCGCGAGACTCCGGTGGTTGCCACCGCAGAGTAATCCTTGAATGGTCTAGTTTCCCCCCGCCGGTTCAGCCGCCGTGGGGAAACAGAATTTCTGTCACTATTGTGGGAGACTTTCTGCAGACCGAATCGGAGAACTCATGTACGGCAATATGGGGTACTTCCCCTTCGCAATCGCACTGATGCTCTTGGCGATAGTCGTGGGTGCCTTGCTTGTCTATTGGCTGATCCGTCTGGCGGTTGGTCGGGCGATGCGCGATCACCATATGTGGCTTGAGCGTCGCGCTGAAAAAACTCTTCCGCCGGAGCCGCGCCCCAACGGCGATCTTCCCTACGACCACAACGTTTAGTCACCGACGTGGGCGAGGGCGGGCTGGGATCTGCCTGCGTGCCTCGCGCGACCGCATCACTGCATTCGCTTAGCGTTTCACGCCGTCCGGTAGACCACTTGGCCTGATCTGCTCGTTCAATTGAACAAATGTCAGTGCCGTCCGACAGGGTGAGTAAGTAACCACGCGGGGGCGTCTAGGCGATACCGGCCAGATGAGATCACTCATCACTCGGCCAGTTGTCGTGTGCCTCGGCGTGCGCGCACAACAACGTGCGCGGCGTGAATCACAGTGCGCGCGTTTCTCTTCATTACCCGAACGAAAGAGGCTCCATGTCAGACGCCACACCTACACCCGAATCGAACGCGCAAGACATTCCGAATAGTGCACCTCCTGCAGCTCCGACTGCGCCCCCAGTACCTCCGATCGCTGGCAAGTCGTTTGTCATCACGTGGCTTTTCGCTCTCCTGCTTGGTTTCTTCGCCGTCGACCGTTTCTACCTCGGCAAAGTCGGTACCGGAATTCTGAAGCTCATCACTTTCGGTGGTGCAGGAATCTGGGTCCTAGTTGACATCATCCTCACGCTCAGCGGGGCTCAGCGCGACAAGGCAGGCAATGCGCTTGTCGGGTACAACGAGAACAAGAAGGTTGCTTGGATCGTTACCGGCGCACTCATCGTTCTCTCGATCGTGACGTCGAGCCTCAACGGAGGCAACGCCGAGACAACTGATTCGAGTGACACGAGCGCTATTTCGGAGAGCGCTGACGTAGAAGAGTCGGACGCTGCTGAGGAAGAGCCTGCTGAACCAGAAGTACCGGCAGTGCAGGGCTGGGCGGATGACGCCTTCGGCACGTTCGAAGCCATCACCGAGACTGGCACGGGCGACAGCATTGTCGACCTGCCCGTCGGCGCGACAGCAGGAATCGTTACCGCTACACATGCCGGAGCGTCGAACTTCGCAGTCTCAGTACTCAACGAAGATAACGAGAGCACTGGCGAACTGTTGGTGAATACGATCGGAGACTACGCGGGCACAACGTCGTATGGATTCAATGCGCTCTCAGACGGCGTTACGCTTCAGATCAAGGCGGATGGTGCGTGGTCGTTGCTCATTGCTCCTGTTTCGGCAGCCCCCCTGCTGGCCGAATCCGGCACCGGCGACGCAGTGTTCCTGTACAACGGCGATGCAGCTAAGCTCACGGCTACCCACTCGGGCGACAGCAACTTCTCCATTATCGAAGAAACCGACAAGGCGTTCGCGTTTGGCCTCCTCGTTAACGAAATCGGCTCCTACAGTGGCACCGTTGCACTGAGCACGGGTCCGTCGGCGATCACGGTAGGCGCTGACGGCGCCTGGACGCTCGCAGTCGAGTAATTGATCGCTGGGGTCGAGCGGCTGTGTCGCTTGACCCCGGCATCCGCTCGGCCCTCGCTATTAGGGGCTCGATCGAGTAACGTAGTCAAGTCGGCTCAAGACAGCGCGAAATCTCGCGTATGGGTTTGTAAGTCTTGCGGGCCGGTTTGCCAGTCCATCCAACTGGTGACAATCACACGAATGTATGTGACGGCCTCGGTCAAAGACTGCCCGGGTTCAGTAGTGCAGCGTACGAATACTCAAGCTAATTAGAAGACAGTCAATCGGTTTCTAACCAATCGGTGTCTCGCTAACTAAATGGTGAGTGTTGGCGTGCGCGCGTGCTCCACGCACTAGATGTGTTCCATCTAAGAACAACCCGGAAAGAACTATGCCTAATTTCAATAAGCCTGCCACTGGTCGTGGCAACAAAAACTTCAACTCGGGAGCGCCCAAACGTGGCGGTTCACGCAGCGAAGGTCACCGCGGATTCCGTGCCGATGAGGGGGATGCCCCCAAGCGTCGCTGGAGCGCAGATGACCGCGCTGCTCGCACTGGAGACCGCAAGCCGGGCGGAGCCCGTGGCGGACGCGACGAGCGTCGCCCCGACTGGACTCCTCGCGAAAAGCCTGCCCGTGGTGGACGCCCCGAGGCCGGCGGCCGCGGAGATCGCCCCTCGTATGGTGACCGCCCGCAGCGCAACGAACGTGGCGCCTACGGCGACCGTCCCCAGCGCAGCAACGATCGTCCCTCGTCGGGTGACCGCCCCGAGCGCGGTGGACGCCCCACGTATGGCGACCGCAACGAGCGCCCGCAGCGTAGCAACGATCGCCCGTCATACGGCGACCGTCCTGACCGTGGTGGACGTCCGTCGTACAACGACCGCAATGACCGCAACGACCGCAACGAGCGCCCGCAGCGCAGCAATGACCGTCCTTCGTACGGTGACCGCCCCGACCGTGGCGGCAACGCCGGTCGCAGCGAGCGCCCGTCGTACAACGACCGCAACTCGAGCGGCCGTAACGAGCGCCCCTCGTACAACGACCGCAATGCTGGTGGCCGTTCAGAGCGTCCCTCCTACGGCGACCGCCCCGACCGCGGTGGCCGTCCCTCTTACAACGACCGCAATGAGCGTCCGTCGTACAACGATCGCAACGCTGGTCGCACTGAGCGTCCCTCGTATGGTGACCGTGGCGCATCCGCTGGTCGCACCGAGCGTCCGTCGTACAACGACCGTGCTCAGCGCACCGAGCGCCCTGCGTACGGTGACCGTCCCGACCGCGGTGCACGCCCCGAGCGTTCAGAGCGCCCCGCCTACAACGAGCGCCCGCAGCGTTCGGAGCGTCCCGCGTATGGCGACCGTCCCGACCGTGGTTCGCGCCCGTCGTACAACGACCGCAATGACCGCAACGACCGTCCGCAACGTTCCGAGCCGCGCGAAAGCGCCTACTACCCGGCCCGCGATGGCAAGTCGTCGCACTCGCAGCAAGAAGACGTTGTACTTGAGCGCCTCGTAGCCAAGACCGTTACCGCCAGTGATGTTGAAGGCAAGTCCTTCATCGACCTGGGTATCGGCTCGAACATTTCGCGTCAGCTCGCATCCATGGGTGCAGAGTCGCCGTTCCCCATTCAGGCAGCAACCATCCCCGACGTTCTCGCCGGCAAGGATGTTCTTGGCCGCGGAAAGACCGGATCGGGCAAGACCATTGCTTTCGGTGCGCCTCTCGTTGAGCGCCTCATGGAAAACAATGGTGGCAAGGACCGTCAGATGGGCCGCAAGCCGCGCGCCCTCATCCTGGCTCCGACCCGCGAGCTTGCTCAGCAGATCGACCGCACCATTCAGCCCATCGCTCGCAGCGTTGGCCTGTTCACCACGACCATCGTGGGTGGCGTTCCTCAGTACAAGCAGGTTGCAGCTCTCACCCGTGGCGTCGATGTCATCATCGCGACCCCCGGCCGTGTTGAAGACCTCATCGAGCAGGGTCGTCTCGACCTCAGCCAGGTGAAGGTTACTGTTCTCGACGAAGCAGACCACATGTGCGACCTCGGGTTCCTTGAGCCTGTTCAGCGCATTCTGCGGGAGACCAGCGAGGGCGGCCAGAAGCTGCTGTTCTCGGCAACCCTTGACAAGGGTGTTGCCACTCTCGTCAAGGAATTCCTTGTTGACCCGGCCGTGCACGAGGTTGCTGGTGAAGACCAGGCTTCTTCCACGATCGACCACAAGGTTCTGCTCATCGAACAGCGCGACAAGCGTGCGATCATCAAGCAGCTTTCCGCCGGCACGGGCAAGACTCTTGTCTTCACCCGCACGCGTGCGTTTGCTGAAGAGATGGCTGAATTCTTGAGCATGGGTGGAACCCCCGCCACGAGCCTTCACGGTGACCTCAACCAGTCGCGTCGTACCCGCAACCTGCAGATGCTCACAAGCGGCAAGGTCAACGTGCTCGTCGCGACAGACGTTGCAGCCCGCGGCATCCACGTGGATGACATCAGCCTCGTTATTCAGGCCGATGCTCCCGAGGAGTACAAGACGTACCTGCACCGCGCTGGCCGTACCGGTCGCGCAGGCAAGGCCGGAACCGTTGTCACGCTCATCCCGCGCAACCGTCGTCGCAAGATGGACGAACTCCTTGGCCGCGCCGAGATCGATGCAGAGTCGGTCGACGTAGCGCCTGGCGATTCGTTCGTCGACAAGCTGGCTGCGCTCTAACAAGCACCCCGCTCACTCGAGCATAAGAAAGCCCCGGATGCCCCACTCATGTGGTCGGCAGCCGGGGCTTTCTGCATGTGCCCGCTGTGGTTGACGGGTGCGGCATCCCGTGATTCTATGGAGCGCACGCGTTGTTGCGATTAAACCTCAAATAACAAGATTGTTGGGTAACCACAGATGAGTATTCGATCGCAACACACCTCTCGGATCGCGACCCCGGCGGGCGTTCTGCTCATCGCCGCCAGTTTTCTGCTGTCGTCATGCTCGACCGGCACTGTCGGGTTGGAATCTTCACGCGTCGACATCGAGCCCTACGCCCACGTGACCGCCACCCTCGACTTCGAGGCGGGCACCGTTGTTCTGCCGGTGGATGCCATTAACCGGGATGCGCCGCAGGTCGATGAACTCCGGCGTGAAGCGTGGCAGGTATTGACTGACGCGTGCCTCGCCGAGAGTGGACTGCCGGGCTACAGCCGGTCAGAGACGGTGTCGAGCGAAGAGGATCGGCTTTTTGGGCTGTGGAGCGTCCCGCTCGCTCAGGAGTACGGTTTCGAGATTGCGGCCCTCATCGACCAAGTGCCGCCGACTCCGAGCGATGACGAGCTGCGTTGCCTCGATGAATCCAAAGAAGAAATGAGAACACGCTTCAATCTGGATGACGGCTACTCTTTCGATGCGCAGGTCGCGAGAGCTGCCTACGATGCCGCCTTCGCTTCGGAGCCAGGCCAAGCAGCGCTCGCTGTGGCCAAGGAGTGCATGGTTGAGCAGGGGCTCGAATTCGATGCCGAGTCACCTATGCCTCAGTTCGACTACGAGTCGGACGGCGACAGCGCCGAGAACCGACGAATCGCCGTAATTCAGGCCACCTGCAATGTTGAGACCGGTGCGATCCAGACGCTGTACGACCTCACTGCTCGCTACCAGTCGGCACTCATGGATGCCAGCGAAGCCGAGGCCAAGGAAGCTGCTGAAGTTGTCGCGACGCGCATCGCCGGTTTTGAGAGCGTGATCTCAGCTAGCGAGTAGAGAACCAACTCGTAGAATCAACCTATGAGCCAGAAACAAACAGTCGCCGCGCGTGCAGGCGTGGCGGTAGGGCACGCGGCAAGTTCCGCTGCTCATGGAACGCGCGAGGCGATCCGCAAGAACCCCAAGGCAGACCGTGTCTATCGCACGACCGTTGGTGTCGTCGGCGGCACGACGGTCGCTCTTGGTGTGGTGCTGATCCCGTTGCCCGGGCCAGGTTCCCTAGTGGCGATTGGCGGGCTCGCGCTTCTGGGCACCGAGTTCGAGATGGCAAAGAAAGCGAGCGGCAAAGCGAATGCCCTCGCCCGCAAGGCACTTGCCGCGGCCAACGAGAAGCGTAAACGACGGGCAGCGGTGCGGGCTGCCGCCGATGCTCCTGATTTCGATGCAGTGGCTTCCTGAGGCTTACCCGTTACAGCGTGTGAACGTTACAACTCCACAAGTCTTTCGGCGTCAAAGTGGTAAATATTTTCGTGCTTGAAACCGAAAGTGCCTGCTGGCCGCCGGATGTGGGGCTCAAAAGTGAAAAAAGGAGTGTCTCCGATTCGGGCCTTATTGCCGCGCTCGATGTACAAGCGGTCGGTGCTGCGGCGCTCGATTGAATGACCTACATTGCCTAGAAAATCGAGGTTCTCGAAGCCCAATTCGTTGATGCGTGAATTCATCTCGGTGTGAAGATCCTCGAACGTCATCGACGGTCTAGCGACGTCGATCAGGTCGCTATGGAGCTGTGCCTCTGCGAGCACGCCATCCCGCCATTCGTCATGCGTCGTGAGCCGAGCATCGTCGAGTGGCGAACCGTTCTCCACAATGATGGTTCGGGCGAAATCGCCCCAGACCCGACTTTGCTGCGGACTGAGATCGATTGTGATGATGTCCTCCGAGCAGATGACTCGATCAGCAGTTTCGTATTCGCGACCGGAGACCGAGCTGATCGTGTCTTCGCCGCACAACACGAGAGCTCCGATTCCCCAGTACCAAAAGGAGTCCGCGCCCAAGCTGCGCATGGTGTCTTCGCACAACTGCCGTACTGAAGCGAGAGTGTCTCCGGCGCGGATGCTTTGGCGCGCAAGATCCATGGTGTCTCGTGCAATCGATTGCACTGTGAGGTGTTCAATCATCCTTTCGCTGTCACTTTCTTGTCTCTCCATGTTCGGGGTCGCGGGGTTCGTCGGCGGCGCTGCCCGTGACGGCATTCAGTACAGCTGCGATCCGCGCGGGAAAGCTGCTGGGGACTTTCCCGGGGAGAGCGTTCGTGGCGAACCAGCGCACGTCTTCGCTTTCGTCGCTAGCCGCGAAGACGACATCCGCGGCGGCGATCGCGACGAATCCCACATCCCAGTGAGCAGCACACGCGAAACCGCCGTGGAGGTCATGGCGGTCGAGGTCGACGATCGCCTCGGAGCGCAGAGTGAGCTCGGCGATGCCGGACTCCTCGCGCGCTTCGCGCAGTGCGGCATCCGCGATCGATGAATCCTGCGGTTCGATGTGGCCACCGAATTGAACCCAAAACTGTCCCTTGCGGTGAAAGCACAGCAGCACGCGCTCGAAGTCGGGGGAGAACACGAAGCAGGACGCGGTGACATGTTCGGGCCCTCCATCCCGCTGGAGAGCATCCGTGCCGCCTGCCCTGACAAAAGCAAGGTATGAGTCGCGCGCGGGGGATGCGGGGAGTGTCTCAAGGCTGGTCAGGAAGTCATCGACGATCACTTGGCAATTATCCGGCACAAGTGGCTCATGAGGGGAGCGGCCGCCGTGGTGCGAGATCACACGCCCCGGCCCCGCTCCGCCCGATACCACTCGAACACAAATGTGGCGATCGTCGCAGAAGTGCAATAGGGTGTCGGCATGCCGGATTCTCACAGCGAACGCGCCCTAGAAGAAGAGATTGTCACCGACTTTAGCGAGCGGATGTCCTACGGTGCGTACCTCGAGCTCGACACGCTGCTGAGCGCGCAGACTCCGCAAAGCACTCCTGAGCATCACGATGAGATGTTGTTCATCATCCAGCATCAGACCACCGAGCTGTGGCTCAAGCTCGTGATCCACGAACTCACCTCGGCCCGCGACCTCATCGCGAGCGACAACCTCTCTATTGCGCTCAAGCGCATCGCGCGCGTCAAGCACATCCAGCGCACCCTCACCGAGCAGTGGTCGGTGCTCGCGACGCTGACGCCGAGCGAGTATTCGCAGTTCCGCGACTACTTGGGTAGCTCATCCGGATTCCAGTCGTACCAGTACCGCGCGGTCGAGTTTCTTCTCGGCAACAAGAACGCGGGAATGCTCAAGGTGTTCGAAGCGCATCCTGAAGCTCACGCCCTGCTCAGCAAGCTGCTCGCCGAGCCGAGCGTCTACGACGAATTCTTGCGGTACCTCGACCGTCACGGCTACGACATCCCCGACGCCGTGCTGGGCCGTGACGTGACTCGCGGCTACAAGCAAAACGACGAGCTTATCGACACCTTCCGCCACATCTACGACAACGAGAGCGAACACTGGCTCGCCTACGAAGCCTGCGAAGAGTTTGTTGATCTCGAAGACAACTTCCAACTGTGGCGCTTCCGCCACATGAAAACTGTCATGCGCATCATCGGCATGAAGCGCGGCACCGGCGGCTCCAGCGGAGTCGGCTTTTTGCAGAAGGCTCTCGATCTCACCTTCTTTCCTGAACTCTTTGCCGTGCGCACCGAGATCGGCCGCTCGTGACCGAACCACCAAACCCGCACGAGACTCCGGAGTCGGCGCTCGCCGTCGATTACGCCGTTGACGGCTTCTGGCTGCGTGAATGGCACGGTCCCGCCACCGTTCGCGTCAGCCCCCACGGCATCCGAGCGATAGCGGATGCCCCAACATCCACCGCCGTGCGTCTTCCGGGAGTGCTGCTTCCCGGCTTTCGCGACGCGCACGTTCACCTCGGATTGATCGAGCCGCGCGCTCTCATCGCCGGCGGTCTCGCCGCCGTCGACGACTTGGGCGGGCACCCTGAGCGTCTTCAGGAGTGGGCTACCGACGATACGGTTCCGGAGCTGCACCATGCGGGAGCTTTTATCACCGCGCCTCACACGTACCCGGCGAACCGGGCCTGGGCGGCGACCCTCGCTGTCACTGAAGTGCAGACCGGTGAGGAGGCGATGGCGGCCGTCGCGCAACAACTGGCCGCAGGGGCCACCTTCGTGAAAGTCGCGCTCAATGCTGAAGAGGGGCCCGTGATCGACGATGACACCTTGAGCGCCCTTGTCGAGTACGCCCACAGCCGCGGAGCCGAAGTCGTCGTGCACGTGCAGGGCACTGGCCAAGCCCAGCGAGCATTCGCTGCCGGGGCCGACCGCCTGGCGCATACGCCCTGGACCGAGAAGCTCAGCGATTCCCTGATCGAGGAGATGGCGCAGCCGAACTCCCGCTTTCTTGCTGGACGTCATTCGTGGATCAGCACCCTCGACATCCACGGTTATGGTCAGCGCGGCCGCGACTTCGCCACCGCCAGCGACAACCTGCAGCGCTTTCATGCCGCCGGCGGCATCATCCGCTACGGCACCGATCTGGGCAACGGCGACCTGCCACCCGGCCTCAACCACCGCGAGCTGACCGCACTGCAGGATGCCGGCGTGCGTTACGACGCCCTGCTGCGGGCGCTGTGCTTGCCCGGTTTCGGCAGCACCGTGAGCTACCTCCCCACCGTGCCGCGCGCGGATGCCGACCTCGCGTCGTGGCTGATGACCGCCACCGTGGTGACTGCCCGCGAGCTGCTTCACCCTGATTTTGCGGAGGCCGCGACCCTCGCGCACTCCGTTCGCGAGGGCGACGATGTCGTTCCCGCCGCAACAACCCCCATCCCAACCACATGGAGGCTCAACCTATGACCGAGATCAGCGTGCCAACCGCGGCACACCCCGAAGCCAGCGCTCCCATCGACACGAGTGCCGAGGCCGCAGCAGCGCTCGATGCCGCTGACCCGCTGAAGCAGTACCCAGCCAAGTTCGTGCGATCAGCCGAAGTGCGTGCCTACCTCGACGGCAACTCGCTCGGGCGGCCCACCATCGCGAGTGCGGCCCGCCTCGCCGAGTTCGTTGACGAGCACTGGGGCGGCCGTCTTATTCGTGGCTGGGATGAAGCGTGGTACGAATTGCCTCTCACCCTCGGCGATCGCCTCGGCGCTGCCACCCTCGGTGCTGCACCCGGCCAAACCTTCATCGGTGACTCGACCACCGTCGTGCTCTATAAGCTGATTCGCGCGGGTCTGAGCGCCCGCCCGGAGCGCAGCGAGATCGTGATCGACACCGGCAACTTTCCGACCGATCGCTATCTGGTCGAGGGGATCGCGGCTGAGCTGGGCAAGACCCTGCGCTGGATCGATCCCGCGAGCGATGGGGGAGTCACCGCCGCCGAAGTAGAGGACGCGCTCAACGAGAACACGGCGCTTGTCGTTATCAGCCACGTCGCCTACCGCTCCGGTCACCTCGCCGATATGCCCGGCATCACCGCCCTCGCGCACGACGCAGGTGCGCTCGTGCTGTGGGATCTCTGTCACTCCGCCGGTGTCGTCGAAACCGAACTCGACACGTGGGGCGTCGACCTTGCCGCCGGATGCACGTATAAATATCTCAACGGAGGCCCGGGTTCCCCCGCCTTCGGCTACGTGCGCGCCGAGCACATCGAGGCCATGACGCAACCGATCCAAGGCTGGATGGGCAGCAACAACCCCTTCGAAATGGGTCCAGGTTATGCACCGCACGAGGGCATCCGGCGCTTCATCAGTGGCACGCCCTCGATCGTCGGGTCGCTCGCGATGCAAGACATGCTCGGGCTCATCGAAGAAGTGGGCATCCCCGCGATCCGCGCCAAGTCGATCGCGCTCACCGAGTACGCCCTCGCGCTCGTTGACGAATTACTCGCGCCGCTCGGCGTCACCGTCAGCTCGCCGCGAGATGCCGACGAACGCGGCAGCCACGTCACGATCGACCACGAAAGCTTCGCCGCCGTGAATGCCGAACTCTGGAAACAGGGGATCATTCCCGACTTCCGTCGGCCTCACGGCATCCGGCTCGGGCTGTCGCCACTCAGCACGACCTTCGCCGAAGTGCAGCTCGGCATCGACGCGATTCACGCGCAGCTCACCAAGTAGCCGCGCATGATTCTGGATGACTTCGACTCCCGCCCCGGGAGTGCAACAGCCCTGCTCCGCACCTTTGTGGGCTCGCAGCTGCGTCAGCTTGGTGGCTGGATCTCGTCGGCGCATCTCGTGCGCATCATGGAGGCGCTGGGAGTCTCGGCCAATGGTGCTCGCAGTGCCATCGCTCGAGTGAAATCGAAGGGCCTTCTTGTGCCTGAAATGGTCGACGGCCAGCAGGGCTACCGCGTGAACGAGGATGCCGTGCCGATGCTCGAGAGCGGCGATCGCCGCGTCTTTAGTTTTCGCCAGCAGCGCGAAGATGACCCGTGGTGTCTGATTTCGTTTTCGATCCCGGAATCACGCCGCGACGAACGCCACCAGCTTCGTCGCAGACTCGGTTGGATCGGGTGCGGCACCGTGGCCACCGGGCTCTGGATTTGCCCCGCCCACCTCAAGCCAGAAGTGTTGCGCATTCTGGAAAGCCTCGAACTGAGCGAGTGCGCGACGCTGTTTATTGCGGGCCGGCCCGAGACGACTCAGTCGTTTGCGGATGCCGTAGCCCAGTGGTGGGACCTCGATCGGTTGCGTGAATTGCACGACAGTTTTCTCGCGCAGCACTCCGCTCTGGTGGGTCCGGGGTCGACCGATGCCGAGGCGTTTGCGTGCTACATCCATGCTCTCGATCAGTGGCGTGTGATCCCGTATGTCGATCCGGGGTTGCCGGATTCGGCGTTGCCGGAGGATTGGCCGGGGCGAGCAAGCATCGATCTTTTCGGTCGCCTTTCGCGCACCTTGGCGGCGCGGGCGCACGCTTTTGCGCGCAATAGCGCTCACTGACGGTGGCGTCGGCGGGCGCTCCGTGCGAACAAACCCCCGAAGTATTGGTGCGCGCATTTCGCATAAGAACAACGGGTTACGCGCACATGAGCATTTCGTTTAAAACCTTGGAATGGGCTGTGGGCGGGGCTATCGTCTCAGGTACCCCTGTTATGGGGTAGACCGTCGATTTCACAATTCCTAAGGGGACTGCCCGCTATGTATCCACGAAGCAGCAGGCCAACGCGGCTCACGATCGGGGCTCTTGCCACGTCGTGCGCCATTGCGTTGGCTACGATCACCGCTCCGGCTGCCCTAGCCGCCGAAGCCACATACACGATTGCCCAGGTGCAAGGCACTTCAGCCTCCAGCACTATTGTCGGCACCACCGTCACCGTAGAGGGTGTTGTCACTGCTGACTACCGGGGGGCTTCCGGCTACAGCGGCATCGTCATCCAGACTCCTGGGTCCGGCGGCGCGACCGATGCAACGCCCGGTGCCTCTGACGGAATCTTCGTCTACCTCGGCAGCGCGAACCCCGCCGTCTCCATCGGAGACAAGGTCACCGCGACCGGTCCCGTTGGCGAGTACTACGGCCTGACTCAGCTCGGTTCAGGCACCACAGTCGAGCTCGTGACTGCAGCCGCCGACCTAGCCGCAGAAGATGCGGTTGAAGCATCCGCTCTCGATGCGAGCGTTGTCGGCACCGACCGCGAGTCCCTCGAGTCGATGCTCGTCGCCCCCACCGGCGACTACCTCGTCAGCTCGAGCCACCAGCTGTATAACTACGGCACCCTCTGGCTCAGCCCAGAAGAGCTCGCCGTCAAGAGCACCGAGACGACGGATGCCGGAGCCGACGCCGACGCGATCGCCGCCGCCAACCGTGCCAGCCGCATCCTTCTCGATGATGGCTACAACATCCAGGTTTCGAGTAGCTCTCACCCCGGTGAGCAGCCCTACTTCTCGGCAGACACTGTTGTGCGCAACGGTGACACCGTTGAGTTCCCCGCGAACCCTTTCGTTCTGAGCTACGGCTTTGACGACTGGCGTTTGCAGCCGACCATCGCGATCAACGATGCGAGCCCGGCGGAGTACCTGCCCACGTTCGAGTCGACGAACCCGCGTGAAGAGACTGCGCCTGAAGTTGGCGGAGACTTCAAGGTATCGGCGTTCAACGTCTACAACTACTTCACGACGCTCACGAGTGAAGACTCGGATGCTCGTGGCGCAGACACTGCTGAAGAGTTCGCAATCCAGCAGTCGAAGATCGTTGCCGCTATCAACTCGCTCGATGCGGATGTTGTTGGTCTCATGGAGATCGAAAACTCCATCAAGCTGGGTGGAGACCTCGACGAAGCGCTCATGGATCTCGTCGGTGCGCTCAACGCGGCCGCTGGCGCAGGCACGTGGGACTACGTTCCGACTCCGGCAGCGCTCGACGATGCAGCCATCACTGACTTCATCACGAACGCGATCATCTTCAAGCCTGCCGCTGCTACGCCTGTTGGCGACAGCTTCACGCAGGTCGACGAGTCGGTCTGGGACATCGCGCGTGAGCCGATCGCTCAAACCTTCGAGTCAAACGGTGAGCTCATCACTGTTGTTGCCAACCACTTCAAGTCGAAGGGTGGTTCGGGAACCGAGCCGACCGATGGCCAGGGCTTCTTCAACACCGAGCGTGTTGAGCAGGCTAATGCCGTCAAGGACCTTGTGGACTCGATCTCGGCTGATGAAGCCAAGAGCGACCAGGTTGTGCTGGTCGGTGACTTCAACGCCTACTCCGAAGAAGACCCCATTCAGGTCTTCACCGAGGCTGGCTACGTCGACACCCTCGCCGCCGCAGGCGACGAGCAGTACACCTACACGTTCGATGGTGAACTCGGATCGCTCGACCACATCATCGTCTCGCCGTCGCTTGCCGACCACGTGACGGATGCCGCCGTCTGGAACATCAACTCGCCTGAGTGGTCAGACCGTGGCTACGCCTACGCTGCTGCGGATGCGAGCAGCGTGTTCCGTTCGAGTGACCACGACCCGATCAGCATCGGCCTCAGCACTGAGGCAGCGCCGGTTGAGATCGAAATTCTCACCACGAACGACTTCCACGGTCGTATCGAAGCGGGCAGCGGAATCCCCGGCGCAGCAATGCTCGCGGGCATGGTTCGCTCGTGGGAGTCGCAGAACCCGAACACCACCTTCGTGGGTGCGGGTGACTTCGTTGGTGCAACGACGTTCACGTCGTTCATCCAGAACGACCAGCCCACGATCGACGTGTTGAACGAAATCGGGCTCGACACGAGCTCCTTCGGTAACCACGAATTCGATCAGGGTCGTGCCGATGTCGATGACCGCATCTTGGATGCCGCCGACTGGCCCTACCTTGCGGCCAACATCTACGACCGCGACACGAATGCGCCGGCCTATGACGAGTACTTCCTGCAAGAGTTTGAGGGCGTAACTGTCGGATTCATCGGTGCCATTACCGAAGACCTCGAAGAGCTCGTCAGCCCCGCTGGCATCGCTTCGCTCGAGATCCGTGGAGTTGTCGAAGAAGTAGACCGCGTTGCGGATTACCTCACCGATGGTGACGACAGCAATGGTGAAGCAGACGTTCTCGTTCTGCTCATCCACGAGGGCGCGGCATCCACCGATATCGCTGCTTCGATGGATGACTCGGCCTTCGGCCAGATCGTCACTGACGTGAGCCCGAAGATTCAGGCAATTGTCTCGGGCCACACCCACCTGGCGTACGACCACGAGATCGAGGTTGCTGGCATGGACAGCCCGCGTCTCGTGATCTCTGCTGGGCAGTACGGCTCGTACTACGGCCACTTCGACCTCAACGTCGACCCGGCAACCATGGAGATTCTCGAGTTCAGCGCCGAGGTGCTGCCGATCGAGGGCTTCGAGCCGGATGCCGCTGTGCAGGCCATCGTTGACGAAGCAACGGAGGCTGCTGCCGAACTCGGCAACGCCACGGTTGGTGAAATCACCGAGAGCATGTTCCGTGCGGTGCAGTCCCCGACCGACGCGGCGGAGTTCCCGGAGAACCGCGGTGGAGAGTCGACCATTGGCAACTTTGTTGCTGATGTTCAGCTCTGGGCGGCATCCGATTCGGGTGCAGAGATCGCGTTCATGAACCCTGGTGGTTTGCGCACCGACCTCATCTACGAAGCATCGGGAGCTGGCGACGCCGACGGCGAAGTCACGTACCGCGAGGCTGCTAATGTGCAGCCCTTCGGCAACACGCTCACGACGATGTCGCTGACGGGTGAGCAGATCAAGTCGGTGCTCGAAGAGCAGTGGCAGCCAGAAGGTGCGCAACGTCCGTTCCTCAAGCTCGGTGTTTCGGAGGGGCTCACGTACTCGTACGACCCCACCGCAGTCCAGGGCGAGCGAGTGACCGCAATGTACCTCAACGGTGTTCCGGTGGATGTTGCAGCCAGCTACACGGTGGTCGCTAACTCCTTCCTCGCGGCGGGTGGCGATAACTTCGCGACTCTCGCCGAAGGAACCGATCGTGCCGATAGCGGACGAGTCGACCTGCAGTCCATGGTCGAGTGGTTCGAGGAGAACACGGTCGCTAGCCCGCCGCTCGAACAGCGTGCCATTGGTGCTGTCGTATCGGAGCCCGCCGCTGGCGGCTTCGCTCCGGGAGACGACGTAACCCTTGACTTGTCGTCACTCACCTTCAGCCGCGGCGGCTCAGACGCCACCACGGTCGAGGTTTCGGTTGACGGCACAGTGCTCGGTTCGGCAACGATCGACCGCACCATCGTCGACACCACGGATGAGCAGGGTCGCGCCAGCGTGACCGTCACAGTTCCCGCCGGCACTCCTTCGGGCACGCTCGCGCTGACCGTGACGGTTCCGGGAACGGATACTGCGGTAGTGGTACCGATCGAGGTGGCAGCCACGGAGGAGGCCATCGAGAACACGAAGGCTCCGAGCATCCGCGGCAACGCAAAAGTCGGTTCGACAGTGAACGCCAATGGCGGCAAGTGGAGCGTCAACTCGACGACCCTTAGCTTCCAGTGGCTGCGCGATGGTGTGCCGATCGCTAACGCGACCGACCGCACCTACAAGGTCACGGCCGCGGATGTCGCTACCGAGCTGAGCGTGCAAGTCACCGCAAGCAAGGATGGCTACGCCGACGGTGTTGCTGTCTCGGATGCCGAAACGGTCGACAAGATCGCTTCGCGAGTCAGCGCCAGCACCTCATCCTCGTTCGTCTGGGGCAACCGCTCTGTGACCGTCGATGCTGATGTTTCGGTTAGCAAGGGCGGCACGACAGCTGGCGAGGTGACCTTCTACGACGGTCGCACCGCAGTCGGCACGAGCACGGTCGACAAGCGCGGCGAGGCTTCGCTGAAGCTGCCGAAGCTGAGCCGCGGCATCCACTTCATTACGGTCAAGTACTCCGGTAATGATCTGGTGGAGTCGAGCACGAGCTGGCCGCGACTGGTCTTCGTCTTCTAGGCGAAAGCTGGCAACTAGCCGCATAACGCGAAGAGGGTCCCGCACAACGCGGGGCCCTCTTTTCTTACTTTTACCCATATTGATGAAATAAATTTGGCCTGCTGATTGCTACTAACTATGGTGAGCAAGCTCCCATCGATCTCCAACCTGCAAAGGAACCCCTGAATCATGGCTAGTCGTATCTATAAGAACATCACCGAACTCGTCGGTAACACCCCGTTGGTTCAGCTCAACTCCGTCACAGACGGTGCTGGCGCCACGGTGCTGGCAAAGCTCGAATTCCAGAACCCTTCGGCCAGTGTGAAGGACCGTATCGGTGTCGCAATTATTGATGCGGCCGAGAAAGCTGGCGCGTTGAAGCCTGGCGGGACCATCGTTGAGGGCACCAGTGGCAACACCGGTATCGCGCTCGCCATGGTTGGTGCCGCTCGCGGTTACCGCGTAGTGCTCACGATGCCCGAGAGCATGAGCAAGGAGCGCCGCATGTTGCTGCGCGCGTTCGGTGCAGAGCTCGTATTGACTCCCGCCGGCGAAGGTATGCGTGGCGCCGTTGAGAAGGCCGCTGAGATCGTGGCCAACACTGAGGGCGCTGTCGCCGCTCAGCAGTTCGCGAATGCCGCAAACCCCGCTATTCACCGTGCCACCACGGGCCCTGAGATTTGGAACGACACCGACGGTGCCGTCGACATCTTCGTTGCGGGAATCGGAACCGGCGGAACCATCACCGGTGCTGGTAGTTACCTCAAGGAACAGAACCCCGAGATCAAGGTTGTTGCGGTTGAGCCCGAAGAGTCGGCCATCCTCAATGGCGGAGCTCCTGGCCCCCACAAGATTCAGGGAATCGGCGCCAATTTTGTGCCCGAAATTCTCGACCGCGATGTCTACGACGAGGTACTCGACGTCAACATCACCCAGTCGGTCACGATGGCTCGTCGCCTTGCAGCCGAAGAGGGAATCCTCGCAGGCATCTCCTCGGGTGCGACCGTATACGCCGCCATCGAGTTGGCCAAGCGCCCTGAGAATGCAGGCAAGACCATTGTCGTCATCATCGCGAGCTTCGGCGAGCGTTACCTCTCGACCCTTCTCTACGAAGACCTCGTCGACTAGGGGCTTGTCGACTAAGACCGAGTCACCTCAACTCAACGCCGCTAACCACCACTAACGACGGATCCCTCTATTGTTTGCTCGAACTCGTGAAGACATCGCTGCCGTGCGCGAACGCGACCCCGCAGCCCGTGGTGCCTTCGAGATTTGGCTGACCTATTCAGGGATGCACGCCGTGTGGGGTTACCGCTTGAGTCACTGGTTGTGGACTGCGCGGGCATTCTTTCTTGCCCGCGTAGTCTCCCAGTTCGTTCGTTTTCTGACCGGGGTTGAGATTCATCCTGGCGCGCAACTTGGCCGCCGCGTCATCATCGACCACGGCTCCGGAGTCGTCATTGGCGAGACTGCCATTGTCGGCGACGACGTCTTGATCTATCACGGCGTCACGCTTGGCGGCACGAGCTCGCAGGGCGGCAAGCGCCACCCGACGCTCGGCAACGACATTGTTGTGGGCGCCGGCGCTGCCATCCTCGGCGACATCACGATCGGCTCTGGCTCGGTCGTGGGTGCCGGTGCCGTAGTGGTGGCGGATGCTCCCGCCGACTCTCTGCTCGTCGGCGCTCCCGCCGTGGCGCGCCCCAAGGGCGGCACGAAAGCGCCTAAGGACGGCTTTAACTACATCGATCCCGCGATCTACATCTAGCCACGACGGGACAGGGCTCCTCGCAGGCCTCGAGAAGTCGTAACAGTAAGTTATGCTCACCCTTATGGTGAGCACCGAGCTACTGCACTCAGAACCTCCACACTCCGGGATCGTCGTCGAGAACGTCGGCCGATCCTTTGGAGCTATCCATGCGGTACGTGACGCCAGTTTCGTCGCGGTGCCCGGAACCGTGACGGGTCTTATCGGCCCCAATGGCTCGGGCAAGACCACTCTTATGCTGATGCTGGCGTCACTGCTCAAACCGGATGCTGGCAGCATCCGCATCGCCGGTTACGACCCCTTTGGCGAGACGGCCGCTGTGCGCTCGCGGTTGGGCTGGATGCCCGACGTGCTCGGATCGTGGGCGACGATTAGTGTGCGCGACACCCTGACTTACGCGGCGCGCATGTATGCGATGGACAAAGCCACGGCGGCCGCTCGAGCAGCCGAAATTCTCACGCTTGTTGATCTGGGCGATCTCGCCGACAGCCCGACCCGCGTTCTGTCGCGGGGGCAGAAGCAACGGCTCAGTCTTGGCCGTGCACTCGTGCACGACCCTGCAGTGCTGTTGCTCGATGAGCCCGCTTCGGGTTTAGACCCTGTGGCGCGCGCGCACCTACGCACCCTCGTTCGTCGGCTTGCTTCCGAGGGCAAGACCCTTCTCGTCTCCAGTCATGTTCTTTCCGAACTCGACGAAATGGCGGATGGCGCCGTTTACCTATCGAAGGGCGTCACGGCGTCTGCGGAAGCGTTGGCACGTAGTCGCGCCACGGCTCGGCCCTGGCGCATCCGCTCGAGCGACGTGGTGGCTCTGCGGACGGCACTCATTGCGGACGGTATCGCGGATGAAGCGATTGCGACCGATCGCACGGAACTGCTCGTTGCGCTCGACGGCGAAGCGGCGGCATCCGAACTTCTTGCTCGACTGGTCGGGGCAGGCGTTGCGATCAGCACGTTTGCGCCAGCTGTGGGCGATCTCGAACATGCCTTTATCGACTTGAGCTCGGAGGAAAGCGAATGAGCCCCTTCATCTCCGGCGTCGGAGTGATTCTTTCACTCGAGCTGCGCCAGCGCGTGCGCACAACAAGCTGGTACATCCTTCTTGCTGTCTTCGTCGCGCTCATCTTCATCGTGACGGTGCTGCTGTCGTTCGCGCTTAACGGGTTCGGCAGCGTAGACAACGGTGCAGCCGGCGTTTACTCCACCGTTATCTACTTCGTGCTGCTCTTGGGCACGCTTGTGGCGCCGGCCCTGAGTGGCAACGCCATTAACGGTGATCGGGATGCTGGCACTCTCGCCACCACGCAAGTGACGCTCATCACGACCGGCCAGCTGATCATGGGCAAGTTTCTCTCGGCCTGGATCACCGCCCTCGCGTTCTTGGCGGCCGCTATCCCGTTCCTCGTCTACGCAGCCCTCGCTGGCCAGCTTCGTGCGAGCACCATCATCGTTTCGATCGTTGTGCTCGCGCTCGAGCTGGGCGTCGTTGCCGCGGTGGGGGTAGGGCTTTCTGGGCTCATGTCGCGGCCGCTGTTCTCGATCGTTGTGACATATCTGGTTGTGGCGGCGCTGAGCGTTGGCACGATTATCGCCTTCACTCTTGGCGGGCTGGCACTGCAAACTACCGCGACTCAGGTCTCGAGCTACGGAATCGAATACGACAGTTCAGGTAAACCGACGTCGTGTTCGACTCCCGAAGAGTTCGAGTACCAGACGCCACGCTTCGACCTGTTCTGGGGCGCATTGGCGGCAAACCCGTACGTGATTCTGGCGGATGCCGTGCCCACAACGTACGACTCGAACGACCAGCCCACAGACCTCTTTGGCTACTTCAAGCTGACGACTCGAATGGCTCAAATTCCGCAGGACGTTAGCTACTCAGTGAACACCTGCGTCGTCGGAGAGTTCGACCAATACCCCGATTCCCCGAGTGCTCGCAGCGTCATCGAATCCACAACTCCTAGCTGGGCTGTCGGGCTAGCGACGCATGTCATCCTCGCAGGAGCATTGCTTGCTGGGGCCTGGGCTCGCACCAAGACCCCAGCGGCAAAGTTGGCCCGAGGTAGCCGCATCGCTTAGAACGCGGCTTTCGCGGCGTTAGCCCATCGTGTTGACGATGAGCCCGATGTGAGTGAAGAAGTTGAGCGCGCCGAAGAGGAGAAATACGATGCCGCCGAGAGCAAGGGCGACTCCGGTAACCCATTGAACCTTGGTCGGCGTGCTGCGAACTGCAAAGCTGCGGGTGGCGAACGGGAAGAGCAATGCTCCGAGACCTACGAGCGCGAAGAGACCTGACATGAAGATCGCTTCGACCCAGGGCCACTCTGCGAAGGCGCCCGAGATGGGCTCCTCGGGAGGAGCGGCGAAGAGCTGGAAGATGACTCCGGCGAAAGCGATCGCAATGAGGGCGAGGCCGAGACCAAAGATGAGTACGCCAAGGGGTTCAGCAGTGCGGGCGACGGCGCGGGCGGCATCCTTGGATTCTTCGAGCACGGATGCGCGGCGCCAGAGTACGAAGCTCGAGGCGAGCAGAAGCACACCGAAGGCGAGGCTCGGTTCGCCAAAGATGATGTTGTCGAACGGGAAGTAGGCCGCGAAGGGCCAGGTCAGCGTCATGTGCGTGCCCGTGACGGTGAGGATCAGGCCCAGCACACCGAAGTTCACGGCGTGACCGCGGAACTCCACGTCAGCCCCTGCCATGAGCTTGCGAGCAAACAACACGAGACTGAGCAGTCCCGCACCGGCGGCCACCGCCATGATCGTGTTGTAGGTGGGCATCTGTGTCCAGTCGATTACTAATCCTTGATCCATGTCGTCAGTCAACACCCGAAGACCACGATAATCAAATTTGCCTAAATTGCGTCAGGGTGCGCCGGGATGGTGCCCGTCATGTCTCATTCGCGTTGCGGTAGACAGCTGTGTAGCGCAAGCGCTTGCACAAACCGTTGATCGTCACCTAGCGTAAGGCGTGAACACGCTCTCTTGAGCTGCAATGAGTGAGCGAGTTCAGAGCTGCAGTTGTTCCCCCGCATACTGCTCGGTCTGCGGGCAAACCTCGACGAGGAGGATTTGTATGATTTCCCACAACTTTCGACGGGCCTTGCTGCCTATCGCCACTCTTGGCGTCGCAAGCATGGTTCTTACAGGCTGTGCCTCCGGTACCAGCGGCACCGGTGGCCCCGGCGATGCTGGCGAAGCGGATGGCGTAGTCACTATCTATGGCACCATCGCCGACACTGAAGCTGAGCTTCTCGAAGAATCCTGGGCTGACTGGGAAGAAGCGAATGACATCGACATTCAGTACGAATCGAGCAAAGAGTTCGAAGCGCAGATCAGCATCCGCGCTCAGGGTGGCAATGCTCCTGACATCGCAATCTTCCCGCAGCCGGGTCTTCTCGCCGACCTCGCCTCGCGCGAGTACATTCAGCCAGCGCCCGAGGGCGTAGCCGCCAACGTCGCAGAGTATTGGTCAGAAGACTGGGCTGCCTATGGCACGACCGGTGACACTCTCTACGGCGCACCGCTCATGGCCAGCGTCAAGGGCTTCATCTGGTACTCGCCTTCGCAGTTCGCCGAGTGGGGTGTAGAAGTCCCCGAAACCTGGGACGAGCTGCTCGCACTCACCCAAACGATCGCTGATGAGACCGGAACCGCACCGTGGTGTGCCGGGTTCGGTTCGGATGCCGCAACCGGTTGGCCAGGAACGGACTGGGTAGAAGACCTCGTGCTGCGCGAAGCCGGACCAGACGTCTACGACCAGTGGGTTTCGCATGAGATCCCGTTCAGTGACCCTGCGATCGTCTCGGCGTTCGATTCGGTGGGCGACATCCTCCTGAACCCGGATTACGTGAATGCTGGATTCGGCGACGTGAAGTCGATCAACTCCACGCCGTTCGGTGACCCGGCTCGCGCGCTCGGCGACGGCACGTGTGCCCTCCACCACCAGGCATCCTTCTTCGACGGGTTCATTCAGGACCCCAAGAACGGGAACGCCACGGTCGGACCGGATGCTGACATCTGGGCCTTTGTCACGCCGTCTGCTGAAGCTGGTGGCAACGCTGTCACCGGTGGTGGCGAGATCGTCGGAGCCTTTTCCAACGACGAAGACACGATTGCCGTGCAGGAATACCTGTCGAGCGCCGAGTGGGCAAACACCCGCGTAGCGTTGGGCGGCGTCATTAGCGCTAACAACGGCCTCGACCCGGCTAGCGCGAGCAGCCCCATCCTGCAGGAAGCCATCACGATTCTGCAGGACCCCGACACGACGTTCCGCTTCGACGCCTCTGACCTCATGCCGGGTGTTGTTGGCGCTGGATCGTTCTGGACCGGAATGGTCGACTGGGTCAATGGCAAGTCAACCGAAGAAGTGCTCTCGACCATCGATGCGTCATGGCCGTCTGAGTAACACCGTTCAATAGTGAGCGTGGGCTGGACATTTTTTCTTCCAGCCCACGCTCACTTTCCTCCCACTCGTGCCGACTCCTCGGTAGAGTCGAAACAGCAGAAATGCCAGTGAAGTGAAGAGTCCAGTGATGCACTCGAAAGGTCGCTAATGTCAGCTTTTCTCGCGTGGATAGCCACGCTTCCCGCGCTCGCTCAAATTCCCCTCGTGCTTCTGGCATTCCTCGTGGTGATTGCGCTGCTGATATTTTTCATCGAGATCGCCCCACGCAGCGGCCGCAAGTACACGATCATTCGTGCCGCAGCCTGCGTGCTCATCCCCACCCTCATCTTCTTGGCACTGGGCTCGGTGTATTGGGCGGCGGGCGCAGCAGCTGTTTTCGGTGGGCTCTTCTTCATCCTTGACTACCGCTCGAAGCAAGGTGCCGGCTACCTCTTCCAGCTCGTCGGATTCATGAGCCCGGCGATCTTCTTGCTCGCTATCGGTCTCATCTACCCGACGATCCAGACCACGATCCAAGCCTTCATGAACAGCCGCGGAACCCGTTTCGTCGGCCTCGATAACTTCATCTGGATCTTCACTCAAGACACCGGCATCCGCACCGTTCTCAACACGGTCGTATGGGTGCTGATTGTTCCCACGGTCTCCACCATCTTCGGACTCGCCTACGCGGTCTTCATCGACAAGTCGCGCGGCGAGAAGATTTTCAAAGTGCTCGTCTTTATGCCAATGGCTATCTCGTTCGTGGGCGCGAGCATCATCTGGCGCTTCGTCTATGCCGTGCGCCCCGCTGGCCAAGAGCAGATCGGTTTGCTCAACCAAATTGTGGTCTGGATGGGCGGGCAACCGGTCGACTGGATCTCGAACTCCCCGTGGAACACGTTTTTCCTTATCGTCGTGCTGATCTGGATCCAGACGGGTTTCGCGATGGTGATCCTGTCGGCGGCGATCAAGGGTGTTCCGGCCGAGCAACTTGAGGCCGCGGAGCTCGACGGAACGAACGCCTGGCAGCGCTTCATCAATGTGACCGTGCCGGGCATCCGCAGCTCGCTCGTTGTGGTGTTGACGACGATCTCGATCGCCTCGCTCAAAGTCTTTGACATCGTTCGCACGATGACTGCTGGTGCGAACGAAACCAGCGTGATCGCGAACGAAATGTACTCGCAGTGGCAGGGCTTCGAGGTGGGCAGGTCTGCCGCCTTCGCGGTCGTTTTGTTCATCATGGTGCTGCCGATTGTTGTGTACAACGCGAGACAGATTGCTAAGCAGAGGGAGATCCGATGACCGCGACAGTGCCCGCGAAGCTTCCGCTGAACAAGAAGACTAAGAAGCAACTGGCCCGTGGCGAAAACGGCGCTGCCAAGCGCACCAAGAAGCGCCTCACGAGTCGCGGAGCCACGATCGCAGCGCTGGTGATTGCAGTGCTGTGGACGACGCCGACATTCGGGCTGTTCGTCTCCTCGCTTCGCCCGCCCGAGGAGATTCTGCGCAACGGCTGGTGGACGATCTTCCAGAACCCCGGCTTCACTCTCAACAACTACACCGAGGTGTTGGCGGCCGGAAACAGCCAGCTCAATTTGGCAGGCGCGTTTATTAACTCGATCGCCATCACGTTGCCGGCCACGATCTTCCCGCTCGTTATCGCGAGCCT
This sequence comes from Salinibacterium sp. NK8237, assembly GCF_015864955.1. NCBI lineage: Bacteria > Bacillati > Actinomycetota > Actinomycetes > Micrococcales > Microbacteriaceae > Salinibacterium > Salinibacterium sp. NK8237. Next base: position 1,463,056 of record NZ_JADYWE010000001.1, on the reverse strand, counting down.
GGCAGCGTATGCCTTCGCGTGGATCAAGTTCCCCGGTCGCAACTGGATGTTCATCGGCGTCTTCGCGCTACAGATCGTGCCGCTGCAGATGGCACTTGTTCCGCTGCTGAGCCTGTTCTCTCGTGGGCTGTCGATCGGTGACATCGAAATCTTCTCAAGCCTCAATGCCTCCAACTCCTACTCGCAGGTCTGGATTGCGCACACGATCTTCGCGCTGCCACTGGCCATCTTCTTGCTGCACAACTTCGTCTCCGAGATCCCGTCCGAGCTCATCGAAGCAGCGAGAGTGGATGGTGCGGGCCACGGTCAGGTCTTCTTCCGCATCGTGCTTCCGCTCACGATGCCGGCCATTGCGTCGTTCGCGATCTTCCAGTTCTTGTGGGTCTGGAACGACCTGCTCGTGGCGTTGGTGTTTGCCGACGGGCGAGTGGCGCCGATGACGAAACTGCTCGCGGAGATCACCGGTAGCCGTGGTCAAGACTGGAACCTGCTTACCGCCGGTGCCTTCATCTCGATTCTTGTGCCGCTCATCGTCTTCTTCGCGCTGCAGCGCTACTTCGTGCGCGGATTGCTCGCGGGTTCAACGAAGGGGTAGCTCGCGGCGCGCTGCCGACTAGGCGACGTGTGGCTGGCGCGCTAGCCGTGATGGTTGCGCGCTAGTCGCCCACTACGAGCAGGATGCTCGCGGCGATGCCGAGCGCGATGCCCACGTATTGCACGGGGGCGATGCGCTCGCGCAGAACGATGGCCGCCAGTAGCACTGTGCCGGCGGGGTAGAGCGCGGTCAGCACGGCAATGACCGAAAGATCGCCGATGCGCACGCCCGTGATAATCGCCATGTTGGCGATTACGTCGAGGGTGCCGCCGACCATGGCGAAATAGAGTCCGCGGCGCCACAGGGACGAGCGGGCGGGGGCTGGTGCTCCGGCTCGGCGGCGCTGAGCTAATGTCGCCATGACAAAGAACAGCGTAAACATGAGTGCCGCATTGACGACGCGGTTGGCGACAATGGTGATGATGCCCGAGTCATCGGGGGCGGCATCCAGAATCACAAAGAAAAGCCCAATCGCACTGCCGGCACCCACGGCCATCAGTAGTGCCTTGGCGCTCGGTCGCACGGCACCTTTTTCGGGAACAAAACCCACGAGCACCACGGCGATAAGCGCAACGGGAATGGCGATGAGACCGAACGAGCCGAGCGATTCTCCGCGCAGTAGGCCGACTGTCACGGGCACGATCGCCGACATGACCGCCGTCACCGGAGAGAGGATGCTCATGGGCCCGATCGCGAGGCACGCGTAAAGCAGGCCGATTGCTATCGCGCTATTGACGCCGGCAACGAGTCCGTAGAGAACTGCTTCGGTCGACCACACCGTCGGGATGAACGGAAAGATGAGCAGCAGCAGAGCGAGGCCAGAAACAGCGCCGACGGCGGTGGCCAAAATGGGGCTAATTCGCTTGGCAGCAATGCCGCCGAAGAAGTCAGCGGCACCGAAGGTGAGCGCGCTCGAAAGCCCAAGAAATACGGTGAACATGGCGCCTGTCGCTGTGGGGACGAATCATGCCAATGGTAGTGGCTGCGCCTAGACTTCTCGGCATGGTGTCTGCCCAGTCTGTTCTTGAGTCCACGTTCGGTTACGACTCGTTCCGGGGGCAGCAGGGCGAGATCATCGACACCATCGTGCAGGGCCGAGACGCCCTCGTGCTCATGCCTACCGGTGGTGGCAAGTCGCTGTGTTACCAAATCCCCGCGCTCGTTCGCGAGGGCACCGGCGTTGTCATTTCGCCGCTCATTGCCCTGATGCAAGATCAAGTGGATGCCCTCGCCGCCGTCGGCGCGCGTGCGGAGTTTCTCAACTCCACCCAGTCCGCCGACGAGCGCACTCGCGTCGAAAACGCGTACCGGGCTGGCGAGCTGGATCTTCTCTACCTCGCGCCCGAGCGCCTCCGCGTCTCGTCCACCGTGTCACTCCTCAAACAGGGCCAAATCGGGCTCTTCGCCATCGACGAGGCTCACTGTGTGTCGCAGTGGGGCCACGACTTTCGCCCCGACTATCTGCAACTCGATGTGTTGCACGACCTGTGGCCGAGGGTCCCGCGCATTGCGCTCACCGCGACCGCGACCGAAGCCACTCGCAAAGAGATCGCCCAGCGACTGAAGCTCACTGACGCCACTCAGTATGTTTCTAGTTTTGACCGGCCCAACATCCAGTACCGCATTGAATCCAAGGCGCAGCCGCTGCAGCAGTTGCTCACTCTGCTGAACACGGAACACTCGGGCGATGCCGGCATTGTGTACTGCTTGTCTCGCGCCTCGGTCGAGAAGACGGCGCAGTTCTTGGTGGAGAACGGTATCCCCGCGTTGCCGTATCACGCGGGTCTCGACTCGCGAGTGCGCGCCAGCAACCAGAGCCGCTTCTTGCGCGAAGAGGGCATGGTGATGGTCGCGACGATCGCGTTCGGCATGGGCATCGACAAGCCCGACGTGCGCTTCGTCGCCCACCTCGACCTGCCCAAGAGCGTTGAAGGTTACTACCAAGAGACGGGTCGTGCCGGTCGTGATGGCTTGCCCGCGACCGCGTGGTTGGCTTACGGCTTGCAGGATGTCATGCAGCAGCGCCGCATGATCGATCAGTCGGGTGGCGACCTGGCTCACCGTCGCAACCTGAGCGCGCACCTTGATGCGATGCTCGCGCTGTGCGAGACGGTTGAATGTCGTCGCGTGCAGCTGCTTGGTTACTTCGGTCAAGAGTCCACGGCGTGCGGCAACTGTGACACCTGCTTGTCTCCGCCCGAGTCCTGGGATGGCACAGTCGCGGCCCAAAAGCTGATGTCGACGATTGTGCGGTTGGAGCGCGAGCGCAACCAAAAGTTTGGCGCTGGGCACCTAGTCGACATCCTCATCGGCAAGACCACACCGCGGGTCACGCAGCAACGTCACGACGATCTGGCCACGTTCGGAATCGGTTCCGATGTCTCGGAGCAAGACTGGCGCTCGGTCGTGCGGCAGCTGCTCGCGCAATCATTGCTTACGGTGCAGGGGGAGTACGGCACGCTCGCGATCACGCCCGAGAGTGCGTCGGTGCTGAGCGGCGGGCGCACGGTGAAGCTGCGCAAGGAAGCACCCCGCAAGGCGCGCGGTTCGGGTGCAGGCGGCGGCGCCGCTAAACGCAAGGTCATGACCGACCTGCCCGCCTCGGCGACCGATCTGTTCGAGAACCTGCGCACTTGGCGTTCGGGAGTCGCGCGCGACAACGGTGTGCCTGCGTACGTCGTGTTCGCGGATGCCACCCTGCGCGGCATTGCCGTCACCAAACCAGAGTCGTTGGCTGAGCTGTCGGAAATCAGCGGTGTTGGCGAGAAGAAGCTCGAGACGTATGGCGCCGCCGTGCTCGCGGTTGTGGCCGGCGGATCGGGCGAGGCCGAAGCGGGAAGTGGTGCGCCTGCGGGTGCCGTACCCGCGTTCGCGGCAGCGGCTCCCGCCGCTCCGTCGCGTCCGGCGACTGCACGCCCTGCGGCTTCGCGGCCTACCTCACGCCCGGCCGCGTCACGCCCGGCTCCGGCCAAAGCAACCCCGGTTCCCGGTGATGAAGACGACATCCCGTTCTACTCGGATGACGACGCTCCCTACGACGGGCCACCTGAGTTCTAGACGGGTTTCCGCCTACCCTCGCGGCCTCGACAAGGCGCGGTAGGTCACGACTTGGCACATTGTTTCTTCTCGTTGTATCCGGCTGAGGCTCGTTCGAGTACTCTTAGTTGAGAAATAATCCAGATCAATTGGGGGCATCCTTGTCACACTCGGCAGCGCAAAGAATGCGGTTAGTCGGCATCAGTCTGATCGCAGCTATTGCTCTCAGCGCGTGCACGAGCGCCAGCGAGCCGCAGGCAACTTCGGCGCCTAGTGAAACTCCAGCCCCTGCTCCTGCATTTCCTGTCACGCTCGTGCATTCCCAGGGTGAAACCACCATTGAGGAATTGCCGGAACGCATAGCTTCGCTGGGCTCGCAGCACACCGATGCACTTCTGGCTCTGGGGGCCGTCCCGGTTGTGACTACCTACCCTCTGACACGCCCGATTTACGAAGAGACCCTGGCTGAACTCGGCGCTGCGGTGCCAGAAGTCTTGACCGAGAACGACGACGTTGACGGCACTCTCGCCGCTCTTGCTGAGTTTGCTCCCGACGTGATTCTTGCCCCACAACAGATTTCCCCTCTCAATGGAAACGTACTGCTCAGCGACGGTTACCTGAGGCTCACGGAGGTTGCCCCGACGGTCTATCCGACCGCTTCGGCGTTGGACTCTGAGGGCTATGAATCTGCGACAAGTTGGCGTGAAGCGCTCATCCAAGTGGGGGCGGTGCTCGGCAAGAGCGCGGATGCCGCAGCCCAACTCGAGTCGTTCGATGCGACTGTGGCGGCCTTGGCCGAGGAGCACCCTGAATTCTCCGGTAAAACAATAGCGGTGACGCGGTCTGGCTCCGGCGGTCCCGTACTCGTGACGGCGACGTCTCCGGTGGCGCTCATCCTTGAGGCGCTTGGCTTTACAGTCTTCGACCCCACGACGATCGAGAGTGACGTAAGCGGCGACGTGGTATTTTTCGAGCCCGATCAAGCAGCACTCCTCGACGTCGATGTTCTGATTGTGAGCGACGACGAGGGCGGGCAAACAGACACTATTCGCGGGTATGGCGACAGTCCCACCTACGCCGACGGAACAGTGCTCCACTTTGGGCAGATGGATCAAGCAACGCAGCTAGCGCTTGTCGTGCCCACGGCGCTCACCGCTCCCGCAAGTATCGAGGCGTTTGTGAGTCAGCTAGCCGCGGCGCTCAAGTAGCAACCTCCCGCGTTCACGCGCGACAAAGGCCCCGCCGACTTATGTGTCGGTGGGGCCTTTGTGGTCTGCGGCGAGGTGGCGTGCCGTTGGCGCGCGACTGGCGTGTGACTGACGTGCGGCTGGCGTAGCCTGCATCCACCGCATCGTGGAGTATTGGTCACATGAACGAGACACGCATAGTTGACCTGCGCCGTGAGCGCGGCTGGACCCAAGAGAAGCTCGCCACCGAGTGTGGTGTCGGCATCCGCACCATCCAACGGTTAGAAGCGGGGAGTGACGCCAGCCTCGAAACGCTGTCGCTGGTCGCCGATGCACTCGGGGTGCCAGTTCGGGATCTCTTCGCCAGCATCGAGAGCGATGAGTTGAGCGGCCGAGTCGATTCATTCGAGTCGCGCGCTCAGGATCAGCAGTCGTCACGCAACCGGGTGGCAGGTGCTTGGGTGTGGCTATTCGTCGGTGTGGGCGTGGTGATCAGCATGTTCAGCTTTGCGATCAATACGCAGTTGTCGAGCATGGGTTTCGTCGCCTATTGGCTCGGCGGCAGTCTCATTTTCATTGCTCTGAAGCGACTTGTTCTCGAGCCATATCTCGAACGCACATTCCCGCTGTCGCGCAGCAAACGTGACCGCCGACTGCAGAAGAGCCGCGAGATCTGACCCTTTTCGCTTCAGGTTAGGTATGCCATACTTAGGCAATGCTTACCTTGGAGCGCGAGATCGTGAAGGACGCCCGCCCGGGCTATCGACCGTTCGCTGCCCGCGTGGAAAGCATCCGCGAACTTTCGCCTCACTTTAAGCGGGTTACCTTCGCGGGCGCTGAGTTCGAGGCCTTCGGCACTGATGGTTTCGACCAGCGAATCAAGATCGTTTTTCCGCTGCCGGGCATTGGCTTGAGCGACATCGGCGCGCACGATCCGCAGACCATCGCCGAGGGCACCTGGTACGCCCGCTGGCGTGCGCTGCCCGACGAGGCGCGCAACCCGTTCCGCACTTACACGATTCGCGCGGTGCGACCTGAGCTCCGCGAAATCGATGTCGACATGGTCTTCCACGGCGCTAATGGCCCCGCCGGGCAGTGGCTCGCAAACGCAGCGGCCGGCGACGAGGTCATCATCGTCGGGCCCGACGCGGCGAGCATCCACTCGGGTATCGGCATCGACTGGCACCCCGGCCCCGCCCGCACTGTGCTTCTGGCCGGCGATGAAACGTCTGCGCCCGCCATCTGCAACATCCTTGAACGCCTCGACCCCAGCGTGCAAGCTCACGCTTTCATCGAGATTCCGGATGCCGCAGACCAGCCGCCACTGAACCTCACCAGTAACTGCCACGTCACGTGGCTTCCGCGCGGCGAGCAGCCCGCAGGTTCTGCGCTCGACCCCGCCGTTCGGGCGTGGACGAAAGCCAACGCGTCACTCGTGTTACCCGCACTCGCCCCGACGCCCCAACTGCTCGGGGATATCGATGTCGACACCGAACTTCTCTGGGATTCGCCGGGTGAGGCATCCGGAAAGCACTTCTATGCCTGGCTTGCCGCCGAAGCCTGCACCATCAAACTCTTGCGCCGCTTTCTTGTGAGCGAGACCGGTGTTGACCGCAAGCAGGTTGCGTTCATGGGGTACTGGCGTCTCGGCAAGTCCGAAGCGCAGTAGCTCGCACCACCACCCCCGACTATGACCCAGACCGCCTCGGCTTCGCGCGCACGACTGAGCCTCCGCACCCAGCGCTGGATCACTCTCGGCTCGGCCCTCGGGTTGCTCGCGGTCGTTCTCGTGTTGAGCCTTGCGCTCGGCGCTCGCGGTGTCGAGTTTTCGCAAATCTGGCAGGCGCTTTTCGACCCCGAGGCGGGCAACAACGACCAATTGGTGATCCGTGAACTGCGATTACCCCGCACCATTGTTGGTCTTCTCGCAGGCCTCTCCCTCGGCGTCGCCGGAGCGGTCATGCAGGGGGTCACCCGCAACCCGCTCGCCGACCCCGGCCTCCTCGGCGTCAACGCGGGCGCCTCACTCGCGGTCGTCTTCGCGATCAGCGTGCTGTCGATCACCAACCCCACCGGCTACATCTGGTTCGCCTTCGCGGGGGCAGCGGCGGCGGCAAGTATCGTCTACGCAATCGGTTCATTGGGCCGCGAGGGCGCTACCCCGGTCAAGCTCGTGCTTGCCGGAACAGCGGTCACCGCCGGCATCACCTCCGTCATCTCTCTCGTTCTCATCTCCGACACCGACACCCTCAACACCTTCCGGTTCTGGTCGGTGGGGTCGCTCGCTAGCCGCGACCTTGAGGCCGTGCGCCTCACAATCGGGTTCGTTGTGGCCGGCGCCATCTTCGCGATCATTTCGGGACGGATGCTCAACCTCGTCGCCCTCGGAGATGACCTCGCCCGGGGCCTCGGCCAGCGGGTCTACGTTGCTCGTGCGGTCGCTGCCGGAGCTGTCGTTCTGCTCTGCGGATCCGCCACCGCGCTTGCCGGCCCCATCGTCTTCGTCGGTCTCGTTGTGCCCCACATCGTGCGCCCATTCACGGGCCCTGACTATCGCTGGATTATTGCTGTCTCGGCGCTCGTCGGCCCCAGCTTGCTCCTCATCGCCGACATCGTGGGCCGCCTTGTGGTCGCACCGTCCGAGCTCGAAGCGGGCCTCGTCGTCGCCATTATCGGTGCGCCCGTCATGATCGCCCTCGTGCGCCGAGTGAAGCTGGCCGGGCTATGACCCGCACGTGGCGCGTCTCTATCGTTCTCGCGGCGATTGCTCTGACACTCATTCTTGTCAATATTGCGGTCGGGGCATATACGCTCACGCTGCCGGATTTGCTCGCGACCTTGTTCGGCGGTGGCACCTCATCCGACCAGTTCATTGTCTTCAAGTTGCGGCTGCCGCGAGTGCTTCTTGCCGTGCTGGTTGCTGTCGGGTTCGGCCTCGCTGGTGCCCTGTTCCAGAGCCTGCTGCGCAACCCACTTGCTAGCCCCGACATCATCGGCATCAGTGGGGGAGCGAGTGTCGCCGCCGTGCTCAGCCTGCTCGTCTTTGGAGCCACCGGACTCGTTGTGTCACTCTCCGCGCTCGGCGGCGCGCTACTTGTGGCGTTCACGATCTACCTGCTCTCGTGGCGCTCGGGCATGAACGGTATGCGCTTCGTTCTCATCGGTGTCGGCATCGCGTTCATGGCGCAATCCGTGCTGGGTTATCTCATCACCCGCGGCGACGTGCGCGACGCGCAACAAGCTCTCGTGTGGATGGTCGGCGGGCTCGGCGGAGCCAGCTGGGACGACATCCTCATCATGGCTGTCAGCCTCGCCATCTTGCTGCCCGCGGTCTTCCTGCTGGCATCGAAGCTGCGGATGCTCCAGCTCGGCGATGATCTTGCTGCGGGCCTCGGCGTGGCTGTGCAACGCTCGCGGCTCGCGCTCATCATCGTCGCGGTAGCTCTAGTCGCGATCGCCACCGCCCTAGTAGGACCGCTCGCCTTTGTCGCCTTCGTCTCCGCCCCGATCGCTCGGCGCTTGGTGCGCGGGGGAGGCCTCGCGCTCGTCCCGAGCGCTCTTGTCGCGGTCGTGCTCGTTCTCGGCGCCGACTTTGTGGCCCAACATTTCATCACCACCGGAACCCAAGTGCCTACAGGAATCGTCACCGGCATCGTGGGTGCCCCGTACCTGTTGTGGCTTATCTCCACCACCAACCGCGAAGGACGTGCATCGTGACCCCAGCTGACACTCACCCAGCTGACACTCCCCAGCGCCCACCGCACGAACTGCGCGCCGACAACGTGACCCTCAACTATGGCGGGCGCGACATTGTGTCGAACGTGAGCGTCACGATCCCCGACGGCACGGTGACCGTGATCGTGGGCGCCAATGCCTGCGGCAAGTCGACACTGCTGCGCGGGCTGTCGCGGTTGCTGCGACCGGCGTCGGGTCACGTGATGCTCGACGGCCGCGACATCCACTCGATGGCATCGAAAGAGGTTGCGCAAGTTGTGGGAATCTTGCCGCAGTCGCCGATCGCACCGGAGGGCATCACGGTCCGCGACCTCGTGGCTCGCGGACGCTACCCGCATCAGGGTTGGTTTCAGCAGTGGTCGGCGGCGGATGAGGCGGCTGTCGAGCACGCGCTTGAAGCGACCGACACCGCTCAGTTGGCATCGCGCCGCATCGAGGAGCTCTCGGGTGGGCAACGTCAACGCGTGTGGATCGCGATGGCGCTCAGCCAGGATCCCGACATTCTGCTGCTCGACGAACCCACCACCTTCTTGGATGTGCGCCACCAACTTGATGCGCTCGACGTGCTCGCCACCCTCAATCGCGAGCGAGGCACCACCATCGTGATGGTGCTGCACGAACTCAACTTGGCCGCGCGCTATGCCGATCACATGATCCTCATGGGCGAGGGGCAGATCATCGCCGAGGGCACACCTGCCGAGGTTGTTACAGCAGAACGGATGCGCGAGGCGTTTGGGCTCGAGGCTCAGATCATGGCCGATCCGGTTTCTGGCTCACCGATGGTCATCCCGCTGGGGCGTCGCCCGGGGCGCTAGTGGCACTGTCGTCGGACGCCGGCGCCGCCTGGGTCCCAGCGCCCTGCCGCCATGTTCGCCCGCACGCTGCTTGCGCAACTCACTAAGGTAAGCCTATCCTTACTGTGCACCTATCGTTCGATCGAGGAGATCAATGTCACGCCGTTCCCGCCTCGCAGCCTTCGCTGCGGCCACCGCCGCCCTCGTCGCATTGAGCGGTTGCGCCGCCTCAACGTCCGAAGGCGAAACGGATGCGCCCGCAGCCTCCGACGCATTCCCCGTCACGATCGAGCACGCCTTCGGCGAAACGGTTATCGAGAGTGAACCGCAGCGCGTGCTCACTCTCGGCTGGGGAAGCGGCGACGCTGTTCTGGCCCTCGGTGTCGTGCCCGTTGGCATGGAAGCGCAAAACTACGGTGGCGACGAGAACGGCGTTCTTCCCTGGGCTGCGGATGCTCTCGCCGAGCTCGATGGCGACGACCCCATCATTGTCCCTGCGACCACGGATGCTCCCGCCTATGAGCAGATCGCCGAGGCCGCTCCCGACCTGATCCTCGCAACCTACTCGGGAATCACCGAAGAGCAGTACGACCTGCTCAGCGAGATCGCTCCCGTCGTTGCGTACCCCGAGCTGCCGTGGGCTACCCCGTGGCGCGACGTGATCAGCACCACTGGCACCGCCCTCGGCAAGACTGCTGCCGCGGATGAGGTACTCACCAACATTGACGCTCTCGTCGCCGAGAAGGCGGCCGAGCATCCCGAGTTCGAGGGCAAGACCGTTGCGGCGACCTTCGACGTCGGCGGAACCTTCTACGTCTACAAGCCGGCAGACCCCCGCGTGGAGTTCTTAGTCGACCTCGGTCTTGAGAGCGCTCCCGCGGTTGAGACCCTCGCCAATGGTGACGCAACGTTCTTCTACACTCTCAGCTACGAGAAGCTCGATGAGCTCGATAGCGACCTGTTGATTGCGTACGCGGAGACGGATGACGCTGGCGATACTTTCGCTGCCCAGCCTTACGCGCAGAGCATCCCGGCCGTGGCCAACGGTGGACTCATCGCGGTCAACGGCGCGTCGCTCGTCGCCTCGGTATCGCCGCCCACGGCGCTCTCGCTGCCCTGGGGTATCGACAGCTTCGTGGATGCAATTGCTGGTGCGCTGAACTAACGCGCGACCACGCCAGTCATCTCGCGAGTCATCTCGCGAAGCGGCCACCGACGGAGACGTCGGTGGCCGCTTGTGTGTCGCCCAGGGTGCCCGATCAACTGCGCTTTCGGGTGCGGTGGGCCCGGACACCCTTGGGCACGACCTCGCTAACGCCGTGAGCTGATAGCTAGATAGGCAATTCGACCACCCCTGGATAACGATCAGGCCAAACTTTGGGACCAGAAGGGCAGGTAGGCGCCTCGCTCGTTACCGTGACGTGAGAACTTGCTCACTTTTTGTTAGGGGATGCAGATGTCTACAGCGTTGAGAAGAACCGTGTCCATCGCTGCGGTAGGAGTAACGGCGCTCATGCTGCTCGGCGCCTGCAGCCCGCCAGCAGAGCCCGAACCTACGGCCGCTCCTGCGGGTGGACCAGCTCCCACGGAGACGGCTGCGCCCGCGTTCCCCACTACGGTCGTGCACTCTGAGGGTGAAACTACCCTCGAAGAAGCGCCGGAACACATCTTCACTTTCGGCGCTGAGCAGACGGATTCGCTTCTAGCGCTGGGTATTGGGCCGGTCGCCTCCGGCGGCGGCTCGCTTGGTCCTTGGCAAGAGGAAGCGATCGGCTCGCTCGGTGTCGGCGTGGTGCCGACCATCGATCCTCTCGACGGTGACACTCTTGCCGATGCGGAAGCAGTTTCGCCAGACGTTATCGTCACGGCGCTGCCTTTTCATCCGTTCGACATGGATCCGACGTCATGGCTTGCCTTTTATAATGATCTGCCTGAGGTAGCCCCGACGATCCGTCCAGCTCTTTCAGCCCTCGACTCTCCATCGTTCAGCTCTTCGAACTCGTGGCGCGAAACCCTCCTCCAGATGGGGCAGATTGTTGGTCACGTGCCTGAGGCTGAGGCTCACCTAGCGTCCATCGATGATTCGTTGGCGGCGCACGCTGTGGCGCATCCTGAGTTCGCAGGAAAGACCATCGCGGTCATCTCGCCGCAAGGAGGCTCTGTTGCCTACAGTAAATCGAATACTGCGGTCGCGGCTCTCCTCGAGCAACTCGGTTTCACTTACGCCGATGACTCAACTGTCGCCTACAACTCAGAATCGTACAACGGTAAGGTGTACTACTTGTGGGCCGACGATGTCGAACAGCTTGACACCGATGTGCTGATTTATATCGGGGACCCGGTCGGTGCGCCCTATTGGGTAACGTTCGTTGAAGCGAGTGCTACGGGGGCTGACGGGGTCATTCACTATCCGGGATTCCTCGATGAGCCGACTCTGGGCATGATCGCGCCCACTGCGCTCTCCGTGCCGTGGGCGGTTGATGCTTTCGTGGCAGATCTGGCTGCGTCGATTGGTGCTCCGTAGGCGGCCTTAGTTCACGCAGCCTTAGTTCACGCACAGAAAAGGCCCCGCCGACATGACGTCGGCGGGGCCTTTGTGGTCTGCGGTGTTGCTTCTGGTTAGTGAGAGTGCTCAGCCGGCGCTTCGCCAGCTTCTGCTGCAGCCTGCTGCTCGGCAACCTGCTTGTGAACCTCAACCATGTCGAGGTTCTTGGCGCCTTCAATAACCTGCTCGAGAGCAGGAGCGGGGAGAGCTCCGGGCTGTGAGAAGACGAGTACGCCTTCACGGAAAACCATGAGCGTCGGAATCGACGTGATTCCTGCTGCGCCAGCGAGTTCCTGCTGGTCTTCGGTGTCTACCTTGCCGAACGTGATGTCCGGGTGGGCTTCGCTTGCGGCTTCATAGATGGGCCCGAACTGCTTACAGGGGCCACACCATTCGGCCCAGAAATCCACGAGGAGGATTCCGTCTTTAGTGACCGCCTGGCCAAAGTCTGCTGAGGTGAGAGTGATTGTCGACATAGTTACATCCTTTCATGCAGCCCAACAACCGTGCCTGAAGAAAGATTCCCGAGGTCGGACGACCGAGTTTCGCACTACATCCCACAACGCTACGGCGGCTGTTTTGCGGTTTCGCACAAACGGATGCGGTGGGTCCGGCATCCGCTTCATTGATGGTGCACGACCCGCTTTGCCCCCGCGAAGACCAGTCGTAGCGTGTGATTACCGAACTTTGACGAATCGAGATAGCCATGACCCAGGTTCACGACCACACGGCGACCGAGTCGGCGCCGGAGTCATCCACCCCCGCCAACAACGCCGCAACTTCCCCCACTGCAGCGACGACAGATAGTGCTGCCGCTGCCCCCACCATCGATGTCGAATGGTTGGGCGAATACCTTCTCGGCAAGTGGGCGAAGGAGCGCAAAGAGTCCCGCACGCTCATGTCGAACCCCGAGTTCCACCGCGTTGACGGCCTCTCGATGGAAGACCACCGTGAGCGCGTGCTGCACCAGCTCTCACTGCTGGTCGACAACAACGCTGTTCACCGCGCGTTCCCGGTTGACCTCGGCGGCGACGACAACCACGGCGGAAACATTGCCGCGTTCGAAGAGACCGTGCTCGCTGACCCGTCGCTGCAGATTAAGTCAGGCGTGCAATGGGGCCTCTTCGGTTCCGCCGTTGTTCACCTTGGCACCAAGGAGCACCACGACAAGTGGCTGCCCGACATCATGAGCCTCAAGACTCCCGGTGCGTTCGCGATGACCGAGATCGGTCACGGATCGGATGTCGCGAGCATCGCCACGACGGCGACCTACGACCCCGACACCGATGAGTTCGTCATCAACACCCCGTTCCGCGCTGCGTGGAAGGAGTACCTCGGCAACGCGGCGCTCCACGGCAAGGCCGCTACCGTTTTTGCGCAGCTCATTACCAAGGACGTCAATCACGGCGTTCATGCGTTCTATGTTCCGCTGCGCGACGACAACGGCGCGCTCCCCGGAATCTCGACCGAAGATGACGGCCTCAAGGGTGGTCTGAACGGTATCGATAACGGTCGCCTCCACTTCGACCACGTTCGTGTTCCGCGCATCAACCTCCTCAACCGCTACGGCAACGTTGACGAGAACGGCGAATACACCTCCGACATCGACAGCCCCGGTCGTCGCTTCTTCACGATGCTCGGCACCCTCGTGCAGGGCCGGGTTTCGCTCGATGGCGCCGCGGTGCTCGCGAGCAAGCTGGCCCTCAACATCGCCATCAAGTACGGTTCGGAGCGCCGACAGTTCACGGCATCCAGCAACACAAACGAAGAAGTGATTCTGGACTACCAGCGTCACCAGCGTCGCCTGTTGCCGCGCTTGGCTCAGACCTACGCGATGTCGTTCGCGCACGAGGAGTTCCTCGACAAGTTCGACGGCGTCTTCTCCGGCCGCACCGATACCGATGCCGATCGCCAAGACCTCGAAACCATCGCCGCGGCCCTCAAGCCCCTCAGCACGTGGGCTGCCCTCGACACTCTGCAAGAGGCTCGCGAAGCCTGCGGTGGCTCGGGCTTCATGGCCGAGAACCGCCTCACGCAGATGCGCGCCGACATGGACATCTACGTGACCTTCGAGGGTGACAACAACGTGCTGCTGCAACTCGTGGCCAAGCGACTGCTCACCGATTACTCCCGCAAGTTCGCCGGAGCGGATGCCGGTGCCATGGCTCACTACGTTGCCGACCAGGTCAACGAGGCTGCCGTCAACCGCACGGGTCTTCGCCGCTTCGCCCAGAACGTCGTGGACTTCGGTTCAACCGCCCGCTCCATCGGCTACGTTCGCGACACCGACTCCCAGCGCCAGCTGCTCACCGACCGTGTCGAAACGATGGTGGCGGATGTCGCCGGCAAGTTGCGTCCGGCGAGCAAGCTTCCGCAGGCTGAGGCTGCCGCTCTCTTCAACAGCCACCAGAACCAGCTCATCATGACCGCGTACGCGCATGGCGAGCTGCTGCAGTGGGAGGCGTTCACCCGCGCCATCGAGAAGATCGAAGACAAGGACACCGCTCAGGTTATGACCTGGTTGCGTGACCTCTTCGGCTTCACGCTCATCGAGAAGAACCTCGCGTGGTACCTCATGCACGGTCGCATCTCCACGAACCGTGCGCAGGCCATCACCGACTACATCGATGACCGTCTGCTTCCGCGCTTGCGTCCGCAGGCGCTGGATCTCGTGGCCGCGTTCGGTCTGACCGACGAACTGGTGCGCGCACCGATCGCCTCGGGCATCGAAGCTCAGCGCCAGAACGAGGCTCGCGACTACTACGCCGCGCGTCGCGAAAGCGGCGAAGAGCCCGTGCACGAAAAGGATCTCAAGCAGAAGAAGCGCCGCTAACTGCGCTGATTTGCAGAAAAGGCTGCCGCCCCACGCTGTGTGGGGCGGCAGCCTTTTTGTATCCCTACAGGGCGGTTATTCGCGCCCTGAATCGTCAGTTGACTCTGCAGTGCTGCGTGCGCCGGCACCGTCGGCACCCTCGGTGTCGTCGTCGCCGCGGCGTCCGCCGTCGAGACGGAGGCTGGCGAGGAATCCAAACGCAAGGAAACCGGCAGCCGCGAGTGCGGAATACCGTGTCGAATCGGTGAAGGCTTGACGGGCGTCGGCTGCGGCATCCGGCGATGTTTCATCGAGGGTGCTGATGGCGGTGCCGGCAGTATCGACGACGAGGTCCACGATCTCGCTGCGGGTTTCGGCGGGGATCTCGGCACGGTCAGCGAGCTTGGCGTCGAGGCCAGTGCCGAGGCTCGCGAAGAGCACGGTGCCGAGAATGGCGATTCCGAGCGCGGAGCCGACCTGGCGGGCAGTGCTCTGTGTTCCGGAACCCTGACCCGACTGGCTGAGCGGCACGTCCTTGAGCACCACGCTCGTGAGTTGCGCCGTCGCGAGGCCGACACCGAAGCCGTAGATAAAGAGCCCGGGCGCGATGTGCCACCAGACGGCATCCGGACTGAGCACGAAAGCGACGATGAGAATGCCGATGATCTCGGCGCCGATGCCGACGCGCACGATCGTGACCGGTGTCACCTTGTTGCCGAAAGCACCCGCGAAACCACTTGCGACGAATGAACCAATGGCGAGCGCGAGAATCACGAAACCCGTCTGCAGGGCGTCGTAGCCGAGCACATTCTGCAACCACAGTGGCAGTGACAGGATGATGCCGAACTCACCAAGCGAGACAATCATCGCGGCGATATTTCCATTGCGGAACGATGGAATCTTCAGCAGTCCAAACGCGAGCATCGTTGACTTGCCTGCACGCTCGCGAGCGAAACCCCAGCGCACAAAGACGATGCCGCTCACGAGAGCGAGGGCGAACGCGAAGGGGATAGGCGAGACATCCCACGTCCAGAAGTCGGGCGGGGTATCGCTGAAGAACCAGCCGAAACTGCGGCCCTCGATGAGAGCGAAGACGAGCGAAGCGAACAGAACGACCGAGAGAAGCGCGCCCACAACATCCACTCGTCGTTGAGCTGAAGGCTCCTTCGATTCGATCGTGAAGATCAGGATGCCGATGACGATGATCACGCCGAGCGGCACGTTGATGCCGAAGGCCCAACGCCACGAGTAGTAGGTCGTGAGCCAGCCGCCGAGGAGCGGGCCAACAGCCGCCATGCCGCCGATCGTGGAACCCCAGACGGCAAAGGCGATGGCGCGTTCGCGACCGCGGAAAGTCGCGTTGATAGTGGAGAGGGAGGAGGGCAAGATCATGGCCCCACCGATGCCTTGCACGAGTCTCGAGGCGATCAGCAATTCGCCGGTCGCAGCAGTCGCGGCGAGGATCGACGAGAGCGCGAAAATGGCGACACCGATGAGCAGAACCTTGCGCCGGCCGTAGCGGTCGGCGAGGGTGCCGAACACCAGCAGCAGCGAAGCGAAGACGAGCGTGTAGCTTTCTTGCACCCACTGAACCTGAGTCGAATTGAGGTCAAGGTCTTCGACAACGGAGGGGATGGCGACGTTGACGATCGTGGAGTCAACGATGATGAGCGCCACGGCAATGCTGATGAAGAGGAGGCCCAACCAGCGTTTGCGTGAGGCGCGTCGGTCATCCATTAGGCGGTCTGTTCAGCGCGCAAGCGTGCAGCGGTGAAGACTGCGGCGCTGGCAAGCACCGCGACGAGGGCGACGATCGCGGCGACCGCGGTGGGCTGCGAGATGAGATCACCGGTGAGGCGTCCGACGGCAACCCACGCAAGACCCCAGCTGAGTGAAAGCGATGGCGCGAAGTGCGCGCGGCCGCGGGCGGCGAGGGCGATACCGACGGCACCAGCGACGAACACTACTGCCACACCCCACACATCCTGAGAAATGCCGAAGCCCGTAAACCCAATGGCGGTGAGCCACGCGGCAATGTTGGCTGCGGTCGCGACGCACACCCAACCGAGGTAGAGCCCGACCGTGCCATCCGTGATTATCGTGTCGATCGCACCGGCTGCGGGCAGCTTGACGGTAATCAGATAGGCCCGAATGAGCACGATGAGGAGAAGAATGATGACAGGAACGCTGAGAGCCAGCATGTCGAACTGAATCGAGAGAATCCACGCAGCGTTGAGCACGAGAGAAGCCGCGACCCAGTACCCCACGCGGCGATGCAATTCTGTGCTGGTCTGTTTCGGCAGCATCTGCCACACGGCGTAGGCCACAAGGCCGAAGTAGATGATGCTCCAGATGGTGAATGCTGCACCGGCCGGGGCTATAACGGTGGCGTCGGCGTTCAGAGCGCCGCCGGCGACTTCTTCGACCGGGGTTCCGCCGTAGGCACCCGAACCTACGAATGCGCCAATCAGGGCAAAAGTCGCGCTCGCGGCGACGGTGATTTGACGGACTACATCTTTGGACTCGCGCATCACGTTCTCCTTCGGTAGGCCTTTAGCCTAGAACTCCTGTGGCGGAGTTGACCGAAGAATCGCTGAAATGTGGGTGTCGCTCAGGAGCACGCAGACATAGCTAGCGCCTTGCGAACAGCGCGGATGCCGAACGTTCTAGTGCGTGAAACCAGCGAGCAAGCTCGGCACGGCAAGGTTCACGAGAAGGACGATGCCGCTGAGTGCAACAATCGCGCCCGTGACAACGAGCACAGCCTTGCCGAGAACGGTGATTACGGAAATGAAAGTCATTCCTCAAGGATATCTGAGTAGATCAGCCACTGCTCGTGCCACGTAGTAAATTCCCTCTATGACGTTCAACGACAACGCCCGTATCAATCCCGACAAGGTCTCGCGACGCGGCCGCAACACCGGCATCGCGGTGGGCGGCGGCAGCACACTGCTGGTAGTTGGCCTATTCATCGCATCTCAAGTTCTCGGCGTGGACTTGACGGGGCTCGTGGGTGGCGGCGCAACGAGCGGGGAGCAAGAGCAGGGTCAAGCGCTCACGGAATGCACTACGGCAGAAAAAGCCAATAGCGACATCGATTGCCGGATCGCCGGGGCCGCTGACTCGCTCGACACCTACTGGGAAGGTGAAATCGACGGCTACCGCACCACCAACGTTGTTCTTTTCACTGAGCAGGTCAACACCGGATGCGGCGGCGCAACCAGCGCGACGGGGCCGTTCTATTGCCCTTCCGATGAGAAGATCTACGTCGACACCGCGTTTTACGATGATCTGCGCTCTCGCTTCGGATCCAGCGGCGGGCCACTCGCCGAGATGTACGTCATCGCCCACGAGTGGGGCCACCACATTCAGAACTCCACTGGGATTATGGAGGGCCTCGACCGTCAAACAACAGGCCCGTCATCCGATTCGGTGCGCCTCGAACTGCAGGCAGACTGCTTCGCGGGAGCGTGGGTAGGCGCAGCATCCACCATCACCGATGATGACGGGGAGGCCTTTCTTGATCCCGTGACGGATGCCCAAATTGCGGATGCTCTGAGTGCAGCATCGGCTATCGGCGACGACCGCATCCAGGAGTCAACGCAGGGCGAAGTGACTCCCGAGTCGTGGACGCACGGCTCGAGCGATAAGCGTCAGCAGTGGTTTACGACCGGGCTCAACGGTGGGCCGGACTCGTGCAACACCTTTGAGGTGGCAACGCCCTAGCGCTGGTTGCTGCGGTTGAATCGCACCTACAGCGCGAATCGCACCTACAGCGCGACCGTGCGGAACCCGGCGTTACCCATTGACGAGTCTGGCGTGTTCTGTGAGCGGGCCGAGTTGCGGTACCGGTTGCAGTACGAGATATGGCACAGGTAGCTGCCGCCGCGCAGCACCCGCACGTTTCCGCTTTGGGGGCCAACGGGATTGTCGGTGGGGGAGTCGGCGGGCAGCGTCGCGTAGTAATTCGCGTCGTACCAGTCGGCGCACCATTCCCACACATTGCCGACCGTTTGAAAGAGTCCGTAGCCGTTGGGCTCGAAGCTGCGCACGGGCGCGGTAGTGAGATATCCGTCGTCCATGGTGTTGGTGCGGGGAAAGTCACCCTGAAAAATGTTCGTGCGCCAGCCGCCGGCATCCATTTCGTCGTCACCCCACGGGTACTTGGTTTGGTCGAGACCTCCGCGAGAGGCGTACTCCCACTCGGCTTCGGTGGGGAGGCGGCGTCCGGCCCACGCGCAATAGGCTTCGGCGTCGTTGAAGCTGATGTGCACGGCCGGATGATCGCCCAAGCCCTCAAGGGATGAATTGCGGCCACCGGGGTGCTTCCAATCCGCGCCGTTCACGCCGAACCACCAGGGTGCTCCCGCAGCTCGCCCCACAATGTCTTCCTCGGGGGCGTCAACAGCGAGATGGAAAACTGCCGAATAGCCAAAGGTTTCTGCCTCGGTGAGATAGCCCGTCGCATTCACGAATCGTGCAAAGTCGTCGTTCGTCACGCTACTGACGTCAATCGAGAATGCATCGAGGGAGACCGGATGCTGCGGCAGTTCGCCATCGGCCGCGTTGCGGTCGCCCGACGAGTCGCCCATCACGAAGGTGCCCGCGGGAATCGCAGCGTGCTCGATGAGGTGGTCGCCAGTTCCGGCCGCGGTTGTTGCGGATCGCGCGGATGCCGCCGTCGCATCAGATATCGCAGTTACGGATGCCGCAGGCGGTGCCGAGAGCGGCATGCCCAAGGGGGCTGCAGCGCTGCGTTGGGGGGTGCAGGTGCAGCTGTCTCCGCAGCTCGACGGTGTTGCGTCATCCATCGTTCCAGCCTACGCCGGTGGTTGCTCGCCGACCGTCTTGCCGGCCAAGGCACTCCTTATGCGCCTATTGCCGATTTTTGCGTGTCATCAGCATCCGTCGGATACGCATATGGGCGCTTCTCATGTTCGAGGAGCGCCCATATGAACAATTGATTGGGGCTTTGTTCCCTGCGTGACAGATCACCGCGTTAGGCCGAGGCCGGGAGTGGGCTAGATATATTCGCCGGCGGCGGGAACGTCTCCAGCGACGGCAAGCACAACTCGGCCAAACTGCCCTTGCGCGTCGAGGTGGTTATCGGCGTCGGCTGCATTCTCTAGCGGGTAGATGCGGTCGATGACCGGATTCAGAGATCCATCCGCGACAAGCGCGACGAGTTTTTCCATGTCGGCTTTTCCTCCCTGTACGTAAAACAGGAGGCTAATAAGGTTGCGGTAAAGCTGACGCAGATCTAGTGAGACCTCGAAACCAGTGGTGCCGCCGGAACAGAACAGGCGACCACCGCGAGCCAAGCAACTAATGCTCGACGGCAGAGTTTCTGTCCCCGCGTTGTCGAAGGCGATAGTGACTCCTCGGCCCCCGGTGAACTCTCGCACCTTGTCCGGCCAGTCCTTGTCACGGTAGCTGAATACTGCGTCAGCCCCGAGCTCACGAACTTTCTCTTGTTTCCATTCAGAACCAGTAATCGCAATGACCGTGGCGCCGTAAATTTTGGCGAGCTGAACTGCGGCAACGCCACATCCACCGCCGGCACCGACAACGAGAAACGTGTCGTCGGCGGTCAACTTGCCGAGCTCCATAAGCCCGTGCCAAGTTGTGGTGTAAGCGACTCCGAGCGCGGCGGCTGCTTCGTACGAGACTGTCGTAGGCAGGCGAACGAGTTGTGATGCTGGGGCGACCGCAAACTCTGCCCTGCCTCCGTCAGTTTGAACGCCGTAGAGAACGGAGTTGCTGCAGTAGTTTTCCGATGCCTCATCACTGCAGAATTCGCAGACACCGCAGGCGATGACTGGATACACGGCAACTCGATCACCGAGCGCGAATTCAGTCACCTCGGCTCCGAGTTCGACGATTTCGCCTGCTGGATCGACACCGCCGATGTGCGGCATTGCAATAGCCCCCATGCCGAAGCCCCGACGCCTCGTCTCAATATCAGGTCCATGGTTAATCGCGACGGCGTGAATTTTGAGTAAAACCTCGCCGACGCCGGGCGACGGTCGGTCTACTTCGCTGTATTCCAGAACTTCACTTCCGCCATGCTTGCTGAACGTGATCGCTTTCATTTCGTTCTTGTCTCCCTCTGACACCCCAATGTGTCGTCGTCAGATAATGCGCTAGGCCAAATCTCTATCGAGTTATGGCAAAAGAGGCCTAAAATCAAGCCTGCAGATGGCGTTAGGTCGAAATCTCTATATAGAGTAACAGATTGTGTTGTTGCGCCGCCAGTCTTTGAGATCCCGGAACGGCACGGGATCAGCACGGCGGAAGCCTGCTGTACTGGGCTCTACTGTGGAGCAAGACTATAGACTTGCCTGAGTGGTAGAGCAAGAGGTTTCCCACAATTTCGGCACGAAGCTTTCATAGACAGCTCTCGCTCTGTAGAGTTTAGGCGTGAATGATATAGACGGAGGTTCCACTCAGCCGGCGAGGACCATCAGCAACACTGAAGATGTGTACACGAGGCTGCGTGCGCTGCTCCTTAACGGTGAAATTCCGCCGGGGGCGATCCTCTCCCAAGTGCAGCTAGCGAAGCAACTAGCGGTGAGCACCACGCCACTGCGTGAGGCGATGCGCTTGCTTCAGGCCGAGGGGCTCTTGGTCGCCGAGCACAACCGCCGCTCGAGAGTGACTCCGCTCAATCCACGCGATATCGACTCCGTGTACGCGAGCCGCATCGTGATGGAGGCACTTGCTATTCGATTGACGGTTCCCACGCTCGGCCCGACCGAGATAGAGGCTCTGCGGGCTGCGGTTAAGGGTATGGCCGACGCAGCAGAGGCCCAGGACCTCTCGGCATGGGAACCGATTCACGCGGACTTTCACCGAAGGATCACGAGCGGCTGCGATGAGCAGATGTCCCGAATCATCGAGTCTGTTTCAGATCACACCGAGCGCTACCGCCGCTCGAGCCTTTTCGGCTCCCCGGCACGAACGTGGGAGATAGGTAACGAAGAACACCAGTCCATTCTGGCCGCGTGCGAAGCAGGGCAGCCAGCCGAGGCATCGATTTTGCTGGCACGACACCTCGCCCGGTCTGCGCTGACGGTTCTAGCTAAGGTCGCCCCCGAAGAAAACCCGATTGCGGTTCGTGAAGCGCTCCTCATGGTGCAAAAAGCAGCGGAGTCGAAGTAGCTATCGGGGTTCCCCGCCGACAACGCGGTTCTCGATCGCACCGACGCGGGAAATCTCAACTCGGACGGTCTCGCCATCACGAAGGAATCGTTTCGGTTCACGTCGAAACCCAACCCCTTCGGGAGTTCCTGTCATGATTACGTCTCCCACCGACAAGGTGACAAACTCCGAAATGACCGAAATCAATCGCGGGATGTCGAATAGAAGTTGACTTGTATTCCCCGACTGCATCATTTCTCCATCGATGCTCAACGACAACTCTAAATCGGAGGGATCCCCAACTTCATCCGCGCTCGTGAGGTAGGGCCCGAGCGGTGTTGAACGCTCCCAAGTTTTCCCCTGCAGCCACTGATGGGTCTTGTATTGGTAATCGCGCATGGTGATGTCGTTGGCGACGGCGTACCCGCCAACGAAGTCCAGCGCAGAATCCTCAGGAATCCGCCTGCCAGCTCGACCCATGATCACCGCGAGTTCACCTTCCCAGTCGACCTGATGCGACTCGGCGGGTAGCACGATGTCATCCGATGGCCCGATAAGCGACTCGGCGAATTTTGTAAAGAGCACCGGATATTGCGGGGTCTCTCGGCCCGTCTCGTTGATGTGACTCCGGTAGTTAAGCCCGACGCAAATTATCTTGCCGGGGCTGGGAACGCTTGCCCGCAACGTTACTGCGCTCAAAGCGACCGTTCGCGCGCGGTCCAAAGGGGGATCCATCAGGACTGCTGACGGGGTGTGTGCCCCAAGTTCAGAGA
Source organism: Salinibacterium sp. NK8237 (assembly GCF_015864955.1). Taxonomy (NCBI): domain Bacteria; kingdom Bacillati; phylum Actinomycetota; class Actinomycetes; order Micrococcales; family Microbacteriaceae; genus Salinibacterium; species Salinibacterium sp. NK8237. Next base: position 1,440,439 of record NZ_JADYWE010000001.1, on the reverse strand, counting down.
TCCCTCGGAGCGGAACAGCGTTGTCTCCTTCGACAAGAACCGCCGTGGGGACACCTTCTATTACTGCGGAAGCGAATCTCATAATCAGACCGCCCGCCAACTCGGGACTTGCCCGCCCCAGAGGTTGACGGTTGTTGCTCCCGGTTCCCATACACGGGGCTGGTAGTCCGCGCGGTCGTCAAAGAAGCGCTCCATCTCAGCCGAAAGCTCGATGTGATTCCCATCGGGATCATCAAAGAATAGGAAGAGGTTTCCGCCGGGCCCATGGCGACCAGGCCCCCATTGGATCTGGACGCCGTTGTCGGTAAGTCGATCCGACCACGACTTGAAGTCCTCCCACTCCGCGAGATCCCACGAGTAGTGATCGAGCCCGCTGCTCGTCGGTCCCTTGACTATTGCGATCGAGTGGTGATCGACGGTGGAGCGCAACCAAGTGAACACCTCACCCATCCGGTCACTCACGCGGAACCCGAGGCCGACGTAGAACTCGACCATCGGTTCCATGTTGTGCGTAGAGAACGTTGCGTGTTGAATACGCAGCGGGCGACGGCCAGGATCGGCTGTGTGTTCGCCTGAGCGGGAGATCGGCCCGTGGAGTCGCACCAAGTTCCCGTCGGGGTCGGCAACTTCGAGTGTTCCCGCTTCATCGCCGAGCTCGCGAACGTTGATGCCTCGTGCCCTTTGGCGGTCGGCGAGTGCTTCATGTCCGCCCTCGTCGCCGACCTCAAATGCAATGTGGTGAAGCCCTACAGGGCCCTCGATGAGCTCGAGGGCGTGATGTCCCTGCCCGTAGCCGAGAAACGCATGATGGGGGGAGCCAAGGTCGACGACCTGCTGGAGGCCCATGTGCCTGTTGTAGAACGCGGCCATGCCCTCAACATCGGGCGTGGTGAGTGCCACGTGCGATAGCAGCGTGCGGTTCAGTGATGGTGAAGCACTCACGAGAGGAATCCTTCCGGTCCCGCGTAACCCCACATATTTGCGGCGCCAGAACCGGGGGTCCAGCGTTTCGGATACTGAGGTCGATCCTGATGCCACGGCCGAGGTTCGAAATAGCCGAGATCCTCGGAGACGATGCGATCGAGGTCAGTGAATAGCTCGACAACGTTGCCGTCCGGGTCAGAATGGTAGGTGAACAGATTGTGGCCAATACCGTGGCGTCCTGGCCCCCAGATCATGGGGATATCGCGTACTGCGAGAGCATCACACGCCGCAACCACCTCACTGGCATCTTTGAGCTCGAAAGCGAAGTGATGCATCTGGCCAGGGCTCGAAGCATTCACAAAATTCACGGTGTGGTGATCGGCGTTGCAGCGCATGAACGCGAAAAAATCGCCCATCCAGTCGGACCAACGAAAGTCGAGCGCTGATTCGTAAAAACCTACGACGTTCTCCGCGCTGACCGTACGGGTCGCGACGTGACCAATCTTCTGCGGTGCGATTCCTACTTGTGAAAGTTCAGCGGCCTCACGAGTGCTGTCCAAGATGGCGAGCTGGATCTTGTTTCCCTCAACATCCACAATGTCGTGCACTCGAAGGATGCCGGGCTCAGCATCTGTCTTTGTCGCGACATCGATGTGTTGATGTGCGAGGCGAGTAAGAAGCTCTTCCTCGCGAGACTCGGTCAGGTCGAAAGCCACATGGTCTACGCCCGCCTCCGCCGCCGGCTTGAGTTCGAGCGCCGGGCCAAGCCCGCCGCTGGCGAGATAGACAGTGCCATCAGCATCGTCGTAGGAGGAGAGGCCGATCACGTCAGTGTAGTAACTGCGCATACGTTCGACGTCGGGCGTGCGGAGTGCGACGTGAGAGAGGCGACTCAGTGGGCTTGTCATCGGTTTGCTCCTTCTTGTAGGTCAACCATGTGGGTCTCGAGTCGGCCGAGCCCTTGAATTTCGACGGAGACAGTGTCACCGTGTTTGAGAAATTGTTGAGGGCGAGCACCGAAGCCCACCCCCGCTGGGGTGCCTGTGGCAATGACATCACCAGAGTTGAGGGTCATTATTCCTGAGGCATGTCGGAGAATCGTTTCGACTCCGAATACCATTTCTGAAGTGTTCGAGTCTTGCTTTAGCTCACCATTCACCCAGCACTTGATCCAGAGGTCCTGTGGATTTGCGACGAACTCGCTAGGGGTGAAGTACGGACCGATCGGTGAGAACCCGTCGTAGCCCTTCATCATGACCCAGTCGATGCCGACCTCAGGCTTTCCGATGATCCAGTCGCGCGCTGAGAGATCGTTGAGCACGATGTATCCGGAGATGCTGGCCATGATGTCGGGATCGTTTGGTTCTGGCGTGTGCCCGATGACAACGGCCAGCTCCGCTTCCCAGTCGACCATAGTGCTGCGAGCAGGGAGCGAAACCTTCGAGTTCGTGGCAACGATGCCGGTGGCGGCGGGTTTCAGGAATGAATAGGGAACAGTGGGCACATTAGGGGTGCCCATCTCGCGAAGGTGGTCGTGGTAGTTCGTGCCAATGCAGAGAAGCTTGTCCGGTTGAACCGGTGCCAGCCAGCGCTCGACTTCGGCAGGTGCCTTGGGGGAAGCCATAACTCTCTGGGCGGCAGCAGCTGCGATCGGTCGCCACCGCTGCCACTCGGCGAGGATAGTGGGGAGCGCGGCGGGTACTTCTTCTTCGTCGACAAAATCGTTGAGCACGTAGGCGGAGGCGCCTACGACAATTACGACGCGGTGCGCGCCATTGATGACGCCGGCCGCTAAGCGGTAAGCGATTGGTTCAGCGTGCGGTGACGCCGGTTCCAGCGTGCTGGATGTAGACATGGTTCCCTTTCACTTTGCGGTGGTGGGTGTCCTCACCGACCGTCTCAGTCTATAGAGAAAATTGGCAAGGGATCAAACATTTAATGATCGAAGAGTAAATAGTCCGGTTTCTGGCCGATTTTGGCGCGCGTCTAAAAGCAGATGGCGGCGCATTGGCCGCTGGCCGTTGATAGCTCTATAGAGAAAGCGGAGAAGGGGGCATTCTTAGTGCATGACGCCTATCAATTCGTTGACACGTTTGCGGTGAGAATGAAACTCGGGCTGACTCTTCGTTCCTAAATGGGTGCGGGGTCGCTCTAAGTCGATCTGGATTTCCTCGACGATGTGACTCGGCCGCGTGGAAAGCACCAGTACCCGATCTGCCAAAAAGATCGCTTCGTCGATGTCGTGCGTCACCAAGACGACTGTCCACTTGAATTCCTTCCAGAGGTCCAGCACGAGTGACTCAAGTTGTCCGCGAGTTTGGGCATCAACAGAAGCGAACGGCTCGTCCATGAGGAGGAACTTCGGCCGTGAAGCGATTGCGCGAGCAATAGCAACTCGTTGTTGCATCCCTCCGGACAACTGCCACGAGTAGCTGTCGGCAAACTCGACGAGTCCTACGTGGCGCAGGGCATCTGCAACGCGCTCCTCCCGTTCCTTTCGTGGCATCCCCGAGAGACCAAAGCCCACGTTCGCCGCTACCGAAAGCCAGGGGAATAGGCTGCGTGTATATTCCTGAAATACAACGCCCACGCCTTCTCTCGGTCGATCAACAGGGCTGCCGTCGAATCGCACCTCGCCGCCGGTGGGCGTGTCGAGTCCAGTCAGGCATCGGAGCAAAGTGGTTTTGCCGCAGCCCGACGGGCCTACGATCACCACAAACTCACCTTCATGCGCTTCGAAATTCACATCGCCGATGGCAAGGGTGTCGCCAGTGCGAGTGCGGTAGGTCTTGGTGATGTGGCGAACCTCAAGAAGTGCAGGCTTGGTTTCAAGCATCGTTCAGTCCTTTCTGGCCGGCGTACCAGCGAAGTGCACGCCGCTCTATTACGGCGAAAATTAGGGTGAAAATTCCACCGATGACTCCGAGAAGAAGTACACCGGCGTACATTTGCGGCAGAGCAAAGGATCGTTGAGCCTGGAGCACCAAGTAGCCGAGTCCGCTGGTTGAGGAGATCAACTCGCTAACGACCATCATGACCAGTGCAATTCCCAGAGCAATGCGCAACCCGGCGAAAATTTGCGGGGCCGCGGCGGGTAGGACGACGCGGATTAGTATCCTCCATTGCGGCACGCCGACTACTCGTGCTGCGTCGAGCAAGCGGCCGTCAACGGCTCGAGCGCCATCGATCGCATTGAGCAGCACTGGCCACAACGCACCGATGGCGATGAGCCCAATTCGAGTCTCGTCGGTCGCTCCAAAAGCCACAAAGGCAATGGGGAGAAGTGCCGGCAGCGGAGTGTTCCTGAGGAACTCGAGGCTGGGGCGAAACCAGGGGTCGAGGCCTTTGACGCGGCCGAGCGGAATCCCGACGAGTACACCAAGTGCTGAACCGATAGCGAAGCCGGATGCCGCTCGAGCTGCCGAGGGCAGTACATCCTCGAGCAGCTCTGGTCCGGTCACGAGAGAAAACGCGGAGCTGACCGCTGCAGAAAAGGGAACAAGAAACGGAATCGCGTTGGAGGACCCTATTATTTCCCAGGCAAGCAGGAGAACTGCGACCGCGAGAAGTCCCACTCCAATTCGCACACCAGGTCGGTCCAACGGGGAGTTACTGCGTTTGGTCATTCCGAGGCTGCTTTCGATAGTCCGTGATGCCAACGGAGGGCGCGTTTCTCAATGAGGCCGACGAGGCCGCTGATGGTCAGCCCCAATAGCGCGGCTACGAGGACTCCCGCCATGGCTTCCGAGTTGAGGCCTGCCTGCTGACTAATGCTGATGTACCTTCCCAGACCTGTCCCGGACGCCACGAGTTCGGTCACGACCGTCACTATTAGCGCAATTCCAGCCGAGAGCCGAAGCCCCGTGAACATGGAAGGTAGCGCACTCGGCAACACGACTCTCGCGATGAGCGGCCATCCATTGACGCCAGATACGCGTGCTGCATCGAGGTGGGTTCTGTCTACATTGCGCACTCCATAGCGCGTGTTGTAAAGCAGCGGCCATACGGCGGCAAGTACCACGAGCGCGACCTGCATTTCTTGACCTAAGCCAAGCAACACGACCGCAACGGGCACGAGCGCGACAGCAGGGATGGGGCGGATGAGGTCGAAGGAAATCGAGGTCGCTGCGTCCGCCCACCGCGAAAGTCCGACGATGACGCCCAAAGGAACAGCTATCAGGATGGTGACCAACAACCCGGCCGACCATGCAGAGAGCGTCTCGATGAAAGCCGCAGTAAGGTCGCCCGCCGCGAACTCGCGCACCGCGGTACTGACGACGTCCAGCGTTGGAGGCACGATCGATGCGGGGATGACGTTGAGGGTTCGTAAAAGTTCCCAAATAGTAACCGCGATCACGATCCCAGCGACGCCCTTGGCGACGAGAATTGTCGTCTCGTGTCGAGCGACGGAGATTCGGTTCACGGGTGGCCCCTCTTGTGTGACGTCATTATCACTCCGCGGGATTGCGGCATGCCCACACAGTAGCAAAATCTATACAGGTTGACCAGTGAGTCCTGAGGAAGTTTCCCTGAAATCGGCTCAATCTATGAGGTGGGGAGCTGCGAAGTGTGTTGACAATCTTCAATAGTCTGTAGAGAATGGTCGCATCCGGTGTCGATGCAATATGCGACATCTCGCGATCTTCAGACAAAGGAGTTTGATCACTTGTACTCGACACAGCACTCTCAACTTTTACGTCCACGCCCGTCTTTGCGGCATATAGCGGCCGGCGCGGCAGCTCTCCTCGCGGTCAGCGCTCTCGGTGGCTGCGCAAGCGCCGCAACCGAAGATTCCAGCACCACAGCAGCCTCAGGCGACTCTTGCGAAGCATCGCTCACGATCGGATATCTCCCCGTCGGAAGCGCAGCATCCGTAGTGCTGGGGATTGACCAAGGCTTTTTCGCTGACGAGGGGTTAGACATCACTCTGGTCGAAACGCCTGCGGCTTCCTTGCAGGCCTCAGTAGTGAGTGGCGAGTCTCAATTCGCTTTCACCAGTGCACCCGCCGTGATCGCGACATCGTCCAACGGACTGCCCGTCGTGGTGGTCGGAGCGGCGGCCGGACTACCTGCTGCAGGCACACCATCGAACATCTCGGTGGTGACCGGCAGCGACACCGGGATCGTGGACCCTGAAGATCTTGTCGGAAAGACGATCGCCGTCGACTCTCTCTACCAGTTGCCGCATATCTCGCTACTGCAGTCTCTGGAGTTTTTGGGTATCGACCCCAGCACTGTGACAGTTTCCGAAGTTGCCTACTCCGCAATGCTTGAGGCTATTGACCGGGGCCAAGTTGACGCAGCTGCTGTCAGCGATGGCTTCCTGCTCAGCGCGTTGGACAGCGGCTACACCGAAGTCTTGCCGACTAACACTGCTGCGGGAGATGGTGGGGTCGCTGCGGTCTGGATAGCGTCGCAGGAATATGCCAGTGCGAACCCCGACGTGGTGGGCTGCTTCCAACGGGCGCTCGCTGAGTCCAGTGTCTTCGCTGCTGAGAATGATGATGCCGTGCGAGCGATCCTTCCGACCTACACATCGTTGACCGCCGAAGTCGCGGCAGACATCCGGCTGCCGGACTATACGGTGACACTCGATCCCGCTGCTTTCGAAGCATACGAAGAGATCATGTTGGCGAACGATGTCATCGAAAACACTGTTGATTTGGACACGCTCTTACTCACTCAGTAAATCAATGCGGAGCGGTCGGGGCATCTAGTTCCCCGGCCGCTTTCTCATTGTGAAAGGACAACAGAGATGTCAGAAACCTCTCCAATCGCGCAGTCTGCCAAAGTGGAACTTTGGATTGTGCAGTGGACTTCTACCGTCGCATCAGAACAACTCCGCGAGTCAATCCCAGAACACCTCGGCTACATCCTTGATCTCGAACGCGCAAACAAAGTCTTTGGATCTGGCCCATTGTTTGCGCCAGAAGGCCCAGATGTTGGCGCGGGGTTGACGATCCTCCGTGTTGCATCGCGCGAGGAAGCAGAGGCCCTTGCTGCTGCCGACCCGCTAGCGGCCGCAGGGCTGCGAACGTTTGAGATTCGCAGGTGGATTCTGGTTGAAGGCTCGATGGGTATCAAGGTTCGCTTTTCTGATTCCACTTTTATCGTCGAATAGACTTTGCGCCTTAGGTCCTAGGATGCCGTCTCGGAAGGCACGTCGTATTGGGCAAAGACGTCGCGCACCGAGAGCTCCGGGTTCTCTAAGACTCGGCGGAAGCCTTCGAGCCAGGTCAGCATCTCTTGTGTTTGGTGCAGCCACAGCCAGTGCATGGCGTGACGATTGCGCCAGACGCGAGTGTCTTCGCGAACTTCGTCCCACGAATCAAGCATGTGCTTGAGGCTGAGTTGTCTGCGTCGCTGGAATGAGATTTCGGCATCAATGAGATAGCCGGCATTCGTGTCGTCAAGAACCCACAGCGTGACCAAGCGCATCATCGCATCGTCGCGGATACCGTGATCTGGCTCGTCATGGAGTAGCCAGCGTCGAAGCTCCTCTATTCCGTTTTCGTTGATGACGTAGCTCGTGCGGCCTCGCTCGTTGCGTTCGCTGATGTCGATGAGTCCAGAGGATTCCATCTTTGTCAGTTCGGAGTACACCTGTGAAGGGCTCGCGTGCCACGCGCGATCGACGTCGTCGGCGAAGCTTGTGTTCAGGTCGTAGCCGGTGCGGGGAACGCCACGTGAGAGGGCGGACAAAATTGCGTGTCTCAGGGCCAAGAGGGCCTCCTTTGATTCGAGCCATCGTCAATTTAGGTCATTAGGCAGTCGCTCGTCAAGCGCCGATGCTTGCCGGAATGCTCCTTTCTTGAACTATACCTTTGGGATCAAGTTTTGGGGTTAATGCCGCTGTAACACTTCCGAAATAGAAGTACGGTCTAATTCCAATTGTGGAGTACAAGAATTTGGCACATAACCGGTTTCTCCGGTTCGTTGGAGCACGACTGCTCTTGACGGTTCTCACTGCGTTTTTCGTAGCGGCCGTAGTGTTTTTCGCAATCCGAGCAATACCGGGTGACCCGGCGCTCACGATCCTTGGAACTGACAGCACTCCTGAGGAGCGCGCCGAGCTGCGTATCGTCATGGGCTTAGACCAATCGATACTGGTGCAGTTCTTCGGCTGGCTAGGCCGTCTCGTTACGGGCGATCTGGGGTACTCCTACAGTCAGGGCCGACCCGTCGCAGATATTGTGGGGCCAGCACTCGAAAACACTGCGATGCTCGGAGCAGCCGCAACGCTGATCGCCGTCGTCCTTGCTCTCGTCATGGGCAATCTCGCCACGTCATCCATCCGCTGGGTGCGTCGAGTGATTGACTGGGTCGAGGCATTCTTCTTGTCGGCACCGCAGTACACCGTTGCGTTACTCCTGCTGCTTGCATTCGCAGTGCTGCTTCCTCTCTTCCCTGCCGGTGGCATAAGTTCTCGCGGCGATGGCGGCTTCTTCGATGTCGCCGCACATCTCGTGCTCCCCGCCACAGCATTGGCGCTCGCCCCCGGAGCGCAAATGGCACGCTCGTTGAAGACGTCGATCGCCACCCTTCAATCGACAGAGCTCCTCCCCGCACTTCGCGCTCGAGGGCTTTCCCCCTGGCGACTCGCGGTGCATGCGCATCACAACGCACTGCCGCCCATGATCACCGTGTTGGGAATCCAAGTTGGCTCGATGCTCGGTGGCGCTCTATTCGTCGAGAACATCTTCAGCATTCCCGGCCTCGGTGCCCTCGTAGTGCAGTCCGTTAGCTTGCGCGATTACACCCTGGTGCAAGCGGTCGCTCTTCTCATTGCGGTCGTATTCGTAGTTGTGCTGCTCCTCGCCGACATTCTCAACGCACTGCTTGATCCCCGAATCCGAGTGGGTCGAGCATGACCAAATTTCCCGTCATTGGAAGGAAAGCCACCATGGCAACACCCTCGAAGACCGCAAGCCCGCGGTTCCAGCGCCGGGCGCTTCTTTCTCGGCTGCCGCTGAGGAGCCAGGTTGCTCTCGCATTGGTGGCCAGCGTGGGGCTGATAGTGGCTCTTGCGCCGGTCTTGCCAATTGCTGACCCGCTGAGCGGTTCGCTCGCCGATCGACTGCTGCCGTTCTTCAGCGACGGTCACATCCTTGGAACGGATAGCCAAGGTCGCGACATGCTCAGTCGCCTAGTGTACGGAACGCGCACCTCTCTGATTGCCGGGGTCGTGCCCATCGTGATCGCCACGACGCTCGGCCTGATTATCGGCACTATTGCGGGACTCGCGGGCAAGGTAACCAACACCATCCTGATGCGCGCCGTCGATGTCATGTTTGCGTTCCCCGGCGTGCTGCTTTCGCTTCTTCTCGCCATCACCCTTGGCGTCGGTCTGGGAACGCTCATCCTCGCTCTGACGCTTGTCTGGATCGCACCCGTCGCTCGAATCGCTGAGACCGAAGTGACACGAATCCGCGAACTCGACTTTGTAACCGTGGCGCGGGCCAGCGGTGCAGGACTTCCTTCGATCCTGGGGCGACAGATCGTTCCGGTTGCGCTCCCGGCCGTTCTGGCATTCTCGACCTCACTTGTGGGAGCCAACATCGCCATTGCGGGTGGGCTTGGGTTCATTGGGCTTGGGGTTCCCTCCCCAGAACCGGAGCTGGGATCCATCCTTCAAGAAATGCAGGCTGCCATTTATAGCGACCCCGGGCTGGCGCTCGCACCGGTTGTCGTAATCATCGCGCTCTCGATGCTCTTTCCGCTCGTCGGAGATGGCTTTCGAGATGCCATCTCCGGACGGGGGCAAGAGTCATGAGCCTAGGCACCACAACCGCAGCATCGGGAGGGCGACTCGATGTCCAAACACCGTTGACGCTCGACGCCTCGAACGTCTCCGTCTCGTTTCGTTCACCTCGCGGCGGCTGGAACACTGTCGTCGATTCGATCGGCCTCGGCCTCGAGCGTTCTCAAGTCACGGTTCTCCTCGGCGAATCCGGCAGTGGCAAGACGGTGTTCGCTCGCACTATTACAGGGATGGCTCATCCCGCGGCAAAGGTCGAGGGAACGGTCGAGTTCGATGGTGTCGAGCTTCTGAGCGCGGATCGCCGAGCTCTTCGCCGACTTCACGGCGACAGAATCGGAATGGTGCCGCAAGACCCAAACTCTTCGCTCGATCCGATGCGGAGAATCGGCGGCCAGATAACCGAGACACTGTTGCAACACGGTAAGGCTCCCAATCGTGCCGCAGCTCTTGTTCGAGCAACGGAGCTGCTCGAGCTCGTGCACATCGCTGACCCCGAACGAGTTTTGCATAACTACCCCCACGAAATCTCTGGTGGCATGCGTCAACGAGTCGCGATCGCGATCGCGATCTGCTGCGAACCGGAGTTGATCATCGCGGATGAGCCGTCGAGCGCGCTCGATGCCTCCGTCGGCGTTCAAGTGGTGCGACTCCTCGACGACTTGCGTGTGCGCATGGAGACGGCAATCTTGTTCATCACTCACGACATTGGTATCGCAGCCCTCATTGCTTCGAAGCCGCACGACCGCGTTGCCGTCATGCTCGGCGGTCGCATTGTCGAGCTGGGCTTCGCGCATCAAGTACTTCACAACGCGCAGCACGAGTACACGCGTGCACTGCTCGCGGCCGAACCTTCGGCTAACACCCCGCGGGGCGAACTCGCGGTCGTACCAGACGAGGTGCGGATGAGGCGGGACTGGGGTTCGTTGCGTGATGTCGAACCCGGCCATGCCGTGGCTTCAGCTCCTCAGGAGGTAACAGCATGAGTTCCGTTCTCGCCGCAGATGGCATCGTGAAACATTTTGGCGCGTTTACCGCACTCGACCGAGTGTCCTTCAGTCTCGAGCGTGGGCGCACGCTCGGTGTCGTAGGCGAATCAGGCAGCGGAAAGTCGACTCTTGGCAGAATTGTGATGCGGCTCATGGCTCCGGATGCCGGGGTCGTTACCCTCGGTGACGATGACCTGTTCTCGATGAGTGAGCGCCAGCTGCGTATGGCACGCCGACGAATTCAACTGGTTCCGCAGGATCCGAGGCACGCCCTCAACCCCACAATGACGGTGCAGCAGTCGCTCGCTTTTCAACTACGGGCCCAAGGGATTCCCTCCCGCGAATGGGCCGCGCGTTGCGTTGAGCTGTTGGCGCGTGTGTCCCTCACTGCCGACTACCTGCACGCTTATCCGCACGAGTTATCTGGCGGTCAGGCGCAACGGATTGCGATTGCGCGCGCGATCGCCAATAACCCAGAGGTGATCGTTGCTGACGAGGCAGTGTCCGCGCTGGACAAGTCCGTTCAGGCGCAGGTGCTCAACACTTTCGCGGAGCTGCAAAGCGATCTTGGTGTTGCGCTCTTCTTCATCAGCCATGACCTCGCGGTCATCGAGCACATCAGTGACGACGTGCTCGTACTGAACCGCGGTGAAGTCGTCGAGTCGGGGCCGACTCGCGCTGTGTTGGACGATCCGAAAGACCCGTACACCCGGGTGCTTCTGGACGCGAGGCATAGCGCGGAGGCCATCTGATCGATGAAAAGAAACGCGCACACCCCTACGACACAAGGAGAGACATGCATTTCACAAACACCCGCACGCGGCGCCTCACAGCGATCGCAGCCGCGGTTGTGTCTACAGCACTCGTCCTGACCGGCTGTGCCGGTAGCGACAGCGGAGACACAGCCGAGCAAGAACTCGTCATCGGTTCGCAGATGGCATCCTTCCCCAGCCTTGATACCGGCGCCATCACCACCGCCGGCTATGAGGGGCAGCGACTGATCGGAAACCTGATCTACGAGGGGCTCACCAAGCGAGACGTTTCCGACCCCAACGCCCCTGCTGGCGTCGCTCCGGCTTTGGCGGCGTCATGGGAGATCGCGGAGAACGACCTCGACTACACCATCCACCTTCAGGAGGACGTGACCTTCCACGATGGAACGGCGTGGGATGCTGACGCGCTGCTCTATAACCTCACTCGCTACATGGATGAGACTGACCCGAATTACGACCCGGTATTGGTGACCTACTACTCAGTGCTGAACTTCATTGAGTCGACCGAAAAGGTCGACGACATGACGGTTGTTTTCCATCTCAACGAACCTTTCGCTTTCTTCCTTGCTGACCTCTACAACGTCTACTTCGCGAGCCCAGCATCGCTAGAAGAGTTCGGCGCTGAAGGCCAGGCGAAAGACCCGGTCGGAACTGGTCCATTCGTCTTCGATTCCCTCGAAGAGAACCAGTCGATCTCGTTCGTTCGCAACGACGACTATTGGGGCGATGTCGCAAAGCTCGACCGGCTGACGGTCGAACTAATTCCTGACGCGTCAGCGCGTACGGCAGCGCTGCGCTCGGGACGAGTCGACTGGATCGAGTCTGCGCAACCCGATGACTTCGCAAGCCTTGAGGAAGCGGGATTTGTAACCGCAGGCAATGCGTTCGACTGGGAGTGGTCATGGCAGTTGATGACCCAGGAGGCTCCGTTGGACGACATCCGTGTTCGTCAAGCTATGAACTATGCGATTGACCGCGAGGCAATCGCGAGCGACTTGCTGCACGACACAGCTTCGCCTGCGTATCAGATGTTCGCTCCGGCGAGCCTCTACTACGACGAAGCTGACGACATCTACGGCTACGACCCTGAGCTAGCGAGCGAACTTCTGGCTGAAGCAGGGTACGCCGATGGTGTTGACATCACGGTGGGCTACATCACGGCTGGCTCTGGTTCGATGCAGGCTAAGTCGATGAATGAAGCACTGCAGGCGCAGCTGGCCGAGGTAGATATTCGGGTCACACTTGACCCGGTTGACTTCTCGGGAATGTACGGTCAGTTGGGTGAGGGTGACACTGGTTGGAACGCGGCAAACCAGGCGTTTAGCCTCGAACAGCCCTCGAGCTGGAACGGCTTCTGGTTCGGCTGCGACGGCAACTTCTTTAGCTACTGCAATGAAGAAGCCGATGCGCTCTACGCGCAGGCGATCGTGACGACCGACGAAGAAGAGCGTGGTGCGCTTCTGACAGAGGTCGGGCATCTCGTCACCGAGGACGCCGCGTGGCTGTTCGTTGCTAACGACACCGCACCGCGCGCAATGTCCGCCGACGTCGAGGGCTACGAGCAGCCTAAGAGCTGGTGGATCGAATTCACCAACGTATCGATGGCCGGCTAGCGGTCTAGCTCAACGAGGACCGGTCCCGCTTAACAGCGGGGCCGGTCTTTCGCGCGCCCGCGAGGCTGCACATTCTGTTCTGCGGGGCAGCGGACCTCCGTGCGCAGCGCCCCGTTTCGCAGATGGAGTTTTAGCACGCGCTGGAGTCGGATGCGGCTTGCGGCTGCGGCCGGCGATCCATGCTTCGCTGGGTTGCCTACTTCACCACTCAGTGTGTGCGCGCAGCCCCTCCCGCGTGCTGAGCGCCGTGAGTCGCAGCGACCTCAGCGCGCCGGGCATCCCGAAGTCTGGTCTCGTTCATTGGCTAGCTGGGTGCGACCACGGGCACCGCGGTCGACTCGCGAAGCTCAGGGTCCGTCGCTGGTGCCGCTCTGCGGCTGCGTGCGCGATCCATGAGTGCAAGGATCGCCGCGATGAGCAGGAAGACCGAGGTGAGAGCGATCGCGAGCGTTGGGCCCAGTGTCGGTTGGCCCGCTAGCGTGGAAACGTTCTCATAGCCGTAGTAGAGGATGAGGGCGAAGGCGATACCAAGTGCGGAGCCAAAGCGTTGAGAGAACTGAATCAATGATCCGGCGACGCTTGCTCGGTAATCGGGGACTTCTACCAGTGTCCGTGCCTGGTTTGCTGGGCCGGCAAGGGCATTGCCAAACGAGTTGGTGACCAAGATGGCGCTGACGATCCACGGCAGCGCTGTGACGGGAGCGACACCAAAGGCGATCGCGATTCCCGCGAGCGAGAGGGCTCCCATCCCCGTCCCGATCGCGATGAGGCGATAGGTGGAGCGTTGGGGGAGTCTGCCAGCAATCCACGAACCTATGATGGTCGCGATCGCAGCAGGGAGCATCCAGAGTGCCGTCTGAAGTGCCGTCTGGCCGGCTTCTTGCTGGAGGCCGATCGTGATGATGAGAGTGCCCGCCGTGGCTGCGGCGTGCATGAATCCCGCGATGATTACTCCCACCGTGAGATGGCGGAAGCCGAAGAGTAGGGGGTCCACGAGCGCTTGACGTCCTTTGCGGGCTCGGTACCGCTCATAGAGCACAAACGCGATCGCGAAGACTGCTCCGAGGAGGGTCAGCGCTAGCGTCAGCCACGATGCGGGCGAGTCGGTAGACACGGTGCTCAGGGGCCCAGCGAGCAGAATGACGGCTGGGGTCAAGAGCATGACTCCCACAGCGTCGAATCCCCGACGTTTCTCGCCTTGTGGTTCCCGGATTACAAAGATCGCAATCGGCAGCACGATGATTCCGATGACCACATTGAGCCAGAACAGCGCTCGCCAAGCCTCAGGGCCGCCAACGAGTTCCATGATGACGCCCGCGATAACGGGACCGAATAGCGCGGTAGCCGCGATCGTTGCTGCTAACGCCGCTAATGGGCGCGAGCGCTCTTCCGGCGGAAAGATTCGTTGAATAAGCCCGAGCACCTGCGGCATCAGGATGCCCGCTCCTGCTCCTTGAAACAGGCGCCCACCTATCAGCCACGCGATATCGGGAGCAAGCGCGCAAATAACGCTAGCGCCGAGGAACATGAATCCACCGACGAGGAATATCGCTTTGCGCGGAAGAACGTCACCAACTCTTCCGGCGGGCAACAACAGCACAGCATATGCGAGCGTGTAGCCCACCACCATGACTTGAATAGTGGAGCCCGAACCGCCGGTCGACTCTTGAATTGCGGGCAGCGCGACCCCGACTTTTGACACATCGAGGATAGTGAGGGCCGCTGTCGCGGCGAGGACCGCGAATGTAGCCCAACGATGCGGAGCGCGCAGCTGGGTGGCGGCGGGGTTGCCAGCGGTCACGAGAGCCTTTCGTTGGTGGCAGCATCGATGTCCGATAGGAGTGAAATCGAGTGCAGGCGGAAACACAAAGGAAACACCGATACTGTACAACAGTATTGGAGTACGTTTCCACACTAAAGATGAGTAGAGAGCGAGAGCCACTGTGAGCGACCGAACAGCTGTTGTGATGATTGACATGCAAAACATGTACCTAGAGCAAGATCGGCGCGATGCCTACGGGTGGCCTCCGATCTGGAACTTTGATGCGGTAGTTGCCGAGTGTGCAGCGTTGCTCGCTGATGCGCGATCGAAGGGCATCCCGATCATTTACACGCGCCAAGTGAGCCGTGCCGATGGAGCGGACACAACTCCCAGCATCCGCCGTCTCCAGGCGAAGCTCGCGGATGCCGAAGAGGGCCCCGGGTTCGACCCCAGCGATTGGTCTTCACAAATTCTCGATGTCGTCGCGCCGCAGCCCGGAGACATTGTTATTGAGAAGCACCGCTGGGATGCCTTCTTCCAGACTGACCTCGACACAATTTTGCGCAATCTGGATGTTCGTCGCCTTGTGGTCGCGGGCTTGCAAACTAACGTCTGTATCGAAACAACTTCGCGCACGGGCATGATGAAAAACTTCGAAATCGCCGTGCCCGAGGATGCGGTTTCGACCGACGGAGAGTCGCTGCATTACAACGCGCTTGATGCGATGAGGGTCTTGTATGTCGAGGTTGCTCCGTGGCGAGAGCTGATGGCTCCTGGTGCGCCGTGGGATCGCGCATTCACAACTCCCCACTACGGCCGTCGGGCAGAGAACTAGTCACGGAGTCTCGCTCGCTGGCAACGGGTGCTCTGTCTTGCGTGTCGGGCGCAAGGCAGGGTGCCGCACCGGTTGGCGCTCGGCGATTCAGCCCGTCCATAGACAACCCTCATAGCGTCGAAGATCCACCCTCCGATGTTTGGATGTCGTCATGCGCAACACTTCTCGTTCGCTCACCATCGCCGCTACCTTCGCAGCCTGCGTTCTTGCGCTCTCTGCGTGTGCAAGCGGTGAGGTGCCCG
Organism: Salinibacterium sp. NK8237; assembly: GCF_015864955.1. Lineage (NCBI taxonomy): Bacteria > Bacillati > Actinomycetota > Actinomycetes > Micrococcales > Microbacteriaceae > Salinibacterium > Salinibacterium sp. NK8237. The sequence continues at coordinate 1,424,543 of NZ_JADYWE010000001.1, read as the reverse complement.
CCGCCGAAATCACTCCTTCGGCAACAACAGAAACGGCTGAAGCCTCCGAAGCCACCGCAGAGCTGCAAGAGTTCACCGCCGATGTCTGGGCCGATAACTGGTTTGAGATGTATGTGAATGGTGAGCTCGTTGGCGAAGACTCGGTTCCGATCACTACCGAGCGGTCCTTCAACAAGGAGACGTTCACGTTCACGGCAAGCTATCCGTTGACGATCGCGATTGAGGCGAAAGACTTCAAGGAGACGGACTCCGGTATCGAGTACATCGGTCTCGCCAATCAGCAGATGGGCGACGGTGGCCTGATTGCCCAAGTGACGGATGCCTCTGGCAGCGTTGTGGCGGCGACCGACGGTTCGTGGGAGTCGCTCGTCATTCAACGCGCACCGCTCGACACCAGCTGCGAGAACGCCGCTGACCCTGACACTGCGTGCACCTTTGAGGTGACGGATGTCGCGGACGACTGGTTCGCGACTGACTTCGATTCCAGCTCCTGGACCTCCGCGGGTGTTTTCAGCGCAGCCGAGGTCAGCCCCAAGGATGGCTACGACGAGGTCTCCTGGGATTCCTCAGCAGAACTCATTTGGGGAACGAGCCTTACGCAAGACAACACGATCCTGTTTCGCACAGTCGCGGATGCGCCCTAAGGCGGCAGCGGTTCGGCTGCAAAATGATCAAGACTCCCAACGCTTCACTAGCGGCACTACACGGATCGCGATAATCGGCGCGTTGGAAAGTAAATATCGCCGAAATTTTGACGGCGCTTTCATCGAAATGTGATGCTACGGTAGTTTTACTACAAAGGGAGTAACGATGACAGGTTCCGACATCGCTGTCGATCAGCCGGTTCTGCTGGAGATTTTTCCAACTGGTGCGATCGTCGGGGCAACAAGGCGCTACGAAAAGCACCTCGGCGACATGCAAGACGTCTACGCCGACAACGAATCGTGGGTTGCTCAAGTCGATGCCCTCGGCGCTGACCTTCTCGTTTACTCGGTGGATGAGCACAAGTATCAAGATGGGCCTGGGGCGTTGATTGTCGGAACGAGCAAGCTCCTCCCCGGACGCTATGGCGACGAGTTCTCGATAACGCGCGGACACTTGCACGCGAAGGCAAACAGGGCAGAGCTCTACTACTGTCTGTCCGGGCGGGGTGTCATGCTGCTCGACACCCTCGACGGACAAAGCAAAGCGATCGAACTCACGCCTGGCCAAGCAGTCAATGTCCCTGGCGGATGGCTGCACCGGAGCGTCAATGTCGGCGACGAACCCTTCATCACGCTGTTCAGCTATGCCGCCGACGCCGGACAAAATTACGCTGTAATCTCGCGCGCCGGCGGAATGAAACAACTGATTGTTGCGGATGAGTCGGAGCAAGGATGGCGAGCTGTGGAAAACCCGAAGCACACCGGCTACGACGAGACCGATTTGCGCTCCTGAAGCATTCCTGAGGTCACCGTGCTCCTCGCTAGTCACGACAAGCAGCTAGCGACGTGTCTCACACGACCAGCTCGACCGAGAAAGCAGGAGCGTGAACACCACTATCACTGCCGAAACCCTCACCCCGACGCCTCGGCCAACGTTCTACGCGCCTAGTTCCAGCGTGCTCAGCAACGCGCGATGCAACATGCTGTGAGCATCATGCTCGATATGCTGAGGGTTTAGCCCTCAGGCGAAGTTAGCGAGAGCGTATGGATCACAACCAATCAGCGTCACTGTTGGAACGCCTCAGCGAGGCCATGGCCGGCATGCGCAAGTCAGAGCGCAAGGTTGCCGAGCTAGTCGCTGACGATCCCAACTTTGTCATGAACGCCACGATGGCGAGTGTGGCAAGTTCCGCTGGGGTGAGCGAACCCACTGTGATGAGGTTCTGCACGAGTTTGGGGTTCGGGGGATTCCAACAATTCAAAATGTCGCTTGCGCAGACGCTGGCCCTTGGCATCCCGGCAACCCTCTCGACAATTGGTCGCGACGATACTCTCGAGCAGATTTCCACCAAAGTGTTTGATCACACGATTAGCAGCCTTGATCGCGCGCGGAGACATCTTGATCCTGTCCAGATTGCTAGGGCTGTCGATGCGATTGTGGCCGGTACGTCCCTAAAATTGCTGGGGCTGGGCGCGTCCGCGATCATCGCCCAGGATGCCGAACAGAAGTTCGCGTTGTTCGGCATGCCGACCTCGGCGCCGGTCGATCCTCATCAGCAGTTCATCGCAGCGGCGATGAGTAAGCCGGGCGATGTTGTCATCGCCATCTCCAACACGGGCCGAACGTCGTCGATCGTGCAGGTAGCCGCGCTTGCCCAAGCCAACGGGGCGTGTGTCATTGGCATCTCGGGCAACGCGAGCCCGTTGCTGGAATATTGCGAAATTCCGATCATCGTTCGCACTATCGAGGACACCGATGTCTACACACCGACGGTCAGCCGTTTGGCTGGACTCGTCGTCGTCGACATCTTGGCGACGGCCGTCACGCTTCGTCGCGGGCAGAAGCACATGGATCGCCTCACCCGCATGAAGGAAGGCCTCGCGCAGTTCAGAGGCTCTCTCAGTTAAACGAATCAAAAGGTAGTCTTACTACTTTTCTTAATGTAGTGTTCAGCCATGCACACTTCTTCCCCTGTTCCAGGCGTCGTGCTGAACAACGGAATCACGATCCCGAGCCTCGGGTTCGGCGTGTTTCACGTTGAGCCGAAGGAGGCGAAAGGGGCCACCCTCGCTGCGCTCGAGCTGGGCTACCGTCACATCGACACCGCTCATGACATCGCCACCGAAGCGTGGTCTCCGATGGCTCAGGGCAAGGTGCTTAGTGATCCGACCATCGTGGCTGCTCGAGTGCCGCTCAAACCAACCTAGATCACCCTCTGAACTGAACTTTCTTGTAACACCACTACTTTCTATGGCAAAGGAGCCATCGTGGAATTTGTAGAACAGGGCTTTCGCCTCGCAGGGCAATGTGAGGTGGCGAAGTGAGCGCCGAAGACGCCCCGACGATCCTCCAGATGCGTTCCATCACCAAGGAATTTCCGGGGGTCAAGGCGCTTGAGGGTGTTTCGCTCGAAGTCCACGTTGGCGAAATCCATGCAATCTGTGGAGAAAATGGCGCAGGCAAATCAACCTTGATGAAGGTTCTGTCTGGCGTCTACCCGTTCGGTAGCTACGACGGGGACATTCTCTATCAGGGCTCCGTCGTGCGATTCGGCAATATCCGACAGAGCGAGGATGCCGGAATTGTCATCATCCATCAGGAGCTCGCTCTTATCCCGCTTCTCTCGATCGCCGAGAACATCTTCCTCGGCAATGAACCCACCAAGTGGGGTGCCATCGACTGGGTCGAAGTGAAGCGGCGCGCAACTCAGTTGCTGGCGCGAGTCGGCCTCGATGACGACCCCGATACTCTCGTCAAGGACATCGGCGTCGGTAAACAACAGCTTGTAGAAATCGCGAAGGCGCTCAACAAGTCCGTAAAGCTGCTCATTCTGGACGAACCGACTGCTGCCCTGAACGAGACCGATTCCCAGCATCTGCTAGATCTGCTGCGCGGACTCAAGGGGCGCGGCATCACAAGCATCATGATCTCGCACAAGCTCAACGAGATCGAAGCGGTTGCTGATTCCATCACGATCTTGAGGGACGGCCGGGCGATCGAGACGCTCGACGTGGCTCACGACGGAGTGGACGAGGATCGCATCATTCGCGGCATGGTTGGCCGTGTGCTTGAGAATAGGTTTCCGAAACGCACGTCGGAGATCGGCGAAGTCTTCTTCGAAGTCAAGAACTGGACGGTGCAACACCCGCAATCAGCCGACCGCTTGGTCGTCAAGAACACGAGCTTCACGGTGCGACGCGGGGAGGTTGTCGGGTTTGCCGGGCTCATGGGCGCCGGTCGTACCGAACTCGCGATGAGCCTCTTTGGCCGTTCTTATGGAACGTTCCTCGCCGGCCAGATTTTCAAGGATGGCAAGGAGATCCGTAACCGCAGCGTGAGTGACGCTATCGACAATGGAATCGCCTACGTCAGTGAGGATCGCAAGGCTCTCGGCCTCAACCTTCTTGACGACATCAAGACTTCGGTCACTGCCGCCAAGCTTTCGAAAATCGCAAAGCTCAGCGTTGTCGACAAGGTCGAGGAGTTCATAGTCTCTGAGCGCTATCGCAAGAGTCTCCGGATCAAAACCCCGACAGTGAACGAGGGTGTGAACAAACTTTCGGGCGGGAACCAACAGAAGGTGGTTTTAGCCAAATGGATGTTCACCGACCCCGATCTGTTGATTCTCGACGAGCCCACGCGAGGTATCGATGTCGGCGCTAAGACTGAGATCTACGGCATCATCCGAGACCTCGCGGCTTCGGGCAAGGGCGTCATCATGATCTCGTCGGAACTCCCCGAACTCCTTGGTGTCTCCGACCGCATC